>JAFWYD010000082.1 GCA_017517805.1 Akkermansia sp.
CCATTCATTATGGAGGTTCATTTACGCTGAAAAATGACTGAACCGTTTCCCGGAACCAACTGAAACCACAAACCAATATCATACGATTATGGCTGTTACTGAAACAACAACGGAAAGCTGGGGGAGTCGCCTCGGGGGCTCCATCAAAGGAGTTGCTATCGGTGGTGCTCTCTTTATAGCAGGCATCCCTCTGCTTTTCTGGAATGAAGGACGCGCGGTAAAGACCGCCAAGGCATTGGAAGAGGGTGCATCTGTATGCGTGCAGCTCCCCAACGCCGACACGATAGACGCCACCATGGACGGCAAACTGGTGCATGTTACCGGTAAGGCTGTAACTGATGATGTGCTTACCGATGACCTTTTCCCCGCTCTGGCACCCAAGGCCATGCGTCTGACCCGCAAGGTAGAGTTCTACCAGTGGGTTGAGAATGAGCGGAAAGAAAAGAAAAAGAACGTGGGTGGTTCTGAGACCACCGTCACCACCTACACCTACGCCCGAAAGTGGGTGAGCAAGCCCGTGGATTCTTCTTCCTTCCGCGAGGCAGGTCACGACAATCAGGTGTTCATGCCTGAAGCCACGGCCAGAACCCTTGTTGCCGAGAACGCCCGTTATGGCGCATTCGAGCTGACCAAGAACCAGATTCACCGCATCGTCGGTGACAAGGCGGTGGAGTTGAAGCCCGAGTATATTCCTGACGGCCTCAAAGGGCGCGTGACCATCTCCGGCAACTATGCCTATGTGGGCTTCCCTGTAGGTGGTATGATGCAGCCCGGTATGATGAATAATATGACACCTGCTCCCGGTATGCAGCCCGGGGTGGTGCCGCCCGGCATGGTTCAGACTGTAGCCACGCAGCCGGTTCCTGCTGAGAACATCGGTGCTGTGCCGCAGACCACCATGGGTGGTTTCGTGACGGTGCCCACCATCCAGCCCAACCGCATGTCTGTGACGAATGTCGACGGTGTGCCTTTTGTGATTACACCCGATGGTATGCCCACTCCGGTGATGCCCAACGGCATTTATTACGCCGGCAACCTGCATGCCATTACCGCCACTGTCCCCGGTAATGGTTTTGTGTGGCCCGCTCCTCCCGTGGTGCAATATGCTGACATCCCCGGTTATGGCTCTCTGCCTCTGTTCACCATTGAGAACAAGAGCTATGTGCGCCTGGCTACCGGTGCTCTGGCTCCCTACATCCGCCAGACCGCTTCCGGCGGCCATATTATGGTGAATGGCACCCCAATCGCCGTGACCGTAAGCACTACTGCAACCTCTCCTGCTCCGGCCTACAACACGGCTCCCGCCGTGCAGCCCACCGTGGCTCAGCCCGGTATGGTGCAGCCCGGCATGGCGCAGCCCGCCACTACTGTTGCAACAGGCACGATGCAGGGTACAGCCAACCCCGCTAACCCGCAGGTGGGTGATGTGCGTATCTCCTGGACGATGGTTCCCGCCGAAATGCCCGTGAGTATCGTGGCTGTGCAGACCGGCACCACCTTCGCCCCCTATGTGGCCAAGGATTCTGCGGCCGGTGGCTACACCGTGGACCTGCTTGAAACCGGCACCAAGACCAAGGAAGAAATGTTCCAGAATGCAGAGAACGCCAACACCATGATGACCTGGATTCTCCGCGTTGTGGGCTGGCTGATGATGTACATGGGTCTCAAGATGGTGTTCAAGCCGCTTGAGGTTCTGGGAGATGTGCTGCCCATCCTGGGCGATATCATCGGCATCGGTACCGGCATCATTGCCTTCCTTATCGCCACCCCCGTTGCCCTCATCACCATCGGCATCGCCTGGCTGTTCTACCGTCCGCTTCTGGGCATTGTACTGCTGGCTGCTGCAGGTGGTCTTATCTTCCTGCTCATCAAGAAGCGTGCTGCCGCCAAAGCTGCCAAGGCTGAGGCTGAGAAGGAAGCACCGGCTGCGCCTGCCCCCGCAGAAGAACCCGCTCCCGCGGAGGAACCCGCTCCCGCGGAGGAACCCGCTCCCGCGGAGGAACCCGCCCCCGCAGAGGAAGCGCCCAAATCTGCTGAGTAAGATACAGGAATAAATCCGTTCGGCGGGGTGCACCAGCACCCCGCACTTTTGAATCCCTACACAAGGATATACTACCATGGCTGCTTTCCCCGCATTCCTCCTTCCGGGCATTGCCTGCGCGGGCCTTTTCTGCACCGCATGTTCCCATGTGGCAGCAGAAAAGCAGTCATTGGTGGTGCCTGCTGCGCTGGATTACTGCACCATCAGCCTGACAGGCACCAAAGCCGGGCAGACCAGCCCGGTGACGTACACAATGGGCGAACATGCCCCTATGCCTAAACTTAAGATATTCGCCTACAAACCTATGGGGCGCCAGGCTGAGATTTCATTCGATGGCGTGGGCGATGGCAAGGCGGTTCACTTCAATGGACGCATGGAGCTTGTTTCCTGCTCCGCTGACAGTTACTTTTTCCAATTGAGCGGCGAGATGCTCGGCTTCGAGGGCGATGCAAAGTTCGAAGCCACACCCCACACTGCAACCATTAAGCTAGTCCCCGCACCATGATTGTCTACGTTAACAACATCACCGTCCGCATTTTTATGGGTGCCACTGCGGTTGATGCCGTGCGCCGCTACTGTACCGATGCCGGACTTCCGCTCTGCGAAGGGCCGTTCTACGATGCTTGGGGCAATGAGATTGCCGCCGACAGCCCCATGAGTGATGGCCGCCACATTTTCACCACCCGCCCTTCCTGAACCTTCTAACCTTCGAGGCTACTATGAAGAAATCCATCTTATTCTCCCTTATCGGCCTGCTCGGCACGGCTTTTGCCGAGCAGATTACCATTCTCGGCATCAACGACATGCACGCCAATATCGATGGCGTGGCGCGTCTGACCACCTGCGTGAAGCAGGAGCGCGAAAAAGCCCCGCAGCTGCTCCTGCTCTCTGCCGGCGATAACCGCACCGGCAGCCCCTATGTGGACAGCGGCGACCACCCCGGAGCCGCCATGATTCAGCTCATGAACCACATCGGCTTCGACCTGTCGGCTCTGGGAAATCACGAGTTTGACAGCGGCCCCGCCGCCCTGGCCTACTGCATCAATGCTGCCGATTTCGACTTTGTGAGCGCCAATGTCTTCCCTTCAGACAAGCATGGCATTGACCTGAAACCCTACAAGATTTTTGAGCGCAATGGCGTGCGCATCGGTGTGCTGGGTCTGCTGCAGGTGGATGCCACTGGCCGCCCGGATGCCCACCCGGATATGTGCAAGGGTATTGGCTTCCTGGATCCATTGAAAGTAGCGGGGCACTATAAGTACCTCCGCAGCCAGTGCGATGTGCTTATCCTGCTCACCCATCTGGGCTTCGAGACTGATATCGAGCTTGCCCGCCAGTTCCCGGAGGCGGATGCCATCATCGGCGGACACAGCCACACCAAGGTGGAAAACGGCCATCTGGAGAATGGCGTGCTCATCACCCAGACCCAGAACAAGTTCAAATACCTGACACGCCTTACCCTGGAGGTGGAGAATGGCAAAGTGCTGAGCAAGAAAGCCGAGCTGCTGCCGCTGAGCGGTTATGAGGCCGATGCCGAGACTGCCGCCATGGTGGAACAGACGAAGGCTCAGCCTTTCTTCAAGCGCGTGCTTTCCACCGTGAAGCGCGATATTCCCCGCCGCGAGAGCTTGGGCTGCATGATGGCCGATGCCATCCGCAGCTGCGCAGAGACGGATATTGCCATTGTGAACATGGGCGGCGTGCGTCTCGATACCTTTGCTGCGGGGCCGCTCAGTGTGGCAGATGTCTACAGCCTTGATCCCTTCGGTAACGATATTGTCCGCATGACGGCGACCGGTCAGGAGATTCTTCGCATTCTGGAGAACATCACCGCGCATGATGACCACGGCGCCCCCTGTGTGTCCGGCATGAATTACAAGGCCGTGTGGCCCAAGGATTCTTCGCGTCTGCGCATTACCTCCGCCAGCCTGGCAGATGGCACACCGATTAATCCCGAAGCCCGCTACACGCTGGCCATCAACTCTTACCTCTGTGCCACAACGGCTGATATGCCCGCTGATGCCGGCGTATCTCTCAAGACGGACGGTGCGGCCTGCATGATTAAGTTCCTTGAAACCATGCCGGAAATCGACTACGCCGGAGTTTCCCGCGTTGAACTCATCAAAGAATAGCCCTTGTGATGAACAGGTTCCATTCCGTTCTGCTTCTATTATCCCTATTCGGGGTTTCCCCGCTATGGGCGCAAGCGCCGGCAGATATTGCCAACAAGACCATCCGCCTCGACATGTCAAGGGCGCAGGTCTCTCGTTCCGATTTCCAACAGAAGCCGCTGCTTCCGTGGTATCAGTTGGATGATATTAC
>JAFWYD010000083.1 GCA_017517805.1 Akkermansia sp.
ATTCTCGACTGCTGCCACCCGTAGGTGTCTGGACCGTGTCTCAGTTCCAGTGTGGCCGGACATCCTCTCAGACCGGCTACCCGTCATCGCCTTGGTGGGCCGTTACCCCGCCAACTAACTAATAGGACGCGAGCCCCTCCCCGAGCGCATTGCTGCTTTACTCTTGCGAGACCATCAGGTATTAATCCCAGTTTCCCGGGGCTATCCCTGTCTCGGGGGCAGGTTACTCACGTGTTACTCACCCGTGCGCCACTCAGTACCCGAAGGTACTCCGTGCGACTTGCATGTCTTATCCACGCCGCCAGCGTTCGTTCTGAGCCAGAATCAAACTCTCCATAATATAATTTAAGAAATTGCTGGACCATCAGAATTGGCTTTTATTTAGCTCATTCCAATTCTGACAGTGCCGTGTTACCCCGCTCCGAAACTCCGAGGAGTTTCATCCCGGCGCAGGCCACGGCACGCGTCACGACCTTTTCCTTCCCTCTCTTTATCCTCTCCGGTACCCCGCCTGGCAGGTTGTTGAAGCCAGTGAGCCGCTTTTGGGCAGCCCGTGGTACCACGGAAAGTCATACATTGGAAAATTGCCTCGCCCGGCGTGGTGAGCACCCTCGTGCTTCCCCTTTCGGGCTGCCCTGTAGCAGGGCGTGGGCGGAGTTTACCAGAAACCTCATTTCACGTCAAGCGTATTTTTGAATAAAAATGCAAGTTTTCTCTATTTTTTTCACAAGTAACTGATATATCAAGGAAACAAAATTCTTTATTTTTTGCGCAGCATTTCGAAAATAGACACCAGAAGCCCCAAGGAGGTGTTTTTCAGTAAAGCAAAGTTGAAATTTTGACTATTGAGGTGCCTGAAAATCATCCGGGGTGCAGCGTACTGCACCCCGGAATCAATCAAATACTAGCGAAAAAAGAGACGAGTAGTCTATAAATCAGGCTTTATAGCTATCTACAAGCGCATGAGTACGCTCGTGAACCTTCGCAACGCGAGCCTTGAGTTCTGCGGTGTACGCCTCACGCTCAGGAAGAGGGCGGCGCGCCACACCGGAAAGAACAGCAGCCTCGGCAATAGCGGGGCAGAGGTACTCAATCATGCGGGGGTCAAAAGGCTTCGGAATCACATAGTCGCGACCGAACTCCAGCGGCACGCCACCATTGGCAGCCACAACTTCTGCCGGCACAGGCTGGCGGGCGAGGTCGGCCAAAGCACGGGCAGCGGCAATCTTCATCGCCTCGCTGATGCTGGTAGCCTCCATATCGAGGGCTGCGCGGAACATGTAAGGGAAGCAGCTCACGTTGTTCACCTGGTTGGGCCAGTCGCTGCGGCCGGAGCCCATGATGCAATCCGGGCGGGCAGCCTTGGCTTCATCGTAGGTAATTTCGGGATCAGGATTGGCGCAGGCGAAGATGATGGGATTGGGTGCCATGCTCTTGACCATCTCGGGTTTGAGGAGCCCCTTCTTGGAAAGGCCGAGGAAGATATCGGCGCCCTGGAGAGCAACCTCGAGCGTGCAGTCCTCACTCTGAGCAAACATGGCCTTGGTGGGATGCAGATCGAGACGGCCTGTGTGAATGAGGCCCTTGGAGTCGAACATGAAGATATTTTCGCGGCGGATACCCAGGGCCATGTAGAACTTGGCGCAGGCAATACCGGCAGCACCGGCACCGCAGACAACACAGCGCATATCCTGGAGCAGACGCCCGGTGAGGTGCGCGGCATTCAGCAGAGCTGCACCGGAGATAACGGCCGTGCCATGCTGGTCATCATGGAACACGGGGATATTCATTTCCTCGCGCAGGCGCTGCTCCACCACAAAGCACTCGGGGGCCTTGATATCCTCAAGGTTAATGGCACCGAAGGTGGGTTCCATAGTCTTGATGACCTCGATGAGCGTTTCGGGCTTCTTGATATCCAATTCGATATCAAAGACATCGACATCGGCATAAATCTTGAAAAGGAGTCCTTTACCCTCCATCACCGGCTTGGAGGCATGGGCGCCGATGTTGCCCAAGCCGAGTACAGCGGTGCCATTGCTAATGACACCCACCAGGTTGCCGCGGTTCGTGTAACGACCGGTCACGGAGGTATCATTGGCAATCTCCATGCAGGGGACAGCCACACCGGGGGAGTAGGCCAAGGTCAGGTCATCAATGGTAAAACATGATTTACAGGGCAGCACTTCCAGCTTGCCCGGGCGGGGCTGCTCGTGATATTGCAGAGCTCTTTCAGCTAAGTTATTACTCATACGCACGTAGGTGAGTGAGCGGGTATTATAGTCATAATTCGCGCTCTGGCAAGCGTATATTTTGATTTCGGTGTATTTTTATACTGGGCAAGGCCCCATTCTCAGAAAGGGTAGCGCAGCTTGCGATAAAGTGGCGGTGCTGTTTTTTTAAGAGCTTCCGCTTTCTGACGCCAGTATGATTTGTCCGGGTTGGAGAATGACACATCTGGCCTGCATGACCAGAACAGGTGCGGCAATTCAATAAGGCTGACAATGGCATGGCATGCAGCAGGGTCGCCCATTTCTGCCTGTTTTTCGAGATAGTCATACAACTCCTTCCTGTTCCTGGTGCAGATATCCATCTTGTTCTTTTCCTTATCAGCGGCAAGCTCCAAAGACTTGTATCCTAAGATAACCAGGTAGTACTTTGCGGCACCATGGGCAAACCTATCCAACGGGAAATTAAAATCAAAGCATGTATCATACCAGCAGAGGCTACGCTTTTTGGCGAGTTCTATCGACTGGCGCAGAAGACGGTTTGTTCTAGCATAGGGAAAGCGGTCAAAAATATAGCCGCTCTTCCCTGTGCCTGCATGTACGGACGTAATATCGCCAGACTTCATCGCCTTATCATACAGGGCAAGGAACTTCTTTCGCTCTCTTTCAGAAGCTCCTACAGATTCGAGCTGCATCTTCCAGGCAAGCACCCGCATGGCCGGAGCGAATCCCCCCTTAGCAGCTTTTTCCAGCCATTTGCAGGCAAACTCATCATCCTTGTGCCCGAAAAGGCCACTAAAATACATTCCCATCAAATTGCCGGCTTCGGCAGATATCAGAGCCTGTTCCAGCGCCAATTTTTCACCTTGGGGTGATCGGTTATGCTGGTAATACAGAGCAAGGGCATACCAAGCCCTTGCCTCAGCATCACCAGCTTCTGCCGCTTTGAGGAAACATTCACGCCCCTTGACATCCTGCGCCTGCTGCATATAGTAATGTCCTAATTTGCGAAGCGCCTCGGCATCACCAGCCTCAGCGGCGGCCTTCACCCCGTCCACCTTATCGGCTGCCAATTCCACATTGGGGAATACCGATGCCTTCTTTTTCTTCTTAGAGGGTGCAGCATCGGCTGTTTCCAACAAGCAAAGCCCGAAGGCCGTTAGTGTCAGATATCTGAATATCGTCTTCATTCGAGGAAATTTATTTCTTACGCTCTAGGATTCTACAACAGTTATGGCACTTCTGGCAACACATTTCATTATAACTTTCCACATAGAGAGCTTTGGAATCGCACCAAGGACACACCTCAGCTCGCTTTTTTAGCAGAAAAAAAGCAGAACCCGCCAGCGCAAAGCTTAGCCCAAGCAGCACCTCTATCAGCCACGGCTCGCTAAGCACAAAGCCGCATACGCCCGCAGAAAGCAGCACCGCCGAACTCAATCCAAATAAGCGGAACAACAAACGCACACGAGATACAACCTCAGCCGGCAACACCACATTTTCCGGGAATCGGGCTCCAAAGCGCACCGTTTCCTGCACATCGCCCGCCCCAGCAGCAGGCTGCATGCTGCACGCGGCATGCTCACCATCTACCGGGGTAAAATACAGGCAACGATCCATGCCCGCATCCAGCACCAGGGCCATATCCACATCATCCCCAGCCGGAACAAGGCTGCACACCACACGCCGTACAAAAGCTCCGGCAAAGCCTGAAGGAAGCTCCACCTCCACAGCATCCTCCGGCAAAGTCTCCACCGACCACAAGGCATAGCCCTGCGGTGTCCCACCGAGGCGTGCTAGCAGCAGATGCCCACCCAGCCGGAAGAGATATGCCATATCCTCACCAGGAGAAGCGGCAGAAACCGACTGCCATACCCCCTCCAGCGGCAGATTATCTTCCAACACAAATGTCTCAATCATGGCCTCATTGAATAAATGAAGCCCTACCCGGTTTTTCAGAATCAGGTAGGGCTTGAAATATGTCGATGATATACTCAATACTTGGCAACCACCTTCATCATCTCGTCCATCTGGGCCTCGATGGATTCCACGAGAGCCATCTGGGTACGGGTGCGGTCGAGGTTGTGCTCGGGGCGCTTGATCTTGAAGTAGGTATCACCTTCAAGGTAGTCGGTCAGGAAGCGCATGCCGCATTCCATGGTGAGGAGCTTGCCAGAGAACGGAAGCAGTTCCTTCTCCAGCGGGGTGAGGAAGGTAGCGGCTTCGCAGTAGCCCTTGGCAAGAGCCTCGAAGTACTCCATACGCATGGTGACAAGGGAAAGGTCCTTCTCATCTTCCGCAGCGGGAGAAGTAGAGGTGCGAATCATATCACCAAAGTCGTACAGGGCAGAGCCGGGCATGGTAGTATCGAGGTCAATCACACAGATACCCTCACCGGTCACATCGTCAAGCATCACATTGTTGAGCTTGGTGTCGTTGTGGGTCACGCGCAGGGGCAGCTCACCGCTGGCCAGGTAGTTCACCACCTTGTGGCAATCGGCCTCGCGGGAGAGATACCAATCAATTTCCTTCTGCACATCCTTGGCACGGCCCAGGGGGTCAGCAGCGATGGCCTTCTGGAAATTCTGGAAGCGCTTGGTGGTGTTGTGGAAATCAGGAATCGTCTCAAAGAGCGGAGCCCCGGGCAGATTGGCACCCAGCTTCTGGAAGTTACCAAAAGCGCGGGCCACCTCGACGCACTGGCCGGGGTTTTCAATCATATCGTAGGTGCGGGCACGCTCGATGAAGGGATACACACGCCACACATTACCTTCTTCATCCTGGGCATAGGGCTTGCCATCCTTGGCGGGGATGATGGTAAGGGTACGGCGATAGGCTTCCTTGCAGCCTTCCTCGAGCAGCACACGCAGAGCCTCATCGGTCACGCGCTTCACGTTTTCCATGAGCCCGATGGGCTGACGGAACACGTTGCTGTTCACTCGCTGCAGGATGTAGCGCAGACGGATACCAGCCTGCTCTACCTCGATGCGGAAGGTATCATTGATATGGCCGGAACCATAGGGTTCGCCGAACACATAGTCGGCGCGGATGTCGAACATCCCGGCAATTTTCTGAAGATCGTACATAAAAATCAACCAAGTTTAGCGGGATACACACCTTCTTCCACCAGTTTGGCAATGCTCTCCACCACAGCGGGCTTGTCGCTGGGATAGGTCACACCGAGCCAGTTAGCGGTGGTCTTGATGACGCTGCAATCAGCCTTACCGTTGTGGATGAGTTCATCCACAACGGTGGGGATGTAGCACTCGCTCTTCAGCTCGCTGCCATGGGCAGCCATGAAGCGGTTGAAGTGGTCCTGAATCTGACCAATGAAGCTGGCGGGGAACACCCAGAAGTTCATAGAAACGAGCTCCTCGGGGTCCACGGGCTTACGCTCGCCGCTCAGGCTGTCGCCACGGCACACACCATCTTCCTCAGTCTTGATCTTGGTGTATTCCTCCACGCTGTCAAGGTAGCCGTTCTGAATACCGCAGATACCGCGGTTCACATCGCCGTGGTCACTCAGGGTGTTCTTAAGCGGGTACCCAATCATACCATAGTGTTCCTTGCCATCAGACACGGGAGTGGAAGTCAGGAATTCAGCAGCCTTCTGGAAGGCATCGGCCCCGTAGAAATCATCGGCATTCACCACACCGAAGGGTTCATTCACCACATTGCGGGCAGCCAGCAGAGCGTGAGCGGTGCCCCAGGGCTTCACACGGCCTTCGGGCACACTGTAACCCTCGGGCAGATCATCCAGAGCCTGGAAAGCGTAGTCCACCTCAATCTTACCAGCGAAGCGAGCCCCCACCTGGGATTTGAAAGCCTCTTCAAAATCCTTGCGGATAATGAACACAACCTTACCAAAACCGGCGCGGATGGCATCATACACGGAGTAATCAAGGATAACTTCACCGTTGGGGCCCATGGGGTCAAGCTGCTTGAGGCCACCGTAACGGCTGCCCATACCTGCTGCGAGTACAAGAAGTGTAGGTTTCATAATGATTAAATAAAATTTGAGTACAATAGTACAAGAGCATTCTAACTCCCGAGGGATGCTTTTGCAAGCACAAAAGAGAAAATTACGAAATTGCAATATCTGCTTCACTCGCAACGCAAATCCCCCGGCGGATTTCTCCGCCGGGGGCCCCCATGTCTTCTTCCCTTCTCCAATGCTGCGCGTTATTCTGCGCAGAGAATCTTCACGAAACCTTCCTCCTGCAGACGGGTGGCACCGCAGGCAAACTTGGCGCGAATCTGGAGAGTTTCATCCAGGTCATCGCGAACGGAAAGCTTCACCTTAAAATCATCCCAGATGCCGAACTGGGCGCGACTCTTCACCCAGGCCAGGCAGGAGCGCACACCGAGAGAATCCACCGGCAGCTGCTCCGTGCGGATGATGCGGAAACCGAGGAAGGTATCCAGGCGGCCTTCGGCCAGAGCGCGGACTGCGTTGTAGTCGAAACTGGAGACCTCCTGCTGCTGCAGCAGGGAATTAATCTGACTGCTGGAGCAGGCGAGAACGAGTTCATCGCCGTAGGCGCGGCGCTCATCACTCCATGCCTCATTTTTCTGGAGGATGGTGAGAGCATGGCGCAGCTTGCCCACAGTAAGGTTGCTTTCCACCGCGCTGCCGCTTTCCACGAAATCCTCTTCGATAATCTGAGACTCCGGCAGGTTGACAGCGATTGTACCATTCTCCCCGGTGTAATTAGCCCCCAGGAAGGCATCGATCATCACCTTGTCCATGCAGCGACCGGCGGCGGCGCGCAGGCTCTCAATGGTCTTGCTTACCGGCACATCGATATTGGCAAGCTTCTTGGCATCAAACTCATCGAAGCCCACCGCCTTGGTGAAAATCTTGGGATGAATCACGCGGCGGGTGGTGGGAGCCTCGGAGAGCGTGGTACTCTTCATCCGCTCGGTCTTCTCATCGAAGGCGAGCAGGCCGTACTGGTCGAATGCAGCCATTTTGCCCGTGAGGCCGGATTCGACCGTCACATACTTATCGAGGCGAGAGACCTCCTGCTGGAGGTAGCTGCCCCACTTCTCGGAATACTTGATCTGGTAGTTGTTTTCGATATCTGCCATAATTGTTCTAATCGGGTTGTTGGTTGAATATGGCAAATCGGCTGCGTTGGATTACCCAGCAGGTGTGGGGTCGGGGCCGCGCGGCACACCAGAAACCGCCGTCCCGCCGTACAGCAGGATTGAGGCAGCCATGTGCTCTTGCCGGTGCATATTACAGCACAGGTCCCCTGTTTTTGTCACTAAGAATTCGCCCCCCGGTACCGCGTTTCACCTGAAACCGAGTACCGGGTCAATCCAGGATAAGCTGCATTCCATCGTAGGCTGGAGCCACCGATTCCGGCAAGTAGCGGCAGAGGCCATCGTACTCCACCTCATGCCCGATATGGGTAATAAATCCCCGATCAGGGCGCAGTCGATGCATGAGGGCCACCGTATCATCCACGCAGAAATGCGTGCGGTGCGGGCGATAGCGCAAACCATCCATCGCCAGGGCATCCAGCTGCATGAGCAAAGGCTCAGAACTTACCGGTAATTCCTGAATATCGGGCACATAGCCAAAGCTTCTGCCACCGCTGCGGAACACATAGCCGAAGGTCTCCACCGTGGCATGCAGCACCGGCACGGGTGTCACCTCAATATCGCCCACCACAAAAGGCTGCCCGGCGTGGTCATGGGCCTCGGGGCGGATATAGCCCTGATACGTATTCTTCTCGTCGAACGCCCAGCCGAACATACGCTTCAGATGAGCCAGGCACGCTGTGCCTGCGTAGAGCGGCAGGCGGTCTGCACGGCGCCAGCAGAAGGCCCGCATTTCGTCAAACCCGGCGGTGTGGTCCAGATGCTCATGGGTGTAAAGCACCGCATCAATCGCCGTGAGCTGATGCCGCAGCGCCTGGGCGCGCAAATCCGGGCAGGAATCCACCAGCAGCGTAGTGGCAGCAGACCTAATCAGCACCGAAGACCTCCAGCGTTTGTTGCGCGGGTTGGTCGAGCGGCAAACCTCACAGCCGCAGCCAATCACGGGCACCCCGGTGGAAGTGCCGCTGCCAAGGAAAAGTACGTTCAGCATCAGATTTGGTTTTGATTTCCGCGCGCATTATGGCATAATCTGCCCCAGAACGCAAAGATAATTTATGCTCTCCCTGCTCAAGATACGGAATCTGGCCCTGGTGGATGAACTCAGCTGGGAACCCCACGCGGGTTTCCTGGGCATCACCGGCGAAACCGGTGCAGGCAAATCCGTCATCATGGGCGGCATCTCCCTGGCGCTGGGGGAGAGAGCCGATAAAAGCCTCATCCGCAGCGGAGAAAGTCAATGCAGCATCGAAGCCATATTCCAGCTTGGCAATGCTGCCGCTCTCAACGAACTGCTGGAGGAAAGCGGCGTACCGCCCTGTGAGGATGGATTGCTCATCATCCGACGCGTGGTCACCACCACCGGCAACCGCCAGTTCATCAACAGCAGTTCCGTCACTCTGCAACTGCTCAAACGCATCGGCGCAGGCCTGGTCGATATGCACCACCCGGAGGAGCACCGCTCCCTCACCTCGCAGGAGCGCCAGCTCTGCCTGCTCGATGCCTTTGCCGAAAACACCCCTGCCCTGGCAGCCTACCACACCGCCTACCGCGCCTGGCTGGATGCCCGACACGCCTACCGCACCCTGCTCGAAAGCGAAATGGCCAACGAGCGAGAGCTTGATTTCCTGCGCCACCAGGTAGAAGAGATTGAAGCCGCCGCCTTCACCGCCGAGGAAGTGGAGGGGCTGGAGGCCCGCTGGCAGCGCGCCCGCAATGCCAACCGCTTGCGCGATACAGCGCTACCCATGGCGCAGATGGTGGATGGCGAGGAAGGCTCCCTGCTCTCCACCCTGCACCAGCTGGTGCGCAGCGGCCGTGACCTGGAGCGGCTGGATGCCACCACCGCCCCCTGGCTGGAAAGTCTGGAAAGCCTCATCGACACCGCCGAGGACCTGGCCGCCAACCTGCAGGATTATGTGGAAAGTCTGGAGTGCGACCCCGCCGAGCTGGCCGATCTGGAGACCCGCATCTCCCTGCTCGATAATCTGAAGCGCAAGTACGGCTCCGATTTCGAAGCCATCACCGAGCATCTGGAAACCTGCCGCGCCAAGCTCGATGCCATCGGCAACCGGGAACAACGGCTCGAAGAATTGCACGCCGAAGAAGAACGTTGCCGCGCCGCCGTATTGCAGGCCGGAGCCGCACTCTCTGCCACCCGTGCCGCCGCAGCCCCCCGGCTGGAGGAAGATTTCCTCACCCACGCCCGCCACCTGGGCTTCCGCCAGTCGATCTTCACCGCGCAGCTCACCCCCCTGCCCGAGCCCGGTCCGCAAGGCATGGAAGAAGTGGAGTTCCTCTTTGGCCCCAACCCCGGAGAACCGCAGAAAGCCCTGCGCCTCATCGCCTCCAGCGGCGAGCTCGCCCGCGTCATGCTCGCGCTGAAGAGCGCCCTGGCCCGGCAGGATGACACCCCCCTGCTCATCTTCGACGAGATTGATGCCAACGTGGGCGGCGAAATCGCGCGCGCCGTGGGCATGAAAATGCGCGAACTGGGGCGCGACCACCAGGTCATCGCCATCACCCATTTCCCGCAAGTAGCCGCCCTGGCCGACCACCACTACCTCATCTCCAAAGGCCAGACCACAGAAGGCCGCACCGTCTCCCGCCTGGAAGAAGTCGGCGGCGATGCCCGCATCGGCGAGCTCGTTCGCATGCTCGGGGCCTCTGGCTCCACCGCCGAGGCTCACGCCCGAGAACTACTCATGACCTGAAGAATATACAGTTATTAGAAAGCTTTGGATAGATACCAGAGCCTCCGTCGCTCAAGCATTACGGTATCGAATGATTATATCCGCGGCCCCGGCAGCCCGGGCAGGCTTTAACTGTACCAGCGCTGCGGATTGTTTTACCACCCTTACACATCGTGCAGGTTTCCTTGACCAACTTCCATCCTCCACCGGAAGAACCTGTTGTTTCGGTAATCTTCAGCTTACCGCTCCCGCCACAATTCGGGCAGGTGACAGAAGCACCCAAAGTTCCTCGCATGTGACCTTTACCACTACAAGTAGAACAATCGACCCGCTTGGTTACAGTTTTCTCACCGGAATCACCAGAGGAAGAAGACGATGAGGAGACCGCACGCCCCCCCTCTGCACCCGAGCTTCCTGATACCTGAGACTGCACCAAATCTTGCGCATAGTTCTCCACAATCTTCATTGCATCCTCGCGGATCTTTCTGTTGCATTCATCTCTCGCTGTTTTCATAAGCGATTGATGGCGTTGCTTGATATGGGCAACTACTTTCTCGTTATGAATCTTCGAAACCTGATTGAAGAGTTTCTGCAATCCTCTATGACTGGAGCCAGAGGTTGGCAGCACCTTCAATTCTCGAACCATTGAAGCATCACCATGATATCTGGTTACCAGATCCTTCGGTACGCACAACATCGCCTTTTCCTTCACCACACCTCCCTGGCTGCGGGTAACAAGCAGCCCGACGTTCATCTCCTGAGCATCTGAAGCGAGCCTGGTGTAATACCATATATCGTATTGTCCACGACTATCGCTTGCTGTGGCATCGGGAGACGCTCCGACTATTTTCTCAACTGCGCTTAGCGTTGAAAAACGATTATTGTCCATCATCCTGGTCATATGCTCCCAGTTTCCGGGGGCCAGAGCAGTTGGCCCCAGACGGAACTCCTTGTAGTAAAACTTACCGTTGTCTATATCCCAACGACCGAGGGGCACAGAAGGCTGGGGACTGGTCACCGCAGAAGAGCAAGCCATGGAAACAGCCGAAGCTGCCGGCAGCGAGCCACTTGCAACCACGGAGGCTGCAAGTGGTTGAGCCGATACAGCTTCCTGCCCATTCTGAACCATGCGGGAACCCGCTGGTCCCTCCATTTCCTTTTCCAACTTGCGGCGAACACTCGCCCGCATATCATTCGTTGGCGGTTCAGCGCCTGCATCAACCAGCAGATTGACAATATCCTCACGTCCACTAGCACGAGCCTCTTCCACCGAACTATTCATGAAACGGGATAATTGCAAGGTCATCAGGCACTCGTGTTCTCCAAAAATTTTGTCCATAGTAATCGCGTACAACCCCAATGTTCCTATAGCTGCCCCTAATTGGGCAATATCTACCGCAACAGCCGCAGGAATTGCCGGTATCAGCCATAGAGCATGCGCGCCATGCGGTTTATCATTTGCATCGGCCCCGCGATTTATCTCTGCCTGAACCGTCTCTATGTCACCGCGTATTACAGCCCTGTGAAGTGTCGATCGACACCCAGTCACCATCATTCCCGCCACCAGCAGCAGGAAAGCCCCCATTCTTCGCCATTTATTCATCATCAGAATCAAACGCATTATTTGCATAGAGGCTACCATTTACAGATGCCGCTTGTCAAGCAGCAATCCCTCGTTATGATCTCCATAAAATGAAAATGAAATACTTGTGACTCATAACACGGGAATAGGGAAAGCCCTGATTCCATCGGCCAGAGTATATGGCTGCTCAGCCGTGCAAAACACGATGCCTGTCCTGAGATCCAGCAGACCGGTCAGGATTTTGCGAGCGTGGCGCAAATCGGCAGCATCCGGGCTACAGCTCTTCTTCACCTCCATGGGATAAATTCCACCATCCTACACCAATAGACAGAGCCTATCCGTCAAGCAAAAACAGAAAAATCCGCATCATTATTACGGAAAAATCCGCAGCGTTACTGCGGATTTTTCCGTTCGATTTACAACATACCTACTGTAAAGTCATTACAAACGGAACATTTTTCACAATTCCATATTTCTGCTCCACTTCCGCATCATTTTAACAGCCTTTTCTGGCCAAATCTTCACTTCAATGGCACAATCGTGAACGGGAGTCTCTCCTCCTCATCATGATGCCCGAAGACATGCTGGTCAATGAGAGTCGCCATGCCTGAGGTGGGGGTAAGGAACTCCAGCTTCCAGGTCGAAAAGCCGACACCGTCCGCAATATCCGGGTCATTGTGCTCCTGACCTTCGGTAAAGGTGGCTGTTTCCGGGGTGTAGCAGTGGTAGAGGCGGAACACTCCCCGGCGGCGGGAATATTCATTTCCTTTCGGGAACGAATACTTGTGATTTCCCAGTATGAGGCAATACCCCCTCATATTGGAGGCTGGTTTATCATCCAAAGGCAGAAGAGAACAGGAAACGGATAGCACAGACATGAGAAAAAGGTAGATGAGATGCTTCATATCAATCAAAACGGCGAAAAAAAAAATAACAGGCTGCGGTTCGTGGAGGAACCGCAGCCCGGAAAATAGCATCTAGTGAAGCCGATTACTTCTCCTCGATGGTCACATCGTACTCGCGGCCCATGATGTTGAGCTTCATGTTGCGGCCGGAGATAGCGGCAGCCACACCCACGGTGGAGAGGGCAGCGGGAGCGCCGAAGTTCTCCTGCTTGGGAGTGGTGGGCGGCTCAGGCTTCTTGCCAGCGTAGTAGTCTTCCAGCTGCTGCGGGAACATGCAGTAGATGACGCAGTTCTCATCGGTAGCGGGCATCCCCTTGGCGGCAAGCTTGTCGCGCAGATCCTGCATGCCGGGTTTGATGAGGTCGGCGGGGCGGCAGGTGATGGGTTCCTTGCCCATCTTCTTGGCGCACATGGCCTGCAGCTCGAGGTCCACAGGGGCGGGAGTGCGGCCATAGTAGCCCAGAGCCACGTCGGCGCACTGCGGGGTAATGTTCTTCCAGCGTCCGAACTTCACGTTCATCATGGCCTGCACACCCACAATCTGGGAAGTGGGCGTTACCAGCGGAATCCAGCCAAGAGCCTCGCGCACCACCGGGATTTCAGCGAACACCTCCTCGAACTTGTCGGTCATGTTCATTTCCTTCAGCTGGCTGCGGAAGTTGGAAAGCATGCCGCCGGGTACCTGGTAGCGCAGCGTATCGCTGTTCACGATTTCGTTGGCGTGGCTGGTGAAGCGGGAAAGGCTGTCGTACACCGGCTGCAGCATAGCAGAGATGTCAGAGAGCTTCTTCTTGAAGTCAACTTCATCCTCGAGCTTCGGAGCGCGCTCGTAACCATTCATGAGGGCGAGCATGCGCATGCAGTCAGGCTGGCCCGTACCATTGGCAAAGGGAGCGATGGAAACGTCCACGGCATCGGCACCAGCATTGATACCGGCCACATAGGTGGCTGCACCCAGACCCGCGGTCTCGTGGGTGTGAATCCACACCGGCAGGTTGGTGGCATCCTTGATAGCCTTGGTAAGAGCGGCAGTCTCTGCCGGGGGAATCAGGCCGGCCATGTCCTTGATGACGATGGCATCGGCACCCATGTCGGCGATTTCCTTGGCCAGCTTGGCGAAGTACTCCAGGTTGTGCACCGGGGAAGTGGTGTAGCAGATGGTGCCGTGAGCCTGGGCTCCGGCTTCCTTGGCCGCCTTGATGGAAGTGCGCATATTCTGCGGGTCATTCAGGCAGTCGAAGATACGGAAGATGTTCATGCCATGTTTGGCGCTCAGCTTCACGAAAGCCTCCACCACGTCATCGGCATAGTGGGTGTAGCCCACGAGGTTCTGACCGCGCAGCAGCATCATGTGCGGGGTCTTGGGAGCCAGCTTCTTGAGGGTATCCAGACGATCGAACGGGTGCTCACCCAGGAAACGAAGTCCGGAGTCGATGGAAGCACCACCCCAGGTTTCAAGAGCAGAGAAGCCCATGGTGTCCAGGATGGGAGCGATTTCGAGCATCTGCTCGGTGGACATGCGGGTAGCGGCCAGAGACTGGTGGCCGTCGCGCAGTACAGTGCAGTTGAATGTAGCGGGTTTCATATCTGTAAATTCTTGCTAGAAATACGTAATTCTATGGGCTAATCCTATCATAAAAGCCACCTTCGCGTCAAGCAAGTAATGAAGTCTGGCAAAATTTCGCTATCAAAAGGCGGCAAAGAAGCGTTCGGCTTCCTCGCAAACCCGCACCGCAACACTATTGACATCCATGCACGAAGCCTCGAGCCACAGATGCGCCGCCTCCTTGTAGAACGGGCGGCGCTCGGCATCAAGCCGGGTGAACACGGCGCGGCGGTCGGTATTCTGCAGCAGCGGGCGGTTCGTGCTCTTGGCGGTGCGGGTAAGCAGAGCGTTGATAGAGACATTGAGCCACACGGTGAAGCCGAGCTTGCGCAGGAGCTGGCGATTCTCCTGGCGCACCACGATGCCGCCACCGGTGGAGATGATGGAGGGGCTGGGGGTGGGGTTGTACAGCAAGTAGCGCAGCAAGGCGGTTTCCAGCGCGCGGAAATGAGCCTCGCCCTTCTCTGCAAAGATCTCGGGGATAGGGCAGCCGATCTGCTCTTCGATGATGGCATCTGTATCCAGCAGGGGCATGCCGGTGCGCTTGCTGAGTGCCTTGCCCACGGTAGTCTTGCCGCAGCCCATCAACCCGATGAGGATGATGGGGCGACCCTTGGTATCAAGCGGATGAATCGGCACAGGAACCATACTGGTGTGCAACTGTCAGTCCTCGCAGATGATGACCTCTCCCCGGAACACAATCAGCGCCGACCCGCTCACGGGAGCATCTGAGGGGGCCAGCTGCACGCTGACGCTATCGTCTGCATTTACTGTTCCCTTCAGCAAACCGGCAGGTGTTTCAAGCTGAAGCCCGGCCATGCCGCTCTCCAGCAGGAAATCCGCAAACGCCGTGGAGCAGAGCGCAGCATCGGTACTCACAGGCGACTCACTACCATCTGCAGCGTAGCAGAGCACGCGGACATCACCACCATCTCGGGCAGGTTCTATCGCAATGAGTCCCTCGGCACCAATACCGTAACGACGGTTGCAGACATCCGCGATATTTTCGGTCGTCAGCACCGGGCTGAGCGAAAAATCCCGGTTATCGACCATCACAAAATCGCTTTCTGCGCCGGTCATCTTGTAGAACTGAACCATCATAGCAGCGGTATGTTACCAAATTCCCCCCTGCAGGGAAAGCAAAAATGCAAATTCGAATAAAAAGCCCGCATGCATCCCAACGTTTTGGGGCACGAGGATTACCAATTATCTAGTACCCCGTCAACGCACTTCCGGCTACGCCGTGAAAAGCGGTTGACCTGACGCAGACGATGGAGTACACTACGGGTATGGTATTTGTGGCCGATACAAGTTACCTGCTGAATTCTCCTTACGGGATATGGGGAATCATCCTGGTTATCTTCCTGCTGGGGATGGTGTGTTACAACGCCTGGCAAAATGATGCCGATGAACGCCGCAAGGGGTACTATGTGCTGGGCTCAGCCTTTGCACTGGGGCTTCTGATTCTACTTGGCCTGCATATCTGGGAAGTAAACCCGGCAGATATCTTCCAGCGGCACCGGTACCACAATTTCCGCCACAGCCGTTTCTATTACAATTATTTCATCATTCTGGCGGCAGGCTGGCTGGCAGCTTCCTGGTACATAGGGCGCTTTATCGACCAGCTACTGCACCCGGAGGAAGACACAGAAGCTGATGAATAGGTTGTAACCAGCACACAGGATTTGCACTTGCAGGGGCTGCGGGTATCTGGTAGCATGGTGGCATGTTGAAATGTTGGGCAGTTCTGGCATTGCTTCCGCTGGCGGCTTATGCGGCAGAGGCAGATGAGGCATTGCCCGCCGAGCTGAAAGCCGAGGAAGCCGAAGTACTGCGAGCAGCCGCTGCCGCCGGCATTGTGCCGGATAAACGAGGAGCAGCACTGCAGATGGCAGCTGAGCAGCAGAGCTTCAACGGCTACCTGCCGGAAGCAGACGAGCATGTCGTTTCCCACAGCAAATTATTTTCGGTAAGCGGTGGCGATTCCCTGCGCATGGGAGCCATTGCCACCCGGGCCGATGCGTTGTATGGACAGGTCTGCAAAATCCTGCAGCTGGAAAAGAAGCACCGGCATACCATTTCTATCCGTCTGATAGGCAAAAGCAGCGATTCGCCAGTGCTCAATCCCATCCGCACCAGAATCAACATCATTGGCGACCAGCCGAATTTCCAGGTACGCATCCACCCCGGCGGCGGCATCGACCTGGGGCGGCTGGACAAAGCCATCATCACCATGGTGTTGTACGAACACGTGCTGCGCGATCTGGACCCCGGAGCATACCCGGAGAACATGGGCTTGCCCCCCTGGCTGATAGCGGGGGTGCAGCAGGCGGTGCTGTGGAAGAGCGGGCAAGCAGAACGCAGGATCTACCAGCAGCTTTTCCAGCAGGCAGAGATGCTCCCGCCAGAGGAAATCCTCTCGCTGCAGGAACCCGAGAAGCTGGATGCCGCAAGCCGCCAGATATACGAAGTTTCCTGCGGTGTAATGCTCATGAGCCTGCTCTCCCAGGAAGGGGGGCCGGAGCAGCTCAAGAATCTGCTGGCCGATGCCGCTACCGCCGATGCCCCCGCGGTTGAAACCCTCACCACCTATTTCCACGAGCTGGGGGTCGACAGCAGCCTGCTGAGCAAATGGTGGGCTATTGAGCTGGCGAATCTGGCACTTCCGCGCAGTAATGAGGCCATGGCTCCTCTGGAAACAGAAAAGATGTTGCAAGAGGCGCTCACCATCATGTATTTTGACCCGGAAACCGAGATTCCCCAGCCGGTCTCACTGGATAATGCCCGGGAGCTCGTCAAACTGCCCAACTGGCAGAAACTCGTCCAACCCGCCATGGCCAGACTGGTTTCACTCAGCTACACCTGCTTTCCCGGATACCGCCCCATCATCACCGAATATTGCCGCCTGATCGGCCAGCTGGCCCAGGGCACACACCCCGACACCGTGCAGAACAGCATCAAGCCGCTGCAGGAACTGCGAGCCGCCTATACCCACGCTGCCCGGCGTGGCCGCGATTACCTGGACTGGTACGAAATCTCCTTTACTGGGGGAGAACGCGGCCGTTCATTCGATTCGTATCTGGAAACAATGCACATGCTGCGGCAGGACACCCCCGGACCGGAAACACCCATGAGCCGGTACCTGGATGATATCGAGGCCCTCTACACCCAGGAAGAAGGAGCCCCCCTGCCCCGCGAGCTCCGCGAACAAGCCCGTAAAAACCGACAGGACAAGAAAAAATGAGCCGCCCCCCTGCACCTGCCACTCCTCCCGATATGATTGAGGAACTAGCCGCGCAACGCGACGGTTTCGCGCGGGTCTGCGGTATCGATGAAGCAGGCCGCGGTCCCCTTGCCGGGCCAGTAGTGGCAGCCGCGGTCATTCTGCCGGCCGGCTATGAGCTACCCGGGCTAAATGACTCCAAGAAGCTGACTGCCAGAAAACGAGAAGCGCTGTACAATGCCCTGATGGCAGATACATCGGTTCAAAAGAGCATTGCGCAGGCCACGGTGCAGGAAATCGATGAGCTGAACATCCTGCGAGCCACACACCTGGCGATGCGCCGCGCAGCGGAAGGGTTGCCAGGCGGGGTGGATTTCTGCCTGATTGACGGCTTGCCGGTGCCGGGCTTCCCGCTTCCCAGCCGCAGCATCGTGAAGGGCGATGCCCGCTGTCTGAGCATCGCTGCGGCAAGTATTCTGGCCAAGGTCTGGCGAGACCACTACATGCACGAACTGCACCGGCAATTCCCGGCCTATGGGTTCGACCGCCACGCAGGCTACGGCACAAAGGCACACATGCAAGCCATCCACGAACATGGAGCTACGATTCATCATCGCCGCACGTTTGCACCTGTTGCACAACTGGAGCTGCCCCTGGACTGAGGAGCAGCGGCCCCGCAGTTCCTATCTGGGGGAATATGGGGAACTGGTGGCGGCCTCGTGGTTGCGCGCGCAGGGGTATAAGATTCTGCGCCGCAGGTTCCGGCTGGGTGGTGCAGGCGAGGTGGACCTCATCTGCCGCAAAGGCGAACTGCTGGTCTTCGCGGAGGTGAAAAGCGCGCTGCATACCGGGGCAGGCCGCCCGGCCAGGCGAGTCAACGAGCACAAGCGCCAGCTGCTCAGGCGGGCAGCCCGGCTCTGGCTGCGCCGCCTGGCGCAAGAAGTCCCCACCCGCATGGATATCATCGAAGTGCTGCTGCCACCGGGCGGCAGACCCGCAGTCAACCACCTGCCCGGGGCATTCCCGCTCGAACCACCGCGCCGGGAACGAGGCATCACGATGACTTGAGCGGCGGCGGCAGATGCTCCAGCAGCTCGCGGGGAATTCCCGGCAGCGTGTTCGGCTGGGGCTCAGGCTTTGCAGCCTCTTCTGCCAGCACGGCAAGCCGGGTATCCTCAATCATTGCCTTGAACTTATCTGCCTGGCTGTATTCTCCGCTCGTATCCCGGAAAATGGCAGCCAGCCAGCTTCGTTTCTCATCAATACTCAGAAAACGTTTCTTAGGCATGGGGGGCAGTGTGGAAATTGAACAAACGGCGCAGGCGGTTCTTACCGGCTGGTGCCAGCACGTAGCGCTCTGACAAGGGACTGACACAACGAATCTCACCCGTAATCTCCAGATGCCGCAGCTGAGTGGTGCAGACACTCTGGGCAAGGCAGGTTTCACGCGCTATGTCGAATTTCTCCTCCAACCCGGCCGCAACAGCAATGAGCACCAGGCGGGCAGCGGGCGATAAATCATCCTTTTGCACGCGGGTCAGGAAACGGCAGGCAAAATCGATTGCTTTCATGGCTGATTCTCCTGGGATAAGCGGATCAGTTATTCACCCTGGGCAGACATACTGCTGCGCCACAGGCGGTAAAGCGGGTGCGAATCATTCGACATGTGCTGCACCGCGTTGAAATGCGCCGCCTGGGGAAGCGCGATACGATGGTACTCTTCGCCCAGAGCCTGCCGGGCCGTCGTACTGTTAATCAGCGGGATGCAGAGCTTCCAGGCCAGGCGCAGCACCAGCGCCTCAATGAAGAGAGGCTCAAAGAGCGAGGTATCCTCCACATCGGCAATATAGAGCAGCCGGATGGACGGAGCCGTGGCATAGACGGCTCGCCCGCGCAGGGTCCAGCTACGGCAGTTCGCCCCCAGTACTCGCAGACAATCCGGCGGCAGCGAATGGCGCAACTGGTGCGTATCGTCTCCGGTAGAACTCTCGGCACTATTCAGCGTTGTGCTGACTGTGGCGAAGCTCCAGCGGTGTGCGCAAAGCACCTCCCGGCGCACCGGGTGGTAATGCAAATAACACATGCGCGACGGCAAACTGCCATTGGGGTTCAATTCAGGAATCGGGGATTCACCCAGCCGGCTGAGGGCCATGTTGCAAATCTCCAGCACGGTCGGAACAGTATTTTCTGGTGTAGTTGGCATAAATGATATCAGGATATGCTCATTACCCTTGCACAAGCCGCCGCATTTGGCAAGGAATAAACCATACCCGGTACCCATGCCCGGCTGAAACGCGGTACCGCCCTGCCTTTCATGCTGGATTTCGCTATCACGTCCTACTAAAGTGTACCGCATGAACACGGATGCCAGAGAACTGGCGCTGCAGTACTACCAGGCCGCCGGGCGCGACATGGGCATGGATCTGGCCTCCCTGGGGGAACACCCCGGGGGTGTCATCCTGCTGAGTCCGCAACTGGTGGTACTCATGAAACCGGTGCAGAGTAGAGCCCCGGAAACATGGCCGCAGCTGGAGCATATTGCCCCGGAGGCAGATGCCTGGTATGTGCATCTGCTGGTGGGCAATCTGGCATGGGCCCGGCAACTGGCGGCCTCGCTGCCATCGAAACGCTGGCTTTGCTTCCACCGCGGGCTCCGCAGCGACAAGCCTCACCGCATCCCCTGGCTCCGGTTCTGCAACAACAACCAACAACATTAACCCTCAATATCATTATGGGATTCAGCAGTTCCAGTCATTACAGCGCCCAGCCGGCACCCTTGCCGGTGGCAACCCAGACCAGCACCGACCACACTCAGGATGCCCTCCAGCAGACTAATGCCCAGAAAAAGGGCATGCTCTCCACCATCCTCAGTTCTCACCGCCGCAAAGAAACCACCTCTTCGGTGGATTCGGCCAACAAAACCCTCGGCTGATGCAGACCATTCTTCAAAGCTACCAAAGTCTCAAGGCGGCCCGAGCCCCTTGGGAGAGCTGGTGGGACACCCTGCGGCACTACGTGCTGCCCGACCGCCAGCACGCCGATAGCGGATTCGATACCGCAGAGGCTCCTGCAGCCCACCAGCTGAGCGACACAACCGCGGTGGAAGCATGCCAGAAGCTCGCCAGCGGCCACATGAGCTACATCACCCCGAGCAATGAATTGTGGTTCAAATGGAGCTGCCCCCTGCCCGATGCCGGGGATGAAGCGGAATCCTGGTACAACCGCTGCTCAGAAATCGCCAATCGCGAGCTTGCGCAAAGCAATTTCTACACGGAACTGCATGAGTGTTTCCTGGACCGCGTAGGCCTGGGCACGGGCAGCATGTTCTGCGGCCACACACGCAGCGGCCAGTTGCTTTTCAAGCATATCCCCTGCGGTGATTTTGTCTGCGCGGAAAACGATGAAGGCAGCATGGATACCTACATGCGGGAGTTTACCTTCACCCCGCACCAGGCTGCAGCCCGGTTCGGTACCAGGGCGCTGGGGCCCAGGGGCCGAGCCATGCTGGAAAATGCCCGCGACCCGCATGCCGGCAGCCTGCGATTCCTGCATGTTGTACGCCCCCGGGCCAAGCGCTCGCGCAACCGCGATAATGCCCGCAACATGCCATTTGAGAGCCTCTACTACAGCCTGGATGACCAGTGCACGATTCAGGAAAGCGGCTACCGCGAAATGCCGTACATGGTCACCCGATTCCTGCGCTGGGGAGAGGGGGTGTACGGTCTGGCTCCCGCCCGGCTGGTCTACCCGGATATCCGCCAGGCCCAGTTCCTCAACCGCATCCTGGATATGCTGGGTGAGGTAGCCGCCTTCCCCCGCATTCTCGAGCTGGCCAACCAGGCCGGAGAGGTGGATTTGCGGGCGGGTGGCCGCACCCTCATCAACCCGGAAAGTGCCAGTCTCGGATTCCCTCGCGAATGGGCCACGCAAGGGCGTTACGATGTGGGCATGGACCGCCTGCGCCAGAAGCAGGAATCCATCCGCCGTGCGTTCTTCATCCCGATGCTTGAAATCTGGAGCGAGCAGAAACAGCAGATGACCGCCAGCGAAATCTACGCACGAGAGAACGAGCGTGTGATGCTCTTCTCACCGTCCTTCACACTTTTTGCAAGCGACTTCAGGCCATTGATGGAGCGCGTCTTCGCACTGCTGTTCCGCCTGGGGCGTTTCCCGCAACCACCGCAGACCGTGCTCCACCCGGACCACCGCGGCGAACCAGGCATCGAACTCCCTCAGGTGGTGTACCAGGGCCGGGTGGCCATGGTCATGCGCCGCCTGCAGTCCGAAGGCATTGCCCGCACACTGCAACGCCTGCAAGCCATGGCCGGTATGGATCAGCAATTGCTCGACCATGTGGATCTGGACCGCACTTTCCGCATGGCTGCCCGCCTGGATGGTGTGCCCGAGGCCGTGCTGCGACCGGAAGTCAGCGTCAAACGCATGCGCCGCAAGCGAGAAGAAGCCGCAGCTGCTCAACCCATACCCCAGCAAGTCCCGCATGATCTACAAGCGTAACCCCCAGCTGGAACAAGCCCGCGAAGAACGACGCCGCCTGCTCGCCCTGTTTTCAACACCCGAGGGCGGGCAAGTACTGGCCGACCTGGAGCGGCGCTTCGAGACCCACCTGCCCGTGTTCCAGGGTAAAGCGGGTGCGTACGACCCGCTCGATGCCATGCGCCGGGATGCACACAGAGAAATCTTCCTCGTCATTCGCCACCAGTTGGAGCTGGCCCGGCAGGAAGCAACACAAACACAACAAGAACCATATGATGGATAATACTGAAAACAATGATGTACCCACCACGGAAAACCAGTCTGCCATGCCTCCCCAGGTCATGAATGCAGATGGTGCCTTCACCCCTGGTTGGTTCACGCAATTTGATGAGTTGCAGCCCTACGCGGCCACACTCTCCAAATTCCAGCGCCCGGAGGCCCTGGCCAAGAGTTATGCCAACCTGGAAAAGCTCAAAGGTTACCCGGATACGGCCGATGCGGCCCGCATGGCAGCCTTCCGCGCTGCGGTCGGCCTGCCGCCCAAGGCAGAGGACTTTGCCCTGGAGCGACCACAGGATACGCCCGATGAAATCTGGAACGAAGAACTGGTCCGCCAGCTCAGCAGCGTTGCCTACGAATACGGGGTGCCTCCCAAGGCGCTGGCCGCACTAGCTGAGCGATATACGGCTGAAGGTCGCCGCTTCATCGAACGCTGCCAGCGCGATAACGCTACCGCTGTAGAACAGGCAGATGCCGCGCTGCAGCAGTCATGGGGGCAGGCGTATGAAGACAATATGAACACGATTGCATCTTTCCTGCGCACCATGGGTGAACGCGCCGGAATCAACGTGGAACAACTCATGGAAAACCCGGCCCTGCGCGCTAACCCGGATTTCGCACGCCTCATGCTCGAAGCCGCCAGCCTCATGGAAGAAGCTCCCCTCCACACCGGCAAGCAGCCTGACCACAAGGAGGAGGCCCACCGCATCGCGCACGACCCCACCCACCCGCTGCACGAGGCCTACATGCGCACGAGCCACCCGCAGCACCGCTATGCCAATGAGCAGTACGACCGCCTCGCTTTCGGTCGCAAACTCTGACCGCTGAGCCTGGCGCTACCTCCCGACACATCACCCCCGGTTCCATGAGACTGGAACCGGGGGCTTTTATTATGACTGCATACCGAACAAAGAAAATCAACGCCGATGCCCTGCTCCTCCATGCGGATGCCGGCTTCCTCCATAGCCTCCCATAGCTGGCACCCGGTTGCTGACCGGGCGGTTCACCGAGTGTCCTGCCGCAGGCCGCGCACCCCCCATGACCGGGCGATGCGCTGCAGGCCGGTGATGCACCGGGCGGTTCACCGCAGGCCGACTCAACGTCGGGCGAGGCTGTACCGGGCGGTTTACTACCGGGCGATGGTGCACAGGCCGCTTGATTGCCGGGCGATGCCCAGCTGGCCCGTTCACTATCGGGCTCGACACCCCCGGCCTGTTATGCACCGGCCGGTTCACCACGGGAAGCGGCTTCACCGGGCGGTGTATGCCTGCCGGCTTTCCAGGTACGGGACGGGGGGGCTGCCCGGGTCTGAGCCCGGCAACATGATGATGCGGTTTACCGGGGCGCGGGCGCAGCCCCGGCAGCGGCTTTGCCACCGGATGACGCCCCGGTCGGTGCCAGGCTGGATACCTCGGCGGCACACTCACCCGGTGAATATGCCGAGGATAATGCCAGTGGCCGCAATACCAGTGAGCCGGCCCCCAGCTAGGCACGCAGCAACTCGAGGTCAATGCGGTAAATGAAAACACCGCTACCCCGCCCGGCGTATAGCCATACACCGGGCGACCGTAACTGTACCCGTAAATCGGAAAACCATTCACATCGTACTTCGCATCAGTCCACGCCACGGATGAACTCCACCCGCGGCCAGCCATCGACACGGAACCACTTGTGTACATCGGGTAGTCATACACAGCACAGGAACTCAATCCCACCGCCGCAAACACGACAACCGCTATTCTTTTTACCTTGTTCTTCATGGCTGAAATCAAATATTCCTTTACCCATAGAGCGTCCCTGTGTGTCATTTTTGCTTGAATTGTACAAATTTTTCTTATCGCTTATTCATTATTTCACTCGCTAAACATAACTTTTTCCCCCTTTCGTTGTAGTTTTACTTGACGCGCCGCCCAAATTGTGTAAAATAGCGCACCGCTTTTATTTTTAACATCACCTAGAACATCTTATGTCCCGTATTTGCAACATCACATTTGCCATGCCGCACAAGGGCCGCCGCATTCATCGTTCCGGTCTTGCCAAGAAGAAGGGCGGTATCGGCCGTCACGTCACCAAGGTGGTGAACCGCACCGTATACCCCAACCTTCAGGAGAAGCGCATCTGGGTGCCCGAGCTCAATGGCGGCAAGGGTGGCTACCTGCGCATGAAGATTTCCTGCAAGGCTCTGCGTACCATCTCCAAGAACGGTGCCTACAACACGCTCAAGAAGGCCGGGATTCTTTACTAAATCCTGCTGCTTTTTTTGAACGGAGCGGTTTCCTCCGGAGTCTACAACTCAACGCCAGACCTGGAGGTACCGCGAGGCGGTTCAGAAACGAACGCGGACCCATTCGCAGGGTAATTAGATACCCTGCCTTTACCTTTAGAGATTACATAAAGACAATGACCCCGCAACAGACCAAGATCGCGCTTCGTATCAACGACGATAACCTCAACCACCACCTGTGGAACAACCGCGGTGTATGGTGGTGCCACGTAACGGTGCACAAGCCGGATGCAACGGCTGAGCGCCTGCGCTTCTCGCTCAAGACCCGCAACATTGAGCGAGCCCGTCGTCTTCGCGACCGCATCTTCGAGGACATCCAGCGCCACTTCGGTATCGCTGCCTGATTCCTCCCCTGCCCTGCACTCTTCCTTTCATCCGCACCCGGTAGTCCACTACCGGGTGCGTTTGTCTACGTTCATGCCGACAGGCATGAATATCGTTGCCGCGCAGCGGCAATATCGTTGGCCGCAGGCCAATATCGTTTTTGCCGCAGGCAAAAATATCGTCCCCAATACACCTCACACCCAAACAACAAAGCGGGCATTGGGAAAACGCCTCCCAATGCCCGTTTCTTAGTCCTTCTGTTCTCTATATCAGAACTTATACGTCGCGCCCACGTTCACGCTGTGCGCATTCGCATTCTCCACGACCTCTGCCGTGTAGCTCGCGTTCACGCTC
>JAFWYD010000012.1 GCA_017517805.1 Akkermansia sp.
CGCACTCGAAATGCGATAGACTTGGGGCACGGTGAGTTGTGGACAGGTCTATTCTTGCCGCACGAACCATCGGATCACATCTCTATCGGAACTTTCCTAACCAATCAAAAAAACATGAAATTACATTTAGCAAAAGCGCTCATCGTTGCCTTGATGTCAAGCACATGTGCTTACGCAGAGGCTGCATATACGAACACCTACACGCACACGTCCGAAAACACTCCTTCATCCAGCGTGAGAAACGAGACTTATCTCAAAGATACTGCCTACTTCGGTGGTTCTGTGAGCACTGTGCGTTACGAGAATGATGTAAACGCAGAAAATTGCAAGTTTACGGCCCCCGAAAAAGGCTCCATGTGGTTTGACGGTAACGTAACCCTGAAGGATTGTGAGATCGTTGATACCACCGGCGGTTCTATCAACATTGGAGAAACAGGCTCAAAAAAAACCCTGGCTCTGAAAGGCGGCAACACTTTCACTTCTTATGCTTCGCAGGACATCACCATCCAGACGAAATCCGCAACGGCTGAAGGTGACAACTATTTTTACGGAGCAACTAACGTAAACAGGCTGAAAGTCATTAGCGGCAAACAGACCTTTGAAAACAAAATGACAGACAGCGCTCAGACTATGGCTTTCAACGCCGTTGGTTTTGACGCTAATGCAGACGACAGTGCCGCTATCGATGTGTCTGTTGACCGAGGCTGGCTCTTCTTCAGAGATGACTGCACCATCAGCTCTCTTGAGACAGCAAATTGCACACTCAGAGTCTGGAATAGCCTAACCGTAAAAGACTCGATTACATTCAACACAGGCACCAGCTTCGACTTAAACGCCAGCAAGAACGCTGTAATCATTCTTGAGATTGACAGTCTGTCCGAACTGATGAACATGCCCAGCGAGGTGGCCCTCTTTGGTGCAAACGATGGCTCCACCCCCATGCTGACGCTGGGCGATGGAGTGAGCTTGGGCGATAATGCCAAGGTGGAACTGATGTTCACCAAAAACGCCATCGAGGAGATGCAGGAGTATGAAGGGCCGATTACCTTCAATCTGGAGAAGGTGACGAATGCTGCCGATGTCAAGCTCAACCTTACCATTGAGAAAGACCTGGAAGATCAGGGTATGACCGCAACGCAGGTATTCGGTTCCAACACCACCTTCACCACGGGTGAAGCCGGTTCCTCTGACAACCAGGTAACCATCAACGCCATCCCCGAGCCGACCACGGCCACGCTGAGCCTGCTGGCTCTGGCCGGTCTCTGTGCACGCCGCCGTCGCGCCTGACCTGTCGCGGCGTAGGCGAAGCCGAAGACGGATGACGCTATGGCGAGCCAATGCCGCAAGACAAATATGCATTTTCTGCCGCGCTCTCCGGAGCGCGGCATTTTTTTCCAGCAGAGGGAAAACTGCAACTTGTTGGGCTAACAGTGATACACAAGTGCGCGGGTTAGAGCTATGATGCAGGCATGAACCCGAAAATCGTTGCTGCTGTCAATAACCAGATCCGCCTGGAGTTTGAATCTGCTTTTCTGTATCTCGCCTTTTCCGGTAACCTGCGCCAGTACGGGCTACCGGGCATGGGGCATTGGATGCGCGAGCAATACCGCGAGGAATGCGGGCATGCCCTGCGCTTCGTAACCCACTTGGAAAACCGCCGGGCGCGCGTCATTATTCCGGCGGTGAATGCCCCGGTGTACGAATGGGAAACGCCGCTGGATTTGTTCCGCATGGCATTGGAGCATGAGCGGCGTATCACGGCTGCGATTCATGACCTGCTCACCCTTTGCCGGGAGGAAAAGGAATATGCCACCCAGTGCCTGCTGTTTGACTACGTGAAGGAGCAGGTGGAGGAGGAACTGCAGGTGGAGGATATTGTGGATATCATGACCCTCTGCGGCTCCCGCATCGATGAGCTGCTGAGCCTTGACCAGAAGCTCGCCGCCCGCACAACGCAAGCATGGGAGTAATGCAGATTGCAGAATCCGGAATGGAAAGCAAGGGCGCGGCTCCCGGCGCTTCTGGTAAGAAAATCGCCTGACCTGCGCTCAGGCGATTTTTCGCAATCCTGTGCATTCTGCATTTATCAGCTTTCGCTGACGGCGAAGGCGATGTCCTGGAGGGTGCAGCGGTGCATGGAGAGGGCACTGACGAGGGTGCGCAGGAGTTGGAGGGAGCCGGCGGCATCGTAGAGGGCATCATGCCAGCGGGTATGGGAGGCATTGCTGACCAGGGCAGTCACGGTATCGGTGATGCCCAGGGCTTCGCACACGGTAGAGAGGGCGTGGTCTGGCAAATCGGGCGCGGCCTGGCGGGCCAGGGCCAGGGTATCGACCCAGGGCCCGAAGCCGTGCCCCGGGAAGTGGCGGAGGAAGCGCTTTTCGGTGGCAGGGTTGTGGCCCAGCACCACGGCACTGCGAAGCAGGTCGCGGATTTGCGGCCAGAGTTCTGCGTAGGCGGGTGCTCCTTTCAGGGTAGCGGTGGTGATACCGTGTACCTTGGCTGCGCTCCAGCGCACCGGGCGGTCGCAGGCGATGTAGCTGGTGAAGAGCTGCGGTGATTCGGAAAAGAGTTTTTCGACCCGCACGATACCAATCTGCACCGGGCAATCTGTTTCGCCCGGTGCGGTGCCGGCCGATTCAAAGTCGATGGCGGCCCAGCTCAGGTCTTCCAATGCCGTTGTTCTCACCGCTTATTTTTCTCCCAGCCTTGGATGGCGTTCATTTCGGCACAGAGTGCTTCGTAATCGCAGGTGAGGAACTTGCCCTCGCGGTAGAGTTCCTGGCCATCGACGACGGTGAGTTTGTTTTCCAGACCGGTGGCGGCGTAGACGATATTGGAGATGATGTTGTGCACGGGCTGCATGTTGGGCGTGCTGAGGTCGAGGGCGATGAAGTCTGCCTTCATGCCGGGTTCCAGGGTGCCGATGAGGGGCTCGTGCAGGGCATCGGAGCCGCCGCGGGTTGCCATGTCGAGTGCCAGCTGGGCAGGGCAGGCGGTGGAATCGAGTGTGTTGACCTTCTGCAGCAGGCTGGCCATGTACATTTCGCGCACCATGTTCTGGGCATTGTTGCTGGCGGGACCATCGGTCCCCAGGGCCACGGGGATGCGGTAGCGCTGCATGGCTCCGATGGGGGCTATCCCGCTGGCAAGCTTCATATTGCTGGCGGGGTTGTGCACGACGCTGCAGCGGCCTTCAGCCAGAAGTTCCAGGTCTTGCTCATCGGCATGTACGACGTGGAAGAAGGTGCAGTCCGGTTGCAAGAGGCCGAGGCTTTCGCAGTAGGGAACCGGTCGCATACCGAAGTTTTGCAGGCAGCTCCGGGTTTCATTCTCTGTTTCAGCCAGGTGCATGCCGAAGAGTGAGCCTGTTTCATCTGCCAGGGTGCGGCACCTGGTGAGCAGCTCCGGGTTGGTGGTGTAGGGCGCATGCGGCAGAACGGCCTGGCGGATGCGCGGGTGCCCCTTCCATTCCTCTGCCTGGGCGCGCACGAGGTCGAAATAGGCTTCGGCATCCCGGCAGGTGAGCGAGGGGAAGAACTGCGTGACGCTCTCACCCATCACCGCGCGCATGCCCAGCTTGTCTGCCGCGCGGAACACGCTGCGCTGGTGCATGTACATATCGTAGAAGGCGGTGGTGCCGGTGCGTATCATTTCGGCCAGCGAGAACTGCGCGCCTAGTTCCACCAGCTCCGGGGTGAGCCGGGCTTCTGCGGGGAAGATATCCTGCGTGAGCCAGTCCATGAGTGCCTTGTCATCGGAATATCCCCGCAGCAGGCTCATGGAGATATGGGTGTGGGCGTTGATGAGTCCCGGCATGATGACGGCATGCCCCATATCGGTCCTGCGGGCATCGGGAAAGAGGATTTCGAGCAGGTCTGTATGCCCGACGCTGAGTATTTTTCCATCTTCGACTGCCACGGAGGCTTGCTCCAGGATATCGCGGGCATCGTTCTGGGTGACAACGTAGTCGGCTGAGTAAAGCGTAATCATGAGCGGCTTTGCAGGTGGGGGTTACCAGAACAACCCGGCGCAGGTGCACACGGCCAGGCCGTATGCAAAGTTGAATACGGCCAGCGCAGTGATGATGTGGGGGCGTTGCACCAGCCAGGCCATCCAGTCGCGGAAGAGGTAGGGCTTGCCCACCCAGAACATGGCTACGGTGAGCACCGGGTACCACCACAGCGGGATGAGGATGCGCGAGGCCGGATCTTTCATGAAGGCTGCGCTCATGGGAACAATGGCAAGCAGCAGCAGGAACATGCCCAGCGCGCGGGCAAAAAGCTGCTCTTTGGCCATGCTGCTCATGATGAACCAGATGACCGGGCAGAGGATGAGCAGGATGCCCCGGAAGTTCTCAAACTCGAACAGCGGCATGCAGAGCGGGTTCCAGTCTGCCTTGAACAGCAGCAGCGCTACCCAGATGAAGTCGATACCCAGCAATACGGTGCCTGCGCTGCTCTTGGCGTGCACGCTGCCCAGCTGGCTGCGGAACTTTTCCGGGCAGAGCAGTACATACAGGCTCAGCAGCATGAGTACCATGCCCATGGTGAACCCGCTCGGGGCGAGGGAGAGTGTTTCGTATATATGCATGTGTGTGGGGGCGAAGCTTGGTTGGGGGGTTAGTCTTCCAGGTCATCTTCTTCTACGCCGGGCAGGGGGGCGTGTTCGATGCGGGTCTGTGTGATGCGGCGCCCATCGGTACCGATGACGGTGATGATATAATCGCGGTGGCGGAGTTGTTCATTGCATTCGGGCAGGTGTCCCAGTCGGTCGGTGATGTAGCCGCTCAGGGTGGAGATGCCGTTGTCTTTTTCGAACTCACCCAGCTCGGGGAGTTCTTCCTCCAGGTCGAAGAGGGCGATGCTGCCGCTGGCAATGTACTGCCCTTCGGCCACCTTGAAGAAGGTGCGCGCGGCTTCCATTTCAAATTCGTCCTGGATGTCGTTGCCGACGATTTCTTCCAGCACATCATCGAGGTACACGAGCCCCTGGGCTTCGCCGTATTCATCTACCACCAGGGCAAAGTGGGTGTGCTCCTTGGCAAAGAAATCCAGCAGGGTATCGAGCTTCATGGTTTCGGGCACCACTTTGAGCTCGCGGCGCTCTGCCATGATATCGCGCGTGCCGCTGTGAACCATCTGCAGCACATCCTTGACATGCACCCAGCCTTTGGCGTGGTCCAGGTGGCCGGATACGAGCGCAAAGCGACTGTGGCGGCTGGTGAGTACTTGCTCCAGCAGCTCATCGAAGCTCTTGTTGATATCGAGCACCTCCACCCGGCTGCGCGGCACCAGGATATCACGCACCGAGCGGTCGTTGAGCTCCAGGGCATTCATCGAAATCTCCGCTTCGGTTTCGGTCACTTCATTGCTGCGCCCGCTGGCTTCTACGATGAGGGCGATTTCTTCTGCGCTGTGCGATTCGTTCGGTTCGTAGTGCGGGTCCACACCGAATACCCGGTGCGCTATGGCATTGGCCGTGTTGTTGAAGAGCAGGATAATCCACTTCGTGTATTTGGCAAAGCGGTGCATGGAAACCGCCGTGCCCAGAGCAATCTGCAGCGGCTTGCGGATGGCCAGACTCTTGGGCACCAGCTCACCCAGCACCACGTGCGCAAAGGTGAAGAGCGCGTAGGAAAGAGTGTACGAGATGACATGCACCACCGTGGGGCTCAGGTGCAGGTAGTAGCTCAGCGGGCTGCTGATGAGGCTGGCGATGAAGGGCTCGCCCATGGCACCCAGCGCCAGCGAGGCAAAGGTGATGCCCACCTGGTTCGCGGAAAGGTAGGTATCCAGATGCCGCACGATGTGGCGGGCGGTTCGGCGACGGTAGGCCTGGGATTTGGTGTCGTCGTCGTTTTCCACCAGCTGGCTTTCGCGCACGCGGGCGCAGGCGAATTCGTTGGCTACGAAAAACGCATTCAGGAACAGGAAGAAACTGATGCCGACGATGAAGAGTACGATTTCTCCCGCGCTGGGGTAGCTCCACTCCAGCTGCGCGATTTCCTCAGGGGTCAG
>JAFWYD010000084.1 GCA_017517805.1 Akkermansia sp.
CCCAGCCCCCTGATATAACCCAGCGGGGTGCCTGCCGTACCCCCGCCGCCCCACCGCCGCACCCCGGCTGTACCCCTGCCGGGTGGGGTGGTATTCCTCACTTATTCAACAAATCCTCCGCACTTCCGGCGGCGCGATACAGCATTTCGAATGCGAGGTACAGTTAAAAGTTGATATTTCGCTATTTTTTAAGAGCTTATTTTACACAGGAAAGCTGTTTGTTAGTTATAATACGAGAACTTGTGTTTATTGCTAACATGTTAATCATCTGTGCTCACGGAGCATTTTGCAGCACATCACATTCACAATGCTGTATACTGAACCCGGCAGTTTGGGACTGAACTCTCGGCTTTCTGCGCCCAAGAGATTGAGAAGCGAGGTAGGGACATTCGGCAGCGCTGACTATTTTGCTTTTCTCGCGCTTGACTTTGAGTTTCAGGTTGTTTTCCAGATAGCGCGTCACACTGTTGAGTACCCGCTTCGCTGCCGCCATGGTCTTCACCATGATGATGCAGTCGTCCGCGTATCGGCAAAACTTGTGTCCGCGTCTCTCCAGTTCCTTGTCAAAATCGTCCAGCAGCACGTTGGCCAGCAGTGGAGAGAGAGGTCCTCCTTGCGGTGTTCCCTCTTCCCGTTCGTGTCTTATGCCCCGCTCGTCTATCACCCCCGCCTTGAGCATTTGGCGGATGTAGTAGAGCAGTCGCTTGTCCGATATCTTTCTCTTCAGGCGTGCCATGAGCACGTCGTGGTTCACCTTATCGAAGAACTTTCCAAGTCCAGGTCGACCACCATGCGGCGGCCTTCCTGTGCGTATGTGCTTGCGCTGCGCAAGGCATCATGGGCACTTCGATTCGGGCGGAATCCATAGCTCGACTCGCTCATCTGAGGGTCGAGTATGGGGGTAAGCACCTGCACAAAGGCTTGCTGAACAATGCGGTCGATAACCGTCGGTATGCCCAGTTTTCGCTCCCCGCCGTTGGTTTTGGGGATGCTCTTTCCCCTCACGTCCTGTGGTTGGTAGCTGCCCTGTAACAGGCTATGTCTCAATTCTCCCGGGTGTGCTCTGAGCCATTCGGCTACGTCATCGATGTTCATCCCATCGACTCCCGCAGCCCCTCCATTTCTCTTCACCTTCCGGTATGCCCTGCGGAGGTTGCCGGGGTCGGCTATGGCCTCCAGCAGGCGTTCGTCCCAGTTCAGTTCCTCCTTCCACGCCGTAAACGCTTGCTGCTCCCGCTTTGGGGTAGCTGTGGGAATTGCACCCTCACCACTCCCAAGTGGGCGCGCCCATTCTGCCTGAGTTGTGAAATCAAACTCGGGCTGATATGTAACGCCTCGTCTCTGCTGCTCCGTGTTCATGGGTATCCGGCTGAATTGTCGGGTTCGGATTCGGTCCTTCCCCGCAGGAGGGCGGGTACTATGACCTCTGCTGACTCCCGTTGCACCTTCCTTGCGCATCGCTGCGCTCGTAGCCGTCTTTTGCGGCAGAACAACGGGTCTCTCAGGATAAGGCACGCAGCTTTCACACAGTGCAAGCCGAATTTACCATGCGCACTCTTGACAGAGTATCGGGCGTAAGCATCCGTTGCTACCTCACCTCGTGCGCTTTGGCCTTGTATTCGGTTCTTGTTCATCCTGTCTGTGTTTCTCCTCCGACTTCCTTCCCACCCCACATTACTGTGACGCAGTTGCCTTTGGCTATTTGATTCCGCCCTGTCAGCGGCTCATTGGGGACTTTCACCCCAGTTGCGTGTCATGCCTGACGTACAACAAGAGCCCCGCCAGGCAAATAACCGGGCGGGGCTGAAAAGTGCGTGACCTTGGTATTAGGGTTCATCCTTCCTGATAGCCAGCCAGTTCATGAAAAGACGACTGGTGGCCGGAATGACCAGGAGGTTCAGGATGGTAGCCGACACGAGGCCACCGAACTGCACAATGGCCAGCGGTGCCAGCAACTCGCCACCGGGCTGGTCCTTGGCCCAGATGAGGGGCAGCAGACCAAGGACGGTGGTGAGGGAGGTCATCATGATGGGGATAACGCGCTCGCGCGAGCCATCGCGAATGGCATCAAGCGTGTTGACGCCCTGCTCCTCCAAGGCTCGGTAACGGTTCAGCAGGATAAGGCCGGAACGAATGGCAAAGCCTACCACGGTCACAAAGCCCACCAGCGAACTCACGGAAAGGATTGGGGGGATGTACGTCTCCCCATGCAACACCGAATTCACCGTATCGGGAGAAGCGAGGAACACCGCCACAATGCCGCCCACCAGGCAGAGGGGGATATTGATGAGCGTGACCAGAGCGCGGCGCACGCTGCCCAGCGAGCTGGAAAGCAGCAAGACGATAAGCACGCAGACAATACCACCCAGGATATACAGGCGGCGGCCTGCCTCCTCGCGGCTCTTGATCGTGCCGGCGTAGTCCACCGAGCAGCCCATCTCATTCATCACCGGGTCGAGCTTCTCGCGGCATGCATCCGCCAGGTCGCCCAAGTTGGAATCAATGGACGGGTTGCAGGAAATCATGGCCTTGCGGCGCGTGTTATCGCGCAGGATGAGGTTGGTCACCTCAGAGCGGTACACATGGGCGGCATCCCCCAGGCGCAGCATGCGGCCCCCCGGAGCCACCAGCTGGAGGTTGCTCACATCGTCCATGCTCATACGCAGCTCAGGAGCCAGGCGGAGCATGATGTTCCAATGGTCGAGATTCTTGATGATTTCTCCGGCCTTGTAGCCATTCATGGCTGCCGAGACCTGCTCGGCAGCATCGGCCACGGTCAGACCGTAGGTTGCCAGCACCTCGCGGTTGTAATCCACGCAGATAGTATCCACCATCACCTCACGATTGGCGCGCGCATCAGCCACCTCTGGCAGCGTACTCAGAATCTCAGCCGCCTTCTTGGCCGCATTGCGAATCTGCGGCAATTCCGAACCGTAGATATTGATGGCAATTTCAGAATTGGAGCCAGACAAGGCAGAGGAAATGCGGTGGGCAAGCGGATAGCCAATCATACCACCCATGCCAGGCATCCCGGATATCACCTTGCGGATATCCTCGCGAATCTTGCGCTGGTCGTAATCCAGATCCACACGCACCACCAATTCGGAGGCACTTACCGGCTCAGCATGTTCATCGTTCTCGGCGCGGCCTGTGCGCTGGGTCACGGTCTTCACCCCGTCAATTTTCTCCAGCTCGGCCATGACCTGCCGGGAAACACGCTCGGTTTCAGCCAGCGATGTGCCGGGAACAGCATTCACGAACACGGTGTAGCAGTCCTCATTGAACGGCGGCAGGAAGCTGGTGCCATAGGTGCTGCCCAGCCAGAGGGCACCGCCTGTAATGGCCATCAGGATACCAAACACCCAGCCTGCGCGACGCAGGCAGAACTCCAGCACCGGGGCATACAGACGCTTGATGAGGCGGGAAGTATACGAATCACCATCATCGCGCACGCTCTTGGGCGCCTTGAACCACATGTAGCACAGCACCGGCACAATCGTGAGGGCCACCAGCAGGGATGCCGCCAGCGCCAGCATGTACGAAATGCCCAGCGGGCGGTAGAACTGCCCTTCCATGCCACTCAGGAAGAGCACGGGGGCAAACACCAGCAGAATAATGATGGTGGAGTAGGAAATGGAGGAAACAATCTCTCCCTTGGCCTCCATGAGCACATCGAAACGACTGCGGCGCTGCTCCGGTGGCAAGGCAGCATTGCGCGTCAGATTGCGCCAGGCAACCTCCACAAACACAATGGCATTATCCACCACATCGCCCACGGCCACGGCCAGGCCGCCGAGGGTCATGATATTGACCGCCAGCCCGAAGGCAGGGAATAAGGCCATACCCATGACAACGGAAAGCGGCATAGTGATGAGTGTGATGATGGCGGTGCGCAGATTCAGCAGCGTGAGCACAATCACCAGCATCACCACGATACCGGCAATGATGAGCGTTTCCTTGCCATTTTCGAGGGAGAGGTTGATGAAATCTGCCTGGCGGTAGGCATCTGCCCGCAGCTTGATGTTCCCGGGCAGGCGGCTCTGGGCAAATTCCTTCACCGCGGCATCCACCTGCTCGGTGAGGGCCATGGTATTGGCTCCCGGCACCTTCTGCACCGAAAGCACCACGCATTCGCGCCCGGCAAAACCAGCATTACCACGGCGGGGTGCACCATCAATCTTCACTTCAGCCACATCCTCCACACGCAGCACACCGCTCGGGTGCGCCGGCACCAGGGCGCGTTTGATTTCCTCCGGCGTGAAGGCACGGGAAGCCTGCTGTACCGGCAGCTCCAGCCCCGCCACGTCCTCGATGTAGCCAGCGGGAATGGTACTCTGGGCATTCTCAACACTTTCCTTGAGGTCTTTGAGCGTGATTCCGGCCTGGCGCATCTTTTCCGGGTCGTAGAGCACCTGGTATTCGGGCATACGGCCGCCCAGCACCGTGACCTGCCCCACACCCGGGATGGAAAGCAGGCGGTTACGCAGCTCAAACTGCCCCACGCGGCGCACTTCCAGAGGGTCAGCGGTCTCATCGCCCAGCAGGGCGATGAGCATAATCTCACCCGTCACCGAAACGATGGGAGCCATCTCCATTTCCACATGGGACGGCAGGTTCTCGCGCACCGTCGACAAGCGTTCCGACACAATCTGGCGGGCCAGGTAAATATCGGTATCCCAGTCAAAATCAACCCAGACGAAGGAAAGTCCGCTGCCGCTGGAACTGCGCACCTGCTGCACGCCGGGCGTGCCGGAAAGAGCCGATTCCAGGGGGATGGAGACATACTGCTCCACTTCCTCCGCGGTGAGGCCGGCTGCCTCTGTCTGAATCGTGACACGCGGCACATACAACTCCGGGAACACATCCACCGGAGTGCGCATGATACCCACAATGCTCAGCGCCGCCAGCACCAGGGTGATAATAATCACCGTGAGGCGGTTGCGCAGGCAGAACGATATAAGTTTTTCCAGCATCAGTGATCCTCCCCTTCGTGGAACTTGCCATCGGCATGGAAATGACCGGCCTTCTTCTGCTGGCTTCCATCAGCCGGCAGGAGGTAACGGAGCTCATAGCCCCCCTTCACCACCAGACGCTGGCCCGGCACAAGCCCTTTCACCGGAGTCATGCCACGGCGGCTGGTACCGGCCTGCACCTTCACCATGGCAAAGGTACCCTCTGCCACCTCCAGGAATACCACATCATCAATACCCACCTTCACCAGCGCAGAATCGGGAATGGTCACGTAGCCCTGCTCGCCTCCATCGTTGTAGAAATCCACACGGCAGAGCTGACCAGGTCGGGCATCGGTCGGCAAGGCATCCGGGATGAAATAGAAAGCGCGCGTCTGCTTCTCTTCATCCACCTGCTCGGCCATGCGCCAGGTACCCTCAATTTCCGTGTTATCGCGGCCACTCAGACGGGTAGCCCGGACCGTTGTGAAATCTGGCACGTTGTTGCCATAAAGCGTGCCCTCGATTTCCATGGCTGCCAGATTACTCATCGTCACCACGGCAGCCCCCTGCTCACCCCAGCTCCCCTGTGTAATACCAACATTGCGCACAATACCATCGTTATGGGCGCGCACAACCAGGGTGGGCATGCCGTTTTCCGCTTTGATTTCAGCCCCCATCACCAGGATATTCAGCTTGGCCTGAGTCACTTCCAGTTCGCGCTGAAGCTGGCGCTTCTCGGCATTCTTGAAATTGAGCTGTTCCTCGATGTCGCTGTTAGTGGTTCCGGCGGCCTTGAGGCGGGAGAGACGCTGGCTGAGGGACTCGATTTCCTCACCGCAGCGGGTAATGGCGGCCTCTTGTTTCCGGATATCAGCCACGAGAGAACTTACCTCCGGAGCCACTACGGTATACAGGATATCGCCTTTCTTCACATTCTGAGCAGATTTCACATGGAGAGAGATACGACCACCACAGGGAAGAGAGTATGACTCCAGCGCATGACGCGGCACAAATAAATGGCCGTACATGCTGTGAGTCAACGCCAGACCGGCAGCAGGCACCACCTCAATCTTCATGGCAGAAATGTGGCGGGCATGGGCATCGGCTTTCACTACCACGGGTCCGGATGAGTGGTCGTGCGTGCAGCCTTCGCCGTGTTCATGCGCGTGCTCACCGCCCTCGGCTGCGTGGTCATGATTGCAGCCTTCGCCGTGTTCATGCGCGTGCTCACCGCCCTCGGCTGCGTGGTCGTGATTGCAGCCTTCGCCGTGTTCATGCGCGTGCTCGCCACCCTCGGCTGCGTGGTCCTGATTGCAGCCTTCGCCGTGTTCATGCGCGTGCTCGCCGCCCTCGGCTGCGTGGTCGTGATTGCAGTCTTCGCCGTGTTCATGCGCGTGCTCGCCGCCCTCGGCTGCGTGGTCGTGATTGCAGCCTTCGCCGTGTTCATGCGCGTGCTCGCCACCCTCGGCTGCGTGGTCATGATTGCAGCCGGCACCGTGGACATGGCCGGTGTAGTCCTCGATGGCAAAATCAGATGCGTAGGCCACAGAAGCCAGGACGCCCAAAATAAGATTCAGTTTCATTTACTTAGCAATAAAATCGGGGTTAAGGTACTGGAGTTCCACCTGGTTCACCAGCAATTTGGTCATACAATCAATAAAGTTCATACGGCGGAGATACGCCTCCTGGCGGGCATCAGCCACAGCAGGAAGCTTGGTTTCACCGATGGCATAAAGCTCTTCCTGCTTCTTCTCAGCAGAAGCCAGCAAATCCACGCGCTGTTTCTCAGCGCGGCAATGCTTGAGCAGCAGGCTCTGCATGTCGGTGAGTGCCACGCGCTGCTGCATGAGGTCGCGCCAGGTCTGAATCGCATCATATTCCTTGATGTTACGCTCTGCCGTAGCCTGGGCGATAGCCTCCTGGTTGCGGTTCCAGAGCGGAAGCTTCATCCCGATACCGAGTGTCACCTTGGAATCCTGGTCTTCCTCCTCAAAGCCAGGGCCTATCTCCAGCTCCGGATACTGCTTGCGGATTTCGCGCTGCAATTCTGCCTCGCTGGTATCATGGTTTGTCATGGCTGCCTTCATGAGCGGGTGCTGCATCAGCTGCTCCGGAGAGGGGGCTGGCACAGCAGCAGGTATCGAGCCAGGAAGATGCCCGGCAAGCTCCACTTCGCGCTGTTCCGGGTGCAGGCCCAGCAGCTTCACCATCTCCAGGTGCGATTCCAGATGCTCCTGCTCCATCTCCTGGAGCTCTTTCTGCCCATCATTCAGTCGGCGGCAGATTACCTGGTAATCGGCAAACTCCATCTCACCCAGCTCATGCATGCGCTGCGCGCTCTTCTGCTCCTCTGCCTGCTGCTTCACGCGGGCTTCCATGAGGTGCAACTTCGCATGGGTGGACATCACCCGGTAGCGCAACGAATCCAGCTTCACCAGATAGGCACGCTCCCTAGCCTGCATCGCCAGGTAGTCAGCCTCCTTGTAACACTCGGCCACCTTTCTGGAAAGACCGGGCAAGCCGGTCACCGGCAGAGTGAGAGACAAACCAATACCGCGGTTAATGATATTGGGCTCGCGGATGCGGGCTATTGAACCAGAAATGGCAGGGTCTTCCCAAAGCCCGGCAAAGTCAGCCACGGCAGTACTGCGGGCATAGTTCAGTCGGGCCACATTCAATTCCGGATTGAGAAGGAGACCTACTTCGTGCAATTTCGAAAGGCTCAGAGGCGTGACTCCTTTGCATATCCTGGCAGAAACCTGCTGCCATTCGTCCGTGTCTCGTTGAATATCAATAGGTTTAGGCGAGTAAAGAGTGCAAGCCGCCAAGGCTAGCGGCAGCACACAGCTCGCATAATGTAATTTCTTCATAAAGTTTCCGTACGTGTGCGCGCACACGCGCGCTTGTTGTTTGATTATAGTTCTAATCCTGTCAGGGCATCATGTAAAGCAAAAAAGCAAGAGTCGCCGGCAAATCCGGAAACTTTGCCATACCCTGGCAATTTCAACAACGCAATGGCGACAAATAGCCACAATACGGGGGAGCCCCCGTGGCACAGGGTTCCATCGCCCCTATTAGCCGCGACAGAACAGTATAAACACAAGGCGGGCTTGTGCGGCACACCGGCGTGGAAACGCATACGTGGGCATCGCGCATGCCTGCATCGCGCAGCAAAAGAATGCGTTCATGCGCGTGCCGATGGTGATGATGCTCCAACCCACCCGGATTCTCCTGCTCCATGTGCCGATGCGACTCGCTGCACCGGGCCAGCATACAGCAGTTGTGCGAATCACAATCTGCCCCCGGAATCTCCAGAGAGGTTCCGGTCATGATTACCGGCAGCAGCAGAAACACCACTACCAGCAGGATACGCGACACGAATTTCACCAGACTGGTTATGCCAGCAAGGTTAGAAATTGTCAAGCGCATTATTGAAAAACAAGCACTCTGGCCCGTTCTGCGTGCTTCGTCTATGCCAGGCGGGCAAATTGCAGGTGCATCCAGTCGTAGTTTCGAGCCCGCCCCAGGGAGGTAGCACCGTGGCGCTCCCAGATTTCCCACCAGGCAACACAATCCGGATGCGAAAGCGTAGCCCTGGGCGACTTCATCTTCAAGCCGTTGCTCCTGGGGGCAAAGTCAAGCGCAACGCCCCAGGCATGCATCGAAAGCGCATTACCGGTTGTCGTAGGTCGGTAGTTATAACTGCCACCATACTGGTCAAGCCCCAGTCGCCGGATTTCATCTACCCCGTAATGCTCCAGCACCTCTCGCAAAGCTTGCTGCACATGCGAAGCAATAAGATGATGCACGCGTATGCTGCGCACCGGGCTTCCCTCATAAAACAACTGGTAAGCGGGCAGGATATTCACCAATTCCTCCTCGCGCCCGGGCGCACCAAAGATGCTGTCACCACGCCGCACCTCTGCCTGAGTGGGCCATGTAGGAATTTCTCGGATTCCCAACGCCGTAGTAATGGCACGCAGCGTTTGCGGTCCGATGATACCATCCGGATTCACGCCCAGATGCTGCTGGATGAGTCGGATGCTCGTTTTCATTTGACGGGTAAGTTAGTATGAAGCTCAATAACTCCCAGACGATTATCCATAGCTCGGAGGATTTCCACAGTCTGGGCGGCAGTTGTCGATTGGTCATGAGCCAACTGGCGAAAATCGCAATACACAAAGCACATGAGGACAAAACCGCCAAAGGTGATGATTTCCCGCGTATATTCACGGGTGAGTGTCAGGTAGTCGCGAAATGGTTTGCACATGACTATGGTATTACCCTGAACAAGAAGCTTTTGCAAGATGCAACAAAGGGGCGGCACCGCTTTTCACCCGAAAAGCGGTGCCGCGAATCACAAATAACTTGACCTTATGACCGTCAGATACCTGCCGGAGCAGCGGCGGGTGCAGGTGCAGGTGCGGCTGCAGGGGCTGCGGCCGGGGCTGCAGGGGCTGGAGTCGGCTGAGGATTGGTCGTGGCAGGAGCCTCCGGCGGGGTGTAGGTGTAGTACACCTGGCCATCAAGGCTGGCATGATACTGCCCACCGGGTACGATGCTGATACCCACGGTCTTGCCGGCATAGCTGGCAGGCGGATTCACCTTGTATCGGCGGATTTCCGGGAAGCCTTCCTTATCAGGGTCGCGCACGATAACAGTTATCGGCCCCTTGATGGGAGCTACCTGTTCAAAGGGGGTCACCTTGCTCTCGCCGCCCTGCATCTCACCGCAGGAGAACTCAACACCAGCGGCATCGCGAGCCTCCACGATGATACGGCCCGGTGTCGTGTTCGTAAACTTGACCGAATAGCTCATCACACCACCGGGAGCCGGCATGGGAGCAGCATTCTGCATCATGTTCGGCACAGCCACCGCAGAGGGAGCCACGGCCTCGCCGCTGGCGTACACATTGCCATCCACACTGGCGTGATACTTACCACCGGGAATGATGCTGATACCCACGGTCTTGCCCACGTAGTACGAGGGCGGGTCTACCTTGAAACGGCGGATTTCCGGAGCACCGTCCTTATCAGGGTCACGCACAACAACGGTGATGGGGCCGACAATCGGGTTGGCCTGTTCCAGGGGCGTAGTCGCGCTGCGGCCACCTTCCATGAACCCGCAGGGATAGATGTAACCGGAGGCATCCTGGGCTTCTACAAAAATCTTGCCAGGGGTACTATTCGTAATGCGCACGGAATAGTTAATCGGCATCGCCTGCATGGTACCTACACCGGGTACGACCCCCTGGCCGGGCATCATTGCCTGACCTGCAGGAGTCCCCGTGGGCATCATGCCCACCATGGCCTGCCCGGGAACTGCGGTCTGGTGAATATAGGTCGGCTGGTCATACGATGTGGTTCCAGCGGGAACCTGAGGCAGCATCGGGCTCGGAGTATGCTGCAGCGGAGCCAGAGCACCGGCCACGGAATTGGCAGCAGCCTGCCCCATGGCGGCTCCCATGGCCGCACCGGTCTGGGGTTGTTGCACCGGATACTGCGACACATGCGCATTGAACGCGTCATCGGCTTCATTGGGACCAACGGCCACAGCAGCCTGACCAGGCAATGCAAGATACTGCGCAGGCTTGGCGGGCTGGGGCTTGACAACCACGCTGGCGCGATTCGTCACAACCGTTTCGTCGGTTGTGCTGCAGGAAGCCACTACCAGAGCGGCACTAGCGGCAAGACATAATTTCAACTTCATGCTGACGCAATTATTAGCACAGATGACAAAGAAAAGCAAGCCCAATGTTAGCGTGGGCGTTGAATTACCACTTTAGGAGCAGATAAAGGGCTCAGGCATCCACCAGCACCTCGCGGGCACGGGTGGCACCGGAAGGAGCGGAAATCACGCCATTCTGTTCCATCATATCCATTATCTTGGCAGCGCGGCCATAACCGATACTGAAGCGGCGCTGAAGCAACGAGGTGCTGGCCTTACGCTCTGTCACTACAAGCTGCACGCAGCGGGTGTAGAGCTCCGCATCTTCATCGTTCATATTCTTGGTCCCGATGCGGCCGCCATTATCCGAACCAGAGGTGCCGCCCTCTGCATTATCCATCTCAGCCGCCACGCCCTGCTCAAACTTCTGCTTGGCATGAGCCGCGCAATGGGCAATGATTTTAGCGATTTCCGCATCGCTCACAAAGGCACCCTGCACACGGGTCATCTTGGTGATACCACCGGGAGGCAGGAAGAGACTATCGCCCTTGCCGAGCAGATTTTCTGCGCCAGCGGTATCAAGGATGATACGAGAATCCAGCGGGCTGGCCACGCGGAAGGCGATACGGCTGGGGATATTTGCCTTGATGGTACCGGTCACCACATTGGCGCGAGGGGTCTGTGTAGCGGCCACCAGGTGAATACCGGCAGCGCGCGCTTTCTGGGTAAGGCGGGCAATGTAGTTTTCCAGATCCTCCTTGACGACCATCATGAGGTCAGCCAGCTCATCAATAATGATGACGATGTAGGGCAGTTTGAGAGGAATGGGTTCGGGGTCATCAAAATCAAACTCATCCTGCTGCTCCTCACCCAGGGGAACCTCCTCCTCAGCCTGGCGCTCAATCTCGCTGGCCCAGGCCTCCACTGCAGCGTAATCAATGGGGGAATCCTCCGGTTCCTCCGGTTCATCCACGGGACCATCGTCCTCGCGATTGTTGAAATCCTCGAAATTACGCACACCCACCTGGCTGAACAGACGGTAGCGGCGTTCCATTTCATTGACCGCCCAGCGCAACGCACCAATCACGCGCCCCGGGTTAGTCACCACCGGGCATATCAGGTGAGGCAGCTTGCGGTAGGGCTGCATTTCCACCACCTTCGGGTCCACGAGGATAAGCTTCAGCTCCTCCGGCCGGAACTTATAGAGCATGGAAAGAATCATACTGTTGATACACACCGATTTACCAGAACCGGTGGTACCAGCCACAAGCGTATGCGGCATGGCTGCCAGGTCACCAATGACGGCATTGCCATACACATCCTTACCCAGTGCCACGGGGATACGCAGCTTCGGGTTATTGAAATTGTCTGACTGCAGCAGCTCGCGCAGATATACGGGAGATTTCTGAGCATTTTCCAGCTCGATACCGACGGTATTCTTGCCCGGAATCGGGGCCAGGATATTTACCGACTTGGAGCTGGTAGCCATCATGATATCCTTATCCAGCGCCGCGATGCGATTCACTCGCAACCCTCGCGGCGGGAAGAACTCATAACGCGTGATACTGGGGCCGCGCGTGATATCGCCGGGCTGCACCGCAATCTTGAATGTATCCAGCGTATCCATGATGCGCTGCTGCACCTCCATCATTTCGCGCTGGGCAGCAGCCGTCACATCCTGCGAAACCGGCTCGAACTTCAACAGGTCATATGGCGGCAGGGGATAATCCTCGTACTGCACCCGCGTATCCTTCTTCTCCAGCACAGGAGCCTGTTTTTTCTGCAGGGTCACCCGGGGAGCCGGTGCAGGCTTCGGAGCGGGCTTCGGAGCAGGTTCCGGACGATTTCCCATGCGGCGGTTCACCTGCTCTGCCAGGCGCGGACTGACATGCTGGCGGGGGGGCGGGGCCATCGGTGGTATATCCTCCATGCCAGGAGCGTTGCGGAGGGCAATTTCCTCCTCCACCGGAGCCATCAGGTCCAGCAGATTCGAACGGTTGCTCGAAGGAGCGTACTGGCGGGCACGCCCGGTCGGGGGGCGCTGGGTAGCGACCCGCTGGGCATCGCGGCGGCGGGTCTCAGCCATCTGCTGTTCGAAGGACTGCACCGGGGGATAATCAGAGTCATCGTACACCGCCTCGACAGGCTGGTGGGATTCCAGGCCCGAACGCTTGCGGGCCGGTAATTTAGGCTGCACCGGCTCCTCATCGAAGAGGTACTCCCCACCGCCCTGAGAACGGCGGGCCTCAGCCGCAGCAACCTCAGCATCAGCCGCAGCAGCCTCCTCAGCCGCAGCGAGCTCACGCGCCAGCCGTTCCTCGCGGGCGATTCTGCGTTCTTCCATAAGCTGGAGACGCTGTTCCTTGCGTGCAGCCCGACGCTCGCGCCAGCTGTTCCAGAGGTATTTCTGGTCATACCACACCTCTTTCCAAAAGCGGATGAAGGTGAAGCGGGCAAAATAAATCCACGCCGTTGCATGCAGCATCAGGAAAAGCACCAGCGCCCAGCGGGTACCCACCAGCGGCTCTGCGAGACAGCAACCATCCAGATACCCCAGGAGGCCACCCACGGAATACAGGCCGTGCGCCCGCTGCCACCCGGCAAGGAACCATGGCTGCAATGCCAGTATGGCACAGGCAAAAACCACCAGGCAGAACATGGCCGCCAGCTGCAGGACATAGGGGCGGCGCGGATACATCACCAGGCCAGCAGAAAAGATAACCAGCAGAGCTAAAGCATAGAGGGAACCGGCTCCGAGCATCCAGTTACAAAGACCGGCCAGATACAGCCCCACCAGGCCCAGCCAGTTCGTGCAAGGAGCTTCCTCTGCCGCTGTACCGCCTGTAGGATTCAGGAAATCCCACCCCATCTCCGCATGCTCATAGCTGAGGATGGAAGCCCCCATAACCAGAGCAAACACAATGAGAGCCCCACCCGTCACGCGCGTGGGCCATGTTCTCTCACCTCTCCGGGGCAGCTGGGGTTCCGATTCGTACTCCATCATCAGGCGCAGGTATCATACCCTTTTCCCAAACAGACAGCAAGCGTAAAGTTCGTTCTATTTCTGAACAAAGCTTCACGCCAGCAAAGCCGCCATATCTGCCGGCAACGGGCTCTCCACCGTAATTTCCTCCCCCGCCCAGGGGAACGTGAGACGGCAGGCATGCAGCGCATGGCGAGGCAGAATCAGCCGCCGCTCCAGCGCCGGGGTCCAGCCACCTGCAATGAAATCCAGATAGCAGGTTTCATCGCCACCGTAAATCTTATCGCCCACCAGAGGGCAGCCCAGATGAGCCGCGTGCACGCGAATCTGATGCATGCGGCCGGTGTGGGGGCTGCAACGCAGCAGCGATACAGTCGGTCTGCGCTCCAGCACCTCAAACTCAGTGCAGCACTCCTTTCCCTGAGGGTGGCAGCACTGCCGCACATGCACGCGGGTTTCAGCCACCTGCTCCATGCGCAGAATCGGCTCGGCACAGCATGCCGCATTCCACAGCGGAGCCCCCTGCACCACCGCATAATACTCTTTCCGGAGCATGCGGGCCTGCATCGCCTTGCCCAGTTCGCGGGCAGCCTCTGCATTCTTGGCCACAAGCGTGATGCCGCTAGTCTCACGGTCAAGGCGGTTGATAAGTGACACCTGCCCCCCGGTAGCCAGCTCATAGGAAAGCAACTCATGCAGGCCATGCCAGAGTGTGGGCTCATTCTTCTCCCCGGTGGGGTGGGTAAGCAGAGGGGCCGCCTTATCCACCACCAGCACCCCGGCATCCTCATACAGGACGCGGAATTCCGGCACCACGGCAATAGGCATGTCGTAACTCATGCGAATATGGCAGGGTCAATCTCCACCCATTCTCCCGGTGCCAGGTCCAGCTCTGCCAGCGACAACGGGCCGATGGCCACCCGCTCGAGTGTCTCGACCGGAGCCCCCACCGCTGCAAGCATGCGGCGCACCTGGTGATAGCGTCCCTCGTGCAGCGTCAGTTGGCCGGAGCAATCAGAATGCAGGACCAGCTCCGCTGGCAGACACGGTGTACGCTCGCCCTCCAGCATGAATTCTCCACTGGCAAATTGAGCCACGGCTGCCGGAGGCACCGGAGCATATGTGGTAAAGGCATACACCTTCGGCACGTGCCGTTTCGGGCTGGTCTGGGCGTGTTCAAACGCACCATCATCCGTCAGTAGCAGAAGCCCGCTGGTTTCCTTATCCAGCCGCCCGACCGTATTGACCGCAGGATTCCGCCGCAACCATTGCGCCGGCAACAAGTCATAAACCAGATCTCCGGCTTCCTTATGGCTGCAGGTGCACCCAAGCGGTTTATTCAGTGCTACATACAAACCATGCGGAAACTCTACAGGCTCACCATCCACCAGCACCTCATGAGGCTCCACCTTCTCATTTGGTGACTTGACCGGCACCCCCTGCCGGGTCACCCGCCCTCGCTTCAACCATTGCGCCACCTCACGCCTGCTGCAATACCCAAAGCGGCTTAAAAGTGCGTCTGTTCTCATACCACGGGCATTTTGCCAGAAAAAATTAAAAAAACAAGGTTGAAATCGCAGGGGCATTATGGTAAAAGTATCCAAGAAGCATTGGCCGCCAATGTCACGGCAGGTTGCGGCCTGAATTTACTACTGCATTTTCTCTTATGATTACACTCATTACCGAACGTCAACTGGCTGCGGACCAGCAGGGCCTGTGGAAAAAGGCTTTGCAGGCTGTGCAGACCAAGAACTATAAGTACGCCGTCACGATTCTCAAGACCCTTGTCAAGCGCGTTCCCGGCTTCCTGGAAGGTCGTAAGCTACTGCGCGCCTGCGAGGTGAAATCCACCCCGGATGCCGGCCGCAAATCCTCGCTTTTCGCCGGGATGCGCATCACCACCACCCGCAAGGACCCGGAAAGCGTTCTGGTAAACATTGAAGACGAATTGGAGCGCGACCCCTACTCCGTCTCTGCAAACGAAACTCTTTTTGCAGCAGCCAATGACCTGAACCTGCCGGACATTGCAGCATTTGCACTCGAAACAATCTGCCAGGGTACGCCCAATGCCAAGAAGCATCTGCACCTGCTGGCCAAGCATTACATCAAGCACGAGCAGTTTGCCGAAGCCGCAGACGTGTTCCGCCGCGTTCTCAAGGTTGACCCGACCGATCCCGAGGCCATGCGAGGGGAAAAGGACTGCTCTGCACGCGCAACCATGAAGCAGGGCAACTGGGAGGGCAAGGGCGACTTCCGCACCAAGATGAAGAACGCTAACGCCACGGCAGACCTCGAAAGTGCTGATAAGATGGGGCTCACCCGCGCCGAGCTGGAAAACCGCCTGGCCCAGCTTTCCCAGCAGTATGCTGTCGATAACGCCAACCTCATCGTCGTGAAGGACATCGCCTCTGTCTACGAGCAGATGGAGGATTATGCCAATGCCTACTCCTTCTATGCCTATGCCTACCAGCTCAGCGGCTCGGCAGATGTCGCCCTGAATGACAAGGCTATGGCCATGCACGAGAAGGCCATGCAGGCCGAGCTCGAATACTACGAGCAGGTGCTGGCTGCCGACCCGGACAACGAAGAAGCCAAGGCAACACTCGCCCAGCGCCGCCAGGAAATGGCCGCTGCTGTTGTGGCCGATGCCCGCGCCCGCGTCGAGGCCAACCCGACCGATGCCCAGCTGCAATTCAAGCTTGGCCAGGCCCTCTTCGATGCAGGAGAATACACAGAGGCCATTCCAGCCCTGCAGCGTGCCCGCACCAACCCGAACATCCGCATCAAGGCCATGCTCATGCTCGGCAAGTGCTACCACGCCAAGAAGATGGTCGATATGGCCATCCGCCAGCTGGAAGATGCCGACAAGGAGCTGCTCACCATGGACGACACCAAGAAGGAGGTGCTCTACATGATTGGCGTGCTCTACGAAGAGGCAGGCAACAAGGCCAAGAGCATCGAAACCCTCAAGGCTATCTACGAGGTCGACTACGGTTACAAGGATGTCGCCACCCGTGTCGAATCTGCCTACAGCTGAAGCCAGGCTTCACACAGTTTACACTCAACGGTCCGGCACCAGATGCCGGGCCGTTTCTTCATCTGCCCAGGGCGAGATTTTCCGCGACGTGACGCGGTTTAAGCTTGACAAAAAGCCCGATTTTCTGCCACTAATAGAAACAGCGAAGCGCCCGCGGCGCGAGAAAATTTTCCTGCCATGTCCAAGACTCTTATCATCGCCGAGAAACCCAGCGTAGCCGCCGACCTGGCGCGTGTGCTGGGGAAGCAACTGGGTAAATTCAAGAAAGACGACTCTGGCCAGAGTTTCTCGAACGACACCCTGATTATCACCTCGGCAGTGGGTCACCTGGTGGAGCAGAAAAAGCCCCAGACGGAAGATGGCAAGAGTCTGCCCTGGAAGATGGAGTACCTGCCGGTGATGCCCGGCAACATGGAGCTGGAACCCATCGATAAATCTGCCGACCGCCTGAAGAAAGTGCTCAAGCTGGCGCGGAGCAAGGAAGTGACCACCATCGTGAATGCATGCGATGCCGGGCGCGAAGGTGAGCTGATTTTCCGCAACATCATCCGCTACGGCAAAATCCGGAAACCCATCCGCCGTCTCTGGATGCAGAGCATGACGGACGACTCGATTCTGGAAGCCTGGAATGAGCTCAAGAGCGATGAGGAGATGCTGAATCTGGCAGATGCCGCCGTCTGCCGCAGCGAATCAGACTGGCTGGTGGGGCTCAACAGCACACGAGCCCTTACCGCCCTGCAAAGCGGCGTAGGCGGGTTCAACGTGACCCCGACCGGACGCGTGCAGACCCCCACACTCGCCCTGCTGGCCGCCCGCCAGAAAGATATCCTGGCCTTCACGCCTGAAACCTACCACGAGGTACACGCCACCTTTACCGCCCAGGGAGGGAGCTACGAGGGTCGCTGGTTCGACCCCACCTGGAAGAAGAACGACAAAGCCCCCCAGAGAACCAAGGAGCGACTCTGGGATGCTGCTACAGCCGCCGCGATTGCCGCACGCTGCCAGGGGCGACCCGGCAGCGTGAAAGAGACGCGCAAGCCGGTATCCATGCCGGCCCCGCTGCTCTTTGACCTCACCTCGCTGCAGAAGGAAGCCAGCAACCGCTTCGGTTTCTCAGCCCGCCGCACGCTGCAGATTGCGCAGGAATGCTACGAAAAGCACAAAGTGCTCACCTACCCGCGAACCGACTCCAAATTCCTGCCGAACGACTACCTGAAAGTCGCCACGCGCACGGTGGGAGCCATTGCCGAGCACCTGCCGGAGTTTGCCCCCTTCGCCAACAGCATCCTGGAGCAGCGCAGCATACACCCCAACAAACGCGTGTTCGACAGCTCCAAGGTCAGCGACCACTTTGCCATCATCCCCACCGGCAAATTCGCCAACCTGACTGGCGATGCTGCCCGCATCTTCACCCTCGTGGTGCAGCGTTTCCTGGGTGTCTTCATGCCCAATGCCGAATACGAGGACACCGAGCGCACCACCACTGTCACCAGCCCCGGGGCCGCAGACCATTTCTACACCCATGGGCGCGTGATGCTCACCCCGGGCTGGCGCGCACTCTATGGCCCGGATAAACGCAAGAAGGACGAACTGAGCCCGGTGAAGGCAGGTGAAGAAGTCACCGCCACGCAGGTGGAAGCAAAAGCCGAGCAGACCAAGGCACCGGCAGCCTATACTGAAGCCACCCTGCTCACCGCCATGGAAACAGCCGGCAAGCTGGTGGAAGACGAAGACCTGGCAGATGCCATGAAGGAACGTGGGCTCGGTACCCCCGCCACGCGAGCCGCCATCATCGAAGGTCTCATCACCCAGGAATACATTGCCCGCGAAGGCAAAGAACTCATCGCCACGCGCCGCGGCATGGACCTCATCGACCTGCTGGGCAAAATCGGTCTGAGCACCCTCTCCAGCCCGGAGCTCACCGGCGAGTGGGAATACCGGCTCAAGCAGATGGAAAGCGGGCATCTGGACCGCAGCACCTTCATGAAGGATATCCGCACCTACACTACGGATATTGTGGAAGCGGTGCGCGATTACATGCAGAATGGTAAAAATCCGGATCTGGAGCTCACCTGCCCCGCCTGCGGAGCAAAGAAGCTCAGCAGCCGGGTAGATGCCATCTCCTGCGATGGCTGCAAATTCCGTCTCCGCCGCGTGCATGCCGGGCTCACCCTCAGCGATGAGCAGCTCAGCGAATTAATCAGCAAGGGCGAGCTCCCGGTCATGGATGGCTTCCGCTCCAAGTTCGGCAAACCCTTCAAGGCAGGCTTGCGCCTGGTGGCCCCCCAGACAGCCCGCAGCACCTGGAAAGCCGAGTTCTACTTCGACTCTGAGCGCAGCGAAACCAAGCAGGAAGAATCACCGGCCAAGACACTTGGCACCATTCTGGTCAAGGATCAGGGTGAGCTCGAGTTGCAGGCCAATGATAAGCAATGGAGCATCCCGGAATTCACCCAGACGGGAGGCCGCAAGGGCTTCACCATGTCCCGCAGCATCCTGGGCCGCGCCATCACAGAAGAAGAACTGCGCCAGGTTCTTGCCCAGGGCAAGAGCGAGCTGCTCACCGGCTTCATTTCCCAGCGCACCAACCGCAGCTTCGATGCCTTCCTGGTGCTTGATGAAAAGAAGGGAAACGTGGGCTTTGAATTCCCGCCCCGCGAAGCCCGCCAGAAAGGCAGCAAAGACAAAGCCGATAAGAAGTTTACCGCCGCAGCGGCCTCTGCCGAAGATCTGAGCAAAGGCACCAGCCACGGCAGCATCAAGGTCAAGTCCAAGGGTGAATACGAACTTGTGGAAACCGAAAGTGCCTGGCATGTCAGCGGTCTGACCTACGGCAAAAACCGCAAGCCTATGATGATTCCGCGCGTCATGTGCGATATTGCGCTGGATGCCGCCACCGTCATCCAGCTGCTCACCAAGGGGAAGACCGAACTCATCAAAGACTTCACCAGTCACAAGAGCGGCAAGAAGTTCGATGCCTATCTCGTATTCAACGCCTCCACCGGCCGCGTGTCCTACGAATTCCCTCCCCGCAAATAAACCACCAGCAGTCCTCCCCGCATGGGTATCATCCGGAAAATACTCAGCCATTTTGATGTATTCACCACGGGGATACTCACCAGCCTGCTGTTAGGCATCGTCATCCCCTGCCAGGGGAGTGGAGCAGTCTTTTTCGACTGGCTCACAAACGCTGCCATTGTGCTTCTCTTCTTCCTGTACGGGGTGAAACTCTCCCGCAAATCAGTCGTGGAAGGTCTGCTCAACTGGCGGCTGCAAAGCATGGTCTTTGCCTTTACCTTCGTCTTTTTCCCAATCGTCATCCCCCTGCTCCGCCCGGTGCTGGAGCCCATGGTCGGGGCCTCCCTCTTCATGGGGCTGGTCTACGTAGCCTGCCTTCCTTCCACCGTGCAAAGCAGCATCGCCTTCACCTCCGTCGCGGGGGGAAATGTCCCGGCTGCGGTCTGCTCAGCCTCTGTCTCCAGCCTGCTGGGGGTATTTCTCACGCCCTTCCTGGTGAGCCTGCTCTTCTCTACCAGCGGAACCGGTGCACAGGTCGGGCTGGATACCGTGCTGAAAATCTGCTACCAGATTCTGCTCCCCTTCATAGCAGGCCAGCTCAGCCAGCCCTTGTTGCGGAAATGGGTGCTGGGCCACAAAACCCTTATCGGCTGGAACGATAAAACAACCATCTGGCTGGTCGTCTACACCGCGTTTTCCAATGCTACCAGCGGCGGCTACTGGTCGCAGCTCGAAGCTACCCGGCTTGGTGGCCTGGTCGTTGCCTGTCTGTTGATACTCTGCCTCACCTTCGCCGCCACGTGGTACAGCAGCAAACTGCTGGGATTCAAGCGGGAAGACTGCATCACCATCGTCTTTTGCGGCTCCAAGAAGAGTCTGGCTGTGGGTGCTCCCATGATGCTGGCCATCTTCGGCACGCTGGACAACAACCTCCTGCTGCCGCTCATGGTGTTCCACCAGGTGCAGCTCATGCTTTGCGCGCACCTTGCCCGGCTCTGGCAGCGAGGCTCCGCCGCCGATACGGGAGGATACTGATTGACTTTTAGCCATCTCCTCGCTATACTCTGCACCTGATTATGGAGACAACGGAAGCAATCGTGCGCTGGTCAGCGAGCCATTGGGGGGCCGTGACTGCCACCGCAATAGTCACGCTCGGAATCATCGGGGGATGCATCCGGCAACCGCTTGAACAGAGGCAGAAAGTATGCCGCATGCTGGCAGTTGCGGTTTTCCTTATCTACCTGGCCGACACCGGCTTCATCCTGGTCACGCAGCACCACGGCAGCTGGGAGCAGAACCTGCCCTTCCATTTCTGCAGCATGATGCTGCTGGTTGCAAGCTTTGCGCTATGGACCCGCAAGCGTGCAGCCTGCTGGCTGCTGTACTTCGGGGCGCTGACCGCCTGCCTGCAGGGCCTCATCACCCCGGCGCTGGAGGCAGATTTTCCGACGCTGCGCTACTTCCTCTTTTTCAGCGTGCATGGAATCCTCGTGCCGGCAGCCCTGGCGGTACCCCTGCTGCTGGGGATGCGGGCCACGGTGCGCGATGTATGGGTGAGTCAACTGCTCATGAATGGTTACCTGCTGTGCATTCACCCGGTGAACCTGCTGCTGGGCACCACCAACTACGGATTCACCATGGAAAGCCCGGTACCGGGCTGTATTCTGGACTACCTGGGGCCAGCCCCTTGGTACTACCTGTTCCTGCAAATACCAGCCTTCCTGCTCTTCAGCCTGTTGCGACTGCCTGTGCGGCAAAAGAAACAGGACTGTCTCCCACACCCAGAGACAGTCCTGCTGTAAATACTTACTGAGGAATCAGGATGCCAGCAACCTGAGGATTGTCTCCTGGGTTGCATCATCCTGCACCTCGCGGGCATGACTGGCAGCATCCCGGCCCTCTGCATCGCGCAACGATGCATCAGCACCGGCCGCAAGCAACTGCTGCACCAGCTTTTCAAACCCGGACCAGGAGGCAATCATGAGCGGCGAAACTCCGGATTTGCTGCAAGCATTGATTGCGGCACCCTGCTCCAGCAGGTACGACACAACCGCCGGTTGATTGTGACGCACGGCAAAATGCAGCGCCGTCTCCCCCTCCTGATTCACAGCCGCCACCTGGGCATTGTGCATGAGCAGCGTCTTCACCACCTCGAGATGACCTTCCCCGGCAGCCGTCATCAACGCCGTTGTACCATCGGCCGCAGCGGCTTCCACGCAGGCACCCTGCTCGACCATGCGCTGCACCGCCAGCGCATCGCCAGCTTCTGACCATGCCGCCAGCTGTGCCGTTTCCTCCGGAGCCAGTTCTGCCTGGGTCGGGATGTATGGGGCCACCGCCACGGCAGCAATCACCCCGGCAGCCCCCAGCAGGCCACCCAGAATCGGGATATAGCGCATCTTATTCATCGTCATCAAAGAGAGCTAAGGACTTCACGCAGGATTTCCAGACCTTCGGCCAGCACATCATCCGGCACATTCAGGGCAGGAATCAGGCGCAGCGTATCCGGCCCAGCGGGGCATGCCAGCAAACCAGCCTCGCGGCAAAGCGAGTTCACATAACCGGCAGGAGTCTGCCCGGCAGGCACCTCGAAACACCCAGGGCGAAGCCCCACACCACGCAACAGCCCAAGACCACGCACCGTTTCCACACAAGGCAGATTCCAGCCTTCAACAGTATTTTTTACCAACTCACCCAGGCGAGCCGCGCGCTCCACAAGGCCTTGCTCCAGCACCTCAGTCACCACAGCCAGGGAGGTGGCACAGGCAAGCGGGGTGCCGCCAAAGGTGGAGCCGTGCGACCCAGGGCTCATGATGGAAGACAACGGGGTACCTTCCGCATCAATCGCGCGGTTGCTCACCCAGAAGCATCCCATGGGGAAGCCACCGCCAATACCCTTGGCGCAGGATACGAGGTCGGGTTCAATCTCGGGGCAGATGGCCTTCCAGCCCATGGTTGCACCGCAGCGGCCCACGCCGCACTGCACCTCATCAATCATGAGCATGAGGTCATGCTTCCGGCAAAGCTCTGCCACACCTCGCAGGAACTGGGGCGTAGCAGGATTCACCCCGCCTTCGCCCTGAACCGCTTCGAGCATGATACCGCAGGTCACCGGGGAAATGGCCGCACTCAAAGCCTCCAGGTCATTGAAATCCACATATTTGAAGCCAGTGAGCAGCGGGTCGAACTCCACCTGAACCTTGCTCTGCCCGGTAGCAGCCAGCGTACCCAGCGTGCGGCCATGGAAACTCTTATTGAAGGTAATCACCTCATAGCGGGGCGACCCATCTGCCGCAGGGCGACGGTGGCCGAAACGGCGGGCGGTCTTAATCATGCCTTCATTACCCTCGGCACCGGAATTGCAGAAAAACACACGGCCGGGGATACCAATCAACTTCTCCACCACCACCTCGGCCAGAGCCGCCTGGCCGGGAATACCATAAAGATTGGAACAATGCATCAGCGTCTGGGCCTGCTCGGTGAGCGCCTTCACCACCACCGGGTTGCAATGCCCCAGCGAACAGGTGGCAATGCCGGCGCAGAAATCGATATAACGGCGCCCCTCTGTATCGTACAAATATGAGCCCTCACCCCGCGCGGCATCAAATGGTGCGCGTCCATACGTCGGCAATACATACTGTTCGTTCATAACGAACATCAATCTACACCCGCTTCAGCTATTTGTCAATCATTTCCCATTGCAATAAGCGCAGCTTGAGCTCTGCCCCGGCAGCATACATCCCCGCACCACCTGCGACTGGCAGTACCCGGTGGCAGGGAATCAGCAGCAGAAGCGGATTCCGGGCAAGAGCTGAGCCAACAGCCCGGCCAGCCCGTGGAGCCCCCACCGCAGCCGCCAGCGCGCCATAGGTACAGGTACAGCCGCGCGGGATGCAGCAGCAGCCTCGCCAGACCCTCTGCTGGAAATCAGTTCCACCTGGAGACAGGGGCGGCAGAGCCGCATCTTTCCCGGAGAAATAGGCATCAAGCCAACGGAATGCCGGGATAAACAAAGATTCCGGTCCTCGTCTTTCCGCTATCCCAAATGAAAGAGAGACCAGGGCCAGCCCGTTGCTTTCCAGCGAAATCGGACCAAATGGAGACTCATACGGCGCAGAATAAATCACTTCTTCGCAGGTTCCGGCTTGGGTTTGGGCGCAGGGCGGAGCTCCGGCATGAATGCCTCAGCCGTTTTCTGCACCGCCGGGCGGAAGGGAGACTGAGGAGTCTGCTCCAGCAAGTGCTGCATCAACTGCCGCCCGTAGCGCTCATCCTTGCTGACAAAAGCGAGAGTGGCCTGCATCAGCGCAGCCCGCACCCGGTTACGCTCACTCTGGGCGCGCCGGGCCACCTGCCCGAAACACTCAATCGCGGCATTGAAATCCTTCAACTCAGCCAGATGCCACCCCAGAATTTCCATGAGTTGTCCCCCCTCTGGTCTGGCGAGCCGCTGCTGCACCGCCTGCATAATACCCTTGCGATTGCCACCAGCCGCAGCTACCAGCTTGCGCCACTCCGCATGCGCATTTCCCGCCGGGCCAGCCTGGTGCTTCACCGCCGCGAACGGCCGATAAAGAGGATCCCCCAGCACCACACCCTGCCAGGAAATCCAGGGAGTGGCCATCAGCGCAGCTTCAGCCACGGTGTAGCCTTTCAGCAGACGGTCGTAGAAGATATCCGGGCGTATCGTCCCACCCAGGGTTGGTTCATAGACATTTCCTGCCGTCACCGATGCACCGCGCTGCAGCAAAGCGCCCACCCAGGTGTTGGGCGATTTTACGGAAGTGCCGCTGAACGAATGCAAGTGATAGGCAATAGCCCCCGGTGCAAATTGAAAATCTGCATGTGATTTCGGATGAAACGGCCCGTATGCCGGATTGGTGTACCAGCCGAGATAGACACTCGTATCCAGCATCAGCGGGTATGCAGGAGCAAGCAATTTCCTGGACTCCTCATGAAACAGCGCCTGACCGTGCTCACGAGCCAGCCTGGCAGCATCGGTAAACCACTTGTCCCCCTGGGCATACGGCCCACCCTGGTCGACCACGGCCCAGCCCCACAACCCGCGCTTCTCCACCGCCACCGGATGATTGATCATGCGGCGGATGGACGCATCATCCGGAGCATCGATGCGGCAGACGGCCAGCACAGGCGGTTTTGCGTGCTCCACCTTGCCGGACTTGTTGAAATACGGGTTATTCAACGGGCCGCGGAGTTCGTACTTTGCCCCCAGCAGCATAAGCTCGGAATCAACCGAGGCACAATTCTGCGTTACATGGGTCGGCTTCTTGCCAGGCTCCGCATCTTCCTTGACACGCAGCGGAAGATCCGGCATGAGCAGCAGCGCCCGCACTGGTCTGATTCCCGAGGCTGGCTGAGCAGGCAGGCTCCATCCTTTCTGCTGCAACTGTTGCAGCAAAGCATAGCGCAGTTTAGTATCAAAATCCTGCCGGGAGATAGTCTCGCCCTTCAATCCACTCAGGCCGACGCAGTTAGCATAAGGCACCGAGCGTTTGTTGCAATATGCCCGCGCACACTGCTCACTACGGGTGGAGGCGGCATTGTACACCACGACCACCTGCTCCGGCAGCAACGCCATGGCTACCGAGCAGCCCAGAATTGCAGTCAGAAGGCAGCGGAACATAGTTTTTCAGATCAACGTCTGCGGAACAAACCATTGAAGGCGCTGATACCCTTGGGCATCTTCGGCCTTGCGCCGCCCCCACCCATCAACGAAGAAAGGTCAGGCATCTGGCTCATATCAGGCATACCGCCCTGCCCCATGAGCGCACTCATATCAGGCATACCACCACCGCCCTGGGCATTCATCATGGCATTCATATCAGGCATGCCTCCCTTGGCTCCCTTCATGAGATTCTTCATCATGCCTCCCATCTTGCCCTTGCCTCCCATCATCTCCTTCATCTCCTTGAAATTCTTGATGAAGCGGTTCACCTCAATCTCAGACACACCGGAGCCTTTCGCAATGCGACGACGGCGGCTGGGAATCAAGAGCTTGTAATTCACGCGCTCCTCCGGAGTCATGGAAAGCACAATCGCCTCCATGCGCTTCATGCGTCTAGGATCCATCGACCCTTCAGGCAGCTGCTTTCGAATCTTGCTGAAGCCGGGCAGAAGCCCCAGCAGCCCCTCCAGCGGCCCAAGGCTCTGCATCATCTTCATCTGGCTCAGGAAATCATTGAAATTGAACTCACCGCTCATCATGCGGGTCATCGAGTTCATGGCAGACTCCTGGTCAATCTTCTCGGCCGCTTTCTCCACCAGCCCCACAATATCGCCCATGCCCAGGATGCGGTCGGCCATGCGCTGCGGTACGAAGGGGCCGAACATATCGAGCTTCTCACCCTCGCCCATGTATTTGATGGGCTTGCCGGTGATGGCTCGCATGGAAAGAGCAGCACCACCGCGGGCATCGCCATCCAGCTTGGTCAGGATGATACCCGTGAGCCCCACGGCCTTATCGAAAGTCTGCGCCACGCGCACCGCCTGCTGGCCGGTTGCAGCATCTGCCACGAGCAGAGCCTCCTGGGGCTCCAGAAACTTTGCCAGCTTCTTCAGCTCTGCAACCAGTTCCTCATCGACCTCCTGGCGACCGGCTGTATCAAAGATAATCACATCGTGCTCCTGGCCGGCTGCCCATCTGAGGGCATCCTTCGCCACACGAATCACATCCTTCTCCGCAGCAGAGGGGGTGTAGACAGGCACCTCAATCTGCCCCGCAAGCGTAGCCAGCTGGTCAATAGCCGCCGGACGGATCAGGTCGCAGGCCACCAGAAGCGGCTTCCGGCCTTCCATCTTCAGACGCCGGGCAAGCTTGGCGCTGGTTGTGGTCTTACCCGCGCCGTTGAGGCCCACTACCAGGATACGAGCCGGGGCTGGTTCCAGCTGCAAGGGAGCGGCATCTCCTCCCAGCAGCTCAGCAAGCTGGTCGCGGAAAATCTTGATCATCTGCTCACCCGGCTTGACCGATTTGAGCACTTTCTCGCCCATGGCTTCCTCCTTCACATGCGCGATGAACTCGCGCGCGACGCTGTACTCTACATCGGCATCAAGCAGGGCCATGCGCACATCGCGCAACGCATCCTTGATATTGGACTCTGTAATCTTGCTCAATCCGCGCATTTTGCGGAAAGCGTCATCAAGCTTATCAGAAAGGAGGGAAAACATGCGTGAAAATTATCAGAAAATAATCGTAGTGTCAAGCAGACGAGCCGTCAGCAGGCGCATTCTATCTCAACAAAGCAGCCACATGCGGCAGCAAATCCACATCTGCCGGCAGCCAGGCAACACTTTCCAACTCACCGGCCCCCAGCCAGCGAGCCTCCGCATGCTCCCGCAGCTGCAATTCACCGCTGCATACCCGGCAGGCATAGCACCGCATGCTGAGGTGAAATGCGGGGTAATCCCACTCCACCGTATGCACCAGCCCCCCTACCTTCAGAAACAGGCCGAGTTCCTCATCGATTTCACGCACTACGGCAGCCTCTGGGGTTTCACCGGGTTCAATCTTGCCACCAGGAAACTCCCAGCCGCCACCGTGCTTATGCTCCGGGCACTTGACCGCCAGCACCCTGCCCTCATCATCCAGGATGAGGGCGGCCACCACCTCTACCGTTTTTCGCGCTACCTGTTCCATGTGCATCTCTGCGCGCGATGATAGCACAGCCGGGTAGTGCATGCAAACGCATACTGACACAGCGAAGCAGTTTTCGGGCTTGCAACGGTGGGGGAAAAGGGTAGAATAGCCGCATTAGCACGATTTTATCATGAGCGCACTCGAATTCATCCGCAAAAATTCGCTTCTCGTACTCATCGTCGTAGCCGGCGTAGGCCTGGGTCTGCTGATGATGGACTACGGTGACCGGGGTAACATGTTTGTGAAGGACTACTACATCCAGGTCAACGGCACTGGCTATACCTACCCGGAAACAGCCAGCCTCGGTGAAACCGGGCAGAGCTACATCCAGTCCCTGCACAACTCCACCACCAGCAAGCTGCGCAATATGTTCGACAAGGATGGCAACGAAGAGCTGGATGATACCGAAATGGCAGCCCTGCAGGCCTGGACGACTGAGCACCCGGAAGTTGACCAGTTCGGGCAGTTCCTGAGTGCTCTTTTCCAGAACTGGTGCTACGGCTTTGCCGATGATGCCGCAGTCAACATCGCCGTGAACCGCGCAGTCATCCAGGCCCAGGGCAAGGAACTCGGCATTGCTCCCTCCAAGGAGCAGATTGATACCTACCTGCAGGCCATGCCCGTGTTCAAGAAGGGAGATGGCAGCTTCGACCAGGAGCTCTACCAGCGTCTGACCGGCTTCCGCAATGGAGCGGCTAACCACCAGCAGGAAAAATCCTTCCGCAGCGTCATTGCTGATATGATGGTCTGGGAGGCCATTGCCAACCTCATGACAGACGGACTCCAGCTCCAGAACAAGAGCACCAGCGAACTGGTGGACGTGATGAACCAGCAGATGCGCGGCAAGACAGCATGGCTGGCCAAGGACCGACTCCCTGCCCCGGCAGCCGCCACGGATGAGGAAATCAAGGCATACTGGGAGCAGAACAAGGACAAGTACAAGAGCACAGAGCGCCGCATCGTCTCCATCTACACCCTGACCCCGGCCGCTGATTCCAGCCTGGAAGCCCTCATGTCCACAGCCGATATCCTCATGCAGGACCTCTCACAGGCCAACGGCAAGGGCTTCGACCAGAAACTGGCTGCGGCTGCTGAAAACCCCGAAAACGAAGCCTTCACCTACCAGAACGCTGAAGGCAAGAGCCACACCACTTTCGAGCTCTGCACTCTGGCCGATGCCCCGCAGGCCATGCGCATCCAGGTAGAGCACAACGGCTCCACCACCACCCTGGCAGACATCGCATTCAACGAAGTTGACACAGCCCCCACGGTTGCTGAGTTCGAAGCAGCCAGAACCGCCGGTAAGGATGATGAGCTGCCCAGCATCCGCCAGGTGCGTGGTTATTTCCCCACGGCAGATGGCAAGCTCGCATTCATCCGCGTGGAGGCCATTGAGCAGCCCAGCGTGCTTGACTTCGAGGCCGCCAAGGCTGCCGCCGCTGCCGACCTGCAGGCAGAGCGGGCCACCAATGCCCTGAGCGATGCAGCCACCAAGCTTTACAACGACATGACCACAGCCTGCAACGAAGGCGGTCTCGATGCCGCGTTTGCCAAAGCTGCCGAGGCCGGAGCCATCGTGGAGGACTTCGGCCCGGTCGGGCTTGGTATCTCCCACAAGGGACTCCCCATGGGGCTGGAGGTCCAGGCCCTCATCAGCGTGCCGAGCGGCAAGCTGGCCCCCATGGTTACCCTCAATGGCGGAGCCCGCATCTCCGGCGTGACCGGGCGCACGGTTGAAACCAGCGCCCAGTATGCCGCGATGAAGTCCTTCATGCACATCCCCGCACAGAACATGCGCCTGCGCGAACGAGTCATGATGGACTGGCTCCACGATACCTACACGCGTTATAACGTGCGCCTTTCCGAGCACATCAAGCTCAATACTCAGAAATAAACCTGAAAAAGCTACGATTTGCCATGGCCCTGCCTGCACAGACCAAATACATCGTAGGCAATGAGGCCTGCGAACGATTCAGCTTCTACGGTATGCGGAGCATCCTCGTCGCCTATATGACGGGGATGCTTCTCATGTCTAAGAACGAAGCCACGGAAGTGGTGCACCTGTTCATCGCCTGCACCTACCTGCTACCGCTCCTCGGTGCATGGCTGGCAGACCGCTTCCTCGGTCGCTACCGCACCATCATCTCCATCTCCCTGCTCTACTGCCTGGGCAACGCGGTGCTTGCCATGGCCGATTTTGCGGGCGATATCGAGACCCGCAAATGGGTACTCTTCACCGGTCTGGCCATCATCGCCATCGGCGCAGGCGGCATCAAGCCCTGTGTCTCGGCCTTCGTGGGCGACCAGGTTCCCGAATCTGAAAAGAACGGGCCGACCATGACCCGGCTGTATGCCGCCTTCTACTGGTCCATCAACCTGGGTTCCTTCTTCTCCTTCCTGGTCATCCCCTGGGTTCGCCAGAACTGGGGGTATAGCTGGGCTTTCGGTATCCCCGGCATCTTCATGGCTCTGGCCACCCTCATTTTCTGGCTCGGCCGCAAGAAGTATAACCACGTGCCGCCGACTCAGCCGGAGTTCCTGAAAGCGCTCCTCTGCCGTGTCTTCTGCGGTGCCGCGCGCGCCTGCGAGCGCTTCGGCGGAGCCGCAGTCTCACGCGCCACAAACACGGCCATCGGCATTGCGGCCTTCGTGGTCATAGCCCCCATCATCATCCTGCTCGGCAAATGGGCGCACGGTGGAGCCACGCAGCTGGCCCTCCTGGGAGGCTTGGGCGAAACACCTGCTGCCCTCTGCGGACTTGCGGCCATGCTGCTCTACATCATTGCGCTGGCGCTCGCGGGGCTCAAACTCGCGGCCAGCACCGGCATGGGGGGATTCCTCGGGCTTGCAGGCAGCATGATTTTCAACGACAAAGCCACGACGGATACCCGATTCTCCGATAATGAACAGCGAGGGGTCCGCAACCTGGTGCGCGTACTGGTGGTATTCCTGATGATTATCCCCTTCTGGAGCCTGTATGACCAGACAGCCTCCACCTGGGTGCTGCAAGGCAAGCAGATGCAAAGCATCGACCTGAGCTGGGGCTCTGTCAAGTTCTGCTTCGGTGCCGAAGAGATGCAGAGCTTCAATCCCCTGCTCATCATGATTTTCGTGCCCCTCGTCACCCTGTTCGTGTACCCCTGCATCGGCCGCTGGGGAGCCCCGCTCAAACGCATGGGACTGGGAATTCTCCTGGCAGGTATCGCCTATGGAGCCGTGGCGGCTCTCCAGCAGAGAATCGATGCCGGAACCCAGCTGAGCATCCTGTGGCAGTGTATCCCCTATTTCCTGCTCACCCTCTCGGAGATTCTGGTCAGCACCACCGGCCTGGAATACGCCTACACCGCCGCCGGTAAAAACCTCAAGAGCATTGTCTCGAGCTTCTGGCTGCTCACCAGCACCCTGGGCAACCTGCTGGTGGTCTTCCTCACTTCCCTTGTGGATGACCCCGCTGGTGTCAGCGCCTTCATCCTTTACGGTTGCATGTCGCTCTGCGTGGGCTTCATCTTCCTCTTTGTCACCTCGCGCCCACAGTTCAAGGCCGAGGAAGAAACGGAATAAAATCCCCGAAGCACCTCCCTGCTATTCCCCCGAGGCTTCAGCTCCGGCTGCCTGCGGGGGATTCTCTTTCCCCTCACAGGCCTCCACCTGCACCGGTACACGCTCCGTTGCGACCAGCACCATCGGGCGGGGAAGCAATCCGCTCCCCATTCCCACCGGAAAACTCACAGCTACATAAAGCCACCTGCATACGCTGACAATCCGTTCCTTCATGTCTGGCAGCCATCCTACCAGACACGGAAGCTCAAAAATCAACAGACTCCATCAAAATGAACACAACCTGTTCATTTCACGTGATATACAATACAATAACCCGACACGACGAGAATTGAAGAAAAGAGCACTAATTTGAAACTATTTTCTTTGAATATAAATACATTATCACAGTCAGGCAATTTTTAATCTTCGGGTGCATCCGACACATCATCCAAGGAGAGGCGGCGGGAAGGATTAATACCGAAGCTGCGCAGCTCATCAATCTGGCGGACGAGATTACCATTGCCTGTCTTGAATTGCCCGCGCGCCTGCTCGTAAGCCTTGGAGAGCGTATCAATGGCGCGCTTGATTTTATCCATACTATCATCCAGCGATGCGCATTTCTTGTACAACAGCTCCGCGCGGGAGATGATATTGTGAACATTCCGGGACTGGCGCTCCTTCTGCCAGAGGTTGGCGGCCAGCTGCAAGGCCATGAGGAGATTGGTAGGGCTGATTAAGAGCACACCACGGTCGTATGCCTCGCGCACCAGCTGGGGCTGGTTCTGCACTGCGCCGATGTAGGCCGCCTCATTGGGCATGAACATGAGCACGTGGCCAATAGAGCCGGGTACGATAGAGGCATAATCCTTGCCTGCGAGCTCCATAATATGCTTCCGCACAGAATCGACATGAGCCTTGAGCGCAACGGCGCGTTCCTCCGGGGCAGAATCTGCACCCAGCTCAACCAGGCGGGAATAGGCCGTGAGCGACACCTTGGAATCGATGATGATGCGGCGGTCCTCCGGCAGATTTACAATCACATCCGGTCGGAAGGTGTTTCCCTCCCGGTCCTTGTAGCTGGACTGGGTGACGAATTCCTCACCTGGGCGCAGGCCGCTGCTTTCCAGCAGGCGGGAGAGAATCATCTCACCCCAGTCGCCCTGCATTTTAGAATCGCCCTTCAGCGCACGCGTAAGATTTGCGGCATCCTGGCCGATACCGTCGGCCCGCTCCATGAGCTGTTTGACCAGCGTTTCAATGCTGGTGCGAGCCGTTGCATTGCCGGTGTTGGTTTCCGCCACCGCCTTGCGAAGCACATCGAGCTGCTCTCGAAGAGGCTGGAGCACATGGCCGAGCTGCTCCTTGCTGCTGGCTTTGAGCTGGTCGGTATTGTGATCGAGTATACGGCGGGAAAGCTGCTCAAAGCGCTCCTCCAGTTGTTTCTGGCGTTCCAGCCAACGCTGCTCTTCCATCTGCATCTGCTGCTGGAGGAAGGCATTCTGCTGCTCCAGCGCAAGCACTTTCATATCAGATTCCTTGCGGCGGAGAGAAGCCAGGAGATACCCCACCAGCACACCTGCTGCCGCAGCAGCCAGGGCCGTCATCAGGAAATATACGATATACATAGGGAAATGAAGGGGAAAAAATCAGGGCTTTGGCCCGGTATAAGGTTGGGCTGCGGGGGCAGTCAGATCCAGCGAGGCATTATAAAACGGAGACTGCACACGGAACATCCCCAGGAGCGTGTGGAACAAATGCTCATGCGCCACACAAAGGCTCGCATTGGTGCGCAACTGCTGCAACGCCGGAGCAAAATGCGGATGAAGCTTCTCGAAAGCCTCATTGTACAACACAAACATGCCCACCCGGCACCCCGTGGTGGAGTGGTAGGAAATATGCTGCTCACCCAGAGCAGCGCGCCCCCACATACCATCGTGCCCAAGGTATTCGCCATGGTCGCTCACATAGAAATAGATAAAGGGGCGGTCCTGAATCGCCATCACAACCCGCCGCACAAACTCATCGGTATAATGCACCGTGCTGTCGTAGGCATTGTTCACCTCCAGAGCCTGAGAAGCGGGATCCTGGAAATGAGAAGCGGCGGGAGCAAAAGGTGGATTCTTCCGGTCGTAATGCTCAAACGGTGTGTGGCTGCCCTCATTGTTCACAAAGAACAGCAGGTTCTGACCACGCGGCACGCTCTGCAGAACCTGCTGCATCTGCGGTACTGCCGTCCACGGGCTGCCGGGTGCATTGAACTTCTGCCGGGAACGGTGGGTCAGCATGAGCACCACGCGGTCATACTTGAGCTTCTGCGCACAGCGGCGGCCAAAGAAGCTGTACATCTCGAAGCCATGCTCGACAAACAAATCCAGCACAGAACCTGTTTTCGGCAACATCTCCGGGCGTTTCTCGTGAATATCGCGCCGGGCATCAGTGAGCAAGGCAATCTGAGCCTGGCAAGTATCGCATGCTGCAGAAATACAATCGGGGAAATTGATGACACTCTGCTGCTGCCGGAGCCACGGAGTAGTATCACGCTCATACCCATTGAGGCTCATGCGGTCTGCGCGGATACTCTCACCCACATGCACCACAAGAACCACCCCTTCTCCCCCGCGCAGCGTATTCAGCGAGCTGGGCTGGGCAGTGGGGGAAGTCAGGCTTTCCACCTGGTTGATAGTAGCCTCGTTGATGGTGAGCGCCTCACTCGCAGCATGGTAAAGCAGTGGCACTTCCGGCACCGGCCAGTATAACTCCTGTTTCTGCTTATTCGGCGGCACCAGGAGCCCGAAGGCCAGGCTTGCCCCGCCGAACAGACAGGCTGCATTGAAAAGAGAAAGACTATGCTGCCGGCACAGAAGCTTGCGCATCCCCCAGCAGAAAAGCACGGAAAGCACGAAGGAAAGCCCCAGAGTCCCCAGGTTCAACGGGGTCATATACGCCAGGGCATCGTCCCACGATGCCTCAATCGTCTCTGCCACCACCAGCGAATTGATGCGGGAGCCATATTGCAGGAAGCTGCATATCTGCATGATTTCCAACACCAGGAACATAACCCAGAAGGCTATGGCTCCGGCCCTGAATACAGCCCAGAGCAGCAGCATGCAGCCCATGGTCATGAGCACCGAAACATGAAACTGCCAGGGTACGGAATAAGCAAAGAAATTGCAGATGCAATCAACAGGAACCGAAAGCAGCAACACCCCCCACAAAGCGTAACTCGCAGGAAGCAGCGGCTTGGAACAAAGGCGGGCAAGCAGCATCCCGCCCCCGGCAAGCAAGGGGAGTATCAACACGCCCCAGCTCCACCAGGTGAACTCAAAATCGCAACGCCAGGTGTACGCGCCCATCCACGCCATCCATGCTGAAACAAGCAGCAGAACGGCGAAGAAGAAAACGCGCGATTTCACCCAACGCAGCATAAACTAGCACGATTAGTGCTTACCACACTTGCATTCGTGGCCTTCACCGTGGCCACCGCAGCACTCATGGTCGGCATCCCCATGCCCGCACTTGCACTCATGCTTGCCACATGATTCATTATCGCAATCGCCACAATCGCCATGGCAACCACCACCGCAGGAGCATGCACTCATCTGCTGGTTCATGGCATCGGCCACCTCCTCATCGCTGGGAGCAGCGCCCTTCTCGATGGCGAGGCAGAGGTACTGATTCACCACAGAAAGCATATCGTCAAGCAGCTGGCGGGATTCCAGGAATCCCTTGCAGAGCTCATTTTCCACCACAGCTGAGCGCAGCTGGTCAAACTTGGTCAGTTCCTCTTCGGAAGGAGGCATGCCCTCCATGTGCTTGTTGCGCAGGGTTTCGCCATATTCACTTACCTTGCGGAAAAGATCGGTTGCCTCAGGATTCTGGTAAAACAGACCAATGCGGGCCTTGGCTGCCACTACTTTCTGACTATTCGCAAATGCCGCTGCCAGTTCGCCAGCCAGTTTTGCCAGTTCGGGGGTAAGGGAAGTATTTGCCATAACAAACGGAGAGTACCACATAACCTGCCGTCTTGCAATCCTGTAATGTGTCAAACGAATCAAAAGAGGAATGCACCCCCGCTCATTCTTCAGGCATGTTGCGGCATGCGTCTCTTTGGGGCTTGATTTTGCGCGCAGATACGGGTAGAATAAGCGGTGTATGAAGACATGTCTGGGCAGTCTGCTGTTAGTTCCCGTCATCCTGGCGCTTGTGGTATCAGTCGTGTACCATGCCTCGGTCAATTCGGAACTGCAGTTTGAGCAACGGGATACCAATGCTCAGTATATCAACACATCCCGCTCCTTCCGCCCCCAGGTGAAGGAACCGGAAAAGCCAGCCCCTGCCCCGGCTTCTGAAGCCGGGAAGCCGGAATCCACACCCGCAGGTGCCGTTCCCGGGCTGGTAGATGATGATGTGGCTGAGGAGGTCTGACCATGAGCAGCCCCATGCAACGCCCCGTGATCGGGTACACCCTGGGTGACCAGGCAGGAATCGGCCCGGAAATCATGCGTGCAGCGCTCGCTACCCTCAGCGCTCAGGATGCTGTCTTTCTACCCATGGGCAAGGAAATTACGGCAACCGCAGGCTGCCCCACCCGGGATACAGCCCTTACTGCCCTGGAGCACCTGGAAACAGCAGCCGCTGCTCTCAGGGAGGGTCGCATCGATGCCGTAGTGACGGCTCCGGTCTGCAAGGAAGGACTGCACGCCGTCGGGTTCGATTTCCCGGGGCAGACGGAGTTCTTTGCCGACCGGCTGAACTGCCCCGACTACGCAATGTGCCTCACAGGCAGGCACCTCACCGTGGCACTCGGCACGATTCATACGGCTCTGGCCGATGTACCCGCCCGGCTCACCAGCGCTGAGCTGGTCCGCATCGGCTCCCTGCTGGCAGCTTTCCTGCGCAGCAGCGGGTTACCCCACCCACGCATCGCTGTAGCAGGCCTCAACCCGCACAACGGTGAAAACGGAGCCTTCGGTGATGAAGAGCAACGCATCATCCAACCTGCCGTGCTGCAATTGCAGGCTGCCCTGCCCTGGGCTCATGTCGCCGGTCCCTGCGTTCCCGATTGTGTCTACCGCGATGCCTCGCTCGGGCATTTCGATGCTGTGCTTGCCCCCTACCACGATCAGGCCCTTATCCCGCTCAAACTACTCGATTTTGATAACGCGGTCAATGTCACCCTGGGGCTCCCCCGCTACCGCACCAGCCCGGACCATGGCACCGCCTTCTCCATCGCTGGTAAAGGCATCGCCTCCCCTGCCAGTACCATCCGCGCGTTCCAACTCGCCATTTCCTGCGCCCTGCATCATTGATGCAAACCCAAAAAATCAAGAAAATCTAAGTATTTTTCCCGCGTTCCAATGTGTGTCATCCCATCTGCCTGTGACCATTTGTGTCATGTCGGCTCAAAATTACACTTTTCTTAATCAAAATCGCGTCAATCCGCACCAAAACAGGCATTTTCTAAACAAGGAACCATCGCGTGCACGCGCGCGATACCCATTTTTTGTCATTTTTTATCATTTTTTGCTAAAAAACGCAAGAGAAGCTTGACACCCTCAACACGAGAAAACAAATAAAACGCTTGCCAAGCACCCGGGTGATGTGATAGTATGCCCCCACGCCGCGCCTACCAGTTCGGCCGAGTCCCGAAAGTCACCGAACCTTTTTCAAATCCAGTTTACATGATGAACATTTTCAAAAAGGCACTCTCACTGGCAACCCTGACTTTGGCTGCCATCACCGGAATGCCAGAGGCAGAAGCCGCTTACAACCCGGGCATCACCAGCCGTGGGTTCATTCCGCCGGCTGCGCCGAGGCGTTCGGCCATGCCGGATCGTCGCTTACCCAATCTGGGAAGAGACAAGCACGGATTCCCATTCTACCACCCGCGCCAGCTCAACCGCGTGGTTCGCACCACCGCCTACACGCATTCTGAAAGCGACCACATCGGCTACGGCCCGAAAAACGCCATAGGAACCTACCTGAAGTACGGCGAAAAAGTACGCAGCGCAGCGGCAGACTGGTCGGTCTACCCCCTGGGGACAAAGTTCAAGATTAAGGGAGAGCCGTACATTTACGTGGTCGATGACTACGGCAGCGCGCTGGTCGGCACGGCAACCATTGATATCTACCAGCCCAACAAGTCGCTGATGCGCCAATGGGGACGCCGGGTAGTAGAGATTGAGGTGATTCAGTGGGGATCCTCCCGCCTGAGCATGGAGAAGCTTTCCGGCCGCAAGGCATATTCGCACTGCCGCCAGATGTATGCAGCCCTGCTGGAGCAAAGCCGCCACCGCAACACAGCCAAGCGCTGAATCTAATTGTTTCTATCTTTTTAAATTAAGCCCCTGGGCGAACACCAGCCCGGGGGCTTTCTGCACACATAAAGAAACGCCCTGCCAGCCCGAAAGCCAGCAGGACGGAAAGTAAGATTCAGGTATTCAGGCTACCTGCCGGTCACATGCCATCAGGTTCGAAACGGGAATTGTTGGTACCGTGGTAGTAGATACCATGAGCCCCCACCGGGATGTAGCCCACTTGCGAGGAGACAGGCTGAATCACCGAGTACAGCTGATTGGTACCATCGATCTTCACCGTCAGGGACTGTCCCTTCGTATTGCCGACGGCATCGACAAGGTAGCGCCCGGCAAGGGCACCCAGCACGCCAAAACCAGCAGCAGACACCACGCGGCCGGAACCGCCACCCAGCATCTGGCCTGCGCCGGCACCCAGAACAGCGCCCACACCAGTACCAACGTTCTTAGCCGTGCTGGTCGTCTCGATATTCACGCTGCGGGCAGCAACGACCGTTGCCGCAAAAGCCTGAGCCCCATAGCCCACCTTATCAGGGGAGACACTGTTGCCATCCACCATCGTGGAGCAGGACGAGGTCAGCATGGCACAGCCAGCCACAGCCGCCATCAGAATGTACTTCTTCTTCATATCATTATCATTGTGTTTGGGGTTACACCTCACGGAGTTCTATTGTAGAATACTCCTCGGGTCGGGGAGAGTCAAGCGCAAACATGCGGCGTGACGTACTGTCCTCACCAACTAGAGCGCACCTTGAAGAAGATTTTGTTTCAGAATTCCTGAAGAAAAGTGAAAAAAAGTCAGAAATTTGGCTTGCATAAAATGAGTTTCTGCTGTATAAGAAGCGACCACATTTCCGCAGTGATGCGGAGTTAACCTTTACCAAACACACATATATGTCTAAGCACTCCACACTCAAGGCTACTGGTACCGTTGGCGGCAAGCGTTCTGTTCTCAAGCGTTTCGAGCGCGTGAAGCTCATGAAGGAACGCGGTCAGTGGAAGGAAGGTCAGAGCCCCATCGGCCTGCCCAAGACCAAGTTCGAAGCCTGATTCGGCCCCTCTCGAGAGGGTATTCACATTTTCTGGGGCCCCCCGGTTGTGGCGACCGCGGGGCTTCTTCCATCCCGCCATATTTCCTTTAATTTGAACTATGTCTGAAGATAATGGCTATCCCGCCGCCCCAGAGGGCAGCGTTCGCCTGAATAAATTCCTGGCCATGTGTGGTTATGAAAGCCGCCGCGCTGCGGACCGGCTGATAGCAGAAGGCCGCGTCGAGGTGAACGGCAAGGCTGTGGACACACCGGGTCTGAGGGTCATGCCTACGGATTTCGTGAGAGTCGATGGCCGCCGCGCCGTGCCCCAGGAAGAAGTCGTCATCCTGCTCAACAAGCCGCGCGGCTATGTATGCAGCCGCGAAGCTCAGGGAGCCATCGGCACCGTCTATGATCTGCTGCCGCCCAAATACCGCCACGCCAACTACGTGGGGCGGCTGGATGCAGATAGCGAAGGCCTGCTCATCTTTACCAACAACGGAAGCATGAGCCAGAACCTGGCCCACCCCAGCGGTGGTGTGGAGAAAGAATACTGGGTCACCCTGGACCAGGCATTCGACAGTAGCGTACTCATCCAGCTGCTCAAGGGGGTCCGTATCCCCGAAGGCCAGGCCAAGGCCAAGTACGTTTCCCGCCTCTCAGCTCGCCGCGCCTGCGTAGTCCTGGAGCAAGGGCTGAAGCGCCAGGTGCGCCAGATGTTTGCCTGTCTCGGTCTCCGGGTAAAGAAGCTTGTCCGCGTGCGTATCGGTTCCCTGTGGGGTGGTGACCTGGAACCCGGGCACTGCCAGCTCATGAGCGCAGAGCAGATTGAACAGGCTGGCACTAACCCGCGCCGCCGCAAAGGCCTGGTGGGAGCCAAGCAGGTGTTCAAGCCGCGCCAGAACCCGGTTCAGACCAAAGCGGCAGATGATGACGATGATGATAACTACGTCTTCAACCCCGCTGATTTCGAAACCGAGGAGGAAGCTCTGGGGGTAGCCACCAAGTTTACCGAGGGTGAGGCCTACGAACCTGAGCGAGAAGACAGCCGCCGTCCCTTCGGGCGCGCCCCCCGCAACCGCCGCGATGATTCCCGCAGCTTTGGCGGTGAACGCCGTTCCTCCGGTGAGCGCAGGAACTTCGGCGAACGCCGCAGCTTCGATGGCGAGCGCCGCTCCTTCGGCGAGCGCAGGAACTTCGGCGAACGCCGCAGCTTCGATGGCGAGCGCCGCTCCTTCGGTGAGCGCAGAAACTTCGGCGAACGCCGCAGTTTCGATGGCGAGCGCCGCTCCTTCGGTGAGCGCAGAAACTTCGGCGAGCGCCGCAGTTTCGATGGCGAGCGCCGCTCCTTCGGTGAGCGCAGAAACTTCGGCGAGCGCCGCAGCTTCGATGGTGAGCGCCGCTCCTTCGGCGAGCGCAGGAACTCCGGCGAGCGCAAGCCCTCCTTTGGTGGCCGCAAACCCTTCAACCGCGACAACGGGAACCGCCGCTCCGGAGGTTTTCGACGCGGCGAATAACCTGCGCACCGCGTAAGCGCATTTCCGTTTTCCCCGGTGCTGGTACTCATCATCAGCACCGGTTTTTCTTTCAACAGATGAAATACTTTCACCGTCTGAGCTTAAATTTCCCCCACATGAAACACTCCTGGCTCCTTGCAATACTGACAGCCCTGCCCCTGCTGGCAGAAGCCCCCCCCACCAGTGCAGATGCCCGCATGGAAGAAAGCGTGGCCCACCTCAAAGCAGAAGCTGAAAAGGGCGATGCCTACTCCCTGCGCCAATTGTACCTGCGATACGCGCTGAAAGGATACAGCAAACAAGCGACCGCCTGGGCAGATAAATACATCGAAACCCTGACCCGGAAAGCCCAGGCTGGAGACCAGAAAGCCATGTGGGCGCTTGCTCGCACCTTCCTGAGCGGCGATGGTGTCATCCCGGCAGATACAGCACGCAGCATCGAATGGTTCAACCGACTCTCTGCCACCGGAGAACCTGCCGCAGCCTTCATCCTGGGTGATCTGTACTCGAAGCAGAACAGTACGGAAGCCGCAGCCTCGGCCTATACCAAAGCATACACCACGTACTCAGACCGGGCAGCAGGCGGCGATTCCGAAGCCCTCTACTGGAAAGGCTATATGGAACTCAATGGTCTGGGCACCGCCCGAAATACTGCCAACGGTATCGCCCAGCTGGAAAAAGCAGCGGCAGAAGGCTCCATCCCCGCCGCTTACCAGCTCTTCAAGGTATACACCAAAGGCCTCGGCACCCAGGCAGATGAAGTAAAGGCCCTGACCTACGCCACCATACTCGCAGATGCCGGAAAGGATAACCAGATGGCCTACGTAGTGGCAGATGCCTACCTGAAGGGAAAAGGAGTACCGAAAGATGAGGCAAAAGGCAGAGATTACCTCGCCAGAGCCGTAGCAGCCCAAGTCCCAGCAGCGCTTTACCACCACGGATGGATGCTCCAGGAAGAAGGCAAAGCCGAAGAAGCCCTGCAAGCCTACCGTCAGGCCGCTGCACAAGGCCATGCAGATGCCGCCGTGAAGGCAGGCTCCATGGTTATCTTCGGCGAGGGCGTGGAGGCCGATTCGGCAGAAGGGCTCAAACTGCTTCAATATGCCGACTCAGCTCTGCAAAGCCCCTTCGCCCCATACGAACTCGGTCGCTACTACGACAGCGTGGGAGAAACAGCCCTGGCAGATGAATACTATATCACCGCCAGCAACCGTGGCTATCCCGCAGCCATGGCCCGCCGGGGGCTGCTTCACCTCAACCCGGCCTCCACCCTCACCTGGAACCCGACCGCCACCTATCACAGGTGGAAACTCGGAGCCGATGCCGGCGACCCCACCTGCACCCTCTACCTCCGGCTCTATCTCTTCGTCTTCACCCCCCTGCTCCTCATCCTCATCTTCGGGCTCCCCCTCTACTTCGTCCACCAGCTCGTCAAACGCCGCAACAAGCAGGAGTAATTTCCTCTCGCCGCTCCATTTCAGTAAATGCAGAACGCGTTTTTTAAGAAAAACGTAATTTTTGCTTGACTTCCACACAAAGTCCATATATACTCTGCCCCGCAACCACGCAACATCGGCGGGATAGCCAAGTGGCCTAAGGCAACGGTTTGCAAAACCGTCATTCGTGGGTTCAAATCCCACTCCCGCCTCTGAAAAAAGCAGTAACAAGTTTGTTACTGCTTTTTTTCGTGCTCCGAGTCATGCGGATTTTCCAGCTTGCCAAGCCGGGGCAGAAGTGGTAGAGTAAGCTCATACCGCCGCCATGGAACATATTCTTGAAATATCAAAACTAAGCATGCACTTCCCGGTGCGCGGGGGGGTATTCCGGCGGCGGCTGGGTGTTCTCAAAGCGCTGGATGGCGTGTCACTGAGTCTGGCTCCTGGGGAAACCCTCGGTCTGGTGGGAGAAAGCGGCTGCGGCAAAAGCACGCTGGGGCGCTGCATCATGCGTCTGCTGGAACCGACCAGCGGCACCATTCACCTGCTGGGACACAATATCACCCACCGCTCACAATGGCGGCTCCGCAAATTGCGCCGCCAGGCGCAGATGGTTTTCCAGGATCCTGCGGGGTCGCTGAATCCGCGCATGACGGTGAGGCACCTGATTTCAGAGCCGCTGGTGATTCATGGCATGGGTACGCGAGGAAGCCGGAAACGCCGGGTTGAGGAATTGCTGGACCTGGTGGGGCTTCCCTCCACCGCGCTTGAGAAATTCCCGCACGAATTTTCCGGTGGTCAGCGGCAACGAATCGGTATTGCCCGAGCGCTGGCCATGGGTCCCAGACTGCTGGTACTGGATGAACCCGTCAGCGCGCTGGATGTCTCAGTCCAGAGCCAGGTGCTGAACCTGCTGCTCACGCTGCAGCAGGAATTGAATCTCTCCTACTTGTTCATTTCGCACGATTTGTCAGTCGTGCGCCATATTTCCGACCGAGTGGCGGTGATGTACATGGGGCAGATTGTGGAAATGGCAGATGCTGACCGTCTGTACGAACGCCCGGCGCACGCCTATACCCGGGCACTACTCTCGGCCATTCCGGTGCCGGATCCCACGAAGCGCCAGCACACACCCATCCTGCCAGGGGATGTCCCCTCCCCGATTTCGCCGCCTCCCGGGAGTGCCTTCGGCAGGCGCATCAACCACCCCTATCTGGAGGCCACTATCGGCATGGATCTGACTCCGCGCGAGCTGGAACCCGGACATTGGGTTGCACCCGATCCCTGCGCAGTTTCACTCGTGGACTTGCAGCGTCTCGGGGTGGATATCTACCAGTAAAGCCCGCCGCATGTCGGGGTTGGGGATTGCAATTTCCCCTGCCATGGGCTAGAATGCGCTCATGACCCATCTCCGCATCGGCACTCGCGGCAGCGAACTGGCACTCGCTCAGACCCGGCAGGCAATCGAGGCTCTGAAAGCAGTCCAGCCTGGGCTGGAGTGCGAAATCTGCATCATCTCCACCGCCGGCGACCAGCGCACGGATATTCCTCTGCACCAGGTCAATGCCGCAACTGGCACCGGTGACAAGGGGGTCTTCATCGCGACGATTGAGGAAGAGCTTGCCGCTGGTAAGATTGATTGCGCGGTTCACAGCCTGAAGGATATGCCCGGGGTGCTCGATCCCCGCTTTGAACTGGCAGCAGTCCTCCCCCGCGAGGAGATTCAGGATGTCCTGGTCTGCAAGGCAGATGCCGATATGGACCACCCGGTGATTGCAACCGGCAGCGTGCGACGCTCACGCCTGGTGCATACCTATTGGGAAGGCAAGGCCAGTACGCTGCCTGTGCGCGGCAATGTGGCAACCCGCCTGCGTAAAATGGTGGAAAACCCGGAAGTGAGCGCTACTCTGCTGGCGCGCGCCGGGCTCAACCGCCTGGGATACGGCAGGGATAGTTTCGAAGTCAATGGGGTGCAGTTGCGAGTGCTCGGCCTGCCTGTTGACCAGTTCCCCCCTGCGCTGGGTCAGGGGGCCATCGCCCTGGAATGCCGTAAGAAGGATACGGCCACTGCCCAGTTGCTCTCACGAGTGAACCATATCCCCACGTTCCGATGCATCACCTGCGAGCGCGCTTTCCTGCACCTCCTGCAGGCAGATTGCTCCGTCCCCGTCGGCGGGTACGCTTCAATCAATGCCGATGATTCGCTGACGCTGCACGTAGTTCTCTATTCGCAGGATGGCTCCCAGCGTGCGGAAGTGACCGAAACGGGCTCATGCCCGGATGCCCTGGCCCGGCTGGTTCTCCAGCGCCTTCTGAGTTGATGGTCTTTTCTGCCTTTATTCAAAAAGCCCGCCGGTGATTATCCGGCGGGCTTTTCCATTCAACTTTTCAGTAGAAAAAGGCGGGCTTTACAGGCTTTCACCAAAATCCTCGCGGAACTTGGCGGCCAGCTTCTCCTGCCAGTCGCTCAGCGGCTGCAGACGACCGAAGAAGAAGCGGAGCACCTCGGGTTCCTCCACCCACTTCAGGCCACCGATGAGTTCGCGGTTATCGTACAACCACTTCACACGGTCGGCGCAGTACTTCACCTGGGAGAGCGTGAACACGCGGCGCGGGCAGGCCAGACGCACCAGCTCCAGCTCGGCGTAGTTCTCAGAGCCATCAGGGTTGCGCTGCTCGGAAAGAGAACCACGCTCCATACCGCGGATACCGCCGGCGATGTACAGGGCCGTGGCCAGGGCTCCGGCGGGGTACTGCTCGTGCGGGATATTGGGCAGGAATTCGGAAGCATTGATGTGGGCACCCAGGCCACCTGCGGGCTTCACCATAGGCACACCGTAGTCAGAAAGTTCCTTCACGAGGTATTCGATGAAGATGGGACCCTGGTTGATGATTTCCTCATCGAGCGTCTCCATGAGGCCCACAGCCATAGCTTCCATGGCGCGCACTTCCATACCACCGTAGGTCAGGAAGCCCTCGTACAGCGGGATGAAGGCCTTCATCTTGAGGATGAGGCTCTCGTTGTTGGAGATGATGGCACCACCGCGGGCGAAACCGAGCTTGCGGCTGGAGAAGTAGATGAGGTCCATCTCATCCGCAATCTTGCGGATGATTTCAGCCACCGTCATATTCTTGGCGGCTTCCTCGCGGGTCTTGATGAAGTACAGGTTATCCTGCAGCAGAGAGGCATCCAGCACGGACATGATGCCGTATTCCTTACACACAGCGGCCACATCCAGCATATTCTGCATGGAAAGCGGCTGACCACCAATCAGGTTCGTGCCGGCTTCGATACGCACAAAGGGGACATGCTCAGCACCCACCTCTTCGATAAGGGCGCGCAGGCGGGCAATATCGAAGTTGCCCTTGAAGGGGTACTCCAGGTTCGGGTCGAGGCCTTCGGCAATGATGAGCTCCTCCACCCGGCCTCCCTTGCGGGTGATATGGGCCTTGGTGGTCGTGAAGTGGAAGTTCATGGGAACCACATCGCCTTCCTTCACGAAGGTTTCGGCCAGGATGTTCTCGCAGGCACGACCCTGGTGGGCAGGCAGGAAATACTTCGTACCGAACACATGCTCAATGACGCGGGAAAGGCGGTTGAATGTCTCGGAACCTGCGTAGGAGTCATCTGCCTGCATGGAAGCGGCAATCTGGTTATCGCTCATGGCGTTCACACCAGAGTCGGTGAGCATATCCATGAACACATCCTTATTCTGCAGCAGGAACGTATTGTTACCAGCCTCGCGCAGCTTCTGCACACGCTCTTCCACCGTGGGCAGGAACAATTTCTGAACAACGCGCACCTTGTGCATTTCCAACGGCACCTGGTGCTCTTCCTTGTAAAATTTGACAATAGACATGATAAATGGTTTCGGTATGTGGTAATGGCTGTTTCCTGCCCGGAGGCAATAAAACGCGCCGCGGATTCTATCATGTCCTCTTGATGATTGTCAATGCTTATGTTGGCTTTTCCATGCCATAAAGCATCTGACTTGAATGAGACAGTTATGCATATATCATACAAAAATAACAGGAATAATGTCAGGATGCCAGGTTGACAGAGACAGAGGCCATAAGATAAAATGTGGGTCATGAGAAAGGTTCTGTATGGATTCATAGTGATGCTGCTGTGTGCGCTGGGAGCGCAGGGGGGCATCAAAATCGCCAGTCTGCATCCACTATTGAGCGATATGGCGAGGCAGATAGGAGGCGATGCCGTAGAAGTAGTCGATTTATTTCCAGAAAATGGCGAGCTGCATGCCTTTGAACCGACAGTCGCCGATGTGGCCGCAGCGGCTGGGGCTCAGTTGGTTCTGGCCTGCGGCAAAGGAATAGAGCCTTACCTGGAAGATTTGCGCGACTCCCTGCCCGCTCGCACCCAAATTATTGAACTAGGTAGAACCGTGCCTGATGTTTACCTGCCCGGTCTCTACATAACAGACCCCCACTGGTGGAACAGCCCCATCGCCATGAAGCGCGCCTCACGCGCTCTGCGCACCAGCCTGGAACAACTCGCTCCAGAACAGAAAGCAACCTTTGTCAAGGGGCAGCGGGCCTATTCGAACCTGATGGATACCCTGACGCGCGAAGCCCGTCTCGCCTTCAGCAACATACCTCAGAAAAACCGGGTGCTGGTATGCTCCCACGCCGCCATGATGCATTTCTGCGAAGCCTTCGATTTCTCGGCCATACCAGTCCACGGTGTCGCCCAGGAAAGCGAAGGCGACACCGCCACGCTGGCTCTGCTTCTGGCCCGCTTGCGAAGCAGAGCCACTCCCTGCCTGTTCTATGGAGTCAATGAATCCCCCAAGGTATTGCAGACTATAGCCCGGCAAGTAGGGGCCAGCACACGGCCACTTGTGCTGGATGGTATTTATCCCGAGGCTCCTACATATGCAGCCATGTTCCGCTTCAATATCAGGAACATCACCGAAGGCCTCTCTGCCCGGTAAACCATGCGCAGCATCCTCCTTTCTCTGGCATTGTGGGGCGGGCTGATGGCGCATGCGGCACCAGTCTATGTCTGCGGACGCACCAGCGAAGCCCCGTGCATCGACGGCAAGGGGGATGACCCCGTATGGCAGCAGGCCCGGGAGCTGAGCCCGCTCCGAGATATCTGCGGGGGTAGCATTCCGCATCAATGCCGCATCCGGATGCTCTGGGATGACAGCTACCTATATATTCTCGCCGATATGGACGAGGAACACCTGCGCGCCAGCAAGACAGAACACGATTCCATCATCTACCACGACCCGGATTTTGAAGTATTCATCGACCCCGATGGTGACGGGCTCAACTACATAGAACTTGAAATCAATGCGCTGAATACCACCTGGGATTTATTCATAGCGCGCCCCTATCGTTTCAACGACCCCCATATCCTGCATGACTGGGATATCCCTGGTCTGCGACATGCCGTCCACCTGCGAGGCACGCTGAATGATGCCAGCGACACAGACGATGGCTGGAGTGTTGAACTGGCCATCCCCTGGAGCAGCATCACCAGCCATGACCGGCTGCCACGCTGCAATCAGGCACCGGTGCCAGGCAGCAGCATGCGGATGAATTTTTCGCGAGTCAACTGGCAAGTCGAACCCACGGCTGAAGGCTACAAAGTCTTACCCGTTCCCGAAAGCAACCATGTATGGGCACCCACCGGCAAGGTGAATATCCACCTGCCTGAGCATTGGGGGAGTGTGGTATTCAGTCCGCATCCGGCCCACGAGTGGGTGGCAGCGCCCCCGCCGGCAGGAGAAACGGCGCGGCTGAAACTCTACGGTGTACTCAATGCCCAGCTCGAATACCGCAACAGGCAAGGCAGCTTCCATCCGCAGCCAGCATTGCCGGAAGGGGTGGCGGTGGCATTCCCTACAGATGATTTCTTTGTGCTGAGCACCACCTGTCCCCAGAGCGGCATCCGCATGCGGCTGGATAGCGAAGGTCGCTTTGCCGCCACCGCTCCCGCCCAGCCTCTGCCGGAGTTCTATCTCTGGGTACACGGCAAACAGGAACGCTCTGAAACTGAATGGAAAGAACGATTCAAGAACTACGCTGAAGCGGGCATCGGCACCCTCATTATTGATGGCTCAACCGATTGCATCGCCCGGCTTACCCCGATTGCCAAAGCAGCAGGGCTCCGCGTATTTGCCTGGTTCTGGGTACTGAATCGGCCGGGCGATACCGTTGCCATGCAGAATCCGGAGTGGTACGCGGTCAATGCGCTGGGGAAATCATGCCATCTGCCGCAGAATCGTCCCTATGTCGAATACTACCAATTCCTGTGTCCCAACAACCGGGACGTTCAGCGATACCTGCTGGAGCAGATACGGCAGCTGGCCACCCTGCCAGGACTGGATGGCATTCAACTCGACTACATGAGGCTGCCGGACAGGGAACTTCCACGCGGACTGTGGGGAAAATACCGACTCGACATGAGCCAGGCAAACCCGGCGTTTGATTATTGCTATTGCCCACGCTGCCGGGAGAGTTTTGCCCACGAAACACAGCACCGGGACTGGCAGGAATTCCGCGCCCACAGCATCGCCGGCCTCTTCAATGCGCTGGCCGCAGAAATCCGGAGCCACGGCCTGCTGGCCGCCTGTGCCGTATTCCCCAGTCCCCGGCTTGCTACTCGTCTGGTGCACCAGGACTGGAGCCTGTTCCATGCTGACCTGGCTCTCCCCATGGCATACCATGTCTTTTATGACGAACCTTCAAGTTGGGCAGCCTCTATAACACGCAGAGCCATGCAGGAAACACAAGGCCGCCTACCCCTGGCACCCGGAGTGCATCTGCCAGACATTCCACCATCGGAACTGATTCCGCATCTGGAATCACTCCACCGCACGGGGATACATGGAATTGCCCTTTTCAGCGATGAAGAGCTGATGCCGGAACACATTGAGCAACTGAAGGCCTACCGCGCCCAATGCCAGCAACCAGCACCGGCTACCAGCAGTCCTGGTTTCGGTGATATGTCTCATTGCTTCATTGACAAAGCATCAGACTAGCCATAGACTTTCCCTGCATTCCCTATGTCACCACGTACCACATTTCTGCTCACGCTCGCTGGTGTCATCCTGGTAGGGCTTCCCCTGCCTGGACTGATGCAGAAACGCACCTATGCTCCAGCAGCTTCACCCGCTCCGGCAGAAGAAACTGCGCGCCGCACGGTGTACGCCGAACTCAGGTTCAGCGGGCAGCCACAGCAACTGCAAGTACGCCAGGGTAAGGAGGAGTGGCTTGATATAGATTGCAGTAATCCTCATAGTGAATGGGTGTGGCAACTACCGCTGAGCGGGATGATGGAGCTGGAAATCCAAGGCCGCTGGAGCGATACAGCACCTCACGCGGTCACCCTGAGCCTGGAACCAGACGGGTATGCCACGCGCAGCGCCACAGAATGGAAGGAAGAAGGCAGCCAAGAGCTGCACAGCATACTCAGATTCTCATGGTAAGCCACACACAAGAAGAGCATATCTGCTGGGGCGGCGGCCATCACCACCACACCCACCACAGGCTGGAGTTGCGCGGCGTCAGCGCCGGTTACAACACAGCGGAACCGGTGTTGCAGGACATCAGCTTTGCCGCAGAATGTGGCAGCACTCTGGCCCTCATCGGCCCCAACGGTGCCGGAAAATCCACCCTGCTCAATGCCCTGGCCGGACTTCTCCCCATCTGGAAGGGAGAAATCCTCTGGAACAATGCGCCCCTGACCGCGCAGCGGCACGAAATCGCCTATCTGCCCCAGCGCAGCGAAGTGAACTGGCAATTCCCCATTACTGTGCGCCAACTCGTGGAAATGGGGCGCTATCCCGCACTTGGTGTCTGGCGAGCCCCATGCCGCCACGATGAGGAAATTGTAGATAAAGCGCTCCACACCCTTGGCCTGCACGATTTGCAAAAACGCCAGATTGGTGCCCTGAGCGGCGGGCAGCAACAGCGCTGCTTCCTGGCGAGAGCACTTGCGCAAGAGGCTCATATCCTGCTGCTTGATGAACCCTTTACCGGGCTGGATGTCCCGGGAAGTGAGGCCCTGGCTACCCTGCTCCGCTCCCTCGCTGAAGAAGGGCGTTTAGTCATTGCTTCGCATCATGATTTAGTCACCGCAACGAAGATATTTGACAAAGCGCTCCTCCTTCGTCGTCAACTGATAGCATACGGCAGTGCCGCAGATGTAATGACACCCGACAACCTGAACCAGACATTCCCCGGGGTATGAACGATTTTGTACAATTTCTGTATGAACCGCTGGCGCAGCGCAGTCTGTGGGCCTGCGGAGTCATCGGTTTTTCCAACGGCTTTGTCAGCGCGCTGGTAGTATTGAGGCGCTCTTCTCTGCAGATCGGCACACTTTCCTGCGCACTGCTACCGGGCATCGCGCTGGCGATTCTGCTCTTCGGGCTGTTCCAACTGAGCATCCTGGCAGGAGCCATCATAGCCGGACTCCTGGTGGGGCTGGGTTCCCTGTTTGTATCACGCACCTCACGACTGGACCAGGATACAGCACTCTCTGTGCTGCACACCACCGCCTTTGCCCTGGGGTATATCATCCTGATTGGCCTGGGGCTCCAGCAAAAGGTGGATGACTGGCTTTTCGGCAACATCATGAGCATGGCCGATACCGACCTCTGGATAGCCTACATCATCGGGGCCATCGCCGTGCTGAGCATCACCGCGCTGCAAAGGCCGCTGATTATTGCCCTGTTCGACCCCCGGGCCGCTGCGACCATGGGAATTCCCACGCGGCTGCTCAACTACGGTATCTTTGCGCTCATCATCCTGGTGCTTGTATCATCGCTCCAGGCGGTGGGTGCCTTCCTGACCCTGGGGTTACTGGTAGCCCCGGCAGCCACCATGTACCTGCTCACAGACAGAGCCTCCTGGCTCTTCTGGGGCGGTGGTCTCATCGGCGGGCTGGGTGCCATTGCCGCCTTCTTCCTTTCCTACCCCCTGGGCTGGCACCTGGGAGCCACCATCATCGTTGTGCTGGGCACCCTCTTCCTGCTTGCCTACATTTTTTCGCCAAAATACGGTCTGCTGAGGGGGAATCAGAATTGATTTTCGCGTTCACGATAACGCAGGACACCTTTTCTGCTTGCGCCCACAAAGCGTATATGGTAGCATGATGCACGTATGAAAATCTCACTTTCTCCCCGTTCTTCCAAGGGTTTTACCCTGATAGAACTGATTATCGTCATTGGCATTCTGGCCACACTCGCCAGCATCGCCTATCCTACCTATATGAGCATCCAGACCAATGCTGCCCGCACCGCGGCCAAGAAGGTCTGCACCGATATCGTCTCTGCTGTAGAGAGCTTCAAGCAGGACAATAACGGCATGCTGCCCTACAACACCGAAATGGTGGAGCCGGATGATAAGGACCAGATGCACCTCACCACGCTGGGTGGCGAAGATGCCGATATGATCAAAGTGCTCACCAACCGCGAAAGCGATGATGCGGAGCGCCGTCTGAACTCCACACGCGATATCTACCTCCGTTCCGACGAGCAGGAGCAGCCCCGCGAAGGTCTCTATGTCGATGCTTCCGGTGAACTGAGCTTCTACGACCCCTGGGGCAAGCCCTACTACATCGTCCTCTGCGAGGAAGATGAGGGTGCCATTGATCCCTTCACCTCCCGCCGCTACCGCGGCAAGAACTGCCTCGTGTACTCCACGGGTCCCGACCAGGAAGGCAAGCCGGCAGCACCGACTCCCACCAAACACACTGGTAAGCAGCCCAAGGGCAAGAAAGCCAGGCAGGCCGCCGCTGAAGCTGCAGCAGAAGCAGCCGAACTGGCAGAAGAGGCCCTGGAGGACAACGTGTACTCTTGGAAGAACCAGAAATAATTAATGAACCAATACATCACAGACGACGTACGTCTCACGGGCATTCGCCCGCTGATATCCCCCGCCATTCTCATGGAGGATTACCCGGCCTCGCCGGAAGCCTCCCGCATGGTGTTTGAAACCCGCCACGCCTTCCAGGATATCCTCTCTGGCAAGGATGACCGCCTGGCAGTCATCGTGGGTCCCTGCTCCATACACGACACCAAGGCCGCTATCGAATACGCCGGACTCCTGGCCGAAGCAGCCCGGAAGTATGAGAAGGACCTGCTGCTCATCATGCGCGTATACTTTGAGAAGCCCCGCACCACCGTTGGCTGGAAAGGGCTCATCAATGACCCGTTCATGGATGAGACGTACAACATCAACAGCGGCTTGCGCATGGCGCGAGGGCTCCTGGTCCGCCTCTCAGAAATGGGCGTTCCGGCCGCTACGGAGTTCCTCGATGTCATCACGCCGCAGTATATCAGCGACCTCATCGTCTGGGGTGCCATTGGTGCCCGCACCACCGAAAGCCAGGTACACCGCGAACTGGCAAGCGGTCTTTCCATGCCCATCGGCTTTAAGAACGGCACAACCGGCTGCGTACAGATTGCGGTCGATGCCATCGTCTCTGCCGAGCATCCGCACTGCTTCCTCTCTGTGACCAAGCAGGGAGTCTCTGCCATTGTCTCCACCAAGGGCAACAACGGCTGTCACCTCATCCTGCGCGGCTCGACCGATGGACCGAACTACGGCCCTGAGCATGTGGAGAAGGCCTGGAACACCCAGCAGAAAGCCGGTATCTCCAACCGCATCATGATTGACTGCTCTCACGGCAACAGTCACAAAGACTGGAAGCAGCAGCCGGTCGTTGCAGCCTCTGTGGCCGAGCAGCTGGCAACTGGAGCTGACCACATCGGTGCCGTCATGATTGAAAGCAATCTCTGCTCCGGCAACCAGAAATGCAGCCCGGAAATGAAGTACGGAGTCAGCATCACCGATGCCTGCATCGACTGGAACGGAACCCTGGGCATGTTCGATGTACTTGCCGCAGGCGTGCGCGCCCGCCGAGCCAGACTTGCCAGGTAAAGCGCTGCCATCACATTCCAGAAGGCCCCGGTTGCAAGCATGGCACCCGGGGCCTTTCCGCACCTTATTTCATGCGGTGAATCCAGATATGCAGGCGGCGGCACATGCGCATCCAGAACACGCAGAAACCGCGCAGAAACAGCACCACCAGCAACGCGACACCCCCCATGGCAAGCCCCATGCCCCAGCCATACACCTGCCACCCGGCTACTGCGCACCCCGCCGCAACCGGCAAGCCCAGCAGCACCGCCAGCAGGTAGAGCCACATAGCCCCCACCCGCCGCCCCATGCAGGCAGAGGTGAAGCTGCAGATGCAGAATGCAAAGATGGAAATGACGGCAGGCATGGCAGACTCTGTTACCAGGCTATACTCTATGCCACCCGCGCAGAAAAAGCAAGCGAAAAGAACTGTGCACGCTACGTCGTTTTTTTCATCTTGCCACTTGCCCGGTCAAAGGAGGAGTGGTAGAATGCAGGAAATCTCAGCCATGATTCGCTTTGCTACCACAGACACTCGCCGTGATACCGGCAATATCAAATGGGATCTGCAAGGGCCGCTTCCCTTCGGTATTGCAGACATGGACATCGAATCCCCACCCTGCATCGTGGAAGCCTTGCAACAACGCCTCAACCACCATTTTTACGGCTACGCGTTCATGCCCCATGAGCTTCGGGAAACAATCTGCACCTATCTGCACAACATGCACGGCGTGTCTGCCCCCCGGTCGGAATGGCTGCATCCTCTGCCGGGCTGCGTACCAGCATTCACGCTGGTGGCCCGCGCTGTATGCCACCAACCGGAGTATGAACTCATGGTCTGCACGCCAGTCTACCCGCCCATGCTGCATTGCCACGAAGACGCCCATTGCCGGCTTCTGACTGTGCCATATAAGAATGAGCATGAACGCTGGAAGTTCGATTGGGATGCCATGGAAGCCGCCGTCTCACCCAATACTCGTATGTTCCTGCTCTGCAATCCTCACAACCCTCTGGGCCGGGTATGGGACCGCGATGAGCTCCTCCGACTGGCCGATTTCTGCGAGCGACACAATCTGATCCTCTGCTCAGATGAAATTCATTGCGACCTGGTGCTTGATGAAGGGCTGCACCACTGCTCCGTGCTGACGCTGCCGGAGCGTTACCAGAAACGCATCGTCATGCTGAGCGCCCCAAGCAAGACGTTCAATATCGCCGGAATCTGCTTCACCTACATGGCAGTACCCGATGCTGAGCTTCGAGCCACCATCCGGCAGGTTCAGGGCCACACCCTCCCCACAATCAACGTCTTTGCCTACGCTGCATCTCTCGCTGCCTATCAAGATGGCTGGGACTGGCACGCCAGGCTGATTCAGGCACTCCGCGCCAACCGCCGGATAGTCTATGACTTCATTGAGCAGGAACTACCGATGCTCAACATCTGCCACATGGAGGCAACCTATCTGGCTTGGATCGATTGCAGCGCCCTCGGAGTGGAATCACCGCATGAATTCTTCCTCGAAAAAGCAAATGTGTATCTGGACAACGGAGCCAACTTCGGCTCGCCCCAATGCCTCCGGCTCAATTTTGCCACCTCGCCTGCGATACTCAGACAAGGGCTGGAAGCCATGCGAAATGCCGTGCAAAACCACCTGCAGTCTGCCATGCAGGGCACGTAAGCTTTTTTCTGCTTGCCAGACACGCCACCTGTGTTAGAATAGCTACGCTGATACTATCAAACCTTCTCAAACACACACACACGACGATGAGCAAATCGCATTCTCCCTGGAAATATGTACTGATTCTGGCCGGCACCGGAGCCGTTGCAGCGGTAGGTGGTCTGATTTCACAAGGCATCATCGATGCCATGCATGAATCCACCCAGATCCCCCCCATGGATCCCGCGCAGGCAGATAAAGTCGCCAGCCAGGTGCTGGAAATGAAGTGCGCCGCCTGCCACGCCCAGGATGCCAGCTACAGTCGGATTCTCAACTTCTTCTCCTGCGGGCTGATGCGCGACCACGTGGAAGGTGCCAAGCGAGCCTTCACCCTCACCCCGGACAACAGCATCCGCTCAGGCAATGTCGATTACCTGAAAATGGATTACGTGCTGCGCACACGCCGTATGCCCCCGGCCTCATACAGCGTGGTGCACCTGGGCTCGCGCCTCACCCCCACCGATGTAGCCATCCTGCGCAACCGCTACAAGGAAAGCGGAGCCGCAGCCCGCACCTTTGCACCCATTACACCCGTAGCCCCCCCGTCCACGCACCTGGAGGCAGCCCGCATCTACCTGGGCTACCTGCTCTATCATGATGGCCGGCTCTCCACCAATAACCAGGTGTCCTGTGCCTCCTGCCATGAACTGACCAGGGGTGGCACCGATAATCTGAGCAAGTCTGAAGGTGTGCCCGGGGCAGATGGATACCCGCAGCTGGGTGGCGTGAATGCCCCGAGCACCTTCAATACTGCCGGCAATATCCGCCAGTTCTGGGACGGCCGCGCTGCCGACCTCAAGGAACAGGCCGGCGGCCCTCCCCTGAATCCGGTGGAAATGGGCTTCTCCTGCGTCGAGGATTGGGACATCATCGCCCACAAGCTCTACAATGACCCCGAAATCGTAGCTCTCTTTGCCTATGTGTTCGGTGACCGCGGCATCACGGCAGATACCATCACGACCGCCATTGCAGCCTACGAGCAGACTCTCGTCACCCCGGATTCGGCATTCGACCGCTATCTGAAGGGCGATGCCAAAGCCATGACCGACACGCAGAAAGATGGCATGAAAGCCTTTGTGCAGCTGGGGTGCGCCACCTGCCACAGCGGCCCCACGCTGGGTGGTCTCAGCTTTGAATACATCAACACCCACGCCGACCTGCGCACCCTGGCCACCCCCGAAGGTTACAGCGAGGGAGCCTTCGGCCTGCGCGACTTCACCAAGAAGGAAGAGCACAAGGACATGTTCCGCGTGCCGAACCTGCGCAATGTAGCCCTCACAGCGCCATACTTCCACACGGGTACCATCAACAGTCTGCAGGAAGCCGTGCGTATCATGATTACGGCTCAGAACGGTGCTGATGCCGCATCGGAGGCCAATGTCAAGAACATTACCCGCTTCCTGGAAGCACAGACCGGCAAGCTCTACGGCAAACCAGCCAATGCACTCATGCCGGAAGACGTGCAACTCACTCCCGTTGTACCCCAGCCATGATTCGTATCTCTGTGCTGGCCAGCAGCAGCCGGGGAAATGCCACCGTCATTTCAGGCGGTGGCACCCACGTGCTGGTCGATACGGGTATCTCAGCCCTGCGTATCCGAAAAGGGCTGGCGGAGTGCGGGCTGAGCGTGCCGGCGCTTTCCGGCATCTTCTTCACGCATGAACACCAGGACCACGTATGCGGCCTGGGCGTACTTTCCAAAAAAGATACGCTGAATCTCTACTGCAGTCGCTACATGGCACAGGATGTCCGCGGCATGGCCCCGGGTGCACTCTTCACCTACCTGGAACCCGGGCAGACGCTGGAGGTGGGCTCGCTGAAGATAACCCCGTTCTGCGTGAGTCACGATGCTCTTGACCCCCTCGGCTATCTATTCGAATGCGAAGGCACCCGCCTGGGTTATGTGACCGATACCGGTATCATCGTCAAGCCCATGCCAGAGTTGCTGGCAGGTGTGCAGGGGCTGTATCTGGAATCCAACTACGACCCGGACATGCTCGCCAACAGCGGGCGCACTCCAGCTCTCATCAGCCGTATCTCCGGGCGCTGGGGTCACCTTTCCAACGAGCAGGCCTGCGAGTTCGTGCGGCAGATTGCCCACCCCGGCCTGCAGCACCTCATCCTCGCGCATATCAGCCCCGAGTGCAACACCCCGGCCAAGGCCAGCCGCGCCATGCAAGCCACCCTCAGCGAACTGGGTCTTTCCACCCAGCTCCATTGTGCCGCCATGGCCAACCGTCTGCCGTGGATTGAAATTCAATAACTATGAAAAAACTCATCAGCATTCTGGCCAGTCTGTTCCTGCTCTGCCAATGCAGCCAGACCGCCCCGGGCATACCGCAGGAGCCGGGTGTGATGCCCGCCCCGCTCTGCTACCTGGATACCGTCGCACCCGGCATCAGGGTTGATTTGAAATACTGCGGGACAGATAACTTCGTGGGCCGTCCTATCGATGGTTACACCACCGGCAGGCGGGCCATCCTGCGCAAGGATGCCGCCCGGGCTCTGGCAAAAGCCCAGACCGAGCTTGCGGCAAAAGGCCTGGGGCTCCTCGTGTGGGATGCCTACCGGCCCCACCGCGCCCTGGCAGATTTCTATGCCTGGTCCATGACGGACGATGACAGCACGCGCGCAGAGTTCTACCCGAATATCTCCAAGCGTGGCATTTACGAAAACCGCTATATCGGCCTGAGTTCCGAGCACAGCTGGGGCATTGCCGTCGATATCACCATCATCGACCAGCGCAGCGGCAAGGAGCTCGACATGGGCGGCCGCCACGACCTGCTGGATGCCAGCTCTGCCACCGTTTATCCCGGGCTCACTCCGCAGCAACAGGCCAACCGGCTGCTGCTGCGCGATACCATGGCTCGCGCTGGCATGCGCAATTACAGCAAGGAATGGTGGCACTACTTCCTGAAGAATCCCGGCACCTGCCACCGGTATGACTTCCCGCTCAACGACTCGCTCCGCGAAATCGGCAGGTAGGGTATGATTTGCGCTTGCAACCTGGCCTATTCAGGATTACAATCACCCCATGAAAATGCGTCTCTGCACCTTGCTCGCCACCCTGGCAACGCTGCTGGTCTCCTGCTCAAACCCGGAGATGGAAGCTATTGCAGCGCGCGTGCAGAAAACGCGTATCGATAATGCCCTGCACGCAGCGAAGGCCCGCATCCGGGTCTGGCGCGATACCAGCACTCACGATAAGCACGGCTGGCACATCCACAGCGAGCAGGAGTTCAAATTTACGCTGCCGGAAAACGAGTTCAAAACCGCTCGCTACCTTATTGTCACTCATGGTTTTACCGCCTGGCATGAGCAGGATAAGGCCCCGACGAGCCTCGATGCAGGAGCCCCGGAATACATCGTGGAGCTCGAGTGGCTCGACCGCCACGGAGTCCCGACCAGCAGTGTGGATATACCCGCCATCTGCCGCGAATCCCAGCTGCACCAACTTTCCACAAGCGCCTTCCCCTTTGTGCTGCCGGATGATGCCTACAACCGGTTCTTTGCCCTGCCATCCGTAGGCAAGGCGTTGGATATAATCAGGGACGAACAGTCTGAGCATTGAACGCTCAGACCCGCAGCCATGCCTTGTGTCTGTGCAGGAAGTACAGCATGAGCCAGAGCAATCCGAAGCTCAACCCCTCATATACCAGGGGAGACTCTGCCCAGCGGAACAAGGGATGGGCCACCCCGCCCCACAGGCTGCGCCCCGCCAGCCCGGGTGTATTCGTCAGCAGATAGGCCAGCAGGGCATTGCAGCCCACTACCTGCAAAGGAAAAGCCAGCCAGCCCGTGCCGCGCAGACAATCGAACACCAGGTGAAACAATGCCAGCAGCAGCAGACACCAACCTCCGCTCCACAGCACCATCGTGGTGGTAAACAAATGCTTATTAAGCGGTGTATCATACTCCAGCAGCAACGCAGCCACCAGACACAACACCCCGCTCAAAGACAGCCAGCAGAGTGCCCGCTTCCCATGCATGCGGAACACCAGACCACCGCCCAGCACCCCCACAAGCGTGAGTGCACCAAAGTTGAGCGAAGTCAGAATCCAGGTATAGGGGGTGCCATCCTGCCAATGCCCTTGCAAGGTACAATCAATATAATAAGCCAGATTATTGGTAGGTTCGAACAAGCCGCCTGGCTGCTGGTTGTATGGGACAAAGCGCATCAGGAACCAGTACAGGGCCAGCAGCACCACGCAACTGACCAGCTGCCCCCGCCAGCCCCACAGCATCAACACAACGGCACTCACCAGATATCCCGCCGCGATTGCTTGCAGGGTGTTGCAGAACAAGCTCATCTGCTGAGGGTCTCCGCTGCACAAATTCCCCTGCACCACCATGCCCAGCAGAAACAGCAAGGCCAACCTCCGCCCCACGCGCCACATGGTACGCCACCACCCCTGCTCCCGGTAGCGGGCAAAGGCTACCGGCATCGAACACCCGGTGATAAATAGAAACAAAGGCATCACCAGATCCCAACAGGTGAATCCGCAGCCAAACTCCGCGTGCCGGAACTGCTGCGCCAGCCAATCGGGCACCCCTGCGCCCCAGCACACACGGCAGAGTTCCCAAAGCACCACGGCTCCCCCAGATAACAGTACCATGTCCAGCCCCCTCAACGCATCAATACTTACCAATCGTTTTTTCGCCCCGGTCATGAATGCCATTCTACCCGACACGAGACACGAATTGAAGAAAAAATCTCAAATACTACTTGATTTTTACTTTCTGGCGGGTAGAATAGACGTAATCCAACCCATCATCAATCATGAAAGTACTCATCACCGGCGGTGCCGGTTTCATCGGGTCTCACATCGCTGAGCATTACCAGGGTATCGCAGAAGAAATCCGCGTACTGGATAATCTGCGCACAGGTTACAAGAAAAATCTCGACGGTCTCAAGGTAACCTTCATCGAAGGCTCCATCACCGATCGCGAACTCGTGGCCAAGGCGGTGGAAGGCGTTGACTACATCTTCCACATGGCAGCCATGGTATCCGTGCCGGAATCCATGCAGAAACCCCGTGAAACGGTGGACCTGAACGTGAACGGCCTGCTGACCGTGCTGGAGGAAGCCAGCAAGGCAGGTGTGAAGAAGGTCGTGCTCGCCTCCTCTGCCGCCATCTATGGTGACAACCCCATCGTGCCGAAAGTAGAGACCATGTACCCCGAGCCCAAGAGCCCCTATGGCATCACCAAGCTCGATGGTGAGTACTACATGGAGATGTTCCGCACCACCGGCCAGGTCAACACCGGCTGCTGCCGCTTCTTCAACGTGTTCGGCCCGCGCCAGGATCCCAAGGGTGCCTACGCCGCTGCCGTGCCGATTTTCATGGAAAAAGCCATCAAGGGCGAAGATATCACCGTGTATGGTGACGGCGAGCAGACCCGTGACTTCATCTATGTGAAGGACATCGTGGGCGGTCTCACCTATGTGGCCGAGCACCCGGAGGTGACCGGTGTCTACAACGTAGGTTACGGTGGTCAGATCACCATCAACGACCTCGCTACCATCATCATCGATGCCGCAGGTTCCTCCTCCAAGGTAGTGCACCTGCCCGAGCGCCCCGGCGATGTGAAGCACTCCCGCTCCTGCGCCGATAAGCTGCGCAACGCCGGCTGGGCTCCCAAGTATACGCTGGAGGAAGGCCTCAAGACCACTCTCGAATACTTCAAGAGCGTGACCAAGTAAAATCACCCATCATCACGCCGGGGTTCCCCACCACAGGAACCCCGGCTTTTTTCTTAGTCCCCCATGTGCAGCGATGATTTCCAGCCCCGCCTGCGCGCAGCCGACCTGAAGCGCCTCGCAGAGGCTCGGCAAACCAGACTCCTGGAGGAAGGGGCTACGCTGCATCCCGTGGTGAACTCAACCCGCAAACTTGCCGGAAACTTCTGGGGAAGCGCCTGGATGAAGCAGCTCGCTCTCTGCGAAGCAGGCGGCATGTGCCTGGCACCGGGGCGCACCCTGCTGCGCCATGGCTGCGTGCTGGATGTTCAATTGTCCCCCTGCACCATCACAGCCCTGGTCAGCGCAGAGGAACTCTATGAAGTGGAGCTCCGCCTCTCTCCCATGGAAGGAGAACAGCTCGATGCCCTCGCCGCGGCATGCAGCGGCCACATTGACTCCCTGCTCTCCCTGCTCGAAGGCAGGCTGGATACCGCAGTCCTACAGCTCCTGTGCCACCCGGAAAACGGGCTGCTGCCCACTCCCCATGACTGGCGAATGCGATGCAGCTGCCCCGATTGGGCCGAGCCCTGCCCCCACGCCGCCGCTGCCATCTATGCAGCAGGCTGCCTCATCGATACAGAACCTGCCCGGTTATTCACTCTGCGCGGCATCACACCTTCCGCACTGCTGAAACCAACCAGGACTGAAGCCCTGGATTCTGACTCCCTTTCTGCAATGTTTGGTATCGACCTGGAACTGCCGCCCCAGCCTTGAGCAGCGGATTTCCTGCTTGCTATGCGGGAGAATATATGGTAGCATTCTCCACAGTACCAGGCGTACATTTGTTCAATTATGCGTAAAAATATCTTTCTCCAGTCAGTTATAGCAGCACTTTGTGCCAGCACACTACTTGTCGGTTGCAGCGATGAGGTTGATAAGAAAAACGGCGCAGCCAATCCCGCCGGAGCGGTGAAGGCAGGGCATAGTGAAAACTCCTACACCCTGAGCAACAAGCTGCTGACTGCAACCTTTATCTGGAATGATGGTGCTATCGAGTTCGGCGGGCTCAAGGATGCCAATGGAACAGCCCTGTTGCAGGGTGGTGGTCCCGTTTTCACCTTGACCCTGGCAAACGGTCAGCAATTGAGCTCTACCAACATGAAGGTCACGAAGCCTGAACTGATTAACCTGACTGCTGATAAGGGTGCGCAACGCATCTCGTCGCAATTGCCGGGCCAGGCCATTGCCGCCACCTTCTCCGCGCCGGATGATTCCTTCAGCATTGAGTGGAAGGCCGTGCTGCGCAATGGTTCGCACTACTTGCGCCAGGAATTCACCCTCAAAGCTAGCAAGGAGCCGGTTCCCTTCAATTCCATCACCGCTCTGCAAGTCGTCCCCACAGATGAAGGCGGCATTCCCTCCATTTCCGGCAACACCACGCATGGTACTGTCGCCATCACCGACAAACTCTTCATGGGGCTGGAAACTCCCATGTCCGTCATGACCGTCGGGAAGCACGGTTCTGTTCAGGAAGACACCTGGAATCCCGAGGCCTGGACCCCGCGCATGTTCGGTAGCGCATTCAACGTACCGGAAAGCTTCATACCGGTCTATGGCACCAAGTACAATGCCCAGAATGGCCCCGTGCTCCGCGACCTTGCGGTGGCAGAAGGCCCGGTCAACTTCATAGAACCCGGTGAACTCCTGGTTGACTTTGAATACGAACGCGGTAACAACCGCCTCAACATAGTGGGCGTGCAGCTGGTCACCACAGCGGGTCAGGTCATTGCAGAAGACATCCACCCCGGTTATACTGGTCATAAGTCCCAGGATGCCGAATACCGCATGGTTGTTCCGGTGGCTGGCAACTACCACCTGCGCTACTGGGTAGAAAAGAAGACCGAACCCGTCAGCAGCAGCGGCCGCATCTCCCTTTCCCTGGCCATGGGTAACCCGGAAGAAACCTCTGCCCCGGTGCCGGAAGACATGGTGCGCGGCACATGGGTTCGAAAAACCAATCTGACCAAGGAATTCCCCTGGACGGTAAACTCCGTCATCGGCCTGTTTAAACCCGGCCAGCAGCGCCGTTCCTTCCTGCGCTACATCGAACGGGAAAGAGCAGTTCCCTATCGTCCCTTCGTGCACTACAACGACTGGTACGAAGTAGGCATCACCCGCAATTTCGAAAAAGACCCGAAAAAGCGCAGCAGCGAGGAGATTTCCCTGAATATCCTCAACACCTGGAAAAAGGAACTCTTCGAAAAGCGCAACACCAAACTTGATGCTTACATACTCGATGACGGCTGGGATGATTTCAACAGCCTGTGGGACTTCCACATCGGTTTCCCGAACGGTTTCAGCAAGCTCAACGAGGTAGCCACCAGCATGGACTGCGGCATGGGTACCTGGCTCGGCCCGGTGGGTGGTTACGGAGCAGCCAAGAGCATGCGCATCGGCTTCTGGAACAAAACGCACCCGAACAACCGGATTGCCAACTTCGAGCTTTCCAACCCGGAATACTTCAACGCATTCGTGGGTCGCTGCGCGGACATGGTGAAGAACTATGACATGCGCTACTTCAAGTTCGACGGCATCTCCACCAAATTCCACGCCAAGGGTCCCGGTGCACTCGAGGATTGCGAAGGCATTCTGAACGTGCTGGCAGCCCTGCGCAAAGCGCGCCCCGATATCTACCTCAACACTACTGTAGGCACCTGGGCCAGCCCGTTCTGGTTCTTCCACTCAGATTGCGTCTGGCGTCAGGAAAACGACTTTGACCAGGTTGGCAACGTGGGCGATGCACGCGACCGCTGGCTCACTTATCGTGACCGCCTCGTGCATGAAGTATTCGTGGAGGGTGCACCGCTCTTCCCCATTAACTCCGTCATGATTCACGGCACCATCATCACTAAGAATGGACCGCCCCGCTGCATGAGCCAGGAGCCTGCCAACTGCATCAAAGAGATGCGCACTGCCTTTGCCAACGGTTCCAGCCTTCAGGAAATCTACGCTGATACCGATATTATGAACCAGGAAGGCGGCGTGCTCTGGGACGAACTGGCCAAATGCATTGCCTGGGTTCGCCGCAATGCCGATGTGCTGGCGGATACACACTGGGTAGGCGGCAATCCCTGGGACAAGGTTAAGAAAGATGGCGATATCTACGGCTGGGCTGCATGGAACAGCAGCAAGTGCACGCTTACCCTCCGCAATTCTTCGGGCAAGCCCAAGACACTCAACACCACGCTGCGCAAGGTGTTTGATATCCCCGCAGAGGTGAAAGGAGCCATCGTACTCCGCAGTTCCTTTGCAGATCAGCGGGCTCTGCCCGGCATATGCGATGTTGCGGTCGATGTGGACACCCCCCTCAGCATCTCCATGGAACCCATGGAAATCATCGTAATGGAAGGTACACCCGCCAAATAAGGAAGCATATCCACACCATACTCCTCAAGCTGGCAAGTCATACACTTGCCAGCTTTTTATCTTGACTTCCGGCATCAACAGAACTACTCTCATACATAATAATCCTCATTATTATGAAACTGCGTCTCTCTACACTTCTTATCTCCGTTCTTCTGGCCTCCTCGGCCTATGGACTTGGCACCACCACCATCAGCAAAGAGCATGCAAGCTGCGAAGAGTATGATGATGGATTTTTCGGTACATACAAGGCATACACATTCAATTACCAGGACACTCATCTGAGTCTCTCCGGAAACATCTCACTCGGAAATAATTCCGAAGCATTGATATACTGGGGCTCAGATGACAAGGATGAGCCCAGCCAGATTTCAGGCAAGGGTAATATCTCTGCCAGATGCGTATTCTGGGAGCTCGGCTCCGGCTCGTTCATCTTTTCCAATACCGGGAAAATAGCTGGTGGTGAAAACAACATCTTTGATGGCGGGCATGTCATTCTCGACACCGCCTCCCAATTTGACCAGATTATGATGACCGATACGCTTGAAATCTGGAATTCGAAAGCCAATATCGAAAATATTTCCGGTATTTCAACCGTGCGCAGCGAGCATACGCTTTCCACTAAGAATATCGGAGGACTCATTGGAGGAGCACTCATGATTGAGACAGACGTGCTCATCAACGGCACAGGACCTGACTCTGGCGGGATTTTCCTCACAAATGAGTACTCCACCACAACCACAGTTCATGGGCACGTCACATTCCAAAGCAAAACGCAGACGACCTACCATTTAGATCCTCCAGATAATGAGCTCTATTTCAGCCACAAACCTGATGATCAGGAAATTGCCCAAAGTCTGAAACCGCTGGAAAGCCTCACCATTCTTTCCTGCTCCAGCTATTCCGGCTCACTTTCCAATCTGGCGCTGGAATTAGAATACATGGTATCAAAAGGCAACGGAGAGTACGATTACGATTATAATTACTACACCGTATCCGGAGCAAAATACGGCACCTTCGTTGCCTTGTACAATCCGGATTCCTGCATGTTCGACATCGTGTTCAGGTCGTTCGCTTCAGCCTCAGAAATGAATGCTGATGAAGCATACGAAATCGGGGGAACCCTGCGTTACACCCCGGGAAGCTCCAATCTGCACCTGAAGAAGAACCTCACCCTGGCTTCCAGCCATGGCGAATTCCTCTGGGATGGTAAGGGCAAATCCCTCGCCATCATAGGAAAAGGCAGCATCTCTGCCCAAAAGGAACTTTCCGTCAATCTGCAGAACGGATACTTCACACTAGCCAGCGGTTGCAGTTTCAAAAATGGCGACTACACGCTGAACCAGGCATCCCTTTCTACATCGGGGGCTCTGGCGGCCAACTCCTTGAATCTTTCCCAGGATTCATCACTATCTACAGCCGGAGGAAAAGTCACCGTCAAAGGAAACATCATTCTTCAAGGGGGGTCATCCCTCGATGCAGATTCTTCCATCACCGCAGCAGCTCTTACCATGACAGCTGGAGCCATGCTGAATCTCGATTCTGAAAAAGCTCAGAAACTTACGCTGAATGCCAAGGGTGAGGAGAATCTCATTGCGCAATCCTACCTGAATCTCAATGGCAGCATGACCGTAGCTGGCGACTTGTCTCTCTATTCTTCGTGGGTTACCATCTGGGATGGAGCCGATACCAAACCGAAGCCCATGGGGCTCAGCGTAAAAGGAAAGCTTACCATGCAAGGGCACCCGGAAACGCAGGAAGGAACACCTCTTCCCTCCGATGAAGGGGATTTGTACCTGACTGGCAAGCTTTCTGCCGGTAGTCTGATGATGAGGGAGGCAGATATTGTTCTGGAAAACCCGACACCTCAGAGCATTTCCCTTACCCAGGCAGCAGACTCCGCCAAACAACCGGTTGAAAACAGCATGATTCAATCCAGCATCACTGCCAATGGCAGCATGAGTGTTGCAGGGAATCTGATGCTCACCAATTCCCACATACAGCTCCGCGATTCCAGCAGCAAGAAAAAGGCTCTGGGGCTTACCATCAAGGGAAGCCTCACCCTGGGTAGCGGCAGCACGCTCACCCTCAGCGGGGCGCTCAGCGCCAAGGATATGGTGCTCGAGGGCGGTACCATCAACCTGACCGGCACCAAGCTGGCAACCATCAAGGTGGGCAATAGCCTGACGCTCAATGCTGCCACGGATATCAACTACAACTTTGCCGTGACGCAGAAGGATGTGGATAAGGGCAAGGCGTTCAAG
>JAFWYD010000085.1 GCA_017517805.1 Akkermansia sp.
ACGATATTCAAGCCTGCGGCTTGAACGATATTTTTGCCTTTGGCAAAAACGATATTGCCCTTCGGGCAACGATATTCACGCTGCGCGTGAACTCCAGAATATCGTTATAAGCCCCTACAGTCCTTCATGGGCTTGCCGGATGCCTCGGATGCTTCCAGTCTGGAAATTTGCTTTGCTGAAGACTCCCCCGCGCTGGGAATAGCGGTGAGACCGGAGCCCGAACGTGGTAACTCTGATGCCGAAGCTGTCTGGCAGAGTGGTAATGCGCCACAGCAGTGGTGCGAATCTCAGGGATACCTGTGGCTGCCTGTTCAGGCCGGGAAACCGCTCGAATTGCCCGTTAGGGATGGAGTGGTTGCCTTTGAAGTGGTGTACCCCATTACCTGGTATAGTGATGTGGCCGACCGTCGGGCTCCTTATACATCGGTTTATTTTGACGTGAGTCGTATCAAATAATTAAACTGAAGATAGAAATGAAAAAGCGTTTTTTCCGGGTATCTCTTGTTGTGCTGTTGGTCGCATGGCTGAGCTGGGCCTTATCTTCCCTGTGGAAACCCGTGGTGTATGGGTATGCTCCGGGAGTTCTCGTTAATTTCATAGGTTATGATCGTGACCTCTCCGGCCCGGACGGCACTCAACCCTATCTGCTGCTGGGTGTGATCTTGCAGCTCAAGGAAGATGCGATAGCAGAAGGCCGGAAACGTATACCCGCCGGGTTGCAATTGTAATTACTGCTGTGGAGCATGTGAGCTCATGCGGAGGATAAGTCGCAGGGCTGGTACTGAGCTCAGAAGCACCATGGCAAAGGTAAAGAACGCGTGCGTCAGGTAAAGCCCCGGTGTGGTGTGGGCGGGCAAGGACATGTCCAGCACTTCTACCGGGAAGGCTTGCACACCGATTTCAGCCAGGATTTCGCGGATGGCTTCGCGCCAATGCAGAGTTGCCCAGGCAAGCGGGAGTCCCAGCGCAATACCGCTGGCGGCAACGCTGCCCGCCATGCAGAGGATGATGGCGCAGAGTTTGCCCGGGGGCATGCCGTAGGCTGCCATGATGCTGAGTTCGTGTCGCCGTTGCAGACAGATGACCCAGAGCAGGGCGCCACTGGCAAAGGCGGCGAGGGCGGTGCAGAGGTAGAGGATGAATCCCATGGTTTGCTTGGCTCGCTGGATGATGCTGAGCCATGCCGCGGTGTCGGCGTGTGTGGGGTGGATTTCGACCTCGGGCGCTGATTTTTCCAGGTTTTGGATGATGGTGTTGATATGGCGCTGCTCTGACAGGTTAATGGCAAGTGCCGGGTTGCCGGCTTCCAGGGAGTGGGGTAGCAGAATATCGGGCACCAGCATGCGTCCCGGCACCCGGTAGATACCTTGTATGCTGAAAATCTGTGTGTCGCCGGGGAACTGGATGGGCAGGGTGTCGCCTGGTTTCAGTTTCGCTTTTTCGGCAAGACTTTGCGAGATGAGGGCGTTGCCGGGGTTGAGTTTGCCCTGACCGCTGATGATGAGCGGGGCGATGAGCTCGGGGTTGTGCCAGGTGATGTAACGGCTGAGTCCGTGCGGGGTGGCTGCGATGCCTGCCTGGCAGAGGGTGGCGGTACAGGTGGCGGGGAGTGGCAGGGGACCCGGCAGGATGCCGGAGCGACTGGTGATGAGTAAATCCGGCATGCAGGCATGCACGCCTGCGTCGATTTCCCTCACCATGCCATCCATGACGCCGCGAACGACAATTTGCAGCATGAGTCCCAGGGCAATACCTGTTACGCAGACGCTGGCGACAATGCGCTGTGCTCCTCGTCTGGTCCAGAGCAGCTGACGTGTCAGGTGGAGGATGTAAGCCCAGCGTGCCATGCTGCCAATATGCCATAAAGCACCTCTCTCGTCAATTTTTCCTTTACTTATGGTATCCTTTTCATTAAGCTTGAAGCAAATGAAAGCATCTACCTTATTGGAGTTTTCTCTCTTTGGCCTCACGACGGTGCTGTTCCGGCGGAAGAAGCCGATATTGGGCACCATCATCGTGACAGACCGGTGCAACCTGCGCTGCAAGCATTGCTCGGTGAATAATCTGACCGCCATTATTCACCCCTATGCCCAGGTGAAGGCAGAAATGGAGCAGCTGTACTCCATGGGGTGCGGATTCTGTTCTTCTGCGGTGGAGAGACATTCCTGTGGAAGGATAGTGGCAAGACCATACGTGACCTGGTGCGCGAGGCAAAGGAAATGGGGTTCAGAATAGTGAACATCGTGACCAACGGCACGCAGGGGTTGGATTTACCGGAGGCGGATTTGATTCTGCTGAGCCTGGATGGTGATAAGGAGCACCACAACATTATTCGCGGTAATACCTATGACCTTATCTTGCGGAATATCGAGCAGGCAACGTCGGATAACATATGCCTGTACATGGCCGTGAACCAGATTAATAAAGGCTGCATCCGCAGTGTGTGCGATGTGGCGCGCACCCAGCCGAATGTGCGGGCAGTCTCTTTCAATTTCCACACGCCTTATCCAGACACCCGGGACCTGGCGCTTACCCGTGAGGATAAAGTGGCCTGCTGTGCGGAAATCGGGCAGCTGATGGATGAGGGATACCCCATCTTCAACCTGCGCAGCGCCTTCCCGTATATCATCGATAATAATTTCCCCACTCCCTGTTACCAGTGTGTGGTGATGGAAAA
>JAFWYD010000086.1 GCA_017517805.1 Akkermansia sp.
AAAACATGAATACCCGCTGCCGTTGTTGTGGCATATTGGGTGAAGCCACCGTTGCTGTCACCCGTGAAACGGGTTCCATCTCTTTCTTCTGTTTACGAGGGGCTTACGCCCCTCGCTATTGGTATGTCGCCCCTGACGGGGCTTAAATTTTCCGCAGTCATACGGTCGCGTGGTTGAAATTCGTTACTCAGGCATTGCAGTTCTGCGAACTGCATCGAAATTTGCCTGCGGCAATCGAAATTGCTCCTGCCGGAGCATCGAAATCCGCTTCGCGGTCGAAATTGAGCCGCAGCGCGGCTCAATGTTTACAGGATATACTCACTAATGGCCCGGCAGAGGGCGCGGATATCGCAGCCGCCGCGCAGTTCGAAGCGTACGTGGCCCAGCGAGCTGAAGAATAAATCGAGCTCACAATCCAGGTCAAACGTGCCTGCGGTCTCCACGGAATAGGCCTGCACCTTGCTGTAGGGCAACGAGGTAAAGTCCACCTTCTTGCCGGTGATGCCCTGCACATTCATGGCAATCACGCGCTTGTTGGTGAACACCACGGAATCGCGGATAGCCTTGAATGCAGCCACGATGTATTCGCCCTCAATGAGCAAGGGAGCCACGCGATTCATCTGGGATTCCGGCTCTACCGGGGAGAGCTTGAACACGCTGTTGTTTTCAAAATCTATCATCGTTGTTATAGCTGGTTAAGAAGTGAGACCTTTGCCTCAGGAGCATTGCCGTTCGGGATGGCCCAGATGAGCTCGTGCACGCCCGCTTCCAGACGGTACAGCACCAAGGCATTGAAATCCTCTCCCTTGCCGCCGCCTGCGTGTACCAGGGAAGTTCCCTGCCGCCCCTGGGTGATGAGCTGGGCGCCCTGGTAATTCTTCAGGGTAACCAGCACGGCATAAATACCCCGCTGCGGGGCTTGCAGAACGAGGTGAGCCGCCAGGAAGCCTTCAGTATTGGACTTATGCCAGCGCAAGGGATACTTCTGCGGGGCGCGCTGCGCATGGTGCAACCCGGGGGTGGCGGGGCGGTAACTGCGGCGCAGCTCGCGTTCCTGCCAGGCCTTGCGCACCACACCAATAGTCACAAAAAGCAGCACGAGCAAGCCGCAGCTCAGCCAGCTGTAAATCGCCAAGGCCGAGGCAGCCTCACTCCCCCAGAACAGGATACCCACCAGCGCCGCACAGAACGCCAGTGTAATCCCCATGCCCACTTTGTACCCGAACACCATGCCGGGAAAAAGCAGAAACAGGATGAGATAGCGCAGGAAGAACCTGATATTCAGCGGTGTGCTCTGCAGCAAATCGCGACGCAGCACCTGCTCGCTCAGTTTGAGCAGCTGCGCCTGGGTGGTATGAGCATCAATCTTCACGCGCAGAAGCTTAGCATAATTTCCTGTGGCCGACAAGCGCGAATCAGCGCAAGAAAACGCGCATCTGCAGAGCTTCGTCGCAATGTACTTTCCAGGCGAGGCGGTGATACCCCGCCTCCAGCCGGAAAGCCATGCGGAGTTCCGAGCGCAGTCCCGGCACACACTCCATTTCCGTGAGACACGCGCGCTCATCTGCCTGCCACTGGACGGAGGCCTCAGAATCCTCCACCCGGCACATCAGCACGTATACCCCCCGCTGCGCCACCTGCACCACCACTTCGTGTGCCTCCGCATCAGTCCAAGGCAAATCAATGGCTTCCCCCGGTTTCAAATCTGCTGCTGTGGCTTCTGCGGGAGCCAGATACCGCCGTTTCCGCACAAACTGAAGCACACCACCTGCCAGTTGGATGCACCAGGACAGCACAAATGAGCAGCACGACCACAACAGCCAGAAGACAAGAAAGGAATCCAGCGCCGCCGGGGTAGACCACAGCCACAAGTATGCAGCTACTGCGGCTAACACCACCGTACCGAGAAGCCCCAGGGTCGGCCCCAGCACAGCGCCAGGCATCAGCGTGTACAACAATGCGAATAAGAACACACGCGGCAGGTTCAGCGGGGTGCAGGCCAGCAGCTGGCGCAAGAGCTCCTTATCCGAGAGCTGCTGCAATTGCTTTCGTGTTAAATCCGGTTTCAGGTTCATGGCAGTAAAAACAGAAGGCACCAACCCTTGTAAGCGTTGGTGCCTTCTTTCAGCGGAGCGGGGGGGATTCGAACCCCCGGTACTGTTTAACGCAGTACGTCCATTTAGCAAACGGGTGCTTTCAGCCTCTCAGCCACCGCTCCAATTGCTGTGTGCCGCCAACAATACCAGCTCCTCCGCATTTCGTCAACACATTTTTTTGTCTTTATGGTAACATTTCTCCCTTTTGCACATTTTTCAGCAAAATAATGCCATTCCTGCAGCAAGGCGATGCTATTTTCTACGGCGTCGCGCAACCATGCCACAAAGCGCCAGCAGGCTTAGTGTTGCCGTAGTCGGCTCTGGTACTACATTGGCAATGCAAAGAGAACCATCTTCCGGGCCATTGTAGACAAGAAGGTAGTTGTTGCCGACAATGTTGCTGAAGTAAGAATTGGCCAAGACGGAATCCTTCTCCGTTATGGCTTCATATTCAGCACCATTAAGTTCCAATCCATCCACTCCTGTAAAAAGAAGCAGAGACTCACCCGCTGAAAGCGCGGTGACTCGCTCGAGCATCGAGTCAGAGAGCAGCACCCCCTCCTGAAGAGAAATGGTACTTCCCATACTCAGACCACCAGCAGCAATATCCAGATTGGTGCCAGTCGAAAGTACCAGATTGGCATAAAGTGAAGCACCTGCAGCAAAAGTAGCAGAGCCGCTGACATTCACGGTGGCTTCTGTCGTGCCATCCCCCTCATATAGCATCAGGGTTGATTCACTCAGAATCTTCAGGTCATTCAAATCGTATGTATCAGTACCGTACACATTCATACGACCTTCCTCCACAGCAACGCTGACCAAGGCATCTTGCGCGTTGTTAATCTTCAGGAATCCACCCCCCTGCTTGACCAGATACCCGCGAGAAGAAACCACAGAAAGAGTGCCCGTAGCATCCAGAACCGCACCTGCATCCACGTTGTAGGTGACAGAGGCATCGTTCGTCAGGGTGACAGCGGAATCCATGGTACTGTGACCTCCAGCGGCATGAATGGTGGCAGCATCTGCTATCGAAAGGCTGCCTTTGGCCGTAGCAGTATCCAGCACCAGGTGCCCCTTGTTCAACGCAACCGCCGTCTCAAGCCCGGCAAAAGAATCCACCGCAAGCGATGCGCCCTCCTGCACATGGATGGCGGCCGCATTATTCAGAGCAGCCTTGTGCTTGAGTGTACCGCTGCCGGTGACCTCCACTGCGGTGTTGCCCTGCAGACTCAGGCTACCGGTCATATCCACGGTCACCCCCTTATCCGCAAGGCGGGTCAGCTGCAGATTTTCATCTGCAACAGTAGCTGCCGTATCAATGGTGACCATGCCTTCCGCATTGGCAGAGCCCAGCGTCATTTTATTGCTGAACTTCACCGTCGAATCCGCTTCCCCTATGGCCCCCAGAGTCGCCCCGGAGGCAATATTGACAAGCAGCTCGTCTCGATGCGTTCCCCCGGCGGCATAAAGCTGCCCTCCTTCCTGAACCTGGAGATTGGCATTCATGGGCCCCATCCAATCATTATATGCCGTTCCCTTCAGTACCAGACCTTCAAGTAAATTCAATCTTCCCCCGTTCTGAATGGTGACATCAGCTGCTTTGCGGTAGAGTGTCATGGCAGCATTAGATGTCAGCGTGCCATAAACATTAATTTTATTGGCTCCGGCTGACAATTGCGACTGTTCACCGCCCACTGCCAGTACAAAATCAGAAGCTGTTGTTCCGCTGGTTTCCCCGGCGATAATCAGGTGCGCACCGGAGGATACGGTAAGCTCGGATTTCGCATATGCTGCATCATTGGGCATCAGACAGAGGCCTTTCACGTACATCGTGCCACTGGCATCGCTGCCGCCTATGGTCAGTGTACCGGACTGATGGTTGTAGTACGACAGGCGGCTATCCAGACTTGCCCCATTTTTCAGATTGATCGTGTTGTTGTTCCAACTGCGTGTCTGTGCAGCGCTTTCAACAATGCTGAGTCCGTCGATGGTGACGCTCTTGCCGCCGGCCAGGTTGAAGTTGCCGACGCTGAGTTTGCCTGTGCCTCCCAGCGTCACGTTGGTTCCACTGGGATTGAGCGTTCCCACGGTGGCATCACCGTTGAAATTGGCTGTAACATTGCTCTGGTCGAGCGTCACGGTAGTGATTTCGGTGGCACCGTTGAAATTGGAAATCGTACCATCACTTCCTGTATCGAATCCTTTCAGGCTGACGCTTCCATTCAGCTCCAGGGTACCGCCGCCCTTGCGAACCCAGATACCATCGGCTCCGGAAACATTCCCCTGAACGGTAAGTTTATTGCCGCTGTTCTGGTGAATTTCACTACTGCCCTCAAGCTCCATGTTTTCCGTCAGCTCGGTCGCCGCTGTAATCTGGGCATTAGCCCCATTCGCCAGTTTCAGGGAGCTGCCGAAGGTACTTTCCGTCAGGGTCAGGTTACCCTGGGCTATACGGGTCGTTCCTTCAAACCCCTCATCTACAGCAAGTTTATTACCATAGTCTGCACCCAGGCTCAATTGAAGCGTGCCGGTGCCGGAAATGTTGCTGACGGTGGCGGTAGCCTCCTGCGTATCGGTCAGCACCAGCGTGCCGGTGGCGGCAATCTCCACTTCACCCTCGGCGGCGGTGTAGTCCGCCGCAGTCACCTTATTGTTGAGCACCAGTTTGCCGCTTTCCACATTAAGGTCGTCGGTCAGTGTCACACCCTGTCCTGAGAACACATACGTTTCATCATTGACGATACGTATACTTCCCGCAGTTGCAGCCTGCGCAAAATCCAGCGTTGTATCATAGGAAGCATCCCGGAACAATACCGTATTATTCGCGGCAAAAACCTGCTGGTTATCTCGCCACTCGTGGAACCCATCTGCGAATTGAATTGTAACGCTGAGCCCGGTGTCTGATGCCGTGAACTGACTGCCTGCAAGATAATCCGGCATATCATCGGCAAGACTTACTTCCCTGCCTGCCCAGTTTCCGGAAAGCAGGGTATAGGTACCTCCCTGTTGCAGCTCATTATAGTGGCTGAAGCTGACAGCCTGCCGGGTGAATGCCTGACCAAAGTCCGTCTCAGCCACCAACAGCGGAGTTTGATTATTCAGAATAGCGGCATCGAACTGCAGTATGCCACCATTGAGCACCAGACCTCCCTCCAGGGTTCCGGACACGCCGGATTCACCGGCTACCATGGCCAGGGTCACCCCTTCATCCAGGCTGTACGCATTGGCAAACTTCAGGGTTGCCCCCTGGGCAATACTGATGGTATCAGCCACGGTGGGGGCATGGGAGAACTCCAGACTACCGGAAAGAGCTGCGATGTTCTGAACCTCCACACTACTACCGCTGAATTTCTGCGTACCACTACCATTCATGGCAATATTCAACCCATGCACCGAGCCCTTGTATTCGTAAGAACCGGAACCGGTGATGGTGAGCGTGTTCCGGCCATCACCGGTGGGGGCAGCCTCCAGCTTGAGGTCGGAGGAGATTCCGCTATAGGCATGGGAGTATTCATCACCATTCAGCCCTTGTATCTGCGCGTTCTCAGTATTGACCGCCAGCGACATGACAGCCCCCTGCCGCCCCTGCATATTCAATGTGGCATTTTTCAGGGCATTATTGTGCGCCAGTTCCACGAATGAGCTGTAGCCGCTGCCATTGGCCGTGCGCTTTGCAACAACGCTTCCTTTGAAGGAATTATCGCCGTTGAGAATCAGGCGGGAAGCATTCGTCACCCACACAGTCTGCGTAACGTTGGATGTTTCGCGATCCAGGTAACTGGTCTCGTTGGAACAGGAGGCTTCCCATGTGAGGACGGCATCCTCCGCATTCCCGGAATCCAGGTTCCCGATAATCCAGCTGGCACTCTTGCTCTTTTCTTTTAGTGTCAGGTTCTGCCCATTGAGTTTGATGGTATCCAGCGTCATGTGCTGGGAAACTTTGTCCGAGGAGGCGACAAGTGCGGTGATACTCTGGCTTAAGTCCAGGGTTCCCTGCATGACGTGGAAGGCAGAATAGTGTGTATAGGAGCCTTTCGTGCCGCCCGAAAACTCCAGCTGACTGGCATCCTCCACCCGGAGTGTACCGGTCGATGAGTTGTAGGCGGTACCGCTGAAGATCCATTTACCCTGGCCGACCAACTTCAACGTAGCGCCATCCGTGGCGCCGATATTACCGGCAAGAGTCACATCGTTGCCGTTGTTTTTCATCGTGACCGTCCCGGAAATTGCTCTCACGAGGCCATTGCCGCCAATGGTAGAACCGGCAGCAGAGGCATCAATGACGGCGCCATCCTCAGCGATCACACCACCGAGAGACAAACTTTGCCCATTGAGGTAGAGCGTATTATCACGAATATACAGATTACCGATGGAAGAATATTGCTCCGTGAGCCGCACATCGCCTTCCTCCACGTAAAGCTTGCTGTACTGGAGATTGCTCTTCTGGCCTGTCGGGAGCATGCTGTTATTCAGCTCCAGGGTACTCTCCCCATAGCGGTGAACGGTATCCACATTGATTTGTCCCTTGATATCGGAAATGGAATCAATCTCAAGATAAATCGTACTGGTTTTCCCACTGTTATTGCGGTTGCCGATGAGGGAGCTTCCCTCTTCCATCTCCAGCTTGCCAATATTCTGGGTTGAATTATCGATGTGCAGGGTACCTCCCGCCTTCAGGGTAATGGTATCAACACCGTCGAGCACGTTGTCCTGCGTGACTTTGAGCGTGATATCGCCTGTCTGCTGCACCGCCTTGGAACGGTCGTAGCCCATTACTGTGACATTGCCGGAAAGCTCGCTGAGATTGTTGAGCTGAACAACACCACCGGTATACCCCTGGGCATCGACAATCAGGTCGTGGGCACCCCCAAGCCGGGAATCGATGACAAGGGTGCCATCTCCTGCGGAAAGACGGTATGCCTGGTTCTCGGAAACCGTAATATCACCAGTATAGGCCAAATCGCCTTTACTACCGAAGAAGAGTGCAGCATGATTGCTGAGATTCAGATTCTTACTGGCATCATTCATCAGCAGGACACCATCAGATTCCGACTTTATATTACCCAGCAGGCTACTCATGGCAATGCGGTTACCATAGCGAAGGTTCAGGGTTACGTTTTTGATAGCCTCCTCGCTGGTGTAGTCCAGCGTGACACCGCTGCCTGCAAAATCAATGCCCCCCGTAAAATTATTGAGCGAATTTGTCAGCGTCACCACACCTTTGGTGTATTCATTACCCAGGACGAGCATATTATCCCCTGTCAGGTGGTAATTCACCACCAGATTGCCACCACCACCGCCAAGTCGCCACACACCGTTGTTGGCCTCTAACTGCTCTGTGGTGCCAAGGGAGCCATACTGAATCGTCTGCCCGGCTAACGCACCTATGATGAGGCCATCATGGTCAGAGGTATCAATTTGCGATGTCTGATTCTGAGAAAGAGCCAGCACACCTGTGGACGCGCCGTCAATATATTGCAACGCTGCATTGCCATCAGCATTTCTGGCAGCAAAAGCGCCCTGCGCACCCACGAGCCACTTCTCAGAACCGGCCGCGGCGGCATCTTCCACCATCAGAGTGCCTCGAATGACGCTACGGGAACCGCTGAAGGTGTTGTCCCCGGTCAGCACCAGCATGCTGTTGGCAGAATCAACCAATACAGAACCCGTTCCGGTGATATTGCCGGTGTAGGTGTGAGCCGCCGTTGTCTTATCCGCAAATGCCACCTTCAACGTACCGCCATCCAGCGCAGTATTACCCTGGTGTCCGAAATATCCGGACCACTGGCTCGTGTCTTCTTTGAACAGGCCACCCTCGATGTACTCCATCTGGTGATGAACTCCCTCGTTCATGACATAGGTACCCTTCACGGTGATATCGCCCTTGAGTCTGGCGTGCGTACCCAGTTGGAACACCGCCCCATTTTCCACCGTCACGTTCATCTTGGCATCCGCATAGTGCCAGTCATCTTCCGAGAAGAAGATATCATCGCTGTATTCTACAGAACCGGTTCCGTGCTCGGTATTGATACCACTAAGCACTACTGTGCCGCTTTTCACGGAGAAAGAACTGCCGGCATTCTGACTCAAATCAGTACAAATGCTGTTCATCGTCCACACCGACCCTGCCCCCATATCCGCCACTACGCTCAACGAGCCGCCAGCACTATCCTTCAGCGAGCCTTTCCAGGTCGTATTGCCACTCTGCTTGTAATTCAGGACGGTTGTCCCTGAGCTGTTGACGATGAGCGCATCATCGGTCAGCGCATTGATACTGAACCCCTCGGCTTCTATATCCGGATTAGTGGTGTACCAATCCATGGAATTGCCGTTCATATCCAGAGTACCGCCGTTGTACCCGAAAGTAAAATCTCGCTCAATCTGGTTCTTATCGCTGATGACCACCTTCGCACCGCTACTGGCCAAAACATTATAGGCAGCATACCCGCCATCCGCGCGGTCAAGATAAGTGGTCCCCTTGCCACCCACAGCCAACAGAATATTATTATCCCCACTCCCCTCAATATATAAATCACCGGCACCGTTCTTGCGCCATTCACGCATATACTGGGAATCATTGGTCAGCTGCACATGCACTTCCGCATCATCATTAACGACGAAGCCGGCCGAATTGAGCATATAGTCACCACCTTCTGCGTTCTTGATAGTGAAAATACCTTGGTTGAATTCCAGATAGCCCACACCAGTATCAACCGTTTCCCGCAAGATGATTTCGTGCTTTGCAGAGCTTGCCGCCCCCTTAAAGACAAGGTTGTTGGTACTTCCCAGACCGGCAATGTTGTTCATGTAGCCATTGCCGTAGGCATACCAGTTATCGTTATTTTTGACAGCGGAAAGGTCCTTCCAGGTGTGGCTGCCGGAGTTCACCGCCAGGTGGCTGATAGTATTCTGCCCCAGTTCGATGGAGCCACTCCCCCCGGCGACGGCATTCAGGTACGCCGTAGTGCTTGTGCTCATATCAACCTCAACATTATGCAAATCCTGAATCTGGTTGGCATAATCTACTGCACCGTGCCCCACGCTGTATGTTGTGAAATTACCGGCTCTCAGGGAGAAGAGGTATTCGTATCTTCCAGCCTCCTGGTTATATACGTAGATGGGAGAACCGGAATCACCACCCTGGGAGTTGGTCGGCAAGGGTGATTTCTCACTCACCCAGGAATCTTCCGGCTTCAGATTCCAGTCTGCAAAGATCAGGCCTTCGTCCGTGATGGCAATGGCGCGGATAAAGTCAATACCGCCGAGAATCGCCGTGTAGGGAGAACCGGCATCCACCAGTCCGTTTTGTTCTGTCCACACAACTACGTTACCAGCAAAGGCCCGATACATTTTCTGGCCTTCGAGCTTTTCCTTGATATCTGGAATACCATTGCTATCCAAATCCTGCTGTTCTGATGCCACCCCACTATAATTGTGAGCCCCTACGACATCCGTAAAAATCTTATTCTGGCGGTACAAGCCCCAGTCGGCCTTGTTGCCCAAGTCTTTTTCCTGAATATTGACCGTACTATATTTGATACTGTGCTCGCTACCCAACTGAGTAACACCGAAGCTGGCATTGAACCCGGGGTTGTGCGCCACGGTAACAATATAGTTTGCCCCGAATGCCGCACCTGCACCGTGACACATCGCACCAACCGGGCCAAAGTCAACCGAATTGGAAAAATCTATCATCCCCTGCGACTCCGGAATCACCCAAGTCACATCTCCATTCGTCTTCTGAATGGTAATCCCCCCGTCTCTATCGCGAATCGCCTGCAGCATCGAACTGATCCCGGACACACGGAACCGCCCTTTATTTTGCCCATAATCCGAATAGGTGCGTTTGGACATATCCTCGTGCATGCCGCCGCCCCACACCGGAAATACGGTGGCAGCACAGGCAAACAAAAGAATCTTGCGAAGAGCACAGGGAAGATGCAGTTTCATAATTTTGTATGACTATAGCTTTGGTATGATAACAAATTCCCCCACCTCACATCAAGCAAAAAAACATGATACCGAAAATTCATTTCAGGCAACACGTTTTCTCGCAAAAAATGGACGGAGATTCTCCCGGTGCGCACTTTAGGATTGACTCTGACGGCGTATCGCTTAAAATAACCCGCGTTATGAAGAAACCCGTAACTGTGACCGTGACCGGCGCTGCCGGCAACATTTCCTATTCCCTTCTGTTCCGCATTGCAGCAGGCGAGATGCTGGGTGCTGATCAGCCCGTGATTCTGAAGCTTCTGGAAATCACCCCCTGCCTGGAGAAGCTCCAGGGTGTGGTGATGGAGCTCGAGGACTGCGCCTTCCCGCTGGTGAAGGAAATCGTGGCTACCGATGACCCCGCTGTGGCTTTCAAGGATGCCGACTGGTGCATGCTGGTGGGTTCCGTGCCGCGCAAGGCCGGTATGGAGCGCAAGGATCTGCTCTCCATCAACGGCAAGGTGTTCGTGGGCCAGGGCAAGGCCATTGCCGAGAACGCCGCCCCCGGCTGCCGCGTGTTCGTGGTGGGCAACCCCTGCAACACCAACTGCCTCATCGCCCTGCACAACGCTACGGGCATG
>JAFWYD010000087.1 GCA_017517805.1 Akkermansia sp.
CCCAAGGTGGGCAACGCCATGCCCCTCAAGAATGTACCGCTTGGTACTGCTATTCACAACATCGAGATTCGTCCCGGTTCCGGTGGTAAGATTGCTCGCTCCGCCGGTCAGCAGGCTGTGCTCTCCAACCGCGATGGTGAGTACGCCCTGGTTAAGATGCCTTCCGGCGAAATCCGCAAGTTCCGTGTGGAGTGCTACTGCACCATCGGTCAGGTGGGCAACACCCAGCACATGAACGAGTCCTCCGGTAAGGCTGGCCGCACCCGTTGGATGGGTATCCGTCCGACCGTGCGCGGTATGTGTATGAACCCCGTCGACCACCCCAACGGTGGTGGTGAGGGTAAGTCCAAGTCCGGTGGTGGTCGTCAGCACCTGAAGTCCCCCTGGGGTCATGTCAAGGGCCAGAAGACCCGCCGTCTCCGCAAGCCCTCCGATGTGTTCATCGTGCAGCGCCGTAACGCCAAGTAATTTTAACCACAAACATTTCTAAGAACAATGGGACGTTCCCTCAAAAAAGGACCCTTCGTAAGCCAGCCTCTTCTCGACAAGGTTGACGCCCAGCTGCAGAGCGGGGATCGCAAGCCGATTAAGACCTGGAGCCGTGCCTCTATGGTGATTCCGGATTTCGTCGGTCTCACTTTCCTGGTGCACACCGGTAAGTCTTTCGCCACGGTCTACGTGACGGAAAACATGGTGGGCCACAAGCTCGGTGAATTCGCTCCTACGCGTATCTTCAAGGCTCACGGCGGCATCGGCAAGAAGTAATAAGATTAACCGAAACTGAACCATGACCGCTTCTCACCACATGACCTGCATGGCAGCCCTGGCCGCTCTGGCCACAGGGGTGTGTGCTGGTGCCGGTGAGGGTGGAAATGGTGCTACGGACCGCAGAATCGACCAGCTGGAACGCCAGGTGGCCAGTCTCCGCGAAAGCTACACGCTTGCACGGTCAGATGCAGATGCTGCCCGCAAGCAGCTCAGGGAGGTCAGCATGCGCCTTGAGGCGCTGGGTGGCACTGCCCTGGGCGGGAGCGAGGAAAAGCTCATCGAAACCGCAGCTATGCTCGAATCCACCCGGAGCGAGCTGGATGCGGTGCGCCAGGGCAGCCTGCGCCTCGCCGCAGCCGTTGCAGAATACAAGCGCAACGCCATGGTCGAGGATGAAACCGCCCGCCAGACGCTGGAGACAGCTCTGTATGAACTGGAGGTAGCCCTCGGGCTTCGCCAGAAGCAGCAGAGCGAGCTGGATGGAACCCTGGATGAAGCCAAGGTGCTCAGCATCGACTCCGAATCCGGGCTCATCGTCATCAATGCCGGCCGCAAGGGCGGGGTGGAAGTGGGCATGCCCATGGAAATCTCGCGTGGCGACCAGGTGATTGCGGTGACCATGGTGACAGATGTTCGCAAGAGCGTCTCCGGCCTGTTGGTTCAGCGCCACCTCAACCCGGTGCTCAGCATCGCAGTGGGTGACCGCGTGTCCGTAAAAACAAACGACTAATTCTTCAACAAATACCATAACAATGGAAGTGAAAGCAGTATACAAGAATGCTCGCATCTCTGCGAAGAAGATGCGCGACGTAGCCGCCGCCGTCCAGGGTATGTCTGTCACCCAGGCTACCGACGTGCTGAGCTACACCCCCAAGAAGGGCGCTTATCTCCTGAATAAGACCCTCAAGGCCGCTGTGGCCAACGCCGAGAACAACAACGGTCTCTCCGCTGATGAGCTCGTGCTTAAGAGCGTGATGGTGGACGAAGGCCCCACCTTCCGCCGTACGATGGCCCGCGCCCGCGGTTCTGCAAACATGATCCGCAAGCGCACCTCCCACATTACCATCATCCTCGCAAACAAAGAGGCATAACCATAACAAACTAACATAACACTATGGGTCAGAAAGTAAATCCTATCGGCTTCCGTCTTGCCGTTACTAAAGACTGGCGTTCCAAGTGGTATGCTACGGGCAAGGACTATGCCACGAAGCTCCACGAGGACCTCAAGATCCGCAAGTTCATCAAGGACTACACCGCGGACCTCAACAAGGATCTCAAGGGCTCCACGCCTGCGATTTCCCGCATCACCATCGAACGCGCCTGGAACAGCGTCCGTGTGACCATCGCCACCGCCCGCCCCGGTCTCATCATCGGGCCCAAGGGCAAGAACATCGAGGAAATGACCGCCGCCCTCTCCAAGCTGTGCAGCGGCGCTCAGGTCAAGCTCGATATCATGGAAATCCGCCAGCCGGAGCTCGATGCCCAGCTTGTGGCCGAGAACATCGCCACGCAGCTTGAGCGCCGTGTTTCCTTCCGCCGCGCCATGAAGCGTGCCGTGCAGGTTGCCATGGATTTCGGTGCTGAGGGTATCCGCGTGCGTTGCGCTGGTCGTCTGGGTGGTGCCGATATCGCCCGCGCCGAGCAGTACCGCGAGGGTAAAGTGCCGTTGCAGACTCTGCGCGCCCCGATTGATTACGGCTTTGCCGAGGCCCGTACGCTGTACGGCATCATCGGTATCAAGTGCTGGATCAACAAGCGCCCCGAGGTTGCTGGTGCTCCGCAGATGGGTGGCCGTCAGAACCGCGCCCCGCGTCCCCGCCGCGATTCCCGCCGCGACGCCTAATGTCTAACACGAAACTTTAACAATATAGGAGAATAAGACTATGCCTTTAATGCCCAAACGTATTAAGGACAACCACCGCAAGATGCACCGCGGCAACCGCGGCGGTAATGCAACCAGCGGTGACTATGTTGCCTTTGGCGACTTTGGTCTGCAGGTGCTCACCCGCGGCTGGGTGACCAACAACCAGATCGAGGCCTGCCGTATCGCTATCAACCGTTACCTGCGCCGTCGTGGCCGCGTGTACATCCGCATCTTCCCGCAGAAGTCCTTCACCAAGCGTCCGCCGGACACCCGTATGGGTAAGGGTAAGGGTGCTGTTGAGGGTTGGGTGGCCGTCTGCCGCCCCGGCAACATCATGTTCGAGGTGGGCGGTGTGACTGAGTCCGCTGCTCGTGAGGCTCTCCGCCTCGCCTCCAACAAGCTGGGTATCCGCACTCGTTTCGTCTATCGCCAGGGTGTTGAACCCCAGGCCTAAAACAAGTAACTATTCAAACATTACACTATTATGCCTGTAAAGAAAGCTAAAGACTTCCGCGGTATGCCCGCCAAGGAACTCGCCGCCCACATCCGTGGTCTGCGCGAGGAGTACTTCAACCTGCGCATCCAGCAGGCCACCGGCCAGCTGGAGAACAACCAGCGCATCCGCATCGTCCGCAAGGAACTCGCCTGCGCCCTGACCGTTCAGGGCGAGGGCAGCACCGAGGCCTGAATCTGAACGAAAACCCAAGGACTTAGAATATGAGCGAAGAAACTACTACGACCAAGCCCCAGGGCCTTCGTAAGACACGCGTCGGCGTTGTTGTCTCCACCAAGATGAGCAAGACCATCGTTGTGGAGTACGTGGCCCGCGTTCCGCACCCCGTGTTCAAGAAAATCGTGAAGAAGAGCAAGAAGTTCTATGCTCACGATGAGAACGAGACCGCCAAGCTCGGCGACAAGGTGCGTATCCGTGAAACCCGCCCGCTTTCCGCGCTGAAGCGCTGGGAGCTCGTGGAAATCCTGAAACACTAATTCTAACCAGAAAGGACATTACCTACTATGCTCCAGATGGAATCCCTCGTTCAGGTGGCCGACAACACCGGTGCCCGCACTGCCAAGATGATTGGCGTGATCGGCAAGAGCGGTGCTGACCAGGCTCACATCGGCGATATCATCACCTGCCACATCCGCGAATCCATCCCGACCGCTTCTGTGAAGAAGGGTACGGTGGTGAAGGCTGTGGTGGTGCGTACCTCTGCCCCCATCCGTCGCGACGATGGCTCCGTTCTTCGTTTCGACTCCAACGCCGTGGTGGTTATCGACAAGGATAACAACCCGCGTGGTACCCGTATCTTCGGGCCGGTGGCTCGCGAACTTCGTGAAAAAGGCTTCATGAAGATCGTGTCCCTCGCTCCCGAGGTGCTGTAAGGCGGAAGGGTATTTGTTGAAGTTTATCACTTCCACACTCCTTACATCAGAAATCGGCAGGTTCCTTTCGCCGGGACCTGCCGGTTTTGCTTTCATGGCTCAATAACTTTTTGACTCTTACCGTGTCCTTCTGTAGAATCCCCATTATGAACGCGCTCCGTACGATCTCCTTCATGCTGGCGGCTCTCTTGCTGGCTGCTTGCTCAAGACCTCTGCTTCCTCCGGCAGAGCGACCTGTACCAACGCGCCAGGACCAGGGCGATGCTGACCTTATGGGGCGCTTGCGCATGAACTGGCAGCTGCTCCAGCACAAGGATACGCCCGAGGCAGAAAGAGCCGTTGCCTTGCGCGATTACAATGCGGACCTGCTTCTTCTGCTGCGCCGCCTCAGGCATGATACTGCTGTTAATAAGCACAGCCTGATTCCCCGCTATTTCCGCTTGCGCCACCTTTTGGGTGCCTCCAGTCTCAGGCTCGATTCCGTGTATGATGACATGGTGCCTTCCGCTGAGGTGCCTCTCGATGCCCTGAAGGAGCGGTATACTGTGTATGGTCTGGGTGTGCCTATGGTGGGGGTCATACCTGCAGAGAAGGTTACGCACAGCCAGCAGAAATTGTTCAATATTGGTACCCGCGGCACCGTTACTTCCATCACCGCTATCCTCGAGTTTTCTGATGATGGCCAGGCTGAGCTGGTGCTGGTCCCGCGGCAGCGTGAGAATACCTATAAAGCAGGCAAGGTTGAGTATCTGCTCGCGGCAGATTGGAGCGCCACTCTGGAAGTATACTGGAATCTCACCCGTGTGAACGATGATCGCATGCTGGGCCTTCTCCGCCCGCAGGAACTCCGCAGCACTACCGGCCTCTCCACAATCGAACCCTACGACCCGGATAAGATTCCCGTCATCCTCACTCATGGCCTTGCCTCCTCGGCCAATACCTTTGATAACCTGGTTAACCGCCTCATGGCTGACCCCGTGGTGCGTGAAAATTTCCAGTTCTGGTATTTCAACTACCCCACGGGTGTAGCCTGGACCATCTCTGCCAAGGCATACCGTGAAGCGCTTGCCAATGTCCGCAATCAGGTAGACCCGAGCCATTCCAACCGCAACTGGGATAACATGGTTGTGGTGGGGCACTCCATGGGTGGCCTTATCACTCATTACAGCCAGTGTGAGCAACCCTGGAACCTTCTGCGTGGCGGGCAACTCCCCGAAGCGGCACTCCGCCAGTATCTGACCCCGGAGTATGTCGATAAACCATTCCCCGACCCTGCGCTCGAACCGCTCCGCAAGGATTACTTCTTCAAACCCGTGCAGGCCGGGCTTGTGGTCTACATGGCAACTCCACACCGTGGTGCTCCTATCGCACAGTACCGTTTAGTCACCTTGTTGACGAAATTAGTCACCTTGCCGCAGAATCTGATTAAGGAAGCATACAATATCGCAACGCTGCAGAGTGATATGTTGCTGCTGAATCCGCAGGATGCCTACTTGTGGTTCACGAGCGTGAACCAGCTCAAGCCGGACAGCTACTCCATCCAAGGCTTGCAGGGGTTGAAGGTGCGCGATGTGCCGACTCATTCGGTCATCGGCGACCGGGGTGAAGATGATTGCCCGAAATGTTCCGATGGTGTGGTGCCGTACTGGTCGAGCCACATTGCCTGGGGTACCGAAACCATCGTGCCCTACGATCATTCGGTTCAGGACGGCATGGAAACCGCTGTGGATATGCAGAAAGTGCTTGATGCCTACGCGCAGAAACACCCGGCTGTCACGGCATCAGGGGGGCGTAAGCCGCGTATTCGCATTCGCTGTACGGGGCCGGTCTCCCATCGCGGTAGCGCCGTGAAGAAGTAGTCTTTACCACGGCGCAAATTCCTTTAGAGTTGGAAATTTCAAATTTCCAGCTCATTGAAGTGGAACCGATTCGGGTGATGTAAGCGTGTACTGACACCTCTTCAAAGAAGTGCAGGGGGGCGAGGTAGTCTGCCTCGGCATGCACACGTGGATAGAGGAACTCGCGGGCGTTGATGGCACTGCCGAGAGAGGCGAGGGCGTGGGTTTCGGCCTCCTCGGCCAGGTGGAAGAAATTGGCAAAATAGACGACACCGGCGGCATCGGTTTCATGAAAGGCAATGTGTCGTTTGTAAATGAAGGTGGGCATGGTGGTAATCATCGGTAAAGGGCTCCCCAATCGTTGCCGATGCGACGGCGGTTCTCATCTGCCACAGCATCCCAGCCGGCATCTTGCAGCTCAGAGACGATGATGCGTCCATCTGCATCGCTTGTGCGGATATAGAGCACGCAGATCTGCCTGCCATTGGTTACGGTTAGGAATCGGGTGCGGTTTTCGTGCATGCTGTTGGCAGAGGCCAGCGCAATGGGACGTTCATCGCGCAGCCAAGCCTTGTATGCTGGTGGCACCGCGTCCAGCCCGAGCCATTGTTCTGCTTCGGCTCGGGTCATGCCAGCCAGGCTTTCGTAGTCAGAAATATGCTTCATGACCCGCGCTGCTGCGTGTACTGCGCGATTGCTGGCAAGCGCGTAGCCGTTTGGCAGCATCTTGTGGGCATACATGGCCTTCAAATCGCGTTGCAGCGCTTCCTCTGCAGTAGGTTGCGGGTAGCAGCACAGCCACAGGATGAGGATGGCCACCAGCACGGCGGTAGCTGCATTTGCTATGCGGCTGCGGAAGACCATGCGCTTCATGATGAGTCGGAAACGCTCGGCCATGCGGGCATCGCCCTGTTTGAAACGGAATCGGGGAGCTGCTGCTTTTTTCTCGGCTGCGATTTCCTGCACCGTGCGTGCGCTGGCGGGATCCAGCGCCGAGGCTGAGACGAAGCCCACCTCTAGATTATCATGCAGCTCTTCGGAGGGGAATGCGTAGGCCAGCAGCACTTTGCGGAATAAGAAACTTACGGCTGTAAAGGCAATGTAGTATGCCAGCCCGGAGGAAAGCATGCCGCCCTGGTACGTGAAAGTCGGGCCTGTGATTTCGGGGCGTGTAGCCTCCAGCACCGGGTAGGCCACCAGAGCTGCCACCAGCACCGCAAACAGGGAAGAGAACCACACCAGATTCCGCCGCGGGCCGCAGCAGCTCACCAGTTCCATGAACAGCACTGGCAGAAGCCAGGCTGCTGGTTTCAGCGCATACAGCGTGAAACCTTCCGCGCTTTCCATCGCCGGTGATGGGGGAATCACTGCATCGGGGAATGAAAAGACACCGAGCAGGGCGGCCGCCCCGATCATGCAGAAAAGGAAACGCAGAATGAGCAGGATTTGATTCATCATCAGTATCCCCATTGTAGGGGCAGGGGGAGGAGCTGTCAAGCGTTGCTTCTGTTCACATCGCGCCGTTGAGGCTGCGCACATCTTCGCCGATGAGGCCCTTCGTGCAGGCGATATGCAGGAGTTGTTCCTCCACATCCCGGTTCGGGATGATACCGCGCCGGGGTAAATCGGCGGTGAGCAGTTCCAGCGCGCAGGCGTTGTGCAGCGCCATGGTGGTCTCGATGAACCGCATCGAAGTGGGTTCCTCCAGGATGAAGTTCAGAGCCTGCTTCTGATTCAGCACCCGGCTTGCCGGAATGGCAGAGCCGTATTCGTCCTCCAGCCCCAGGTTGGCCAGCAGCACCGGACTTGGTATGATCACTGCTGGACGGAGCACTTTGCGCAGGGCGGCCACGTGTCCGGTCACCGTCACCGCGCACCAGGATTCTGCTACCGCCTGGCTTAGTGCTTCGGCATCGTTGGCATCCACAAAGCTTACCCCGGCGGGCAGTTCCTTGCGCACATCCACCCGGTCTGCCACCCTGGCCTTCAGACCATATTTCAGCGCATAGTGAAGCACACCTCGCCCTACCTTGCCAAAGCCGATAATCAGCAGCTTCCGCCCTGCAAAATCGCTGTAGCCCAGCTGCTGCATAGCGCGGAAAAAGCCCTCGCCCGTGCCCAGTACGGTCTCGATGTGCTTGATTTGACCTGAGTCTGCAAGAATCACCGGGTGTTTCGGGTGCGTGTAGCGGTGCACTCCGGTGCGGGTCAGCTCCGCTGCGCCCAGCCGTGGATGCAGCTCGCAGAACTGACCGCCGCAATCCAGCACGATATCGAAGTCATCCATACCGCGTGGGGCTTTGTGGATTCCGAATCCCTCCAGCTGCTGCATGACTGCCGGGTCTGACGGTACCCCGGGGCGAGCTGGTACCCAGACCTCGGCTCCGGCGGCCATCAACACCATGTATTTGGCCAGAGTGTTGCGGAAAACCGGGGTGCCATCCAGCACCTTCAATCCGGCTAATGGCTTAGTCCTGCTCCATTGTTCTGCCTGCCACTGCAGGGTGGGCCATTCCTCAGGCTGGTAAAATGGTGCCAGATAATCAAGAATTTTTGCAGCTTGCGCATTCATCTTGCTGTCAGTCTACTCCCACACAGATGAAAAGCAAGAAAAAACGCGCCTTTCCCGGCAGGAAAGGCGCGTTATCTTATCAATTGTCAATCGTCAATAGTCAATCGTCAATCGCTTACTTGATGCGGTCGTTTTCACCGGTGCCCCAGGAAGGCTTGAAATCCGGGATGCGGTGGCCGCTACCAGGGCAGTCAGCAGGTACGCGGTACTGTTCACGCACTTTGAGGTAAGTATCGGTAAGCTGCTTCATGACCTCTGCGTAGGCAGGATCCTGGGATACATTCTTCATCTGGGCCGGATCCTTCTCGTTGTCAATCAGGAGCCATTCGTTTTCTGGCTTGCGCACGCCGGTGCGGCGTTCCTCACCAGTAGGTGTCCAGATGCGGGCGAAGGTGTAGCGCTGGGTGCGCAGGCCATCGTGGCGCGGGGCATTGTGCTCGCCCGGCTGCTCATAGAAAGCGTAGTAGAGCGGGCGGTCGCGGAACTCCGGCGCATCTCCGGTCTTGAACAGCGGCGTGAGGGATACGCCTTCCATCGTGCGGGTGTTTTCCGGGGTGTCGGCCTTGGCTACTTCCAGCAGAGTGGGTGCGTAGTCGATGTTCTGCACCATGGCCTGGCTGCGGACTCCAGCGGGGATGGTGCCTTTCCAGCGCATGATGAGGGGCATACGCATGGATTCTTCGAAAATCCAGCGCTTGTCGTACAGACCGTGTTCACCCAGGTAGAAACTCTGGTCGCCCACGTAGATAACCAGCGTGTTCTCAGAAAGTCCGGCGTTGTCCAGATAGTCCAGCAGGGAGGTGATGGATTCATCCAGCGACAGGATGCAGCCCAGATAGTCCTCCATATACCAGCGCCAGCGCTGTTCGGTCATATCGCGCTGCGTCTTGTACTTGCCGGCGCGGAAATCGGCCA
>JAFWYD010000088.1 GCA_017517805.1 Akkermansia sp.
CGTTGGTCAGCTGGCCATGAAGACCGAGAGCGAAATGCTCAAGTACCGCAACTTCGGTAAGAAGTCCCTCAACGAGATTAAGGACAAGCTCGTGCAGCACGGTCTGTCCCTGGGTATGCAGTTCGATGCCAAGCTCCTCGCATCCCCCGCTCCGGCCTCCCGCCTGCGCGACAACAGCGATGAGACCCGCGCCACGGATCTGCAGGCTCTCATCTCCCACAACATCGATGCCTATGGCGACGATGACGACGAGTAAAGATTCCAATACACAAACACATTAACCCACTAAACACAAAATAAGACTATGAGACACGGCGTCAAGAAAGCCAAACTTCAGCGCAACGCTTCCCACCGCAAGGCCCTGCTTGCCAACCAGGCATGCAGCCTTATCAGCCACGGCCGCATCACCACCACCCTGGCCAAGGCCAAGGCCCTGCGCCCCTACGTGGAGAAGCTCATCACCCTCGGTAAGAACGGTTCCCTGCATGCCCGCCGTCAGGCCCTCGCTACGCTGCCCCAGCCCAAGGTTGTGGCCAAGCTCTTCAGCGTGGTGGCCGAGGCTACCAAGGACCGCCAGGGTGGCTACACCCGCATCGTGAAGCTCGGCCAGCGCATGACCGACAGCGCCCCCATGGCCCTGATCGAGATCATCGACCTGCCCCAGCTCACCGCTCCCGTGGCTCCCGCCACTACCACGGCTACTGGTTCCACCTCCGAGGAGGCCTGAGCCAAAGTCCTGAGCGATTAAGCTTGTATATAGTGAACCGCCGCAGTTGCAAAGTGCAGCTGCGGCGGTTCTGAGTTGACAGGCGGGGGAGGGGAGAGAGAATGGGCGGGTTTATTCCTCATCCCGCATCTGGCCTGTCTCCAGATAGCTGCGGAGCCAGGTGTCGAACACTTCTGCCGGGGCAAACAGATTGCCCGCGTAGAGCAGGGTGAAATCCTCTGTGCTGGTGTAGGGGTAGACCTGCATCTTGTCCCCTGTGCACCAGGCGATACCGCTCACGGGTAGATCGCAGTATTTCTGCTCCAGTTCCTTCGCAACCGGGTGGCTGGCAAAGGGGGAGTCTGCCACGGCCCGCTGCACCAGCGGCGCTTCCATGTGATACTCTCCGTCGGTCAGCAGGTAGAAGGCCATCCATCCGTCCCTGGTGAGTACCAGTTCGATGGAGTGTTCCTGGTTGTACCAGAAGGCATAGTCTTCTTCCAGCGTCATTTCAGGGTTCCCGGTGCCCAGCGCTTCGTAGAGCTTTGCCAGATTGCGCCGGAAATCCGGTGCAAAGTGGCCGTTGTACTCCGCCGGTGCGGCCGGCAGGGCTGGCTGCCGGTTGGCGTGCGCCCGTCGTATCCCGTTGAGGGCGATGAGCAGGCCTCCCAGCGCAAAGAGCACCCCCAGCTCAAAGATGAAGGAATCTCCCAGCGCTTCCCCGGCTTTCCACGACTGGTAGGCTACGACACCTCCCAGCAGGGCAATGATGAGATAGGGCTTGATATTCGGGTTCGGTGATGATGTATCGGCCATGGCTGGGATATATGATAGCGGCTTTCTCTCATCCCTGCAATGTTTTTGTGTGTTCTTCTCTTTCTTCTGCCTTGCTGTTGAATCTGGTTGGTATATCCGGAAAACTTGTAAGGAAAACTTAAATATCGCTTGACTAAACACCGGAAATCTGGTATTCAGACGCTATGCGAATTGTCATGATGGCAACGGGGGACATTGCGATACCCTCATTTCAAGCTCTGGCCGCCACGGGAGATATGGTGGCGCTTATCACCCAGCCCGACCGCCCGGTGGGGCGGCATATGGAACTGACACCACCTCGGGTGAAGGTGGTGGCAGAGCAGCTGGGGGTGCCGGTATTCCAGCCGGAGCGCATGCGCGATGCGGCGGCAGTCGAGCAGCTGCGCGACTATGAGCCGGATATCGTGGTGGTGATGGCATACGGGCAGATTCTCTCTCAGGAGGTGATTGATGTGCCGAAAATAGCCTGCATCAATGCACACGCCTCCTTGCTGCCGCGCCACCGCGGCGCAGCCTGCATTCAGGCAGCAATCGAAGCGGGGGATGACGAGACGGGCATCACCATCATGCATGTAGTGAAAAAGCTGGATGCCGGCGATATCATCTGCAAGGTCAGCATTCCCCTGCGGGGTACCGAAACGGGCGAAAGTCTGCACGATGACCTGGCTCTGCTGGCCCCCGATGCGCTGATGGAGGCCATTGGCATTCTGAAGGATGGCGTGGATATGCGAGAGGAGCAGGATGAGAACCTCATGACATACGCCCCGAAGCTGCTGCGTGCTCACGGGCAGATAGACTGGAGCCAGCCGGCGCTGCAGGTTGCCCGCAAGATACGTGCGTATCATTCGTGGCCGGGAACATTCACCATCTACCCCTCCGTGCACAGCGGCCAGGACAAGACCCTGAAGATTTTCCCGCCGGTGGATATGTTCCTCAACATCCGCAAACCGGTGGATGCCGTGCCCGGCATGGTGCTGGAATCCGGTCCCGAGGGGATGCTTATCTCCTGCGGAGGACGGCGTGGTGGAGCGGTGCGCATTTCGACCATGCAGCCCGCCGGCGCGCGCAAGATGAACGCCGAAAGCTTCTTTGCCGGGCATAAGATTATGCCTGGCACCATCCTGGGCTTGCCCTCAACCCCTGCAGAATAATACCCATGGCACCAAGACAACGAGCTGAAAACAAAAAGATGCTGGGGCTGTATGTAGACAGTACCCTGGTGGAAAAATTCCAGAAGGCCTGTGCCTACTACGGGCAGACCATGACCTCCGCAGTCACCCTTTTCATCGAGGAAACGGTGCAGGAATACGAAGAACTGCTCGCCGAGAACCAGACCGAACAGTAAGGCGGACAGGGCGGGGGAGGCTCACACCTTGGCCGGTGCAGCCTGCTCCGCGGCGGGGGTGTCAGCAGGCTGTTCCTTATCGCTCGGCCACCAGGCGCATACGGCAATCGCGATGTAGACGGGAGTCAGCACGCAGCCTGCGAGGTTTACGAGGGACCCGATGATGCGCCAGCGTGTAATCAGAGAAAGCCCCAGTACCAGCAGGCTGATGATGGTGGCAATCACCGCAATACCGATGGTGGTACCTATTTCGTGCTCTTCCGTAAAGACGTAATTCATCACCGCCGGTACCAGACCCAGAGTCAGGGTGGCACCAAAACTATCCCACGCATTGAAGGCGTTGTAATCTTCCGGCTGGTCACTCATGCAGGGGCAGTATAGCGCGCCGGCATGCGCATAGCAATCACTTTTTTTGCTCAGCCCTGACAGCAAGGAATGAGCGAATACCTGGAAAAACAATCAGAATATGCGGTGAGTGAGTGCTTGCGATGTCCTTTTGTGTTAAGAACCAGGAATTGACGACGATTAAACGCGCTGGTTGTTCCATTCTGGCGGCTGCGTGAATAGTGTGTACGCCACGCAGAATTTGCTTTACAAAGGCGAAGGAATCAGGCATGCTCTGCGCCGTCTATGTCATTCTCAGAACTTGGAATATGCCCGGAGATATTGGAAGCCATCGAGGTGCTTGGTTTTGAAACCCCTTCTCCCATCCAAACCGCGGCTATTCCCCCCGCCCTGGAGGGTGGGGATATCCTGGGCCTTTCGCATACCGGCTCCGGCAAGACCCTGGCTTTTTCGATACCGGCGCTGGAGAGCATAGACCCCTCGCTGCGCGAGGTGCAGGTGCTCTGCCTGGCTCCCACGCGCGAGCTCGCGGTGCAGATCTGCCGCGAGGTCGATAAACTGGCCTTGTTCCTGGATGGCGTATCGGCTGTGCCGATTTATGGAGGCGCTTCGTTCGGGCCGCAGCTGGCGGCGCTGAAGCGCGGTGTGCAGTTTGTGGTTGGCACGCCCGGCCGGGTCATCGATCTCATGGAGCAGGGCGAGCTGAACCCGGCGCATATTTCCATGCTGATTCTGGATGAAGCAGATGAGATGCTCGACATGGGGTTCCAGGACGATATTGACCGCGTGGTGGCGCAGCTGCCGGCCGAGCGGCAGACGCTGATGTTCTCGGCTACCATGTCGCCAGCCATCCGCAAACTGGTCGATTCTGTGGCGAATGAGCCGCAGGAAATCGCCATTGAGCGCCCGCAGCTCACCGTACCCACCTGCGAGCAGGTGGTGTATGAGGTGGTGTTCTCCTCGCGTATAGAAGTGCTCAGCCGCCTGATTGAAATGGGACGCATGAAACGCGGACTCGTTTTTGCCAATACCAAGCGAGTGGTGGATGACATTGTGGATGGTTTGCTGGCCCGGGGCTATGCAGTGGACCGTCTGCATGGTGACATGCCCCAGACCCTGCGCGAGCGAGTCATGGATTCCTTCCGCAAGGGGAATCTTACCGTGCTGGTTGCCACGGATATCGCCGCTCGTGGTCTCGATATCGATGATGTTGATACCGTGGTGAATTTCGAATTACCCCGCGACCCGGAGGACTACGTGCACCGCATCGGGCGCACCGCCCGTGCCGGCCGCAAGGGCAGGGCTGTCTCATTCATCGGCCGCCGCGATTTCTCCCTGCTGGGGCGCCTGGAGCGCTTTGTCGGTGTGCGCATGCAGCGCGAGAAGGTGATGACCGGGGTGCAGGTGGAGGAAGTGCGCCGTGAGTCCCTGGTGGATGAGATTCTGGAGAACGCTGCCGAGGCCGGCGAATTGCCGGATGAATTGAAGGATATCGACCTTCCCGCCGAGCAGTTGCTGGCAGCTATGTTTAATCTTCTGGTGGCAAAGACCAGCCGAGAGTTGCAACCCATCCCCGAGGATCGCCCGAGCAAGTTTGCCCGCAACTCCCGCCAGGTGGAGGATGGTGATTCCGTGGTCGAGAAGGGCAATGACTGGAGCAGTCTGCAGCAGAGTGTTACCCTCTTCATGAATGGCGGCAAACTGCTCGGCCTTCGCCCCAAGGATATCGCCGGGCTCTTTTATAACGAAGGCGGGGCACCCAAGGGAACCGTGGGCGATATCCGCCTCTTCCTCAAGCACTCGCTGATTGAAGTAACACCCGAGGTTGCCCCGCAGCTTATCGAGCGTCTCGGTACCTGCCAGATCTGTGGCTACGAGGTGAACATCCGCGAGGATAAGGGGCGCCCCCAGGGGGGAAATGCACCGTATGAGCGCGAGTTCCGACCGCACGAACGCGAGCGCCGTGGAGCTTCATACGGCGGCCGGGGCAATACCGGCTTCCGCCGTGGTGGCGAGCGCGATTCTCGCGGTGCTTCCTCCTACCGCGAGCGAGGCGAGCGTCAGGAGCGGGTCTTTTACGATAAGTTCAGCCGCCGCCCCCGCCGCAGGGATTGACCCTGGTCGTCTGCTTTCATGAAAATGCCCGCCTGAAGGTGGGCGTTTTTTTTATCTTGACTAAAGCCTGTCTCGTGATATAACGGTAGTAACGCTGTATCACCCCCACCCAGCCATGAAGAAAAACGCATTTACCATCATCTGCGCCTTGCTGACGCTTGCTCTGAGCATGCTGTTCGGGGCTCTGTTCGGGCCGCCTCCTGGGGCTCAGGCTTCCGGGGCGGAGTCGCACCGGGCGGTGGCGAGCAACCATGATTAGCATGCACACCCGCTGATTGGCCGCACGGAAAAGCCGCAGTCCCCTGCAAGGGACTGCGGCTTTCTTTCAGGCAGGAGCAGCCTGCCGGCATCAGAACAGGAAGTGAGCCTGGATGCCCGTGGCGCTTACCGTGCTGACCTCGCGGTAGGCGGGGTCGATGTAGAGCTGGTAGAAGGGAGCCACAGAGATGTAGCGGTTGAGCTGCACGCGGTAGGTCAGCTCAAGCACCTTCTCGAACTCGTTGACGAGTTTCTGCGTGTGGGTATCGGCACCCTTGTAGAAGCCGAAGGCTGCACCGAAGTAATCATCCGGGCGGGAGGGCATCAGGCGCAGCGTGGTACCGGCCATGAGTTCCTTGCGGGCGCGCTGGTGCTCGCTGCTGGCGCAGGAGACGCGGCCGTACACCTTCACGCGGTCCGAGATATTATACTCCACACCGGTCATGAGGCCCACCGAATCGTGCAGCTCATCGCGGCCCATGGCGTTCGGGGTTTCCATGCTGCAGAAGAAGGGCAGGATGCGCCAGGTTCCCTTGCCGTCTGCAAAGCGGCGACCATATTCGACCACGACGGAATAGCCGTTCACGTGCTCGAAATTGAGCGGGTTTTCACCCAGTCCCACACCCGTGCCGATGATGGCGGCAGTCACGAAGTTCTGCGAGTCAAACTCATGCTGCAACACGGCACCGGGAGTACCGTAGTACATGGGTACCACGGGGGATTTTTCAAAGCCGTCGTTGGCAAAGCGGGCGTGGTTGATGCGGTCGAAGTACATGCTCATCCAGATAGCGCCCACATTCAGGCAGGTGCGCTTGTTGTTGAAATACTGGCGGAGCGTGGCGTTCATGATGTAGAGCCCGGCAGGCCCCACGAGGTCGGTGTGGTGACCGGTGGCGGTGCCGAAGCCGCCATCGTAGAAGAAGAGCTTGCTGTCCGAATCGTCATCGAGCCCCCAGGAGCCGGCCACGGCCACATTCAGCCAGGTGCCGCCGTTCACCTCATCGCGGATGAGGCGCTGGTCTACCTGGGCGAACAACAGTGCCACGTAGTTATCAGAATTGTAGCCCGGGGCCAGGTGGCTCACACCCCAGTAGCCACCGAAGAGTTCCAGCGTGAAGGTCGTGCCGGTGGCTTCATATAATTTCTGCTTGTATGCCGGAGCATCGGCCCCGGGGATACCCAGCGCACCATCGTAGAACATGTGGAAGGTATCGCAGGTGCTGCCAGCGTGGCTGATGCCGGTCAGAGCGGCCAGTGTGAGTAGGAGCTGTTTGAGTTTCATGTTGTGTGTGAATGAAGTTGAGAGAATGTATCACATACTGGCAGATATAGCAAGCAAATACATGAAAACGCCGCAATCCGGGTGGATTGCGGCATTGGCAGAAGGTAGGCGGGCCGCCTGTATCAGAAGGCAAAATGTGCCTGGACCCCCGTGGCGCTCACGGTGCTCACATCGCGGTAGGCCGGGGTGAAGTACACCTGGTAGTACGGGGCGATGGTGAAGTATTTGTTGAGCTTGACGTTGTAGGTGAACTCGAGCACTTTTTCGTATGCATTCACCAGCTTGCGGCCTTCATCGCTGCCCTTGTAGATACCGAAGCCTACGCCCAGGTAATCATCCGGGCGGGAGGGGACGACCCGCAGCGTGGTGCCGACCATGGCCTCCTGGCGGCAGCGGGTGTAGTCGCTGCTGGCAAGCGCCAGTCGCCCGTAGACCTTGGCTATGTCGTTGAGCTGGTATTCCACGCCGGTCATGAGGCCATAGGCGGTGCGTTCCTTATCGCGCCCGGTGTAGTGGGCGCCATCCTCGCAGGTGAAGAAGGGAGCCAGGCGCCAGATGCCCTTGTCATCTGCAAATTCGCGGCCCCACTCACCCACCACGGCATAGCCCGCGGTATTATCGAAATTGTACGGATTCTGACCGCCGGGCACCCCGGTGCCGATCAGAGCCAGTGTGGCAAAGTTGTCTTCATTCACCTCCCATTGGACTACTGCGCCGGGAGCCTGCCATAACAGGGGCAGCACCGGGGATTTTTCAAAGGCATCACTGGCAAAGCGGGCATGGCTGATGCGGTCGAAATACTGGCTCATCCAGATGATACCGCCGTTTACGCACACGCGTTTGTTGGCAAAGTACTGCTTGAGCGTGAGGTTGAGCAGGTAGAAGTTGCGCGGGCCGAAGAGGTCCGTGTTGTGCCAGGTAGCAGAGCCGAAACCTCCATCGAAGAAGAAATCGGCATCAGCTGTTTCATCATCCAGCCCCCAGCTGCCCATGAAATCGGCTCGCAGCCAGGTGCCGCCGTCCACATCGTCCTTGATGAGGCGCTGGTCGATACGCGCCCAGACTTTGGCAATGTAGTTATCCGAGTTGTATCCCGGAGCCTGGTGGTCGATAGCCCAGTAGCCTACACCCAGTTCTGCGGCATATGAGGTGCCGATTTTCTCGAAGAGCTGCTTCTTGTATGCCGGGGCATCTGCTCCGGGAATCATGAGCCCGCCATCGAAGAAGAATTTACCAGGGGTGTACACATCACCATCGCCGGCCTGGGCCAGCCCGGTTGCTGCAAGCAGGGTGCAGAAAAGAGATTTCAGTTTCATGTGTTCTATTTGTTAGTCGCTTGTGCGACTGTAGCACAGCACGCAGATAATTTCAAGTGTTATCGCGCAAACAAGCGCATATTCAACTGAATATGCGCTTGTTTCACTAGCTTGCGGCTGGTTTTACTTTTGGTTGCGCAGCATGCGGGCTGTGCGGTCGATGATGTTGCGCGCGCGCTGCACATCATCGGTATGCGTGGACCCCGTGCTGCGCTCCACGGTAAAGATATCGGCCAGTTGCTCATTCATCAGGTTGATAATCTCCGTGGCTTCGGGGGATTCGGCAGCCCTGGCGCGCAGAAGCTGAATCTTCTCGTAGTTTTCGATACCATCGCGCAGGCGTTCAAAACGGATGGAACTCCGGTTGCCGGGGTAGACCAGGAAGCAGTCTCCCGAGGGCCACTTCACAAAATCCGTGCTCTCAAAGGGATTGCGGTTCCAGGCATTGTAGGCCCAGCGCAGGAAGCCGTCCAGCTGGTTGGCGGCGGCAAAGAAACCCAGCCACTCGGCCTCTGCCGGCGGGGAGAAGGTGAAGGTATTGGGCTTGATCGGGTGCAGGCAGACATAGAACGTGGTAATCTTACCTGCCTTGCGGCGCTCCTGGAGAAGCTCACCCAGGGCGGTTCCGGCGTGAGTCAGCACGGGGGAGATGTAGAAGACCTCGCGGGTGAGATCCGAGGGCTTATCCACCGCTGAGGCGATGCGGAAGGAAGGAGCATTCTCCTTCAGCAGCTCCCTGGCTGCACGGACATAGGCATCCGGGCGCTCATCGATGGAGATGCAGGTCTTCTCTGCCCATCCCTTCTGCTGCATGTGAGCGTGGAAATCCTTGAGGAAGGGAGCCCAGAGTGCTGCGTACTCCGGGGTACCGGGAATGGCTTTGATGGAGTCGTAGCGCCCGGTGGATTCATCGAAGAATCTCACCTTCAGATGCCAGGGAATCATGGTGTAGCAGCTGATCTGCCCGCGGATTCCGATTTCATCGTGCATGAAGCTTACCCATGCATCCAGCGCAGAATAGTCGTAGCGCATCTTGCCATCGCGTCCGCGGATCCAGCGCACCATGGATGGGTAGGCATCGTAAGTCTGGCCGTTCCAGGCTTCATCCAGCACGGTAGTGGTGATGCATTTCTGCCCGGCGGCTGCCAGACGCTGCATGACGGGCCGGAGCAAGGCAAAATGCTCCGGCGACCACGGCTCCACATCGTGCCAGCGGGCCACGGAATAGGGGTATTGCCACAGGTCGAGGTGAATCTTCCACTTATCCGGGGTGGGGAGGGTTTCCTCTCCCACATGCAGCATGATTTTCTGCATGGTTTCGGCGCAGCCTTCGGCGGTGACAACCACATTCCCCTGGTAGATACCCGGGGCAGCATCGTGCGGCACATCAATCTGCACCCAGATACCGCGGATTACCCCGGCGGGTGAATGGCAGCTTGTTTCGGTGCCGATGATATCAGCCGTGGGGGTGCCGTGTGCCATGGTGTAGCGAATCATGGAAACCGTGGCCGGTATGGTCTGCTCTCCGTTGCTGAGCCCCGAGCAGGAAACCCGCAGCTGGCGGGCCGGGCCGTTGGGCTGCACGGCAAGCTGCGTGCTGCAGCGCTCACCCCGCCAGGCATGCAGGTGCAATTCGTTCAGCGGAGAAGGGGCGGTCAGACTGTCCGCCAGTTCAAAGGGACTGCAACTAGTGGTGGTCAGCCTGATATCCCCAGCCGGGCGGATGGATAAGTACGTGGCCGGAGCCTGCGTCTCGGGCTCCTGAGGGGCCGCTGCATCGTATGCCTGCTTGCGCTCAGCCGGCCATTGGGCATGGCCGATGCTGGAAAGTAGCAGAAGTATAAGGGGGAAGAAATGTTTCATGCTTTAATATTGTACGTATCACAGGAGGCTTATTTTTCAAGTAAAATGTTGGCCTATGTCAGAAATAGGTCTGGGTGTTATTGAGGAATCATACGACAACAAATTTTCTTGAAGGCCATATTGCTTTCTGTTATGCTTCACTCATGTTGAAATCAATCATATCATCGCTGTTGGTGGCAGGCATAGCCTGTGCTGCAGAAAGTTTTGAAGCCCTGCCCGGGGGAGGGTTGACTGCGGCAGCCATTGAGTTTGGTAGTCTGGAGGCAGAGCCAGGTCATGTTCAGATTCTCAATCAGCATGCCCGCACCGGGAAGAAAGCCTTGCGCTTGATGGGAGGTGACAAGAAGACCCTCAGACTTCAGTTTAATAAGAGCCCGGAGGTGGATGCCCAGGTGAGCTTCTGGGCGCAGCGCTGGACACGCGATGGTGCGTCAGAATTGAAGGTTGTGGCAGAAACCCCCAAGGGTGATATCCCCCTGACTGAGCTGAAAAAAATCAGGGTTGGTGGCTACCAGGACCAGGTGATGCTGGTTGTGCCGGCTGGCACCAGGGCTTTGCGCCTGGTATCCAGTTCCGTTGAGCAGGGCGGTATGCTGGTGGATGATATGGAGATGTACTGCGGCCCGATGGTGGTGACCTCCGGTCAGGTCGGTGAACCTGCTGTGATGCCCATGCTGAAGCAGGCTCCCATTAACCCGGTGATGAGTTACGTTGTGTCTACTGCAGGAGCCGCTTCACCTGTAGCCGTAGAATGCCTCAAGCTGAAGATATACCCAGCAGATGCAGTAGATTCTGTCACCCTCCGTACCTCCAACTATGATCGCTCTGTAGATGGAACCGACGGTATGAAGTTCAGCAAGAGCAAGGTTTATGGCAAGGCCAGACCCGCTGCTGACGGTTCAGTAACAGTAATCTGCTCCGGCAATCTGGAGCCCGGCAAAAACGTGCTGTGGGTGGATGCGCGACCCTCTGCTAAGGCCAGGGTGGGCAGCATGGTAACCATTGAATCCTGCGGGCTGCAGGTAGGGGGCAAGGTCTATGGTGATAAGGCTGCACCTGTGGTACAACGCGTGGGCACCCTGGTGGCTGTGCCTGATGCTGAGGTGGTGAATCCGACCCGTCAGAATGAGATACGCTCCTGCAAGACTTACCGCATCCCTGGACTTATCCGCACTAAGTCTGGCGCGCTGCTGGGCTGTTTTGATGCCCGGTATCTGAATCACCTCGACCTCAGCTCTGATATCGATGTGGCCGTGGTGCGTTCGGAGGATGGGGGGCAGACCTGGAGTGCCCCGGTGGTAGCAATGGATGCCGGCCCCGGCAAGGGGAATGGGTGTGGTGATCCATGCATTCTGCAGGATAAGGAAACCGGACGCATCTGGATTCAGGCGCTGGCAACCCATTTCGATCGCAACCCTTGCCTGCTGCGTTCGCGTCCCGGATTTGATCCGCAGGATACTGGACAGTGGGAAATGGTCTACAGCGATGATGATGGCAAGACATGGAGCAGCAATATCAACATTACCCGCGAAATCAAACAATACCGGTGGACCACCATTCTGGCCGGTCCCGGCTGCGGCATCTATACCAGCAATGGGTATATTGTGTTCCCTGCGCAGATATGGGATTTCAGCGCCCGCCCGGTGAGTATGAGCACCATCTGCTACTCTGCTGACCATGGCAAGACCTGGCATTATGGCAACGGAGTGCCGCATCGCACTTCTGAATGCCAGGTGGTGGAACTGGCCGATGGCGCACTCATGCTTTCCTGCCGCAACGAGACATTCCAGGGCAAGCGTGCAATCTACGTGACCCGTGATTTCGGCAAGACCTGGCAACCGCATGAAACCAATACCAATACGCTCAATGACCCTGCCTGCCAGGCTTCGCTTATCTCGGTGAATCATCCGCAGCATGGGCGGCTGCTGCTCTATTCGCACCCGAATTCAAGACCTAAAGGTCGTAATACGATGTCAATCCATGTTTCTCGCGATGATGGCAAGACCTGGAGCGAGGGCTACGAGTATGATTCGCGTGAGTGCTGGGGCTATTCCTGCCTTGCCATGGTGGATGATGAAAACGTCGGCCTGTTCTACGAGCCTTCGCATGTGAGTGAAACCAATGACTACCATGGTATCGGCTTCCTTTCCATACCGTTGGAGACGATTATGAGTGGTAAGACGGAACCGGCTCCAGGCCCGGAAAAGTAAGGCCCCGATTGGTTGCTGAAACGATTTGCCCCGCCAGGCACACGACTACCTGGCGGGGCTTTTACTGCAATACACGTTACAGCACAACAATTATCGTCACATCAGAATGAGAAGACACCCTGCACGCCCATGAGCACAGCATCGCTGTTGTCCGGGTCGTAGGCGGGCTTGGAGATGTACTGGATGTGGGGGACCAGCTTGAAGTAATCGTTCAGCTGGAGACTGTACATGGCTTCGGCCACATACTCGCGGTCGTTGGCGACGGGGGATGTGCCCTTGAACACACCGAGGGCAACGCCAAGGAAGTCGTCCTCGCGGGAGGGAAACACCTTCACATTGGCACCGCAGGAGAAATCAAAACCATTGCCGGCATCCTGGCGGGCAGACCAGCCGGCGCGGCTGTATACCGTGAGGTAGTCGTTCACTTCGTACTCGATGCTGCCGGCAAGACCAAAGTTGTGGTTGCTCGTGCCGTCCATATTATCGATGTAGCGGTAGAAGGGATTGAGGCGTACCGTGGTGGAACCATCCAGCATCATGCGGCCGTATTCGCCCACAAGCAGGAAACTGTCGTTCCCGTGGAATTTGAAGGGATTATCGCCATAGCCGGTTGCCTCGCTGGAAGCCGCAAACATGGCATAGCTCACCGAGTCAATCTCATGCTGCAGCACCACCCCGAGGTTGGCATCCGGCAGTCCGAGCACGGAGGAGTTGATGAAGCCATCATTCGTGAAACTGGAGAAGGAGTCATTCGCAATGCCTACGGCATCGAAGTAGTTGGTGAGGTTCACCATACCGGCGATGACGCAGGTGCGCTTGTTGTTGAAATACTGCATGAGAGCTACCTCCGGAAGCACACCATCGTGGCCTCCGTAGATATCGGCGTGGGCGCCGGTAACGCTGCCGAAACCTTCGGTAAACATGCGGTTTGTCTGGGCGGAATTGGAATCAAGCCCCCAGGAACCGGAGAATTCGACGCGCAACCAGGTGCCGCCGTTCACATTGTCCTCAATGAGTCGCTGATTGAGCTGAGCATGAATCAGGAAGAGATTTGCCTTGTTATGGACGCCTGGTGCAGTATTGTTGCTGTGCCAGAAACCATAGGCCATGTCTACAGCCCACTGGGTGCCGTATTGCTCATTGGCTTTCACCTTATAGGCCGGGTCGCCTTCTTCCGGGGTGAACATGTTAATACCCTGGAGAATGTCTCCTGCCGTCGGCTCTGAGGCTTCGCCTGCGATCACGGGCAGGGCTGCCAGCCCGGCCAGTGCCATTGCGATTATGTTCGTTTTTTTCATTTTATCGGTTGATAGAGAATCAAGTCTCTTGGTGTGTGTGTTGTGGGGATAGGGCAGTCGGGGAAGGGGGGATTATGGTTTTTTATCTTTATCCTGGCGTTTGTTGCTGCAGCCGCAGTTGCCGCTGCAACCGCTGCAACCGCCAGGGCAGCCTCCATCCTTGCTTTTACGCAGACAGGACTTTATGGCCAGCGCTGCTGCGCCCAGGAGAATGAGGATGATGATGAGGTCTGCCATGGTGGTGCGCGGTGTGTGAAGCTTTAGTGGCTGGATGACTTGCGGTGCGGGTTCGGGCGCAGTACCTGGATGATGATGAGCAGGCTGAGCAGGGCGGCGGCTATCTGCCCGCTGCCGAGTTCGCCGGCCGTGAAGTACAGGCCGAGCTGGTAGGTGATGAAGGCCACCACATAGGCCCAGAGGCACATGTAACCGATGGCGAACCAGGTCCAGCGTGCGCTGTTCATCTCGCGGCGGATAGCTCCGCAGGCTGCAAAGCAGGGGGCGCACAGGATGTTGAAGAGCATGAAGGAAAGTGCGCTCAGAGTGGTGAAGGCCCCGGCTGCCCGCACATTGCCTGCTACGCCGCTGGTTTCTTCGTCCTCCTCTACCTCCGGGAAGAGGAAGGCAACAGCTGCGTTCACATAGTCCAGCAGGCTCTTCTCACCAGTGGATGCGCTGGCTTCTTCTGCAGCGGCTTCTTCTTCCTCCTCTTCAGATGCGGTTGCGGCCTTGGTGGTGCGGGCGGTGGTGTCGCATTGCCAGGTGGCCATGGTCAGGGCTGTCAGTGCATTGGCCTTGCAGAGGTCGCAGCTGCGGGGCAATTCGTCCCCGGCAGGGTCGGCTTCGCCTTCTGCGGCGGGCTCCTCCTGGGCCGGATAGAGCACACCGAAGGTACCCACCACGTTTTCCTTGGCGATGAGGCCGGTCACGGTAGCCACGGCGGGTTTCCAGTCACCCCAGCCCAGGGGTGTGAAGAGAGGGGCAAAGGTGCTGCCGGTATTGGCCAGCATGCTCTGCTCGATAGCGGCTTCGTTTTCGGCGGTGTTGAGGTATTCGAACTTCCAGTTGTAGTTGGAGAGCGTCCAGATGAGGGCCGAGGCCAGGAAGATGACGGTGCCGGCTTTCTGCACAAAGGCCTTGCAGCGCTCCATGGCCCGCAGGTTGATATTGGCTCCCTGCGGGATGTGGTAGGCGGGCAGCTCCATCACGAAGGGGGTGTAGCCCCCGGCAAACATGTGCATCTTGCGCAGCATCATGCCGCCCAGAATCACGGAACCGAACCCCATGAAGTAGGCTATGGTGGCAATGGTGGCCGTCTGGCCGATCATGGCGCCGATGAGGGCAAGGATGGGCAGCTTTGCCCCGCAGGGAACAAAGGTGGTGAGCATCACCGTCATGCGGCGGTCCTTCTCATTTTCAATGGTGCGGGTGGCCATGACCCCCGGCACACCGCAGCCCATGCTGACCAGCAGGGGTATGACCGATTTGCCGCTCAGGCCGATGGCGCGGAAGATGCGGTCGAGCATGAAGGCCACGCGGGCCATGTAGCCGCAGTCCTCCAGAATTGACATGAGCAGGAAGAGCACGGCCATCTGCGGCAGGAAGCCCAGCACTGCACCCACACCTGCCACGATGCCATCGGTGATGATGGCCTGCAACTGCGGGGAGCAATCCAGCGTGCTGCGACCCAGCAGCGCCACGCCGAAGGCAACGAGGTTGAGCACTACAAACCAGGTGGCAAACTCGCAGCGGCCGGCGCGACCGGTGAGCTTCATGGGGCTCGGACAGAAACGGTGGGTGCGGCTGCCGAAGTTATTGGCTCCCCTGGTGCCAGGTTTGAACAGGCCCATGAGAAGCAGCGCGCCATTGGCCGCCCAGAGTAGGTACATGACCGCACTATGCAGGAAGCCTGGCAGATGCGGGCAGACGTATTCCAGCAGGAAGGGGGCTACCATGAGGTAGAGCCACGCGCCGTTCATGTTCATATCGTGCAGGCGGCGCAGCATGGCCGGGAAAACCAGCACCATGGCCAGCACGGCGCTGAACATCGTGAGGGCTTCCACCCCGGCGGCTTCATTGCCGATAAAGCCGACCAGCCAGCCCCCGACCACCGGCCCGAAGAGCACATCGTTGGCCCAGCCGGTGCCCCAGTCGCCCACGGTGTTGATGGAAAGGTAGTAGATGGCGTACATGACCGCCACGAAGATGATGGGCCCGGCCACGCGGTGGGTCAGCACCGCATCGAGCTTCTGCGAGACTTTTTCCTTCATGCCGCGCTGCACCAGCACCTGCGGGATGAAGGCGCAGATGGCATCGTAGCGGCTGCCGGCAATGATGGAGGACACATCGTCATCCATGGTACTTTCCAGCTCCATGCGGATGTCTTCCAGCTGGTGGGCCTTGACCTTGCTGACTCCTTTCTGCAGCAGCTCCTCGCCCTCCAGCATCTTGATGGCCTCAAATCGGTTGGCTCCGTATGCCTGCATGACCTGCTCCACGGCTTCTTCCACCGGGGCAGGGTAGCTCAGCTGCTTCGGGGCTGCGGGTGCCGGGGCCAGCATGAGGGCTATCAGCTCTGCAATGCCGGTCTGCTTCAGCGCACTGACCGCCACCACCGGGCAACCCAGCTGCTCACTCAGCGCCTGGGTGTCTATCTTGATTCCCTGCTGCTCCAGCAGGTCGCACATGTTGAGCGCCACAATCATCGGCAACCCGGTCTCCATGAGCTGCGAACTCAGGTACAGGTTGCGCTCCAGGTTGGTGGCGTCCACCACATTCACAATCAAATCCGGCTTTTCCTCCAGCAGATAGCGCCGGGAAACTACCTCCTCCGGCGAATAGGGCGAAAGCGAATAGATGCCGGGAAGATCCTGCAATTCGATTTCCTCGTGTTCTGTCAGCTGGCCGCCCTTGCGGTCTACGGTCACGCCCGGCCAGTTGCCTACGTATTGGTTGGCTCCGGTAAGCTCGTTGAACAGCGTCGTCTTGCCGCTGTTCGGGTTGCCTGCCAGTGCAATGTTCTTTTTCATGTAGTGTGTGTGTTGATTCTGAAAAATCCCTGCTCAGGCTACCTCGATGCACGATGCCTCGGCTTTGCGTAGCGAAAGCTGGAAGCCTCGCACGGTCACTTCCAGCGGATCCCCGAAGGGGGCCATCTTGTGTACGGTTACTTCGGCATTCTTGGTCAGTCCCATGTCCAGGATGCGCTGCCGCAGGGCTCCTTCGCCATGCACGCGCACCACCCGCACCGTGTTGCCGATGCGCACCTGGTTCAGGCGTAAATTTCCGGTGTTCATTTCAATTGGTGTTAGATGAGGCTAATTTTAGAAGACGGGCGAAGTTTAGTTTTGGCTAACACTTTTGTCAATCTTTTTTTGTTTTTTTTTGCGTCGGGAAACGTCATCAGCCCCCGACAGGGGCGGGGGCCGATGAAAGGAAACAAGGGAAGAGGAGGGCACTTAGTGAGTGCAATCGGCAAAGCCGTGGGCGCGGAAGATGCAGCGCACCTGGTCGGTAAACTCGGGCTCGGGAGGCTCCAGCTCCATGAGGGGGTAATCGAGCCCCAGCTCACCCCACTTGAACTTGCCCATCTGGTGGAAGGGGAGCACATCCACCCGCTGCACATTGCCCAGCCCGGCAGCATAGCGAGCCAGGGCGGCGATATCCTCCAGCTGGTCGGTGAGCCCCGGCACCAGCACATAGCGCAGC
>JAFWYD010000089.1 GCA_017517805.1 Akkermansia sp.
CGGCGGCTGGCGAATTATTTTTCGCCGTCGCGCGCGACGCTGGAGAATGGCAAGACGCGTGCGCTGATTGCGGCGATTGTGGATTTTGATTATTACGAGGTGCGCAATGAGCAGGAGTCTCTCATCCTGGAGCAGAAGCTGATTAAGGAGTACAGGCCGCATTACAATGTGCAGTTGCGGGATGATAAGCGGTATTATCTGCTGCGGGCGAGCCGTCAGGAGGAGTTCCCCCGCTTTTCGCTGGTGCGCCTGCGGAAGGATGACGGCGCGCGCTATATCGGGCCTTTTGTGCATGCTACGGCGCTGAAGGAGACGGTGGAGTGGCTCAACCACCGCTTCCGCTTGCGGACGTGCACGTGCCGCCATCCGGGGGAGGAGCAGTACCGGCATTGTCATGATGATGAGATTCGCCACTGCTCAGCGCCGTGCATCGGCCGGATTTCGCCGGAGGCGTACCGGGAGCAGTTTGAGGCGGCGCTCGGTCTGCTGGAGGGGCGGGGGCGCCATGCGCATCTGGAGGCGCTGACGCAGGAGATGATGGCTGCCGCTGATGCGCTGGATTTTGAGCAGGCGGCGCGCCTGCGCGATGTGCGCGAGAATATTATCAAGACGCTGGAGCCGACCCGCCGCTTTGCCCGCCGCTCGCCCGACCTGCCCGGCACGGTGGACCCGGACCGCGATCTGGCGGAGCTGGCAGAGGCGCTGGGGATGCCGCAGCCACCGGCGGTGATGGAGTGTTTCGATATTTCGAATTTATCGAGCAACCATATTGTGGCGAGCATGGTGCGGTTTACAAACGGGCGGCCGGATAATGCGGCGTATCGTCGCTACCGCATCAAGGGTGTGGACGGGCAGAATGATTTTGCTTCCATGCTGGAGGTGGTGCGCCGCCGCTATTCGCGCATTGTGAATGAGAGCAGCGCGCTTTTCGATAAACCCGAGGACGCTGATCTGTATGCCTGGCTGAAAGAGCTGGCAGCTGAGGGGAAGGCGCCTATCCGGGTTCCGGATCTGGTGGTGGTGGATGGTGGCAAGGGGCAGCTGGCCATCGCGGTGCAGGTGCTGGCGGAGATTGGCTTGCAGAGTATGCCGGTGGTGGGCCTGGCGAAGCGAGATGAGGAGATTTACCTGCCGGGGCAGGCGGAGCCGCTGGTGCTGAGCCACGATTGCGGTGCGTTGCGGCTGCTGCAGCGTTTGCGCGATGAGGCGCACCGCTTTGCGAATAATTACAATGAGTTGCTGGTGCGGAAGCGGGTGCGGGAGAGTAAGCTGGATGCGTATCCTTCGATGACTCCGCGCCGCAAGGAGTTGCTGCTGGCGCGTTTTCACACGGTGCCGGGAATCCGCGCCCGCTCCCCGGAGGAGCTGGCCGAGCTGCCCGGGATTTCGCTGAAGTGGGCGCAATCCTTCAGCCGGTGGCTGAAGGAGAATTGACTATTGACGAGTGGCGATTGACTATTGTGCACGCCAAAGTTGGGGGTGGACATGCTGGCATCGAGACTGCATGAGGCCAATCCCAGTATTGAAGCGGCAATAATAAGAATACGTAGAGTAGTCATAGCGATGCTTATTTTACGCATCTTTGCGTGAAACTCAATGTGTTAGATTAACTATCAGGGGGCGGCCCGGGGAGCGGGTGTCGTGGTTAACATAAGATGTTTTTCATGCATTTGCTTCCATGATGCATCATCATTGTTATGAAGCATTTTTTATTATTGTTCATGTTGTCAAGCACTGCGCTTCCTATTTTTGGTACCCCCGTGTATTTAGCTAGTTCGGCCCTCAACACCATTTTGGATGCCGGAAGGGAGTATGGCGAGCATCTGGCCCGGGAAAAGCGCAGGGATAAACGCGACGAGCGGGCTCAGGAACGCCGCGAGTGCGAGCGCCAGCGCGATAGAGAACGCCAGCGCGATAGAGAACGCTACCGCGATAGAGAACGCAGGGAAAACCACCGCCGCCCGCATCGCAGGTAAGCCCCCCCTTCCTCCCGCTACCCGTGGGGGGATGTTGGTTCCCTTTCGGGCGGGGGATGCGGGGGGGGGCTTACCGTGATTAGACGGGTGAAGCTTCAAGCACGAGCACCTGGAAGGGAGCAAGCTTGAGTGTGATGGGCTTGCCGGCCTCGGCGGTGGGGGGCAGGGAGTCGCCCTTGGGGGAGCTGAGGGTGTAGCGCAGCGGGGCTCCGAGGGGAAGTTCCCAGACGGCAGCGGGATCGAAGCTGAATTCCTGCTCGCGGGCGGCCGGGTTGCGCAGTACCAGGATGCCTTTTGCGGGGCTCCAGGAGGCAAAGCCATAGCATTCCAGCGCGGCGGGGTCGCCGCCTACCCAGTGGCTGTCGACCATGGTGGCAGCGTTGGCTCTGGTCCATTTGGCGGCGGCTGCCAGGGTGTCCCACTCGTGGGGTTGCAGCATGGCGGGGGTGATGTAGAGTTCCTGCATCTGGGTGCCGAGACCAAGGCCGCTCCATATTTCATCGGCAAGGTCGTTGCCTTCGGTGGTGGTGAGACCGCGGGCTCCCTTGTTGTAGATGGCTCCGTGGGTCATGAGCGAGTTGATGGGGCAGAGCGGGGAGATTTTCACGTTGTTGGCGTAGATCATGGCATCGCGGAAGGTAATCCATTGCTGGCGGGCGGTGCCTTCGCCACAGAAGTCGTGGTCCCAGTTGCCGCGCCAGATGCTGTCTGCGATGCTGAACCAGAATGGACTGGCCCAGGTGCCGGTGGTGAGGTTGATGTAGATATCGGGGCGCTCTGCGCGCAGCTCATCGATGAGGGAGATGGCGGCTTCGAAATCGGAACCGAAGCGGGAGCCGGGGGCAGGATCGGCCATGCCGGAGCAGCCATCGAGCTTGAAGTGGTTCACGCCGTTTTCGCGAATCATGTGCAGGCACATATCGCGGAAGAGTTCATAGTATTTCGGGCCGGAGAGGGCAAAGCCTCGTTCGTTGGTTTCGTAGGTATCGCCGGCAGCGGCAATGCGGTTGATCTTGGGCTGGCCGTAGCCGCCCCAGGGGGAGAACCAAACGCCGGGCTGGGCTCCGTAGCTTTCGGCCAGCTTGCGGGCCTCGCGGAATTCGTTGGGCAGGCCCTCGTGGAACTGCCAGAGGGTTTCGGTGTTGTCCCAGCCGTCATCGAAGAGGAAGGAATCCATCACGGCTCCGCGTTTGGCGACGAGCTCTTCACCGAAGAGGCGCACGGTGTCGAGCACGTCCTGCTCGTTGTAGCGGGTGAAGTAGCCGATATCGTACCAGGTGTTGTAATTGAGCAGGGGGAAGTAGGGCCGGGCGCGTTCTTCGTTCAGGTACGCGAGCTGGAAGGTGCGGCGCAGCTGCCCGGGCTGGCAGAAGCCCATGACGGCGCTGATGGTGCTTACGGTGCGGTTGGGCAGGTGGGTGGTGCGCTCCAGTGAGCAGGCGAAGCCGCTTTCCGTCACTTCGCTCATGCAGAGCGGGCTTTCCACTCCGGCAAAGAGGCGGTTGCCTGCGGCCACGATGGGGGCACCCTTCACGCTGCCTTCCACGCGGGCTTCCGTGGCTACCACGTTCAGCAGGGTAATCTTGCGCGCGGGCATGGCAAACTGCATGGGGTTGATATCCAGCCCGCAGCGGAAGTAGGGCTGGCCTTCGCGCAGCTCGACCCACCAGGTGAGCTGGTAGCCATCCGTGGTCACGGCAAAGGGCAGGGTGGCGCGTTGGCCATTGCGGCGGTCTACCAGGCGGCGGGCGGCAGCATCGGCTGCAATTGGAGAGCAACTCAGCTCGCCGCACATCAGATCCAGCGCAGTGAGTGGCTGGCACACATCGGTGTATTCCTTTTTGGAGCAGGCTTCGTCGGTCTTTGCCTCCAGGAGCTGGATGCAGAAGGTGTCTTTGCCGAGGTCGTAGCTGCGGCCGTTGATTTTGTCCTGCACCAGGACGCTGGCCAGGCGGCGGCCGGCAGTCTGGATATCGATGCTGATGAATTCGTTCTGAATAATCATAGAATTGCCCATTGGGTTCGCGCGCTCAGGGTAGCACACTTTCCCCCCGCTAACAAGCTTTATTACTCCGGCTGTTATGGAGAGATTTGAATTGATGTTTGTAACCATCGGAGCACGGGAATTCAGTCCCGAAATCACGGTGCGTTTAATCGGGACTGAAGTCCCGTGCTCCGACAATGTTCCCCCACCAATTTCTCATGGGGTGATGCCCATGCAGAATGAAAAGCCCGGAAGAGCAAGTCTTCCGGGCTTTCTGAAGGGAATGAGTAAAAGGCTTTACTTCTCGCTCAGCGAGCCGATGCCGGGCAGAATCTTGCCTTCGAGCAGCTCGAGGGATGCACCGCCACCCGTGGAGCAGAAGGAGAGCTTGTCGGCCACCTTGAACTTCTTGGCAGCGGTCACGGAGTCGCCACCGCCCACGATGGAGGTGCAATCGCTCTCGGCGAGGCACTCGGCCAGGGCCTTGGTACCCTTGGCGAAGGAGTCGAGCTCGAACACGCCCAGGGGGCCGTTCCAGAGCACGGTCTTGGCGCTCTTGATGATGGAGCAGAACTCTTCGATGGCCTTGTCGCCGATGTCGATACCCATGCCATCAGCCGGCACGGAGCCACCCTCAGCCCAGGGAGCGGTGCAGAAGGTTTCGGCACCCTCTTCGAACTTGAAGGAGTAGCGGGTATCGGCGGGCAGCACAAAGGTCACACCCTTGGCCTTGGCATCGGCCAGAATCTGGTTGGCAAGGTCGAGCTTGTCGGCCTCAATCTTGGAGTTGCCTACATCGTGGCCCTGGGCAGCCAGGAAGGTGTTGGCCATGGCACCGCCGATGATGAAGGTCTGGCTCTTCTCCATGAGCTTGGAGAGCACCTGAATCTTATCGGAGACCTTGGCACCACCCATGATGACGACGAAGGGCTGCTCGGGGGCGCTGAGCTTGCCTTCGAGGTATTCGAGCTCACGCTCGATGAGGAAGCCCATGGCCGACTTCTCGGCAAAGTGGGTCACACCCTCGGTGGAGGCGTGGGCGCGGTGGGCAGAACCGAAAGCATCGTTCACATAGAGCGTGGCATCGCCGAGCAGGGCCTTGGCGAACTCGGGGTCGTTCTTCTTTTCCTTCTTGTCGAAGCGCACGTTGTCGAGCAGCATCACATCGCCATCCTTCAGGGCCTTGCGGGCGGCGGTTGCGGCCTCGCCGATGGTCTCGGGAACGAAGACGACAGGCTTGCCCAGGTGGCCGGAAAGGCACTCGGCAGCAGCGGCCAGGGAGAATTCAGGCTGGTAGCCGGTACCCTCGGGGCGGCCCAGGTGGGAGCAGAGAACAAGGCGGGCGCCGTTCTCGAGCAGGTACTTGATGGTGGGCAGAGCGGCCACGATGCGGGCATCGTTGGTAATCTTGCCATCCTTCATGGGCACGTTGAAGTCAACGCGCATGAGCACTTCCTTGCCGGCGACATCCAGGTCGCGTACAGTGAGTTTAGCCATAGTTTCTTTATTTATGTGGTTGAAGGTTTTGGGGTAAATTTGCGTATCCAGGTGGTACGTGCGGCGTATTTTAGCGTAAAATCCCCGATTTTCAAGGCTAAATGCAGGCATTTGAGTGAAAAATGAGCGAAATTGGCTTGCTTATACAAATGAATATGATAGAGTGATAGGACATTATGGGTGGCAAATACCGCAAGAAAAAGGATGAGGAGATGATACTGCGCCGGCATACACGGCCCCAGCAGCGGGTGGCGCGGCGTCTGACGGTGGCGGCAGTCTGGCTCATGCTGGCGATTGTGGTGGCTGCGCTGCCGCTGGCTTCGTGGGTTCGGCTGTGGCAGGCCGGTGATCAGGTGAACTGGGTGCCGGCATTGCTGGGCACGGCGTTCATGCTGCTGGTGAGCCTGCTGTGTATGCGCACGGCATACCGGCGCTTGCAGAGTCACCGCTGAGCGGGGCTCTTTTCTAAATGCTATTGAATGGGGCAGAGCTGCTATGAATCTGCCCTGAATGCGAAGGATTCTTAGCAGGGCCGGCGGTGCGTTCCGGCAGGTGTTTGAGGCTGGTTGGCATTATCTTGGCAGCCTGGCGGCGGTGAGCTTGTTTGCAGCCGTGCTGGGGCTGGGGATTTACCATGCGGTGGTGCAGGATGCCGCGGGGCGTGTCGCCTGCTATGCGGGGATTGTGAATCCTGCCGGTGCGGAGCCGCCGCGCGGCACGTTGCTGCTGGGGAAGTGCCTGTCTCCCGGGGTGGCGCACACGCGCATGGAATACAGCGCTGAAGGCCGCCTGCAGCGCATGCGGCACCTGGATGCCGAGAACCGCCTCTGCCCCTGGCCTGGCAGCAAGGTGGCCGAGCAGCGCCTGTATTATAATAAAGATTCGCGGCTTATCCGCAAGGAAAACCGGGATGAAACCGGTCGCTCAACCCCGGATGCGCACGGGGTGGCATCGCGCGAGTTTGAGTACGATGCCGCAGGCCGCCTGGTACGTACCCGCTTCCTGGATGCAGCCGGGCGGCTGACCAGACCTCGCTTTCCCGGCTATGCCGAATGCCGCATGAGCTACGATGAGCAGGGGCGTCCCAGGCAGGTGCTGTATCTGGATGCCACGGGGCAGCCGGTGGTCAATGCGGCCGGGGAGGAGAAGGTGGAGTATGAATACGGGGCAGGCGGCAGCGTGTGCAGGCGGAATTTTGTGGGCGGCAGCCTGGCAGATAATCGCGAGGGGGTGGCGCAGGAGTGTTTTCAGACAGAGCCGGGTGGCACCCGCCGCAGCTGGCAGAATGCAAAGGGTGAGCCTGTGGTGCAGCCAGATCTGGGAGCCGCTTCGCTCGTGCATGAATCGAGCCCGGCCACCGGTGTTTCCCGCCGCCGGTATCTGGATGTCCGCCAGCAGCCTTGCACGAGCTCCCGCGCCTGCGCCGAGCATCTGATGCGCACCGACCGTTCCGGGCGGCTGGCGTGGGAGTTCTACGGCGGGGCAGATGGGCTTGCCGTGAATCACCCGGTGCTGGGCTATGCTGAGCGTGTGTGCGAATATGCGGATGACGGGCGGCTGGAGCGTGAGTATTTCTGGGATGCATCCGGTCATGCTGCCCCGGTTTATGAATCGCGGTATACGGAGACACCGGAGGGGACTTATGCGCTGCATCTGCATGCCGATGGCTCGACCGAGGTGCTGCCCAGGTAAGTGCGGATTTTTACCTCGGATTCCGGGATGCGGAGTTGATGATTTCCAGCGAATCGGGTGATATCGTGCGCTATTTTCGGGCTTTGGGGTTGAAAACTTGCGGCTGGCGTTGTACTATGTCGGCATGAAATGCTCCCTGGTGATGCTGGGTACCGGCAATGCGGCGGTGACCCGCTGCTACAATACATGCTTTGCGCTGGTGAATGAATCGCAATGCCTGCTGACCGATGGCGGCGGTGGCAACGGTATTCTTGCGCGTCTGGAGCAGGCCGGAATCCCGCTCTGCATGATTCACGATATCTTCCTGACCCACACGCACACCGACCACATCTTCGGTGTGGTCTGGGTGGTGCGCATGATTGCCCAGGCAATGAATGGCGGCAAGTACGATGGGTGCCTGCGCGTCTATGGTCACGATGAGGGGCTGCAGACGCTGGAGATGATTTGCCGGGCAACCCTGCCTGGAAAGGTGACGGCTCATTTCGGCAGGGATATCCTCTTCTCCCCGCTCGATGATGGGCAGCCTTTCTCCGCTGCGGGCATGCAGGGTCTGGCCTTCGATATCGGTTCCACCAAAGCCCGCCAGTTTGGCTACCGCCTCATTCTGCCCGATGGTCAGAGCCTCGTCTGCCTGGGCGATGAACCCTACAATGAAAAGAATGAGGCTCTGGCTCGCGCTGCCGATTGGTTGCTCTGCGAGGCTTTCTGCCTCTCTGCCGATGCGGCGCGCTTCAAGCCGTATGAAAAGCACCACAGCACGGCGCTTGATGCAGGGCGTCTCGCAGCCTCCCTTTCGGTGAAGAACCTTCTGCTGTACCACACCGAGGATGAAACGCTGGCTGACCGCCGCTCCGCTTACTCTGCCGAGGCTGCGCTGCATTTCGGCGGTGCTATTCATGTGCCTCATGATGGTGAACGCCTCCTTTTGGTGTAAATGCCAACTTTGCCTTATTTTTTTTATAAATGCTGCAAATGTATGATTTGCAGCATTTTAAGTTCAAAAATGTGCCAAAAAAGGCCTTTCTGGCGGCGATGAAACGGCGCTATCGGGCATTGGTACGGGGATTTGCCGCCCATTTGTGCTATTTTGGTGCCATTTTATCACTTGTGGTGTTTAATCACCTGGCTGCTGCACCCTTTGTTTCAAGGGTGAATTTGTGAGGGAATGCAAGCGGTAACTCCGGAACCCCGCTGTTGGAGCTCCAGGGTGTTAAAATTGCTCCGAAATGAGCTTGGAGTATATTTATAAGCAGAAGAGGCAAAACGAGAAACGAAAATTTGAACACCGGGTGTAATGCTACCGCAAAACGGCATAAATCTGGCCTGAAACAGCCCTTCAACAGCACGAAATCCGGGTGTTATAACACCCGGAATTCAAGTGTGTCAGCCGGGGTGTTTATGATTGCGGGGTGCGTGCGTATATGGTAAGGTTACGGCGAGTCAAAAAATCAGTTATGCCCCCAGTAAAGAGAGATGCAAGCAAGCGCCCGGTGACGTTCTGGCTGAATGCAGAATTGCACGCAAAGTTTTCCCATCTGGTGAAGGAACGCGGCGACAGCATGTCGGAGTTGCTGACCCGCTTTATCGAGGAAGTGACCAAGACCGTGCAGCTGGACCCGAAGGAAGCCGCAGAGCTGGATGCCTGGTTCCGCAGCAGAGGACTGCGCTGAGTGCATCTTTAGACTTGCAAATTGGGTGAAATTGTAGCATGCTTCCCGCCGCCATGACAGAGCAATCGAATCAGAGCGCGCGCAAGCCCTCGTGGCTGAAGGTGAAATTGCCGAAGGGCAGGGTGTTCAAGGATGTCCAGCACCTGGTGAAAGACAACGGGCTGGTGACCGTGTGCGAGGAGGCCATGTGCCCGAATCGCGGCGAATGCTGGAGCCACGGTACGGCCACCTTCATGGCATGTGGCGATGTGTGCACCCGCGCCTGCGGATTCTGCGCCACCCGCACCGCCAAACCCAAACCGCTCGACCCGGAGGAGCCGCGCAAGATTGCCGAAAGCGTGGCGCACATGAATCTGAACCACGCGGTGGTGACCATGGTGACCCGCGATGACCTGGCCGATGGTGGCGCTGCCCACATGGCCGAAATCATCTGCCGCATCCGGGAGCTGAGCCCGCAGACGGTGCTGGAGGTGCTCACCTCCGATTTCCGCGGCAATGAGGATGCCCTCGCCATGGTGATGGATGCCGCGCCGCATATTTTCAATCACAACCTGGAGACGGTGGAGCGTCTTTCCCCCATGGTGCGTTTCCGCGCCAAGTACCGCCTCTCGCTGCACATGCTCCAGCGCGCGCTGGAGATGGCACCCGGACGCGTAGTCACGAAGAGTGGCATCATGCTCGGCCTGGGTGAAACCCGTGAGGAAATAGAACGCACCATGGATGACCTGCGCGAGCACGGCGTGACTGTACTCACCATGGGGCAGTACCTGCGTCCCTCTCCCCGCCACCTGCCGGTCATTGATTACATCCGCCCGGAGGTTTTTGACGAGCTGCGCGAGGTCGCTCTCGGCAAGGGATTCCGGCACGTGGCCAGCGGCCCGCTCATCCGCTCATCGCATCACGATGCCGCCTTCCGTCCCGAGCTGGATATCATGGAGGCCATGAATGCCTATCTCAAGGGAAAGTAAATCAGGAATAGAGAATCATTTTCACGCCGCGCAGCTGTTGCACAGTTGTGCGGCGTTTGCGTTGGCTGGTGATGAGGCTCGGTTGAAGCAGCAGGGATGAGCTACTTGAATTTTGAAGCCTCAGCCGGTGAATCCCGGAAATTTTGCTGTACAAGCAGGTGGAAAATCTGTAAAATCAGCGCGTCGCGGAGTATAGATGCATCCGTGCGAAATGATACAACCAGTGTACCACAATGGCTGAAGAAAGCACAAAGAACCCCATGGAAGCCCTCGAGGCTTTGTACGGAAGCGATACCTTTGGTATCAAGACCATGGAGAAGTACCTCTCCAAGAGCGCTTTCAAGAAAATGATGCAAACCATCCAGAAGGGTGGCAAGCTCGATATGGGCATTGCGGATGAAGTGGCGCAGGCCATGAAGGTGTGGGCTCTTTCCAAGGGGGCCACGCACTATACGCACTGGTTCCAGCCGCTTTCCGATGCCACGGCAGAGAAGCACGATTCCTTTGTGGAGCCGGATGGCAAGGGCGGCATGGTGTTCGAGTTCACCGGCAAGAACCTCATCCAGGCCGAGCCCGATGCCTCCTCCTTCCCCAGCGGCGGTATCCGCGCCACCTTCGAGGCCCGTGGTTACACCGCGTGGGATCCCACCAGCCCGGCCTTTATCAAGCGCACGGCCAATACCGTGACCCTCTGCATCCCCACCGCCTTCTGCTCGTACACCGGTGAGGCGCTGGATAAGAAGACCCCGCTGCTGCGCTCCATGGCCGCCGTGGGGCAGCAGACCAAGCGTGTGCTGGCTTGCTTCGGCATCACCCCCAGCACAGTGGAAACGAACTTGGGAGCCGAGCAGGAATACTTCCTCATCGACCGCGACCTCTACATCCAGCGCCCGGACCTCATCGAGACGGGGCGCACGCTCTTCGGTTGTCTGCCGCCCAAGCATCAGCAGATGGAGGATCACTACTTCGGCTCCATCAAGGAGCGCGTGCTGGAGTTCATGACCTCGGTCGACCACGCGCTGTGGGCGCTGGGTGTGCCCTCCAAGACCCGCCACAACGAAGCCGCTCCCGGCCAGTTTGAAATCTGCCCGCTGTTCGAACCCTGCAACGTGGCCGTGGATCACAATGTGCTCATCATGGATATCCTGGAGCGCCAGGCCCTCAAGTTCAACCTGGTGTGCCTGCTGCATGAAAAGCCATACAGCTCGGTCAATGGCAGCGGTAAGCATAATAACTGGTCGCTTTCCACGCCGGAGCTCGGTTCCCTCTTCTCGCCCGGCAAGACCCCGCACAGCAACGTCCTCTTCCTCACCTTCCTGGCCAGCGTCATCCAGTGCATCGACCGCCACGCCGACCTCCTGCGAGCCTCCATCTCGAAGGCTGGCAACGACCACCGCCTCGGGGCCGCTGAAGCACCGCCTGCGATTATGAGCATCTTCCTGGGCGATGAACTCACCGATATCGTGGAGCAGATTATGCATGGCGGTGCCAAGTCCTCCTGCGCCAAGACCACCATGGAACTTGGCGTGGATACCCTGCCGGAGCTGCCGAAGGACACCACCGACCGCAACCGCACGTCCCCCTTCGCCTTCACCGGCAACAAGTTTGAGTTCCGCGGGGTCGGCTCCTCCCAGACCTGCGCCTGGCCCATGACCGTACTCAACACCATCATGGCCGAATCGCTGGATGAAGTGGCCACCCGCCTGGAACCCGTGGCCGGCACCCCCGCCTTCAAGGGCGAGGTGAAGAAGCTCATTGCCGAGATGATTACCGCGCACAGCCGCATCATCTTCAACGGCAACGGCTATTCGGAAGAATGGGTGGAAGAGGCAGCCCGCCGCGGCCTCCCCAACATCAAATCCACCCCGGAAGCACTCGAAGTGCTCTCTCGCCCGGATACCCTGGAGCTCATGCAGAAATACGGCGTGCTCTCCAATGCTGAGCTGCTTGCCCGCAAGGAAATCCAGATTGAGAACTACGAAAAGCTCATCGACATCGAGGCCAAGACCTGCCTCAATATGCTCGAAACCATCTACATGCCTGCCATTGCCGAGCAGATGACCCAGATTTGCAACACCGTGGCCTCTATCCAGGCCGCTGGCCTCTCTGCTGGTCTCAAAGCCGCCGTCGGCAAGGCAGAAGCCATCGGCTCCCTCTACGACCTGCTGCCCGACCGCATTGCCGACCTGGCCGCCGCCATCAGCGAGGGCAACCCTGCCCATATGCGCAGCTCCATGGTCGCCGCCCGCGAGGTAGTCGACCAGCTCGAGACCATGGTCGATGCCGACCTCTGGCCCGTTCCCACCTACGCCGAGATGCTCAACATCCACAGCAAATAACGTTTGCCCCCGTCAGGGGGCAATTTCGTTAGAAAGGGTATGAGCGTTTCCCAATTCGTGGTGCTTTGATGGGGGTAGCTGGTTTAGGGATAACGATATTCAGAGCCTTCGGCTCCCACGTTCGCACCCGTAAGGGTGCGAATATCGTGCACCGCAGGTGCATATCGTCAGCCGCTCATGCGGCTGATATCGTTGCCCCCGTCAGGGGGCAATTTCGTTAAAATGGGGTATGAGCGTTTCCCAATTCGTGGTGTTTTGTCGGGGGTAGCAGGTTTAGGGATAACGATATTCAGAAGCCTTCGGCTCTGAACGATATTTTGCCTGCGGCAAAAACGATATTGCCCCCTTGCGGGGGCAACGATATTCAGGCCTGCCGGCCTGAAAGGGGGGGGAGAGGGAAGAGAGCATTTCTTATGCGATAGAGTTTTGTTATTTGCTATGCCTTTATTATCAATAAAAAGAATCGTCGCTACGATTCTTGCTGAGTTGCTGAACAACCACAAATGGACTAGAACTCATTGTTATAACTTCTAAAAGAAACATTTCTAAGAAAAAATAACTTGCTATCGCATAAGAAAAGCGATAAACTGCTGGTGCGGATGTATGCGGCCCTCATCCCACGCGCGAGGAATGGTCGCATATGCTGCATACTGATTAACTTGCAAACAATTACGTATCATGAAACAAACATTTATTGCTCTTATGGCTCTTGCCGGAGTGGCTTCTGCCGCATCCGTGGGGTACAATAGCATGACATCGGACCAGCAGAAAGATGTAGCGTTTGCCTGGGACTTTGCCAGCGGCGATGTCGGTTTTGCGGCTGGCTCTGTCGATATGGGTGGGAGCGGATGGTCGTCTGATGCCTTCTCTCTCACTTCTACCAATACGGCTACCGTAGGAAGTCAGGGTACCTGCCCGTGGAGTAGCCAGGTTGCGGGAATGGGCAAGAGCTTCACCCTGAATCTGGATGTTAATGCTGTTAACTCATACGGTACTTGGGATTCAATTGTCAGCCTGTATTCAAATGGTGGAAATGCCAACTTCGACCATTCCATGGCTCTTACCACGAATGGTGATGGTAAAGGTACTATCGTGCTCCAGAGCGGCCTTGGTAATGAAACTCCCTACGGTAATGCCGGGAATCAAACCTTGACGACGGGGCTGACAGCATCTGAGATCAGTAATACAACCTTTACCATCGTGAGTGATGCCGATGCTAAGACGCTGACTCTTTATGTCAATGGTAAGCAGACATCTCAGGTGACGAATTGGGTAGCCGCTGAAGGCGAAACGCTCGCGCTGACCGGGTTCCAGTTTGGCTCAAACTTCAGCGATGCAGATAAAATCGCCAATGCGGAAGTCAGCAACATTACGGTATGGGATAAGGCGTTGAGCTCTGCAGAGGTTGCCGCCCTCGTACCGGAGCCCGCCACGGCTACATTGAGCCTCCTGGCTCTCGCCGGCCTCTGCGCCCGCCGCAGAAGGGGCTGAGGGTTCTGGCTATCATAGAGATCAGGCTGCGCAGAGGCGTGCCTGTTCTCCAGACAAAAATTAAACACATCAGGCACTCTGGAACGCCAGAGTGCCTGATGTTGTTATCGTAAATGCGGCTGATATCGTTGCCCCCGTCAGGGGGCAATTTCGTTAGAAAGGGTATGAGCGTTTCCCAATTCGTGGTGATTTGTCGGGGGTGGCGGGTTTAGGGATAACGATATTCAGAGCCTTCGGCTCTGAACGATATTTTTGCCTGCGGCAAAAACGATATTGCCCCCTTGCGGGGGCAACGATATTCAGGCCTGGCGGCCTGAACGGGGGGGGGGGAGGGAGAGAAGCAGGCGCACCGGTGCGCCTGCTTCCCTTAATCCATTAGTGACTCCTTCTGCGTCTTGCGCAGAGGCCGGCGAGAGCGAGCAGGCTCAGCGTAGCGGTGGCAGGCTCCGGGATGATGAGCCCGGCGTAGACATCGCCATTTGTATTGAAACCCAGGTAGTAGTTATCGAGGTTTATATCGCTGGAAAAGTAATCGCTCAGCTTTACGCCGCTGGAGACATCGAGCACGGACTCAGACACATTGTAGGTTTGATCACCCAGTTTCAGGGTATCAACCCCGGTGATGAGTACGGTCTCCTTTCCGGCGGTCATCGTTGCAATCTGACTGACCAGGGTGCCGCTCAGACTCAGGCTCTTCTCCAGGGAAAGGGTGTAAGCCGTCGTTGTATCGGTATCACTACCCATGGTAAGGGTTCCATCCATTTGAACCGATGTTCCCTCCTTCAGCGTCAGGTGAGCCTGCAACCGGGAGCCTGCGGCAAAGATGGCCTTACCATCAACTTCAACTGTGGCGGCAGTCTTGCTGGCATTCCAGTTTTTATTTACGCTTAATGTCTTGTTTGCTGCAATTTCCAGCAGGGAAACAGATGTCTGAGCGGCCTGATTAGCGAAACCGTTGATTTCGATATTACCGTTTCTGGCAGCAAGACCACTATAGTAGCTGTTGCCGTTTCCCGCAGTTAATAGGCCGCTGCCGGTATTGATGAGGGAAACATTCTTGAGAATATTGCTAATGGTGGTACCTCCCGTTGCCGCTGTTACCTCGGCATCAGCATTGCTGATGGTGTATACCACGTTGTCCAAGCTATATTCATCGCCAATTTTCTCTCCTGCATTGGTAGCCACATTCGTATCGCGGGTGATGGTCGAAGTGCTGCCCCGCCCAATGACCTTCAGAGCGTCACGCTTGAGGGAGGCCCCGCTTTCCAGTATAATCTTTGCATCAGCCTTGTTCGACAGCCACATCCTAGACCCGACCGTGAGATGTGCTTTTTCCTCGAGCTTTAGTGTGCCTATACAGTTACCTCCTTGCGAGGTATCAAGCCTGTCAATGCTATGCTCGCCCTCCTCCAGCACATAGTTTCCCTTCACCAGTTGCAGCATGCCAGTACCGCTCATTTTCCCAATCGTTACAGTAGCATCTTTTCCGCTGCCTCCTGTATGAGCGTCTAATTTCAGAGTGTTATTGAGAGTCAGCGTTTCAATTCGAAGTTTTGATTCCCACTGACCACTGATATTCAGTTCGGAATTGACATTCATTGTTCCAACGCTTACCTCCTCTGGAGAGGGTTTGCCATTCTGTTTAGTAGCATGTAGCTCCAGCGTGCTCGTCTTGTTGGAGGTGCTGATTGTACCAAATTTGCTTGCTCCACCATAAATGGTAGCGGTGCCTCCTTGCAAATTTAATTCCGCTTTTGTCAGATCAACAGCCCACAGATTGTTGTAAGGATCTGATTTTGCTGCACCAATGGTGAGCGTGGCTCCGCTGTTAACCTGAATCTTTCCTTCGTAGTCGTAGACGGTACAACCGTTGGCCGCACCATCCAGCTGGGTGTCCACATCAATAGCAACCGTGCCGGTTCCATCCACCTTATTCAGAATTTCTGATATATTATTGAGATTCTTGAACGAAACGGTTCCTTCGTTGCTAATGTTGGTTACATTCAGCGTGCTGTCGGCCTCGAAGGTTACTTGCGTTGTTTTACTGTTTCTATTGGTAATTGCCAGCTTGTTCACCTCCACAGCACCGGTAAACACATATTTGCCGCCGTTGATGGTAAATGTGCTTTGGGAGTCATACGTCTGCCCGTCCGTATCAGTTGGCACCTTATCGGTTACTGTCCCTGCTATCGTTACGGTATGAGACGTATTTCCGGCATACTCATAAATAGAGGCGTCATTAGTCAGGTAGATGTTATTTATGGAGACATCGTAATTATCCATGCCCACACGGATGCCTCCACTATGCCCCACATAAATGGAACCGTCAACCTTGAGGTTTCCGTCTCCCCCATACGTTTGCAGAAACAGATGCTTGCCGTCAGCGATGACAATGGAAGATTTCAATGCATCGGCATCTTCCATCTTAACAACGTCTAACCGATTGTTGCCCAGATTTCCCTGCACATAAGTGGCCGAGTCTGTACTGAATGTCTTGCTCCAGACGCTTCCTTCGCTGGCAACATTGGTTTCCGTATTGATGGTTATGGCCGCCTGGGATAATCCCATGCCTGCTGCCAGCACCGCCACGAGTAAGTTCTTCGGTAAGTGAAGTTTCATCGTTGAAAATTGTTCGTTTGACCAGATTTTATTCGTTGTCCGGGGAGGCAGGCATCCTCTTGCGCAGTGAAGACACTACACCCCTTCACGTCTCATTCTATCGCTTTTCAGATGCGATGTACACGACTTCAATTTATTAGAGCTTCCAAATGAATGCCGGACACGACATTGCTGGGCTTCGTTTTGACACGGGATCCGGAACAACCAGCGGCCTTCTTCTTCCTGATAGTACCTGCTGCAGGCTGCCGTTTTTATTCTCTCATGTTCATTCGGGGGGGATATTGTCTTATCTATAACAAAATGGACACCAATAGATAATATCATGTATCTCTCACCTTGTTTCATCCACGCTTCGTTTTGGATATGAGGTTGATGTTCCTGTTTTTTTGAAAAACTCTCTTTCAACCTACTTTTCCGCTGTACATCGCATCTGAAAAGCGATAGAATGAGGCGTGAAGGGGTGTAGTGTCTTCACTGCGCAAGAGGATGCCTTACTCCCGGAAAAGCAAAACTTTCAAGACTATGAAATTACAATTACCGAAAACATTATTACTGGCGGTACTAGTTGCATGCGGGACAGCAACGGCAGACACCGGTTACTCTTCTAGTGAAAAAACGATGTATCTCGGTGGGGATAAAGCAGGACATTTGACCATGCCTGGCAATGGAACCATCACGAAAGAGACGTTGGATGGAGGCGAGGTAAAGACCACGATTGATGTTATAGATTTTAGCGGAAGTGGCAGTTCATACAAGCTGGTTGCTGACGATAAAACCGGTGGCAACAACTTGACGAATGCAAAAATCGGGACATTGACGGTTGCTGATGCATCTACGCTGGAAGTAGGAACCAATACCTGGGATGCGAATCGGTATTTCGATTCTCTCGTCATTGAGAACCTGGTCGTGGCGAATGAAGGGAGTACTACTCTGAATGTTTCTAAAGCAGGGAACAAAGTTGTCATCAACTCCATTGAGGGCAATTTTACATCTATTTCCAATGCTGGTAATCTGACAATTGCAGAGTCGATTTCTCTCTCGAAGGTGAGCTCGAATACCGGGACTCTGACATTGCGAGGAACGGTGAGTGAGACAGACATCAGCGTATCTCAAGGCACCCTTGTCATAGCTTCCGATACGGCAACCGTGACGGGCAAGTTATACTCCAATGGCGGCAACATTACCATGGGTGATGGTGTGAACGGCGGCATAGCCACGGTAGGCCGCATAGAATTAAGTGACAAGCCGGATGGTGATAGTGTTTTATTTAACGTGGAGAGCGGCTATACCCTGAAAGTGACAGGTGAGGCCAACGCGATACAGAACGCTACGGGACAGTACAAGACCAACAGCTTTATCGTGAGTGAATGGAATAACAGCACCACGATGAACGTGAAAGGTACCATTCTGGCAGAAAAAGCAGCAGTACTGACAGGCGATAGAGAAGTAACCATCAACATCGAAAACGGTGGTACCCTTGCAGCAAAGGGACTCGGACGTTCCAATCCGGGAAAGACCTCTGTCTCCTCTGTAAATCTGAAGCAAGGTGGTAAGCTGATTCTTGGGGATATGGGGTTGGATTACGATGGTTATGTGTCCGCCAACATCAGCGGTGGTACTATCGGTATAGCTGCTGATAGTGTTACCATTTCTGATGCCCTTAACATTACAGGTGATGTGACGCTGGATACAACCAAGTACAGCCATACCGGGAACACCATCGAACAGGGTACTGCTGGAGGTAAGCTGATTCTCAACGGAAACCTGACCGGCGGAGGAAGTATTGCAGTGGCGGGTTCCGGGACTCTCCAGTTTGGGGCCATAGAAAGTGCTGTTAGTATTTCAACAGGGGCTGCAAATGTTATTTATACAGGCACTTTGTCCATGGGGGCCGACACCACTCTTACCATTGGTAGTGGTTCGTTTGCGATTGATTCCTCTAATATCAGCAGCTTCACCATATCGGGAGGCGGGGAGAATATAGTAGACAAGGATGGTTCCGCAGCCACCAATGGTTTTGCACTCGGGGCTCGCTCGCTCATTACGGGGGGCATCATCTCTGGAGAGTTTACTGTACAGTATGGTGGCCAGAACTACACGATCAACGACAGCAATCGCACCTTTGGTGCGGCTGATAGCATCGATACCAGCAAGTGGTATATCAAGTCTGGGTCATCCTCTGCCAGCGAGATATACAACCAGAGTGAGACTGCCGAGATTAACGTAGGCTCCGGCACAACACTGAATGTTGATACCACGGTTAATTCCAACATTGAACTTGCTGGCAATGCCACATTTAACATCGGTAGCGAGAAGAGTCTAAGCGGCAATCTCGTTACCGCAAATGATTACAAGATAAACCTGGAAGGAAGTGGCACCTACACTATCAACGCTGGAAACTCAACAAACGTGCAGGTAAACGATTCCTGGACGGGGAAAGTCCAGTTGTTTGGACAGTCGTCCGGTAATGTGGATTTGGCTCTTCTCGGGCGTTCCGGTTCCACAATTGAAATTAAGGATTACGTAGGCTATTTTATCAATTCTGGCAGCGGGACGAAGAATATCGATGCTGACATCATCCTGAACAATACCAATCTGGCTCCCATCGAGCTAACGAATGGTTACACCGGAGCAACTTATGTATTCAACGGATCCATGACAGGCGATGGTAACTTCATTGTTAACAAGGATCTTGGAGAGAACAATATGATGGGCTTCACATTTGCTGGCGATGTGTCAGCCTGGACTGGCAAGATGGAAATAGCCGCAGGTGACCACAAAATCAAATATACAGGGGATGCTACGACAATTAACAATACTGAGATTATCGCTCGAAGCACAAGCCGTTCGGCCAGTGTTACCTTCGACCACACAAAGGGCGTTACCGTAAATAGTAAACTATTGGATAACGGGCAGAAACTTGATCTCGCTGTAAAGAACACCTCATCTGATGGCACCACCTTCGCGAACAAGGTCGATGTCACTTCTGCAACCATCGAAGCAAACACTACAGCCAAGTTTACAAGTAGTGAAATCATCGTCGATGATATCCTGGTGAAAACTGCTGCCCAGCTGAGTTTCAGCGCAGTAGAATCGCTTTCCGTGGCAACTCTGGAGGTGCAGAGCGGCGCAACGGTGACAGTCGGGACGCTCGAAAATGAAAAGACGCTGACGGTGACCAGCCATGCCACCTTCAGCGGTGGCCAGGTGAATGCGAACCTTGCCTTTGCCGATGGCGCAGAGGTAACGCTGAACCAGGCTCTTTCCATGGGCAGCTCGCTGTCGCTGGGAAGCAACCTGACGCTGAGCGGCGACCAGTATACGGCCATCACCAGCATGACATCGGGCAGCGAGCCGGTGAAGCTCTTCACAGGCGTGGATACGCTGACGCTTGGTGGCGATTCCTATACTGTAGGCAGCAGCACGCTGGATTCTTCTTCTGGCAAGGATTTGAGCGACTATTTCAGCAATGTGGGTTCTGGTAAGTACTACCTGGGTTACAATGCTGCGGGCGATGTGTACGCCGGTCTGATAGTGCCGGAGCCCACCACCGCCACGCTCAGTCTGCTGGCGCTGGCCGGCTTAGTGGCTCGCCGCAGACGAGTCAAGTAAGGTCAAAAACCAGCTCTGAGGCAAGCTTGCCTCAGAGCTGGTTTTTATCTCTTTCTGGCGCAGCCAGAAAGAAATTCTCTGCGCGAAGCGGAACTTATCTCGCCGCCAGGCGAACTTATCTCCCGGCAAAGCCGGGAAATTCTCTCTGCTTGAAAAGCAGATGAAACGGAACCCTGGCGTTCTCTGGCGCAGCCAGAAAGAAATTCTCTGCGCGAAGCGGAACTTATCTCGCCGCCAGGCAAACTTATCTCCCGGCAAAGCCGGGAAATTCTCTCTGCTTGAAAAGCAGATGAAACGGAACCTTGGCGTTCTTTGGCGCAGCCAGAAAGAAATTCTCTGCGCGAAGCGGAACTTATCTCGCCGCCAGGCGAACTTATCTCCCGGCAAGGCCGGGAAATTCTCTCTGCTTGAAAAGCAGATGAAACGGAACCTTGGCGTTCTATTTGCGCGCCCGCTGGCGCGCAGAATTTTAAGCTTATGTGGAGCTGTTTTACCGCGCCTGCGGCGCGGGTGAAAACGCACTGGGGTGCGTGTGAAGGGTGAAAACAGGCTGCGCCTGTGTGATAACGCGCCTGCGGCGCGTGAGTTTGGGTTTATGGAATGGGGGGTGTTTTACCGCGCCTGCGGCGCGGGTGAAAACGCACTAGGGTGCGTGTGAAGGGGGAAAACAGGCTGCGCCTGTGTGAAAACGCGCCTGCGGCGCGTGAGTTTGTCCGTCTTACACCGGGCAAAGGAGAAGCACGCAGGACTGCTGGGGGCGGTTCCAGCGGATGGGGATGCCGGTGGCGAGCAGGGTATCGCCGCCTAGTTCCTGAGCATGCAGCGGGCAGTGGAGGCCGGTGGAATCGGGGGCGAGTTCGGTGATGGTGTAGCGCGCGCCGGGGATGAGGCCGCGGAGGGGGATTCGGGTGTGCTGGTCGGTGTAGGGGCGCTGGGTGGTGTAGGCGAGCAGCAGGGCGCGGTCTTCGCGGGTGTAGAGCAGGGCGCAGTCGGGCCCGTTGTAGGGAGAGACGAGGCGGTGCAGCTCACCGAGCTGGGTGATGGGTCTGAGCTCCTTGGCCAGGGCGATGCGGCTGCGGATTTCCTCGATTTCCTCCGGGCTGAGGGCGCGGGGGTCGAGTTCGAGCCCGAGCCTGCCTGCGAGGGCAACATCGAAGCGGAATTTGAGGGAGGTTTCACGCCCGGTGTAGCAGTTGGGGCTGGCGGTGACATGGCAGCCGATGGCGTTGGCCGGGAAGAAGTAGGAAGCGCTCCACTGCATGCGGAGTCGGTCGCAGGCATCGGTGTTGTCGGAGAGCCAGAATTCCTCGTGGAAGGCCGCGGCTCCGCAGTCGAGCCGCCCGCCGCCGGCTGAGCAGCATTGGAAGGTGACACCGGGGAATTCCTGGCGCAGCTGCCGCATGTGGGCGTAGTAGTTGGCGATGTAGTCGAAATAGAGGTTGCCTTGCTCTCCTGGTGGAAGGTGGGTGGAGCCGGGGTCGGAGATTTTGCGGTTGCAGTCCCACTTGATGTAGGTGATGCCTGGGTTATCTGCCAGGATGCGGCGCACGGGGGCTGCGATATCGGTGGCAGGGTTGGCGAGGTCGAGGACGAGCTGGTGGCGTTCTTCGCGCGGGGTGATGCCGGGTAGCCGGATGGCCCATTCCGGGTGGTCGGTGTAGAGCTGGCTGCGCGGGGAAACCATTTCCGGCTCCATCCAGAGGCCGAAATCAATGCCGCAGTTGCGGGCGTGCGCGGTGAGGCTGCTGAGGCCGCCAGGCAGTTTATCGGGGTCGGGTTCCCAGTCGCCCAGGGAGGAGGTATCGTCCTTGCGCTTGCCGAACCAGCCATCGTCGAGCACGAAGAGTTCTGCCCCCAGGTGGGCGGTGAGCTTCATCATGTCGCAGAGGGCAGGGGCATGCACATCGAAATGCACGCCTTCCCAGCTGTTCAGCAGGGTGCGGCGGGGCTCGCAGCCGTGCGGGAGCACATGGCGGCGCAGGTAGCGGTGCAGGCTGCTGCTGGCACGCGCCGCGCCGCTGTGGCTGTATACGATGATGGCGGTGGGCAGGGTGATGCTGCGGCCTGCGCCCAGGGTGTAGGGGCTGTGGGCGAAGTAGTGGCCGAGCCTCAGGTAGAGGTGGCCGTAGCTGCTGTGCCGGGCGCTGAGTTCGTAGTTGCCGCTCCAGGCGAGGGCTGCGAGCAGGCAGGGGCGGCCGGTTTCCTGCGCGGGGCCTCCCAGGGAGACGAGGAGGCCCGGGGTGCCTTCCTGCGCGGTTTTGATGCCGGTGGTGGAGCTGATGGCAAGGGTGTTGCCGCGGGCAATGCTTTGCTCCTGCATGTAGTTTTCACCGCTCCAGCCGCCACGGAAGGTGGTGAGGTGGTATTCGGCTGCGCGCAGCGGGATGGCGGCAGAGTCTGCCTGTAGCAGGGTGATGCTTCCTGCACCTTGGTTGCTGAGGGTGGGGGTGAGGGCGAGGGTGTCTTCCTCCGGGTAGGCGGCGATTTCCAGCCGCACCTCCAGCTCCGGGTGGCGCGGGTCGGCCAGCGTGTAGATGGCTCCGCGGCTGGTGGGCTCGCGGTGGATGAGGTGCAGGTCGCAGCCCTGGGTGCCATCTGCATAGCGGAGCTGCAGCGCGCATTCGCAGGAGTGGTTCCCCCAGCAGCCGCGCGCATCGAAATCAGTAGCCAGCAGCGGCCATTCTGCAAGCGGTGCTGCCAGTGCATCATCGGCGCGGCTGAGGCGCGGCCCCAGGTAGCAGAAATGCAGCTTGCCTGCATCGGTGACCCTTAGTGTCAGCTGGTTGGAAGCGGTGAAGAAGTGCTCGGCAGAAGAAGGCATGGGAGAAGTGATTAGTGATGAACGGGGGGGGCAGAAATCAATCGCCCATCGTCAAAGATCAATCTGGAATTTATTCCATTGTTCTGGCCTGGCGGCGTGCGGCGCGGAGTCGCTCGCGCTCGGCAAAGGCGCGTTTGCCGATAGTGGAATTGCGGTCGGCATCGCGCGCTGCTTCCAGCGCGGCGATGGCTTCCAGAAGCTTGGCTTCGGAGGCCGGGGTGTGCGCCCCCTGGTACATGTTGGCGTATTCGCGCATGAGGAGGGGATAGAGGCATTCGAAGCCCAGGCGCTGCTTATCTGCCGGGGTGGCAAAGGGATGCTCCATGAGCGCGCGGCAGGTGCTCAGGCATTGGGCCAGCGCCTCCCCTTGCAGCGGGTTAAGCAGGCTCATGCGGGCAAAGAGCAGGTATTGCTGCGCGGCAAAATTGCGCTGGCGGGCCTGCTGCTCGCGGTCGGGGGCCTTGGCGTTTGCCTTGGCCGCCTGGAGCCGCTCCGGGCTGAGCTGGTCCAGGGGGACGACGGCGAATGCTCCGTGCTCATCGCCGATGACGAGGCAGGGGAGCTCCTCCACGCCGGCTTTGAGCGCATTGGCGGTGTTGATGGCTTCTGCCATGGTTTCGGCCTTGCTGCTGAGCACCACGTAGCGGCATTCGCTCTGCGGGTCGGCAGCGCGCAGCGGGGCCAGCTTCTTCACCATGGCGGCGGCGCTGGTGCCGTGGCTGAAATAGACGGTGTATTCCTCCCCCCTGGCCTGGAGGAAGCAGAGAAGGCAGACGAGCGGGAGGAGGAGTTTCTTCATGCCAGTATCAATTTTCTGCGCGGCTGATGGTGATGCGCTTGAACCTGGAGTCGGTTTCTTCGGATTGGGTGAGGATGCCGGGGATTTCGGCCAGCTCATTGTGCACCAGGCGGCGCTGGTAGGCATTCAGCCGCTCCATGAGCAGGGGCTTGCCGGTTTTGAGCACCCGCTCGGCGCGGGAGCGGGCGCGGCGCAGCAGCTTGGCCTCTGCCCGGGCGCGGTAGTTGTCGCAATCGACCCGCACGCGGGGGGCTTCCTCCCACTTGGCCTGCACCAGGCGGTTGATCATGTATTGCAGGTCATCGAGGCGGTCACCTTCATCGCCGATGAGGAAGCGGGCATCCGGGCTGTCGATGAGCAGGGAAATGCCATCTTCATACGGCTCGGTGCGCAGGGTACAGGCAAAGCCCAGCGCGTTGAGCAGGGAACTGGCGGCTTCGCTGGCGAGGGTGGTGAGGCGGTCGGTGGTTTCAGACATGGGGATGCAAATGGGGGGAGGGAAGGAAATCGCGGGGCTTATTCATCGCGGCCGAAAAGGCGCAGCAGCATGAGGAAGAGGTTGATGAAATCAAGATAGAGGGTGAGCGCACCCAGCACAGCGCCCTTGCTCTGCACGGTGGGGTCATCGCACAGGCCGATTTTGAGCAGGTTCTGAGTGTCGTATGCTGTGAAGAGGGCAAAGATGACCACCCCTGCGCAGGAGATGCCCAGATCCAGCATTGAGTTACCCCAGAAGATATTGATTATCAAGGCACCCAGCAGGCCGATGAACAGCGTTATGAGCGTGCGGCCCATGGTGCTGAGGTCCCGCTTTGTCAGCGCGCCGAAAATCGACATGCCGCCGAACATGAGGGCGGTGCAACCAAAGGCCTTGCATACGGTATCCTGCGAGTAACTGAGCAGAATAGGCCCGAAAATCAGCCCTTCCATAAAGGAAAAGAGCAGCAGCAGGAGTGCAAGCGCTCCGAAGGAGAGGCGGCTGGCTCCAAAGCTCATGCCAAACACAATGCCGAGCGTGCCGAGGCAGAGCATCAGCCAATGCTCCAGCACCCACTGCACGATTTCGATATCCTGCACGGCGTAGGCTGCAGTCCCTGCGGTAAGCAGCATGCTGACTGCCATCCACATGTAGACTCTGTTCATGAATGATTTTGCGAGCGCCGCGCTGGAGACGGCGGGCTCATTCTGTTCTGTCAGATAAGGTTGCTGGTTCATGGATGCTATTGTACCGGGAGACTGGCGGCAAGTCAATTGAATAGTGAAGAGCGACAGGTGAAGGGGAGGGCGGAGATTTCCCAATCGTCAATTCCTTATGGTTCCGGGTTCCAGCCTTCGGCCATGAGCTTATCGAACAACTCCTGGGCTTCATCCTGCAGGTCGAGCCTGGCCAGGCGCACATAGCGCTCGGCCATCTTTGCATCGGGGCTGAGTCTGGCCCCCCCCTTCGCGGTGAGATAGGCCAGGTACACGTAGGCGCGCTTCTGCCCCAGGGCTGCGGCTTCCTGCAAGAGTTTGCAGGCGGATTTCGTATCAGCAGGCATACCCAGGCCCGAGTGCTGGGCGTAGGCCAGGAGGATGACCGCGTGCGGCACCCCGGCATTGGCCGCCACGTTCAGGTAATAGAGACCTTTGTGCGTATCCTGCGGGATGCCGAGCCCGCGCAGCAGCATGAGCCCGGCGGCGGTGCCGCAAGTGGCATTGCCGGCCAGGGCTCCATGGTCAAAATGGAGGAAAGCGCGCGCCTTGTCCTGCGCGATACCGCATTTGCCGTGGTAATTCATGGTGCCGAGCCAGAAGCTGGCCCCCACATTGCCCATCATGGCCGAAAGCTTGATGAAGGCGCGGCCGGCCACATCGTTGTGCTTTACCCCGGCTTCCTTCAGCACCGGATTATTCGGGTCGCCATCCGTCATGGCGGTACCCAGGGCGAAGAAAGCATCGGCGCTATGGAGTCGCACCGCTTCTTTCAACAGGGCAAAACTCTCCTTCGGTGCGTTTTTGGAAGCCATTGCCGAAAGCGTGTAGAGAGCTTCCGGGTTTCCCTTTTCGGCAGCTTCGCGGAGCATGGCGACCCCCTCTGCCGGATTCGGGGCGCGGCGCGAGAGGTAGAAGAGCACATGGTGGTTGCCACGCTTGATTTCTGCGGCCACCTCCGGGCGTTCGCGGTCTTCCCAGGTGGCCAGGCGCCCCGTCATCTGCAGCCATTTGAAGCGGGGGATGAGATTGCCGCTGCGGCAGGCCTCGAACATGTATTTCCGCGCGGCTTCCTCATCCTTTCTGGTGCCGATACCGGTCTGCATGCACATGCACACATTGATTTTTGCGGCATCGTAGCCGGCATCTGACGCCTTGCGCACCATCTCATAGGCAGCCTTCACTTCCGGGGTCTGCAGCTTATCCTTCGGCACGCGCGTGAGCCGGCGGTCGCCTACGAATTGGCAGGCAGCTGCATTGCCGGCTGCGGCGGCCTTTTCCATCCAGGCCATGACCGCGAATTCATCATTCGTCGCCTCCAGTACCTCGCGCAGCGGCAGACTGAAATCGTAGAGATTTTCTTTGGTGATAGTTTCCAGGTGGGCCGCAAAGCGCGCGTAGGCCTCCGGGTGCGCATCGGGCGAAGTATCGGCAGCACGCGGGGAATCCGGGGTGAAGCTGAGCTCCACTTTTTTCTCCGGCATAGCCGTGGCGGGCTCGGGGAGAAATTGCCTGACGGCTTCGGAAAAGGCCAGGTCATCAGCAGCGTGCTGGGCTGCTGCGGGCAACAGGGAGAGTGCGAGGAGGGGGAGAACGCGCGACATGGTGATGTTGGTATGTTCATATTGTAGCGGATAGGGGCGTGTGGCGCAAGTGTCTTTTGTGTCCACGTTCGCGCCCGCAGGGCGCGAATATCGTTGCGGCAAAGCCGCAATATCGTTCCGCGGAGCGGAATATCGTTCAGTCCGCAGGACTGAATATCGTTTTCCAATGGCGCGAGCGCATAAGAAATTCCGCTCATCGGGAAATAAGTTGCCACGAAATATAGTGTATGATATTATCATGCATCATGAAACAGCATCCCTTAGCTGAGCGCAGTCTTGATTTTGCGGTCGATATTGTAACTTTATGCAATAGTATAGAAAGACATGCCGTATTGAAAAATCAGCTCATACGCTCCGCAACAAGTATCGGGGCAAATATCCACGAAGGAGTATATGCCGCCAGCGATGGGGATTTTGCAGCAAAATACCAGATTTCGCTCAAGGAATGTTATGAGACAGAGTATTGGTTGAAAATCATGGAACGCGTGGGGATTATAACGCATGATGCAGCCACGAGTCTTCTTCAGCAATGTGGAAGCATCAGATGCATGCTCATCGCTTCTATCAGGAAGGTTAAGGCGCGATGAACCGTTTTCCCGATGAACGGGATTTCTTGTGCGTTCGCGCCATTGGGAAACGATATTCAGTCCTGCGGACTGAACGATATTCCGCTTCGCGGAACGATATTGCGGCATTGCCGCAACGATATTCGCACCCTGCGGGCGCGAACGTGGATGCCTTCTATATCAGGAAGGCTGAACCGTTTTCCCGATGGGCAGGATTTCTCGTGCGTTCGTGCCATTGGGAAACGATATTCAGTCCTGCGGACTGAACGATATTCCGCTTCGCGGAACGATATTGCGGCATTGCCGCAACGATATTCGCGCCCAGCGGGCGCGAACGTCATAACAGGCCAACGGCCACCTCATCGGCCACGAGGCGACCGGCGCGGGTGAGTTGCAACCGCCCATCATCGCTGAGGGTGGCAAGGCCTTCTTGCTGGAGCATGGCGGTGAAGGTTGCATCCTGCGGGCGGAGCATGGCGGGGGGGAGTCCTTCATCGGTGCGGAGGAGGAGGCCGAGGAGTTCGGTGCGGCGGGTGGCGGGGTCGAGTTGTTCGCTGGTGCCGGGGGGGAGCTGGCCGGCCAGCAGGGCGGCGGTGTAGGCGGCGGTGTTTTCTGCGTTGCAGTAGCGGGTGCCGTCCATGGTGCCGACGGCTCCGGGACCGAGGCCGCAGTAGTCCTCGCCGTGCCAGCAGGCGAGGTTGTGCTGCGATTCGCAGCCGGGGCGGGCGTAGTTGGAGATTTCGTAGTGGCGGAAACCGGCTGCGGTGAGTCGCTCATCCGCCAGGGTGAACATGGCAATGTCTGTTTCCTCGTTGCCGGCATCGGCCCCGTAGCGCTGGAAGAAGGCGGTGTCTTCTTCGTAGCTGAGGTTGTAGGTCGAGATGTGGTCGGGCTGCAGGGCGAGGGCGCTTTCGAGGCTGTGCTCCCATTGGGCGAGGGTCTGCCCGGGCAGGGAGAACATGAGGTCGATATTGACCTGCGGGATGCCCGCTTCGCGCAGGAGCGCCACGCTGGCCGCCACGTCATCCGGGCTGTGCTCGCGCCCCAGGAGCCGGAGGAGTGCCGGGTCGAAACTCTGCACGCCGAGCGATACGCGGTTGATTCCCAGCTGGCGCCAGTGCTGCACTTTGGTTGCGGTGAAGGTGGCGGGGTTGCTTTCGAAGCTCCATTCCAGCACCTGGCTGAGGTCGAGCCAGCTGCGCAGCCCCTCGACGAGGAGCTCCAGGTGGGTGGGGGAGAGCATGCTGGGGGTGCCGCCGCCAAAGTAGATGGTGCGCGGAGCGCTTCCCTGCGGCAGGCGGAGTCTCGCTTCCAGCCCGATGGCGCGCGCGTAGCTGCGGATATCGCTGTTGCCCGGTGTGTGCTTGAAGAAGGCGCAGTACGGGCAGATGCGGTGGCAGAAGGGGACGTGGATGTAGAGGTGCATGCCGGGGGAAAATACGGAGGGCCGGGTGTTGGCCCGGCCCTCGCAGAATGGGTTGTCGACCTGCGGCTTTACAGCTCGGAGGCAGCGGGAGTGTCAAGGAAGTACTTGGCATCCGCATGCTTCTGCAGGTAGGATGCGGCCACATCGATGGTGACCGGGCCGTTGATGGCCTTGTTCACGATGGAGGCCTTCTTCTCGCCCCAGGCCATGAGACGCACCTTCTTGGCGCCCATGATGGTGGCCACACCCATGGTGATGGCGGTGCTGGGTACGTTTTCGAAACCACCGAAAGCGGGGGCGGCATCGGTCTTGGTCAGGTCATCAAGGTGCACCTGGCGGGTGATGGTGGTGTCATCGGAGCCGGGTTCGTTGAAGCCGATGTGGCCGGTGCGGCCGATACCGAGGATCTGGAGGTCGAGACCACCGCAATCCTTGATCTTCTGCTCGTAGGCGGCGCAGTGGGCGGGGATTTCCTCGGGAGCGAGGGTGCCGCAGGGCAGGTTGATGTTTTCGGCGGGGATGTCGATGTGGTTGAAGAGGTTGGTGTGCATGAAGTACCAGTAGGACTCCACGTGGTCGTGGGGCAGACCGGTGTATTCATCCAGGTTGAAGGTGGTCACGTTCTTGAAGGAAAGACCCTCTTCCTTGTGCAGGCGGATGAGCTCAGCATAGAAGGGCAGCGGGGTGGCACCCGTGGCCAGACCCAGAACAACGCCCTTGCCTTCGGCTGCACGGCTGCGGATGAGTTCTGCGACTTCCGCGGCCAGGGTCTTGGCTGCGGCTTCCTTGGTTTCGAAAACTTCGTATGTCATAGCGGGTTTATTTTATAGCCGCTTGCTGGCAAATTCAACCCTAAAATGTACAAAAGGGAGAAATTTTGGTTAATCCAAATCGTAGCGGATGCGGATTTCGATGCCATCGCGCCCGGCTCCGCCCAGTTTGCGGAGCTCGGCAGAGATGATTTCCCAGTCCTGGAGGGTGTGCACGGAGATGCAGCCGTGAGAGCCGGTGTGGCGCACGGTGCTTTCTTCGGTTTCGCCGGGTATGGCTACGGTGGCCAGGTGGAGCATGATATCGGTGCGGGTGTCGCTGAATTGCGGGATTGCCTGGCGACCCAGGCAGGAGATGAAGAAGCCTTTGATGGTATGGCCGTACAAATCGGTGTAGAGCCTGGCGGTGGCACCTTCGGGCACGATGGGCGCAGTGAATTCCTCAGAACCGTGGAAATGGCGGGCTCTGCCGCCGGCCTGCACGGGGAATTTCAGCGGGGGGATACCGTTGTCGTAATGCAGGGTGAGGGTACCGCGGTAGACGGAGCCGTGATACCCGCTGATGCCATCCTCCCCACCGGGGTTTTTCTCGTACTCCTGCTTCCAGAGGATGTTCTTATGCGTGTGGCGTTTTTGCCTGCGGCTCCACATGAAGGCATACGGGTGACTCTGCATGCGACGGCGGGTGAGGGCTTTGTCTCGGAAACGCCGCCAGCTTGCCTTCTGTTTTTCCAGTTCATCCAGCGCTTTGGCGTTGGCGATGTCCTGCTCCTCCAGCTCTGCCTCCGTGGCACCGGTGTGGGTGAATACTACATCTATATAGCGCACTTTTTCCCGGGCTCGCTCGGTGGCTCCCCAATGCTCGGGGCGGGCTCCGGCTGCTATCAGAATCCCGGCCAGGTCGGGATTCTGCAGGGGGACCAGCATCAGGGCGGTCCGGCCTTGTTGATCTGTCTGGTGGATATCTGCTCCGTGGCGCAGTAGTTGCAGCACGGTGTCGGCGGCGTGCTCCGGCTGGGCAACGGCTGAGTGCAGGGTGCAGCCAGCCGGGGCGGGGCGGCAGCAGCGCACCAGGCGCAGCGCGAGGCTGGAGTCGGTTGTGAAATCATGCGCACACAGCCCCCTCTTATCGAAGATGAGCGGGTCGGCTCCATTCAGCAGAAGCAGGGAAACAAGCGGTTCATGATTCAGCCGTGCCGCCAGCATCAGGGCTGTTTCGCCATGGGGCGCATCCTGCGCGTTGATATCGCCCCCGCGGGCTATTTCTCCCAGCCTGGCGACCAGTCGGCGGCTTGTGTCCGGGGTAGGGCTGGCAGCCTGCAGCTCGCAGGCGTAGTCCTGCAGTTTCTGCCTCCACGCGCCCGCTGCCTCTGCGTTGCAGTCTAACAAGCAGATGAGCAATAGAACAAGGCTCAGAAGGTTACGCGCCATAGATGACAAGAAGAGAGGCAGGGGCAATTTACACGACACACGCGCGTGTGTAAAGAAAATTGTACCCTTTTTTTTAAGAAAAAAACATTTTTTCGCAAAAAAAAGGCTTGCAATGGCGGGAATCGTGTGCTATGCTGCCGCCGCACACAGCATCCGCCGCTGTAGCTCAGGGGTAGAGCAACGCATTCGTAATGCGTGGGTCGTCAGTTCAAATCTGACCAGCGGCTTCTCCCTATGAGAAACACAGGGTGCAGGGTGCTCACAGACAAAGTGCCTCCGTAGCTCAGTTGGTAGAGCAGTTGACTCTTAATCAATTTGTCCGCGGTTCGAGTCCGCGCGGGGGTACCAGTCTGTGAGCAGCCGGGTGAGCACAAAGCCTCCGTAGCTCAGTTGGTAGAGCAGTTGACTCTTAATCAATTTGTCCGCGGTTCGAGTCCGCGCGGGGGTACTCAGTTTTGTATGAGAGGTGAGGGGTGACCTGTTGCGCAGGTCGCCCTTTCGTTTTTTCGCAGATGTGCAGGACGTGAAATCTGAAATCAGGGCAGAATCGGAACTTGCCACGTAGTATAGAAAAGAGTAGAATAGCCGGAGTTTCCATGAGACAATATATTCTCAGACGCCTGATGCTGATGCCCATTACCTTGATAGGCATCACCTTTCTGGTGTTTTTTCTGACACGGCTGGTGCCGGGCGGCCCGGTGGAGCGCATGCTGCAGGAGCAGGCTATCGGAGCGCTGAGCGGTGAAAAGACTGTGGGGCAGGGGAACTCCCGGCTTGGAAATGATGATGTGGAGCGTCTGGAAGAGTTGTTCAACCTGCAGGAACCGGTCTGGAAAGCCTATCTGCAGTGGCTGGGGATTCTCCCCCGCGAGGTGGAGATTGCCAAGGCTGAGTTTAATGATGCCGGCCTGGCGGTCATCACGATTGTTTCTACCAGTGGGCATTCCGTGGCGCTGGAGGTAACGCGGGAGGGCCGGGAACCCCAGTATCTGGCTCCGGAGTGGATGAAGGATGAAGGCTGGCAGGTGCGGCTGGAATCTCCCCGGGTCCGGGCAGAGCGACTGGCTGCCCGCCAACAGGTTACGGATGCCGCAGTCATTGAAGACATGGCCAAGAGCCCGGCTTGCCGGCGCTGGCGCGCGGTGGCGAGCCGCCGTGCTTTCCAGGGGGTGTTGCAGGGGAACCTGGGGCTTTCCTATAAGTACAATGAACCGGTGTCCCGCATGATGCTGGATCGCCTGCCTGTGTCGCTGTATTTCGGGTTGCTGGGGGCGTTCATCACGTATGTGGTGAGTATACCGCTGGGGGTGTTCAAGGCATTGTGGCACCGCAGCTGGTTTGATAGTGTGAGCAGCGTGCTGATATTCATGGGGTATGCGGTGCCGGGCTTTGCGCTGGGGGCTGTGCTGCTGGTGTATCTGGGGGCGCGGTTGGAGTGGTTCCCGCTGTATGGACTGGTGAGTCCCGGGTTTGAGTGGATGCCCTTCAAGGATCAGCTTTACGACCTGGCGATTCATTCTGTGCTGCCGCTTTCCTGCTATGTGGTTTCGACCTTTGCGGTGACGACCATGATGATGAAGAACAATCTCATGGAGCACCTGGCTGCAGACTACGTGCGCACGGCGGTGTCGAAGGGCGTATCGTTCCGTCAGGCGGTGTGGCGGCATGCCTTCCGCAATTCGGTTATCCCCATCGTGGCAACACTTGGCGGGGTTATCTGCACGGTGGTGGGGGGCTCCATCCTCATCGAGCGCGTGTTCGATATCCAGGGCTTCGGCATGCTGTGCTTCCAGGCGCTTATGGATAAGGATTACTCGCTGATCATGGGTACCCTGCTGCTTTCTTCCATCCTGATTATTATCGGAAATCTGCTTTCGGACCTGCTGGTCGCCGTGGTGGATCCCCGCGTGCGTTTTGATTGATGACCAAGAATCTCATAGCTTTGCTCATGGTGCTGGCGGCCCTGCTGGGGGCGCTGGGGGAGTTTAACGGCTGGCTGCTGCCGACCCTTTCGTGGCCATTCACGGTCAGCCGCGAGGTGCCGTGCCTCAGTTGCAGCGGAGAGGCTCTGCCGCTTCTGGAGGTGGAGGGCAAGGTGCACTGGTTCGGCTGGGGCTGCATGGCTTTGCTGCTGCTCGGTGGGGTGTATCTGCTGATGCGGCGCTCTTCCAGTCTGCGCCTGCCTCCGGAATATGTCCAGTGTGTGCAGCGTTTCAAGCGCATCAAGCGCGGCTACTGGTCGCTGATTGCTTTCGGAGTCATCATGCTGCTGGCTGCCATGGATCAGTGCCTCGTGGGTAAGCGCGCCCTCTTTGTATCGTACGATGGCAAGTGGTACAGCCCGGCGCTGACCCGCGCGGTGCTGCCTGGTTCTACCTTTGGCCTGAAAGGAGCCGAGGCCAGGGCCGAGACCGACTATCGCGAGCTGAAAGCCCGGCTGGGTCGCACGGGGGTGCCGGGTTTTGTCATCATGCCCCTGGTGCCGTACGACCCGACGATGGATGCCGCGCCGTTTCCCTCGGAGGCCCTGGTGTGGAAGGATGGCGTGTTGTATGATGAGGACGGCAATCAACCATACAACGGCCTGGCTTGCCGCCTGTATGCCGATGGACAGCCGCACCTGAGGCAGCGGTTCCGCCGCGGGCTGCCGGATGGCCACGTGCAGGGCTGGCTGCAGAACCGCACCGAGGTATACTCTGCCACCTACCGCGAGGGTAAGCTGCTGGAGGAGCACTACCGCGGTGCGCTGGAGCCTGGCCAGTTCATGATGCTCACCCCGGCCGGCAGCGAGCGCAAGGTATACTACCACCCCGCGCCTCCGCTCACCGGGGATCACCTGTTGGGCACCAACAGCCAGGGCGCTGATATCCTGGCATACCTCTACGGTGGCTTGCAGGTCAATATCAAGGCAGCGCTGCTTTATCTGCCGGCTATCTACTTCATCGGCCTTACCATGGGGATGCTCATGGGCTATTTCGGCGGGCGCTTCGACCTGGTCACCCAGCGCTTTATCGAGATACTCTCGCAGGTGCCTTTCCTTTTTGTTGTGATGGTGGTTTCAGATTTCGTGCCGTTGGAGCTGCGGGGCTTGTTCCTGATACTGAGCCTGCTGGCCATGTTCGGGTGGATGCATATGACATACCTGGTGCGGGCGGCCACGCTGAAGGAAAAGACCCGCGACTATGTGGCCGCTGCCAAGGTGATGGGTGCCGGCACCGCCCATATCCTGCTGCGGCATATCCTGCCGAATCTGCGCGGTATCGTGGTGACTCTGGTGCCTTTCAGCGTGGCGGCGTTGATTTTGTCGCTCGCCTCGCTGGATTATCTGGGGTTCGGCCTGCCGGATACCTATGCAAGCTGGGGACGCCTGCTGAATGATGGCTTGTCGAAGCTTTCCTCGCCCTGGGTGGTATCAAGCGCATTCGTGGCGCTGGTGGGAACCCTGCTGATTGTGACCTTCATCGGAGAATCGGTGCGCGAGGCTACGGACCCGCGCCGCCATACCTATTACGAATAAAATCCATGTTCCGATTATTACTCAAGCCGACTCGCCGCCTGTTGCTCAGCTCGATTTTCCTGCTGATGGCGACTCTGCTGACCGGGTGCGATGACGATGGTGCCGCCCTGGGGCTGGAGTGGAAGCACCCATCGGATTTGACGATGCCGCCCGGCTTTGCAGAGACGGATGACGTGCCGACCTACACGAAACGCTGGCACATGCCGCCTGGTTTTGCCGGGTTCCCGCAGCGCTGGAATGCCCAGGTGCGTGAGTATGTGGAGCAGCACGCCGCCGAAAGCCGCCAGACCTGCGAGGCCGCCATGGTGCAGTACCTGACAGCGGCTCCCGGCAGCACCCGCCAGCACCGCGCCAAGATGCGCTTCATGAATACCTGGCAGAACCTCATGAACCTGAGCCGCCGCCAGGAGCAGGGGGATTACCTCGTCTTCCGCCGTGAGATTGAGCTGCCGGAGGACCTGGAGTGGCACGATGGCATGGACCAGCCTGAGCTGGGTAGTCCGAAAGCGCAGAAAGGCGGTACTCTCCGCCTGGCTCTGCAGCGCTCCTTCCCCAGCACGTTCCGCGTGTTCGGCCCGAACAGCAATAACGCCTTCCGCCGCTACCTGTATGATGATATAGACCTGCCGCTTATCCGCCTGCATCCCGGCACCGGAAAGCTGATTCCCGGCACCGCCGACCGCTGGGCGGTTTCCAGGGATGGCCGAACGGTCTATTTCCACATCGATGAAGCCGCGCGCTTCTCCGATGGCTCGCGTCTCACGGCCCGCGATTTCATCACCTCGCTCTATGTGCGGACCTCACCCTACGGCGTGGAGCCGTTCTACAACGACTACTACATGGGCAATTTCTCGCGTATAGAGGTGTATGGCGACCAGTACCTGGCCGTTACCTTGGCGGCGGCGCGACCGTATGCGCCATTCTACGCCTCCCTTCCGCCGAGCTGCACCGCGTTCTATGCTGAATTCGGCCCGGATTATCCCACCCGCTACCTGTGGCGCGTAGCTCCTACTACTGGTGGCTATACCGTGAACCCGTACGATGTGATCATGGGGCGTCAGGTCAGCCTCATCCGCGTGCCGGACTGGTGGGCAGCCAACCGCAAGTACACGCGCTATTCCTGCAACGTGGACCACATCGTGTACCAGTTTGTTTCAGAAAATACGAAAGTGCGCGAGCTGTTCCGCCTGGGGCAGCTGGATGTGTTCAATGCCCGCGAGGCAGATTTCTGGTACGAGGGGCTGGAGATGGAACCCGTGCACCGCGGCTTGGTGCAGCGGGTGCATTTCAGCAATATCTGGCCGCGCAACTGTTTTGGTTTCCATCTGAATTGCTCCCAGACCCCATTCAATGATAAGAATATGCGCCGCGGGTTCCACCATGCGCTGAATGTGCAGCAGGTGCTCGATACGGTTTTTCGCGGCGATTACACCCGCCTGGGGTCGTATTTTTCCGGTTTCGGCCAGTATACCGATGAGAGCATCAAGGCATTGCCCTATTCCCCGGAAAAGGCCCGCGAGTGCTTTGCCCGCGCCGGGTATACTATCGAGGAACCGGATGGTATCCTGGCCCGCCCCGACGGTACGCGCCTGCAAGTGACACTCAGCAGCAGGATTGACCCGCTCTATACCAACTGCATGAATATCCTGCGCGAAGAAGCTGCCCGCTGCGGTCTCGACCTGCGACTCGACCAGACTGATGATACCGTGCTCTACTCCCGGGTGAAGGCCAAGCAATACCAGGCTGCCATTTTCTCCTGGGGCTTTTCGCCGCCCCTGCCGGACCCGGCACCCTTCTTTGATTCGGCGTATGCCTTCAATGCCGATGGAGTCCCCATACCGGGAACCTCCAACATCACGGCTACCAACTCTCCCTCGCTCGATCGCGCCATCCTGGCATGCAAAGCTGCCACAACTGAAGCCGCCGCCGTGGCGGCCCACCACCAGGCCCAGCAGTTGATAGCCGCTACCCTGGCATGGGTGCCGGGCTGGACTACTTCGTACTGGCGTTTCGCCCAGTGGCGCTGGCTGCGCTGGCCCGATGAACCCGGCTGCCGCTTCTGCCCGCCCTGCTATTACGACCCGCTGGATAGTCATTTGTACTGGATTGATGAAAAGATGAAGGAAGAGACGCTGCGCATGCGGCTCTCCGGTGAGTCCCTGCCTGAGGTGGACCTCGAAATCCCCCTGCCTGCTGAAACTGCTGAAGCCCCATGAGTGCCGACTATTTGCTTGAAGTCAAGAACCTGAGTGTTGCCTTTGAAACCGAGCGCGGATTATCGCGCGCGGTGGATGATATCAGCTTCTTCATCCCCCGAGGCAAGTGCGTGGGTATTGTGGGCGAGGTCGGCTGCGGTAAAAGTGTGACCGCCATGAGCCTCATGCGCCTGCTTCCCCAGCCATACGGCAGGATTGTTTCCGGTGAAATTCTCTTCAATGGTGAAAATGTGCTCACCATGTCTGCCGATAAGCTCCGCGACCTGCGCGGGGGCCATGTCGGCTTTATTTTCCAGGAACCCATGAGCGCGCTCAACCCCGTGCACACCGTTGGTGACCAGATTGCCGAAACCCTCATGCTGCACCGCGATTTATCGCCGGAGGCCGCCTGGGTGGAGGCTATCCACTTGCTCAACCGGGTGCGTATCCCCAGCGCCGAGCTCTGCGCCAACCAGTACCCCGGCTCACTCTCGGGCGGGATGCGCCAGCGCGTCGTCATCGCCATGGCTCTGGCCTGCCGCCCAGAACTCATCATCGCCGATGAACCTACCACTGCGCTCGATGTGACTGTGCAGCAGCAGATTCTGGCCCTGCTGCGCGAACTGCACGAGGACCTTGGCGCTTCCTCTCTGCTTATTACCCATGACCTGGGGGTCATTGCCCAGCATTGCGACCGCGTGCTGGTGATGTATGCCGGTCGCATCGTGGAAAGTGCCCCGGTGGAGGAGCTCTTTGCCAACCCCCGCCATGCGTATACCAAGGCTCTCCTTGCGGCCATGCCGCGCAGGGATTATGTGCGTAAGACGCTGCTGCCGGCCATTCCGGGGCATGTGGCTTCTATCCGCCACCAGGTGACCGGCTGCCGCTTCTGCCAGCGCATGGGAATTCCGGTAGAGGAGCTCACCGAGCGGCCCCCTATGGTCGAAATCGCCCCCGACCACCGCATAGAGGCCTGCCCCCGCTGCACCGGCATTTCCGGTTGAACGTATGTCGGAGAGGAGCCTGAAAATGGCTTGACAATTAAGTTGGAAAGCGTAGAATGGACGCCGCTGCGTTCTTCTCCGGGAGCGTTGTCTTTATCTATTTTCTCAATATTCTCATTATGAACAGTTACCGTACCCATACGTGCGATGAGCTCCGCCCCGCTCATGTAGACCAGGTTGTGACCCTGGTCGGCTGGGTGGACACCGTGCGCGACCACGGCGGTGTGATTTTCATCGACCTCCGCGACCGCGCCGGCAAGACCCAGGTAGTTTTCCACCCGGAAATTGACGCTAATCTTGCCAATCAGGCCGAGGCTCTGCGCGTGGAAACCGTGATTCAGGTGACCGGCAAGGTGGTGCGCCGCCTCAAGACGGACGAGATTGATGCCACGAACCCCGACCTGGCTACCGGTGAAATCGAGGTGGAAGCAAGCTCTCTGACGGTGCTGAACCCCGCTGCCGTGCTGCCGTTCCAGCTGGATCGCAACATTGCCAATGAGGATATCCGCCTCAAGTACCGCTTCCTGGACCTGCGCCGCCCGGCCATGCAGCGCAACATGATTCTGCGCCACCGCATCACCAAGACCATGCGCGACTATCTGGATGAGCAGGGTTTCCTGGAGATTGAGACTCCCATCCTTTCCAAGAGCACGCCTGAAGGTGCCCGCGACTTCCTGGTGCCGAGCCGCCTGACCCCCGGTGCCTTCTATGCTCTGCCTCAGGCTCCGCAGCAGTACAAGCAGCTGCTCATGGTGGCCGGTATGGAGCGTTACTTCCAGGTGGCCCGCTGCTTCCGCGATGAAGACCTGCGCGCTGACCGCCAGCCCGAGTTCACCCAGATTGATATCGAGGCTTCCTTCATCACGCCGGAGGATATCTACGGCTGGATTGAGGCGATGCTCAAGCGCGTGTTCAAGGAGAGCGTGGGCCGTGATATCGTGACTCCCTTCCCCCGCATGACCTGGCATGAGGCTATGGACCAGTACGGTTCCGATAAGCCAGAGCGCCGTTTCGAGATGAAGATTACGGATTGCTCCGATATCTTTGCCAGCAGCGATTTCCGCGTGTTCTCCAGCGCCATTGCCAGCGGCGGTGTGGTGAAGGCTATCAATGCCAAGGGCTTCAACCCCTCTGTGGGGCAGGTGGATTCCCTCACCCAGACCGCCATCGAGGCTGGTGCCAAGGGCCTGGCCTACATCAAGGTGCGCGACGTGAATGACCGCGACGGCTGGAAGAGCCCCATCACCAAGCGTCTGACGGATGCCGAGATTGAGGCCCTGAAGGAGCGCCTCAACATTGAGAGCGGTGACTGCGTATTCTTCGCCGCCGGTGCCTGGGAGCAGAGCTGCACCATCCTGGGCCGTGTGCGTCTTGCCTGCGCTGATTTCATGGAAATCCTGAAGGGGAACGACGAGGTTGACCTGTTCTGGGTGAACCGCTTCCCGCTCTTCGGCTGGGACGAGGAGGAGCAGCGCTACTGCGCTATCCACCATCCCTTCACCCGCCCGGTGCCGGAGGATGTGGAAAAGGTGCTCAAGGGCGAGATTTCCACCGATATCTGCGCTGAGGCCTACGATGTTATTTTCAACGGCAATGAGCTGGGCGGCGGTTCCATCCGTATCCACGAGAAGGAACTGCAGGATGCGACCTTCCGCGCCCTGGGTCTGGATGATGCCACGATTCAGGAGCAGTTCGGCCACCTGCTGGCGGCTTTCTCCTTCGGCGCACCGCCCCACGGTGGCCTGGCCCTGGGGCTGGACCGCGTGGTCATGCTTATCGGCAAGTGCGACTCTATCCGCGAGGTGATTGCCTTCCCGAAGAACAATCGCGGTGCCGACCTCATGAGCGAATCTCCCGCCCCGGCTGAGCCCAACCAGCTGCGCGATGTGCATATCCAGGTGAAGCTGCCTGAGAAGCTGCGCCAGAAGCTGGAGGCCGAAAAAGCCGCCGCCGGGCAGCAGGCTTGATACTGCTCTCCCCCTGTTTTTTCCGTACCTGCAGGAATTCTGGCCTGCAGGTACGGTTTTTTCTGGAAAAATTAGTTTTATTAAGATAAATTCTGGTGCAACGAACGCTTTAGTTATGACGGAAATGAACTCCCATTCCCCCACAGAGACTGCCGCAGCCCGAATCGACTGGTCTGCATGGCTGGCAGAATTCGGCTCGCAGCTGCTTCTGTATGCCCGCCAGCAATGCCGCAGTGAGGCTGATGCAGAAGATGTGTTGCAGGAGGCGCTCGTGCAGCTCGTGCATGCGGTGGAGGGCGGTTCGTTTACCGGCAGCCGGGACCAGTGGCGCTCGTACGCATATACTGCGATTCGGCATCTGGCCATGGACCGCGGGCGCCGCGAGCAGGTGCGCCGCAATTATGCCACCGCTCAGCAGGAAATGCTCAGCGAGGGTGAAGAGGAGACTCCATGGCTCAGTTGCTCCGCGGATGATGAGTACCTGCGCCGGCGGCTGGAGGCGCTGCTGCGCAGCCTGCCGGCTGAGTTTGCTGAGGTGGTGGTGCTCCACATCTGGGGCGAGCATACCTTCCAGCAGATTGCCGATATGACTGGTCAGAAATTATCCACTATCACCTCGAGATACCGCTACGCCTTGCAGACGCTGCGGAAAGAACTGGAAGCAAACCCGATAGAACGCTGAATCATGGACACAAAAACAGAAATTGAAACAGCTACCGCAATGCCGGTTGCCATGTCTGACGCTCTGCAGAGCAGGCTGCTGGCAGCAATGCAGCGGGCTTCTGATGAGGAGCTTGAATGCCGGGAGATGGAGCAGCTTCTCCGCCGTATGCACCCTGCGGATATGCCTGCCCGCCTGGTGGGGCAGCTCGGGGTCCAGATGTTTGTCGAGGCCGGGCAGAAGAATCGACGCGCCCGCCGCAGGAGTTACTTGTGGTGCGGTAGTGCGGCTGCTGCGCTGTTGTTCTGTGCTGTGGCTGGTTCACTGCTGATGAGCGGCAATGCCGTGGCAGAGGATAATAAGCAAGGGCTGGCAAGCCGCAATGTGATTGATGCTCGCTCAACGGGGCGTGTGATCTGGCGCCAGGGTGAGGCTCCCAAGCGCCACTACGAGGTGCTGTATGAGGATTCTTTTGTGCTGGAGTCTGAGGAATCGACTACGGTTATCCGCGTACCCAACAAGGCTGAAGTCGAGGTGGAGGAGGAATATCTATGAAGAAGCTGCTCTGCAGTCTGGTGCTGGCATGTGGGCTGGCTGCGGTGCACGCTGCTGAGGAGCAGCGTGCTATGTTTGGTGTTGTGGTGGAGGAAAACGCTGTTGAGTACCAGGGGGGAGTTGTGGTGCGGGCTGTGCGTCCGGGGAGCCCGGCAGAGTCGCTGAATCTGCAGCCTGGCGACAGGATTGAGCTCATGAACGGCTTACGCGTGAATTCCAAAGGGGAGATGCGGACTCTCCTGCGTTCGCTCCGCCCGGGGCAGTCCCTTGAAATCCTTTACTACAAAGCAGGGAGTGCAGAGCCGGATCGTGCAACGGTTGTCCTGGCGGCTCGCCCCGCACGCTTGAAGTCCAACCCAATCAGCCCCGGGGGGGCTTTCGGTGGCGACCGTATGGTTCGCCCGCTGGTGATTAATCCGGAGATTCACGCAGCCATGCGCGGACACAGGCGGGCGGTGGTGCAGCAGTTGTCGGAAATGGCAGGGGATTTTTCCCCCGGGCAAGTGACGGAGCATTTGCAGGCAATCCGGAATCTGGCGCGCGATGCGAATCCGCGTGGGCGAGGCTGGATGCTGGGTAAGGCCGGTGAAGTGACGCTTCAGTTTCGGGATGCCGAGGGTACCCTGGTACTGTATGGGGCTGACAATGTGCTTACGCTTACTGTGTATGATGCCGCAGGCGGGCTTTTGTACACATGCCCGCTGAATACGCCGGAGGAGCGAGCTGCGGTGCCGCAGTCGGTTATGGAGCGCTTGAAACGCCTGCGTTGAGCAACTGATTGATAAGTTGCAGGGTGATGCACCCGCTTTCGTGCAGGGAGCGGGGGCAGATGCGGCTCATGTTGTCGCGCGGTGTGTGCCACCAGCTGCTGCCGGAAAAAGCAGCAATGAGGTTCAGGCTATCCACGCCTGCCTCCTGATACGGTACGTGGTCATCGAGATAGGAGCCGGGCCAGACGGTCCATCGTTCTTCGCTGTAGCCCAGGGCCTTGACTGCAGTTGTGTAGTGGGCATACATGAAGTCGGAGGTATCGAGCGCGGGGATGGCGATGCATTTGTTGCGCCCACCCACCATATCCAGGTTGATTTGCCAGCGGGGCAGGGAGGCACCGCGCCGCTTCACATCGAACTTCGAGCCATAGAGACCATCTGTATCGCTCATGCGCGGGGCAAAGGATTCTTCGCCATCCAGGAAGATGAGTTCGACCTGTGCGCTGCTGAGCACCCGGGCAAGCTCCAGCAGCACAGCGGCACCGCTGGCCCCGTCATCCGCGCTCTGGAAATCCGGCGCGATGTTGATTTTGGTATCGATGTGGCAGCTGAGGAGCAGGGGGGGCTGTGCGTCGTTGCGGTGGGCTCGCAGATTGGTCATGCGCACCCCGTTCGGAGCAGTAAAGGTATCGCGCGTGGTCTGCCAGCCAGCTGCGTGCAGGTGCTTTTCGAGGTATTGCAGCTGTTTTTCGTAGGCGGCAGAGCCGCTGTAGCGGGGACCCAGGGCGCAGATGGCGGCACAGTGGGCATAGGCGTTGTGGCCGCTGAACTCCGGGGTGTTGACTAGTGCCGGGGCAGGTGGGGGCGGTTCAGGAGCGGCCGGGGCTGCGGTGGGGGAATCATCGCAGCTGCATAGCAGCAGGAGTAGCGGCAGGAGGCGGCGCATCACAAGTTTTCGCTGATACCGAAAATCTGCAGGATGCGGACCAGGTCTTCACGGCCAGCATAGGGGATTTCGATGACACCGTTGTTCTTGCCTTTCATGGCGATATTCACCTTGGTGCCGAAATCGTGGGAAAGCTGGGTGCAGACTCGCGCATAGGCCGGCGGCAGGACCGGTTCTTCCTTGGGAAGCACCGGGGCGGGGTTGAGCATGTTGCGCACCAGCTGCTCGGTCTGGCGCACGGTCAGAGTGCCGCGCGCGACCCGGTGGGCTGCCAAAGTCTGCTTATCAGCGTCTTTCAGTTGCAGAAGCACCTTGGAATGCCCCACGGTGATCTGCTGCTGCTCAAGAAGCTCGCGCACCTCGGGGGCAAGGTCGAGCAGGCGCACCATGTTGGCAATCACCGCGCGGGATTTGCCCACATGCTGGGCAATTGTCTCTTGCTTCATGCCGAATTTTTCCTGCAGCAGGCGATACTGCTCGGCTTCTTCCAGCGGGCTGAGGTCGGCGCGCTGCAGGTTTTCGATGAGGGCAAGTTCGGCTACTTCCTGGTCGGAGGCTTCGTGGACCACGACCCGGACCGTCGTCTGCCCCAGGCGGGTGATGGCTCGCAGTCGTCGCTCACCGGCGATGAGTTCGAAGCTGCCGTTCACCTTGCGCACAACGAGGGGCTGGATGAGCCCCCGCTCACGGATGGAGGCAGCAAGCTCTTCAATCTGCTGCTCGTCAAAATGGCGGCGGGGCTGGAAGGGAGAGGCTTTGATATCCCCCACCTTGGCAACGATGACGCGCTCGCCATCTGCCACAGTATTGATGGGGGTGGAGGCGGTTTCCTGCTTCTTCATGATGAGGGCACCCAGCCCCTTTCCTAATGCTTGCCTGGCCATAACGTGTGCGGGCCATTCTAGCTTATTCTAACCCGAAAAGCAAACTAATAATGCTCCTTGCTGACACGCGCAGGGGAAAATGTGAGTCATTTCTGCTTGTTCGCAGAGGATAAGTCAACAAGAAACCGGGCGGCCTGTCGGCAGGCTGCCCGGTGTGGGGAGAAATAGTGTATCCGGTATCCTCAGCGGCGGCGCTTTCTGCCCTCTTCCTTCGCCTTGGGAGACATGCTGATCTGGAAGGCTTTTTCCGGGGAATTGGCCCAGGAGGCGCAGCTCATGATGCCTGCCAGCTTACCCTCTTTGCTCAGCTGCAGCGAAAGCATGCCATCCTTGGCATCGTAGACCTCAGCTGTCGGCTGGTCGGGGTCGTACTGACCATCGTAAATGGTGATGTCCACCTGGGCGGTGCCATCCTCGCGCGGAGTGAGGTCGCAGCGGCCAATGATATCGAGGCTGGCATCCGGCAGCTTGGTGTCGTAGATGGTACCTACGAACTGCACGGAGTTGTCGAATTGCCTGGATTCCTCAATGTGCAGGGAAATCTCACCGAAACGCTTATCGCGGGTCCACTCTCCGGAGAAGAGCTTGCCGGCAGCCAGCGCCTGCACATAGCCCTGGATGTTTGCCTGGCGGGCAGCCTCCTGAGCGGCGGCCTGCTCAGTCATGCGGCGGGCTTCTTCCTCGGCCCGGGCCTGGTGCTCGGTCAGCGTGCTGCGGGCGGCTTCTTCGCGGCTCTTGATGTAGGGCTCAGCAAGCTGGTTGAAGGCGGCTACCTTTTCGCGGATGGCGGCCTTGCGCTGCTCCTGGAACTCAGGGGAGATGATGGGGGCATCCTGCGGCAGAGCACTCTGGGCTGTGTAGTCGTTGAGTGCAAGCAGGGCTGCGTTGTCAACCACGATATTGCTGAACTGCCAGGCCCCGTCGGTATATTTGGCTGTAAAGGTGGCAGAGGCTTCCACTTCATCCCCGGCGTTTACTACCTTGCGGAAGACGGGAGCCTCAGCCAGTTCCTTGAGTTCATTGAGGGGCGTGAGCAGGTGCTCGGGCAGGGGCTTTGCCTTGCGGTCTTCCTCGGTAATCAGGTCAGTTGTGGCTCCCACCTGGAACAGGTAGACCGATTCAGGCTTCATGGCTGCATTGGCCGCTTCGTTCACGGCCTGGCGTTCCTTGTTGAGCTCGGCAGGGGCCAGCTCCTTGGCATACATGTCCTCCTTGACCTTCATCCGGAGGCTTGCTCCCATGCTGATGCTTTCATCGGTGTTCCGGGTCGGGGTGCCGCAGGTGAGTTGCCCGGCATCAGCGGCATCGCATCCGCTGAGCTGCTCCATGAGCATGCGGGTGATTTCCTCATTGCCTGGCTCAGTAGGGATGGCGGGGGCTGCCGGTTCGGCTGGGGTCTGCTCAGCCGGGGTGGCGCTTTCCTCTCCGGAAAATACCTGCTTGATTTCATCGAAGCAGGATGTGAGCAGGGTGGCAGAGGCCGTCAGGGCGATGGTCTGGATAATCAGTCTCTTCATGTTTCTGTGCGGACGTAGATTGGCTCTATATTGCACTATTTGCAGCCCGATGTCAAGCAGACGGCGCGTTATGCACCGCTATGCGTTACAAAAAAGCAACATGTTGAGCAGAGCTTGCCGAAAATGATTGCCAGCTGGGGTATTATCTGCTAGACTTACGGAAGCTCATGAGTACACCAGAAAAAGATACCGTGTGGGGGGTGTTCAAACCGCTTTTGAAGAAATACTTCCTGCCCCGGTGGTATGTGATAGCAGTAGGGATTATGGCCGGCCTGGTTGCGGCGGCTATGGCCGGTTTTGGTTTGCCGTTCATGACCCAGTATGTGTTTCCCATTGTGTTCGGGACGGTTGAACCACCTCAATATCTGAGCCGATTCATTGAACTGCATGTAGCGCCGGAGTCCAGGGAAAATGCAGTGCTCTGGTTGTCCGCTGCCCTGATTCCCCTGGTGATGACCATACGCGGACTGGCAACTTATTTCAATACCTACATACTGACCCGGGTGGGTACGGAAGCTCTGCTCGAACTGCGGACGGATGTTTTTACGCGACTGCAATGGCTTTCTTTCTCCTTCTTTGACCGCCGCTCCCGCGGCGATATCATGACCGTGGTTATCCAATATACCCAACTGGCGCAGCAGGGGCTCGTGGCTGTCATGAATGAATTGGTTATCCAGCCTCTTACTTTGATTTCGGCAGGTGGGTATCTGGTGTACGCTGCGTGTTCCAGTAATCAGAATGCCATTCTTCTGGGAAACCTCATCATTTCATGTGCCTGTATTCCGATTGTGCGGGCTGTGGGGAAGCGCATGACCAAACAGACGGGGAAGATGCTCAAGAATATGGGTATCATCACTACCGTGGTTGAGGAAACTTTCTCGGCCCAGCGTGAGGTCCGTGCCTTTAACCTGGAATCTCACCGAGAGTCGCTGCTTCGCGACTGCATCCGCAGGTTCAATTCTGTTCTCATCCGCATGACTGCCTGGAAACAGAGTGTAACCCCGTCGGTTGAGTTTGTTGCAGCTCTGGCTCTTGCGTACTCATTGTACCGGGGATGCAGTAGCGGGTTGACCCTGGAGCAGTTTTCCGCTATCGCTTTTGCTTTTTATTTCTGTTATGAACCCGTCAAGCACCTGAGCAACGTATACAATCAGTGCCAGGTGATGGCGGTCGGAATCAGAGGAATCAACGAGATTCTCCATGCTGTGGATGAAACGCCGGAGCCGGCAACTCCGGCGAAGATGACGATGCCGGTGGCTGGAGCGGTCGATTTTGAAAATGTGGATTTCGGTTATAATGAGGAAAAGACTGTCCTTAGGAATGTGAATGTGCATGTACCTGCGGGGCAGGTTGTTGCTCTGGTTGGTCCGAGTGGTTCCGGCAAGACTTCATTCATCAATCTCATCTGCCGGTTCTACGATGTGAACCGCGGGTGTGTCAGACTGGATGGCGTAGATGTGCGCCAGATTTCCCGGGAAGACCGGACCCGGAGTATAGGCCTTGTGTCCCAGTTTGCGGCTCTGTTCAATGATACGATATATGAGAACATACGGGCAGGTCGCCCTTCTGCCAGCAGAGAGGAGGTGTTGGCTGCGGCTCGTAAAGCCAGAGTCGATGAGTTTGCTGAAAGTACCCCCGAAGGTTATGAACGGATGCTGGGTGAGAGCGGTTCCGGGCTTTCCGGTGGCCAGCGGCAGCGAATTTCCATTGCTCGTGCCTTCCTGAAGAATGCACCGGTGTTGATTCTCGATGAAGCAACCTCCGCTTTGGATATGAAGAGCGAGGCTGCCATCCAGGCAGAGCTGGAAGAACTGGCCAAGGGCCACACCACCTTTGTGATTGCTCACCGTTTCAGCACGATTCGCATGGCTCAGCGTATCCTGGTTTTTGATGATGGGTGTATCATTGCCGATGGAACCCATGCCGATTTGTACGAGACTTGCTCTTTGTACCGCAATCTGTATGATGAGCAGGTGCGCCAGGCTGAACAGGAAAGGGGGACTGAAGTATGAAGAATCTGATTTATTTTTTAAAACGGTTTATGCTGCCCCATGCGGGGATGTTTACCATGGTGCTCTGCACCGGAATGATAGCGGCGGCGGCTAGTGGTGCCGGTGTGCCGTTCATGGTGAAGTATGTGTTCCCTGTCGTGTTCCGGAACGAAAACGGAGCGATGCCGGAACTGCTGGAGTTGATCCCATCGCTGCAGTCGCTCTCTCCCGGCACTCTGCTGATGATGGCATGCGCGGCGATGCCTGCTGTCTTCCTCATCCGCGGTGTGGCCATGTGGGGCAATGCGGTCCTGGTGAGTGTGCTGGGTATACGTATCCTGGAAACGCTGCGTATGCAAGTGTTCAGCCGGGTGCAGGAACTCCCCATTGCTTTCATGGAAAGTCGCAAGAAGGGTGACATCATCAGCCGTATCCTGACAGATACAGCCAATGTCCAGAGTATTCTCACCACGGTTTCCAATGATTTGATCAAGCAGCCGATTATGGCACTCTGCTCCATCTCGGCCTTTGTTTTCTTGCTGGTCGCCTCTGGTCAGGGAATACTCTTCCTGGTGAATATATTATTCATCGCCCTAGCGGCCTGGCCTATCATCGAATTCGGTCGCCGCATTTCTCAGAAATCGCAGCGCGCTCAACAGGGGCTTGGTGAGTTGAATGCGGCAGTACAGCAGAATCTCGAAAACCAGCGGGAGGTGCGGGCCTATGCCATGGAGGAACGCCAGATTGAGTATTTTGCCAATGCTTCCCGGCGCCTGCGTACCAATCTGGTCAAACTGGTAAAGTACCAGAAGGCGCTCATCCCGGTGATGGAGGTAGTAACCGCGCTGGCTCTGGCATTCCTTCTGGTGCGCGGCAGGCTCTACGGATTGCAGCTGACTGATTTCATGGCCATTGCCGCGGCATTGTTCTTTGCGTTTGATTCCATGAAGCGCGCTGGTACGGCCTGGAACCGCTTCAACGAGGCTCAGGGGGCCATCAGACGCCTGGCAGAGGTACTGATGGAGCCCAATAATATCCCCGAACCGGAGAATCCCAAGGTGTTCTCATCTCCTGTCAGGGGCGAGATCCGTTTCCGCAACGTGACATTCGGATACGAACCGGATAAACCCGTGCTGCGTGGTGTGGACCTGACCATACCCGCGGGTCAGATTGTGGGCCTGGTGGGCCCCAGCGGCTCAGGCAAGACTACCTTTGCCTCGTTAATTCCCCGTTTCTACGAAGTGAGTCAGGGTGCTGTCGAGGTGGATGGTATTGATGTGCGCGAACTGCGTCCTCATGATTTGCGTGAGCAGCTTTCCTTGGTGGGGCAGCAGGCCTTGCTCTTTGCCGGCTCCATTCGTGAGAATATCCGCCTGGGACGCCTCGATGCTACCGATGAGGAAATCATTGCTGCGGCAGATTCTGCAGCGGTCTCCAAGTTTCTGGAATCTCAGCCGCAGGGAATCGATACGGAACTGGGGCAGGGCGGTGCCGGGCTTTCCGGCGGGCAGAGGCAGAGGGTGGCTATTGCTCGAGCCTTTGTGAAGGATGCGCCGATTCTCATCCTCGATGAGGCTACCGCCTCTCTTGATGCGGAGAGTGAGCGCGAGATTCAGGAGGAGCTTGATAAGCTAGCCCAGGGGCGCACCACTCTCATCGTCGCGCATCGTTTCAGTACGATTCGTAATGCTCACCGAATCCTTGTCTTTGACTATGGTCGGATTGTGGGCGATGGTACGCATGAGGAACTTTATGCCAACTGTCCGCTATACAAGGAGTTGTACGACAGGCAGGGTATTGAATGATCTAACCTGGATTATGAAAAAAATGAAAAAAATACTGCTGATGTTTCCCTTGCTCAGCTGCCTGTTGCTGTTAGCATCGTGCTGCACTCGGGAAATTGGAAATGTGGCGTTGATAACGACTCAGCCCATGGATTATAATCATGCTGCGGGGCGTTATTACGTGGATACGACTCGAGTGGTCACGGGCAAGGCCGGAGCGGGACCACGCGACGGTTGGCATGCTCTCCATGCCGGTGTGTATGAGGCTGCGGCAGATGCCGTGGCTCAGGGCGGGGCTCGCTGTGTCGGTGTTGCCAATGCAGAGGTGGAATGGACAGGCTCTTCGTTTCAATACGGTTTAATCGGGTTCTTTGCTGAGCATCAGTATACAGTAAAGGGAAATCCTGTTTATCAGCGTTGAGTATGTTGTCATGATTGATTAGTATGTGTAGCTTTATGAAAAAGTGTTTTGTTATCCTCTGTGCTCTGGCGTTTTGTTCTTGCTCCAGTTCGAAGTATAAACTGTCCGCAGTCATTACTGATGCAAGTGTGTTGCGCTCCGATAAAACATACGAAAATGGTCCGGATGTGGTGCGGGGCGATTCTCTCGCGGCAACCCTTTTGTTCATGCCGACCGGGAGCCCGAGCATTGAAGATGCGGTCAAGAATGCTGCTGCTAAGTGCGAGGGAAACTGCATAGGCCTTTCGGATGTCCTTGTGGAGCATAATGTGAATAACATGCTGCTTCTTTTCGGCTCGAATTCGGTCAGAGTGATCGGATACCCGATTATTCAGAAATAAAATGGGGTTACTGCCTCCCCATTTTCATCTGCTCCCGAAACTCTGGCTCCGGCTTTTTCTTCAGGAAAAGTCGGGGCTTTGCTTCTTCCTGCTTGCTATTGGAGCGGCTTTGGGGTACAATGTGCAAGCGTAGCATATCATCATCACTCTCATGGCACACGAAACAGCATTCCTGGGTGCGAGCACGGTTTTTGGCAAATATTGGACAAAACGCCGCTTCTTCGATTACCTGATTGATAAGGAAAATTTCAAACTGACCTTCGGTCGGTCATTCGGGATGATGGTGTATCTGGATAATGCTGTGGCAAATGGCCCGGCAAAGGTGCGGGCAGATGTGGAGGCCGACACCCGCGCAACGAATTATCTGATCAATCACCTGGCTGATATCAAGCCGGAGTTGACGGTGTTTGTGACGACCTGCGATATGCTCACCGACACGGCAGATGAGAATACCCCGGTGCTGGAAAACAGCGTGGATCCCTATGTGCAGAACCGCATCAATCTTTACAAGGAGCTCAATCGCCAGTACGGTCGGGTACTGAATGTCCACCTGCCGGAAATTGCCAACCCCGACCCGGATTTTAATCCTCTTCTGGCGACTTTGCTTGCCCCGGATACTTCGAAGAAGCCTTTGCCATTTGCTCCGTTGGAATACCACCAGCTCTACCTGCCGCAGCGTATCATGGGTGATGTGGACCGCTGCATCCCGCTGGGGATTCCTGCAATCATCCCCGCCATGCCGCCGTTGACTACCACGGAGCTGGTGAACCTGCTGAATCCGGCGCTGGCGAAGCGTCTGCGTGACCCCGAGACGAGCGACCCCTTTGGCTCTGACCGCAAGTCGATTCACTCATTCCAGTGGCTGGATCCGAAGGACGGTTACCTGCTGACCAAGGAAGACCAGATGGAATTGCTCAAGTTCTATTTTGCACCGGATTTGCTGTGAGTCAGATAATAGTTATTCTAACTCCTTGAGCTCAGGATGCTAACTGAGTTATCTTCGCACGCAGCGGCTGCTTTGAACCTGCAGCCCTGTGTTTACTATGAAGATAACGAACAAGCGAATACTGGCGTTGCTGGGCACCACGGCTTTTGTAGTGGTGGTTGGCACGATGAGTGGCAAGGCTGATGATACGACTGATAAGCAGGCATACCTGGATGGTACTCGGCGTGTGTTGGTCGGTGGATACGAGCTTCCACCGGATCTGGCAGGCGTGACCCGTGAAGCTGTCCTGGTGAGCGGTACGGGTAATCTGGCTGTGTTTGATACTACTACTTCGATTACCGATGCCACCAATACGGCAGGTGCTGTCAGCGGCCCGTACGAGGCTCCGTTTGTCAACAGCGGCATTAACCAGGTTCCGTATCTGGACGGCATAGCTGATGTGCGCGATGTGACCATCAATATGGATGGCGGCAAGGTGGGCTATCTCTGGGGGACTTACCAGTATTCAGATGTGGGCAGCGGCAAGATTACTCACAATATAAGCGGCGGCACGGTCGGCCTCCTTTATGGCGGTGCCAACCTGAATAATTCCACCAACGTGCGCCCAGGATATACTCCCGGGCAGGTAACCGGCGTGGAAATCAATATCTCCGGAGGTACCATAGGCCAGATTCGCGGCGGTAACTCCTCGGGCGAGGGGGCTGCTGAATCTGCTCAGGCGGTGGGTGCTGGTGGTGTGGTTATCAACCTGACTGGCGGAACCGTGGGTAAGGAAGGCCAGCAGGATGCCATCCGCGCCGGCGGTGGAGCCTACAATGATGTGGACGGCAAGGTTGTTGTCAATATCTCGGGTGATGATACTCAGGTGGTTGGCGATGTGTATGCCGGTGGCCGTGATTCCACGGTGGATTCTACAGAAATTAACATTTCAGGTGGCAATATTACTGGCAATGTCTATGGTGGTGGCACCTACGATGCCTCTGCAGCCAAGGTGACGAATGATACCTTGATTAACATCTCCGGCGGTTCGATTACGGGGGATGTTTACGGCGCTGGCATGAACGACCAGGTGGGCGGCAGCACCGCCATTGTCATGACCGGCAACACCGGGCAGGTAAGCGGTACAATCTACGGTGGCTCCAATAATGCCGCATCGGATGTTCCCGGAACAGTAGGTGGCAGCAAGACAATCGATTTCGGTACGGCTGAAACTCCATACGAAGGCTCTGTCAAATTGGCAGATTTTACCGCGGTCAATGTGAACAACGGCGTGACAACGATTGAAGCGCTGGCGAATGCTGCTGAAGGTACGACTGTGACAATCGAACGCAACGGTACCCTGAACACCATGGCAGGTGTGATAAATGGAGTGGAAGCCCTTGAGGTTTTAGGTGGTACTGTCAATGTTGATATGAATGGAGGGAATGGTACGGCAGTAAGTGGCAATGCCCTTACTCTGGCTGAGGGCTCTTCTATCAATGTCTCCAATGCCGGGGATGATGCCGCTGGCATTTCCGTATTCGGCTTTGACCAGGTGGAGACCCAGGGACCGCTGACGGTTACTCTCAATGGAGAGTCTGTATCCGGCAGTATGTGGAGTATGCAGGATGGTGTGCTCAGCATCAGGAAGTTGAATGCATATACGCTTGGATTGAATGCTAACCAGAGCCGTTTCTACACAGCCTTGCAGACCATGGAGGCCAGGGGGGTAGACTCGCCAGAGATTGCTTCGATTGTAAGGTCTCGCGATGTGAATGCGGTGAAAGCTCAATTGAACTCACTCAGCGGTCATGAGTATGCTACTGCAATGAGCAGCCAGATTGACGGCAACATGGGGCACTTGCGCCGTTTGCGCGCGAGCATGGGCAAGGGGGTGCCCCTGGGCGCGGTGACTTCATACGTGCAGAATGAAGTGGTCTGCAACAAGGGAGGCGATGTCTCCGCCACGACTGCGATTACCGATATGCGCCGCTGGCGCGTTGGTGTGCAGGGCTTTTATGAAGATAGCAAGATTGATGCCGATTCCCATGGCGATGGCTACGACCGCAGCGAGGCAGGTGCCATGCTGGTGGCTGAGTATTTTGTGGATGAAGGCATGACCGTTGGTGGCGCTCTTTCCTATGGTCGTACGAGTCTTGGGGTGGATGGTGCCCGCCGCCGCCACGAGGATAATACACGCTTCGACCTCTACAGCCTCTGCGGAAAGGACCGCTGGACCTTTGCCACCTCCATCGGCATGGGCTTCCACACGCACCACATGCGCCGCATGCATCTGGACTCTGTGGATGCCGATGGCTACGCTATCAATTTCATGCACGAAGCCGCCTACTCGCTGAAGCGTACTGAAACCTCCAATTGGCAAATCTTCGGTGCGGTGGAGAGCTCGTGGAACCACATGGATAGTTTCCGCGAACGCGGCGGTGCCAACGCGCTCTACATCCGCAAGCAGGATGCCTGGGCTACTGATGTGTCTATGGGCCTGCGCTACAGCGTGGCGCTCGACCCCATCGGCGATGCCCCGGCTGGCGTGTTCTCCATTCAGACGGGCGCTGTCGGCTCTGTGGGTGACCTGACCCCCGCTGTGAAGATGAGCATGAACGGTGTCGATTACCGCCAGGAATGCGCTTCCCGCGACCGCTGGGGCTGGGAAATCGGCGCATCGCTGGAGCTTCCCGTGAGCAGCTCTGTCTCCTTCTTCGGCACGGCTGAGGCCATTATCCGCGATGGCTCGCACAGTATCGACGGCCAGGTCGGTATGCGCGTCTCCTTCTGAATCCTGTATCAAAACATGGGCGGTGCGTGGTTTTCCACGCACCGCCTGATACTGCCCTGTCCCCTGAGCAGGGCAGACTTTTTTTGAAGCTTCAGGCTTATCCGTAAGAGAAAAAGCTTGACTAGGAGGGAGTCCTCTGATACTCTCCGCGCGTTATGGCAAAAGTTCCCGTTATTCAGCTCCGCAAAGGTCACGCCGTGAACTACAACGGCGATATCTGCGTTGTGCGTGAGAGCCAGCTCAAGACTCCCCCCCGCATGGCCTCCTATGTGCAGATGACCATCCGCAGCATTGCTTCTGGCAAGGATTACAATCTGCGCCTTACCTCCAACGATTTCCTTGAGGGCGTGATGCTCAGCCGCGAGGAGATGGAATTCTCCTATGTGGACGGCATGGGCTACCACTTCCTGAACACCGAGACCTACGAGGATGTCTGCGTGGGCGAGGATATCGTGGAACCCGTGAAGGATTACCTCATCGAAGGTAATGTGTACGTACTGCTCTTCACCGATGAAATCGTGTGCTCCATCGAGCTTCCCGCCGCCATCACCATGGAAGTGGCCGAGGCTCCCGAGGGCGTGAAGGGCAACTCCGCCAACAATGTGTACAAGAGCGCCACCATGACCACGGGCCTCGTGGTGCAGGTGCCCCTGTTCATCACCGCTGGTCAGCGTATCTCCGTGAAAACGGAAGATGGTACCTACCTGGGCCGCGTGAATAACTGATTTAGTACACAAAATCCGCTTTCAACCGCCGTGGATGCGAATCTGCGGCGGTTTTTTATTGCGCTGAGTGAGGGCCTGTGTTAGTATAAGAGCACTAAAACGGTTTTTTAACTATTATGATCAGCCATATCATTCGCGGTAAAAAGGTATTCGAAGATGAAATCGAAGCTCTCAAGGTCATCGGCAATGAGCTCGATAATTCCTTCGATGAGGCGGTGGAAGCCATGCGCAAGGCCATCAACTCCGGCCACAAGATTATCATTGTCGGTGTAGGCAAGAGTGGCCTCATCGGTGATAAGATTGCTGCCACACTTACCTCGACCGGTGCCCCCTCCGTGGTGCTTGATACCATGAACGCCCTGCATGGTGACCTGGGTATCGTGCAGGATGGTGATGCCTGCATTGCCATGTCCTACTCCGGCGAGACGGCAGAGCTGCTCACCCTCATGCCTTTCCTGAAGCGTTTTGATATCTCCATCATCGGCATGACCGGCAAGCCCGGCTCCACCCTGGCCCAGCTTTCCGATGTGGTGCTCAATACCCATGTGGATCGCGAGGCCGACCCGCTGAACCTGGCCCCCACCTCATCTTCCACCGCGATGCTGGTGATGGGTGATGCCCTGGCCATGGCTCTGCTGGAGGCTCAGAACTTCACCAAGGAAGACTTTGCCCGCAGTCATCCCGGCGGCTCCCTGGGGCGCGCGCTGCTCACCCGCATCAGCGATATCATGCGTACCGAGTTTGCCAAGCTGCCCGAATCCTCCACCATCATGGATTGTATCATCGCCATGTCCACCGCCCGCGTGGGTGCCTGCATCCTGGTGCATGATGACGGCTCTCTGGCTGGCGTGTTCACTCATGGTGACTTTGCCCGCGCCTATCAGAAAGACCCCTCGTGCGGTGTGCAGCCGGTGCGTGATATCATGACCAGGAATCCGGTGTACGTGGAGGCTGATAAGCTGGCCATCGTAGCTGTCAAGGCTCTGCGCGACCGCCGCATTGACGACCTTGTCGTGCTCGATTCCGACAACAAGCCGGTCGGTCTTATCGATACTCAGGACCTCGTACGCCTCAAACTTATCTGATTTAAGGCTCTTTGAGCAGAAATTTTAGCCTCAAACACACTTTAGGCTTGATTTCTTCGCGGAAAAGGTGCATCATCTGCCACCGCATTTGCGAAAGCAAGAGATCTTACATTATAAAAAGCTATGAGAAAGTACGAAGCACTGATCGTTCTGAACATGAAGGGTTCTGCCACCCTCGATGAGCTGACCGCCGCCATGACGGAGAAGCTTGAGGCTGCAGGCGCCAAGGTGACCGGCACCACGAATGTGGGTCGTCGTGAATTCGCTTATGAGTCTAACCACCTGACGCACGGGCAGTACATGCTGTTCCAGTTCGATGCTGAGCCCTCCGTGATTCGCACGGCCCGCGAGGCTCTTGCTATCGACGAGCGCGTACACTACCAGTACTACCGCACCAAGTAAACCGCGCATCTGTGCGGTTGAAGAAGCGAAAAGCCTTTTCAAAACAAAGCCCTGCCTTCCGGCAGGGCTTTTTGCGTGGTAAGGGAGTATCAGGCTTCCAGCTTTTCGAGCAGCTCGGCGCGTCCCGCCGGCAGGTGCTGGAAATGCCGCAGCAGGGCGTGGTGCGGCGATTCTGCCGGGGAGTATAGACCATGAAGCTCCGCGAGCCTCTGCTCAAACCGAAGCAGGATAGCGCGTCTCAGCTTGCCGGTGCAGCTATAATCCAGCGCTGCGGCAATGAGCTGGTGCCAGGCGGGTTCTGCCGCACCGGATTCCACCGTGGCGAGCAGGAGACGGCCCATATAGCTGGCTAGTTGCAACCGCGCCAGGCTGCTGCGCAGAGCAAGGCGCGGAGAAAGCAGACTGACCGAACTGAGCGTGTGCAAGTCCCCCTGCGTTGCCTGGCGAAACAGGAGTTCGCATTCATGGAATAAATCAATCTGCCCGCTCAGCTCACTTCCGGGTTTGCGGGCCAGGCGGGCCGCCGTGCGCACGATACCGTGCGATGCGGTACACCAGGTGACGATGAGCCCATGCTCCCCCAGCGGCTGCAGGCGCAGGATGGTGCCAGTATCTTTTTCCATCTCAAGGGAGCTGGAGCTTGGGCTTGATATTGAGGATACCAGAGAGTGCCAGCGAGCGCTGGTAGGGGATATAGGCCTTGTTATTGGCGAAAATCATTTCAGCCAGGTGGATTTGCCGCGATGCTTCCTGGCGATCGCCCCTGGATAGGGCGCACGCACCTTTGCCAAAGTGGTATAAAGGTGTGTCAGACATGGCTGAGACATGCTTCATCTGCTCCTTCGCTTCCTTTTCCTGCCCAAGCATCAGATAGCAGAGCATCGCTCTGAAAGCAAGGACATTGTGCAGCTCTGCATCAGCATCGAGGGGGAGGGCATCGCGCAGGGAATTCAGAATCTGCAGACTTTGCGTGTATCGCCCCGTCGCCATGAAGAGATTGGCCTGGTTCATGAGAGCGACCTGATCCCCTGGCATGGCTGCAAGCACTCGATTGAGCTCCGCCTCAGCCTCTTCAAAATACTTCTGCTCCATGAGGCAGCTTGCCCGCAGGTTCCAGATATTCGGATTCCCGGTCATGATGAGCTCGCACTCAGCCAGATAGGCGATGCAATCCACCCACTTGCCAGCATGGTATGCTTGTTTGGCCTGGTTCAGGCGGGTCACATACTCCTCACGTTTCTCTTTTGGCAGGTTGGAAAAGCTGATGAGCCAGGACGGCATTTCCTCGAGTGTTGCATGCTGCTCAGGGGTATCCTGCGCGTGGGAGGGCTGCACCAGGCTCCCGCAGAGCAGGAACCCCGGAAGAAGGTAAACAAGGGGTAGCTTCATTACTTATTAGTGAAATTATTGTAGATGCACTCAGCAATGGCTTGCGGGGTCAGTTGGTATTTTGCTCTCAGCTGAGCCTCGCTGCCGTGTTCGATGAACTGGTTGGGCCAGCCGATGCGCAGCACCGGGGTGGCATGGCGGTGCTCATTGAGCATTTCCATGACCGCAGAACCAAAACCACCGGCGATGACATGGTCTTCCATGGTCACAATGAGGCGGCTCCGGCTTGCCTGCTGCAAGATGCACTCTGCGTCCAGCGGGCAGATGAAGCGAGCATTCACATGCGCACAGGAGATGCCTTTTTCTGCCAGAAGCTGGCGTACCTTCGCGGCGTAGCCATTCATATTGCCCAGCGCCAGCAGGGTGATATCGCTCCCGTCTGCTATCATTTCAGCCTTGCCCAGGGGCAGGGGAGTGAGCTCTGCCGGCATGGGAACCCCCTCACCTGCACCGCGCGGGTAGCGGATGAGGCTCGGCCGATCGTTGATGGTGTTCATGGTTGCCAGCATGTGCCCCAGCTCTGCTTCATCCTTGGGTTGCATCATCACCAGGTTCGGGATGGCCCGCATCATGGCAATATCGAATACCCCGTGGTGGGTCGGCCCGTCATCCGGCGAAAGCCCGGCGCGGTCCATGCAGAAACGCACTGGCAGATTCTGCAGGGCTGCATCATGCTGAATCATATCCACGCAGCGCTGCATGAAGGTTGAGTACACGGCCAGGTAGGGCTTGAGCCCCTGCGTGGCCATACCGCAGGCCACGAGCGAGGCATGCTCCTCGGCAATGCCCACATCGTAGTAGCGCTTCGGGAAACGCGAGCGGAAAATATCCAGGCGGGTGCCGGTAGGCATGGCCGCCGTGATGGCGGTAATGTCCGGGTCATCTGCCGCGAGCCGGGTCAGATGGGTGCCGAAAGCTTCAGAATAGGTGATGACCGCCCCCTTGCTGGTGCTGCCGTCTTCCACATTGTACTGCCCGATACCGTGGAACTTGGTGGGATTGCCGGCTGCCGGTGCATAGCCGCGGCCTTTTTCGGTGATGACGTGAATGATGACGGGGCCGTCATTGCGCGCTGCAATACGCAGAATCTTCTCCAGTCGCTTGGGATCGTGGCCATCAACGGGTCCGTAGTAACTCAGCCCGAGTTCCTGGAAGAAACTCAGCGGCGTGATGATACCGTGCGCTGCCCGCACCAGTTTGGAAACCTGCTTGCGCGCAGTCGTGCCTGCAATCTTTTCGATGATCGCCTTGGTATTGCGGCGCAGCCAGGCGTAGGTATCAGTCTCCTGCAATGAGGCAAAGTAGGCCGAGAGTGCGCCGACATTGCGGTCGATACTCCACTCATTGTCATTGAGGATGAGGATGAACTTACGAGTGGTGGTGGCGATGTTGTTCAGCCCCTCCAGCGTTGTGCCGCATGTGAAGGCACCATCACCCACCACGGAGATGACATGGTAATCCTCCCTCGCCAAATCACGCGCTGCTGCCATGCCCAGCCCCGCCGAAAGGGCCGTTCCCGCATGCCCCGCCCCGTAGGCATCATGTTCCGATTCGCTGCGTTTGCAGAAACCGGAAAGGCCGCCATGCTGGCGCAGGGTGTGGAACTGGCCTGCGCGGCCAGTCAGCAGTTTGTGCACATAGCATTGGTGCGAGACATCGAAGAGAATCTTATCCGTGGGAGTATTGAACACCCGGTGCAGGGCAATGCTCAGCTCCACCAGTCCCAGATTCGGAGCCAGGTGCCCACCCGTTTCTGCCAGGGTGTGAATCAGCGTTTCGCGTATCTCTGCTGCGAGCGCATCAAGCTGCCCGGCAGGAAGTTTCTTGACATCCTCCGGGGATTGGATAGCAGCCAGCAGCGGGGGCAGCTCAGATGAGGGAGAATTCTGCATGTGTCTCTTGTGTTTCCTCCGTTTCTGCCGCAGCTCCAGCCTGTTCCAGTTTCTGAATCTTCAGTTCAGCCTCTGCCAGCAGTTTTTCACTACTGCAAACAAGCGCCAGCCCTTCTGCAGCCAGATTGAGCATTTCTTCCAACCCGGTTTCCGGGTTGTTGACACGAGCCACAATTTCTTCGAGCCTGGTGGTGGCTTCTTCGAAATTCAAGGATTTTGCTTTTGCGCGGGGAGGCATGGCGGTGGGGGATATGTTTATTACTTACTTGTTTTTATCACTAACGTCTTCCCGACTGTAATAAATCATCTCAGCCCCCAGAAGGAAATTGCGGTGGCGGTATACACCCTGGGAGGAAACAAGACTGGCCAGCGGTCGGGCCGTGGATTTCGGGTTGGCATTGGTGTTGAACAACTCTGCAAAGGCCATATTGTGTTTCGGGGCGAGCAGCAGGAGCTTGCCTTCGAGCGCCAGCGGGGCAAAATCACCTTCTTTCTGGATGACTCCGGCCACGCCACTTGTGCCCATGGAATGGGATGATGGGGTGATGAGGAAGCCTTGGACATCCTGCCCGTGTTTGCGGAAGACGGGTTCGAGGTTGCGGCTGTAGTCAGCCAGGCTGCGGGGCAGCCAGAGTGCCTTGCGGTCAGCGTACCAGGCAACCGCCCAGGGCTGGTCCGTTACCACAATCTCCTTTTCATTGGTCATGTTGTGCAGCTTGCCGTTCAGAGCCGCCGGGTAATAGGGCGGGAAGTGGGGGATGCCCCGGGCGCTTGTCCAGATGCCGATATAGAGCTGCCGGGGCAGCTGGAAGAGGAACATACCGGAGGAGATAAGCAGCATGGCGGCAATCGCGAGCGCGCGCACCGCATTGAAAGACTCACCCAGCTGCATGCGGCTGAGCAGCGTGAACACCATCGCTGCACCGTAGGCGGCAAAGAAGGGGGTGAACAAGGTGGCCAGCTGACTATCGCTCACGCTCTTCGTTTCCCCGAAGAGCGCCATGCCGAGGCAGGCTGTAAGCCACATGCAGAGCACGGCCCATTTGCCGGCCTCAACGACCGGTTTCTTGAACTTATTGAACAGCGCGAGCAGGAAGAAGGGAACCGTGAAGATGGCCCCCATGTTGATGTACATGCTGTTGAATTGAGCGAAGGTGAATCCCAGCAGCTGCAGGAAGAAATTGGAGGTGTTGAAGGCAATGCCGGAGGATGAAGCCGAACGCATCAGCATATCTGAGGCACTGGCTCCGAAGCCGTTGAACACACCGTGGATAATCTTGCGCTCGATACCACCCGTGGGGGCCAGTATCAGAATGGCCGGAACGGCCACCAGTATCAGCAGAATACCGCTGCCGATAGCGGCATGCATACCGCGCGGGGTAAAGTAAAATCCGCAGAACAGGATCAGCCCCAGCGCTATCCAGATGCACATGTAATTCGTGAGGCAGAGCAGGGAAATCAGCACAAAAGTGGTGCATACCCACGCGATGGTGCGCTTGTCATCATCTGACTGGTGAGCTTTGATGGCCGATATAAGGCAGTGAGCGGCCCCCAGCATGAGGCAGAACATGAATGCATGCGGCAGGCCGCTGAGCGCATATTGCAGCATCAGACTGCTGAGCCCCATGAAGGCAACCGTCGTCGCCGCCACCACTTCGTCGAACATGCGGCAGAACAAGGTGTAGGTCAGCAGAAGCGCAATCAGGAAGAAAAAGGTGCTGGTGCCAGCGATGACCCTGTCGCCGTTATAAACGTTCGTGTTCTCCGTATCCATGCGCTTGGCCTCAAAGTCATCGTACCCGGTGAGCTTGATGGCTGCTGCCAGAATGTAAGGATAGATCGGAGCGTGGCTCGTTGCGGCAAAATGGTCGAAGTCAAGCTGCTTGTCCTCCTCTTCCTTCTGGGAGAAATCCCATACATCAATCGGGCGCAGGAACTTGGTGGTCATGCCCTCCCCGCGGGCAATCTGGCGGGCAATCTGGGCCATATCCATGGCGGCGGGCTGGTCCATGCCCCGGTAGGTCAGGCAGAGCTGGATGATGCAGATGCTCGTGATAAGCAGCGCGAGCACCCAGCGCAGGCTGATAAAGGCATTGCGGCGTGAATAAGCTGTAGAGGATGTATCTTCCATGGATTTGAACAGTTAGAGGTATTGCTTAAAAGATTCCGGGGCATCTGCCAGCTTGCGCTGGAGAGTGCGGCGATTGATGCCGAGCAGCTCTGCCGCTGCAGAACGATTCCCCTGAGTGCGCTGAAGCGCCTGGAGAATAGCCCACCGCTCCAGGCATTGTAAATTAAGAGAGGGGGCGGTTTCAAGCTCAAAATCCGTACTGCCACGCTTCGCGTGCGATTCCTGCGTGTTCCCGGCAGGTGTTTGCAGGTAGCCCGGCAGGTCTTCCACGGTGATTTCAGTACCGCTGCTCATCACCACACCATGCTCCACCGCCGTGCGGAGCTGGCGCACATTGCCTGGCCAGTCGTAACGGCGGAGCAGCTCCAGGGCAGGGCGGCTGAGAGCCTTGGGCTCCTTGCTGTTCAGCAGGCAGAGCTCGCGGGCAAAGGCATGCGCCATGAGCACGATATCGCCCTGCCGCTCCCGCAGCGGCGGCAGGTGCAGCGAAATGACATTCAGCCGCTGGTACAAATCCAGCCTGAACGTACCCTCCCGGACCATGGCGGCAAGGTCGCGGTTGGTGGCCGCAATCACACGCACATTCACCGGAATGGAAGTATTGCTGCCTACGCGTTCGATGCAGCGCTCGGCCAGCACACGCAGCAACTTCACCTGGGTCGGGATATCAATCTCGCCGATTTCATCCAGGAAGAGAGTGCCTCCATCGGCCTCCTCGAACCGCCCGATGCGGCGCTGCATGGCCCCGGTGAAAGCCCCCTTCTCATGCCCGAACAACTCGCTCTCCATGAGCTGGGGCGAAAGTGCAGCGCAATTCACCGCCACAAACTTCCTGCTGCTGCGGGGCGAAAGCGAATGCAGCGCGCGCGCCACCAGCTCCTTGCCGGTGCCGCTTTCGCCCTCAATCAGCACCGTAGCCTGCGTGGGGGCAACCCGGCGGATACGGTTGAAAATATCCTGCATTTGCGGACTGTCGCCCAGCATGCGACCCAGCCCGCCAGCCGGCTCCAGCCGGGTCGCCAGCTCCCGGTTTTCGCTCTCCAGCCGCCGGGTCTGGGCAGCGCGCCCCAGCAGCAGCTCCACCTCATCCAGATTCAGCGGTTTCGTCAGGAAATAATACGCCCCGTGCCGCTTGGCCTCGGCCGCTACATCTGCGCTGCCATAAGCCGTCATCATGATGCAGAGCGGCGGCTGCGGCAGCGCCGTGGCATGGTCAATCAAATCCATGCCACTCTCGCCCCCCAGGCGCAGATCCGTCAGCAGGATATCGACCGGCTCCGACTCCAGAACCGCGCGGGCAGCCTTGGCATTGGCAGCCGGAAACACCTCATAATCATCCTCCAGCGCTGCGCAGAGCACAGAGCGGGTAGACTTCTCATCGTCCACTATGAGGAGAACCGGCTTCATCGCATCAAATCAGCCAGAGCCCCTCCGTCTCATCGAAGCCGAACATGATATTGAACGCATGCACCCCCTGGCCACCTGCGCCCTTGATCACATTGTCCTCCGCGCTCATCAGCACCACCCGGTTTGTGCGGGCATCCACAGCCCAGCCCACATCCACAAAATTCGTGCGCGTCACATTCTTTGTATCTGCCGGCTTATTCAGCCCTTGCAGACGCACAAACGGAGCCTTTGCATACGCCGCCTCCAGGCAGGCTGAAATATCCTCAGCCGTCGTACCCGGTTTCAACTTCGCCACCGTCGTGGTCAGAATTCCCGTATTCACCGGTATCAAGTGCGGCGTGAACGTAATCGTCACCTTCGTGCCGGCGGCGCCGGAAAGTTCCTGCTCAATCTCAGAAAGATGGCGGTGGCGCGGCACCCCGTAGGCGCGCATACTCTCATTGCACTCGCAGAACAGCAGACTCACATCCGCCTTGCGGCCAGCACCGCTCACACCGCTGCCGCTGTTCACCACAATATCCTCCGGCAGCACCAGCCCCGCCTTCAGCAGAGGCACCAGCGGCAGGATGATACTCGTCGGGTAGCAACCGGGCGACCCCACAATGCGGGCCTTGGCAATCTCCTCACGGTGCCACTCCGGCATGCCATACGGTGCCTCCTGCATCAGCTCCACATCCGCATGCGGCTTACCATAGAACTCCTCATACACCGCCGGGTCATTCAAGCGGAAATCGGCAGATAGATCCACCACGCGGATACCCGCCTCCACCAGCCCGCGGCCGTAGCTCACCGAGACACCGTGCGGCAGCGCCAGAAACGCAGCCTCGGCCCCCGTAGCGGCAATTGCCGCCACATCCGAATCCGTAAAGCACAAATCCGCCCCCGGCACATTCCGGAAACGCGGGAACAAATCGCACAACCTCTGCCCGGCATACTGGCGCGAAGTCGCGCACACCAGCTCCACACCGGGATGGCGCAGCAAAATTCTCAAAAGCTCCTGGCCAGTGTAACCACTAGCTCCTACAACGGCGGTTTTCACCTTCTTCATGGCAAAAAATATCCTATCATGAAAAAAAGTGATTGACAATCCTAAAAAGTGCGTGTATACTGCGCCCGTCGCCGCGCTGCAAAGCGCGCGATACTCCAAATCACGGGCAGTAGCGCAGTCTGGTAGCGCACTTGCATGGGGTGCAAGGGGTCGTGGGTTCGAATCCCGCTTGCCCGATGAACAGAAACGCTCAGCAATGGTAATAACCGCTGCTGAGCGTTTTGCTTTTGCTAGACAAAGCGGGAATCGAACACACGACCCCGCCGCAAAGGGGGAGTGGGCGACGAGTGCCAGTGGCACGAGTCGACCCTGCGCCGCCGGGACACCTCCCGGCGGGAAGCCCGGCAGGGCCGCAGGGGGCGGGTAGAAAACAGCCGACGACCGCAAGGCTGTTTGGACAAACGCGCTGTGTTTGCCTCCGCAGGAGGTGAGCCGCCAATGGGGTGACGGCGAATCAATCCCGCTTGCTGGGATGGTTGGGAATGTTGTGTTGGCGATAGACACTAAACGTGTTGTGAATACCACTCCCAAAAAAATAACTTGCTATTCAGGGGGAGATGTGTATAATGAGAGTATTAAGATTTTGACTTATGAAACGCACTCTCGCTTTATCTTTGATTCTGGCTGCTCTGGTGCTGCCGCTTCAGGCTGTCGAATGGACATCTGATACGACTGGTGACCAGTCAGTTTCGGAAAATGTAATAGTAAGTGGTACTGCTTCGGTTGGAAATATCACGTTTAATGGAAGCTCTGAGGTTTCGGGTACCGGCAGCATCGGGGGGGGCGGTAATATCACCGTCAATAGCGGCACCGTTGTTTTTGATGGCGTGTCGCGACCGGAGGGGTCAGGGAATATTACTGTGGCATCGGGGGCAACGCTGGAAATCAAGAATGGAGCCCGATTGCTGAAGAACACTCATAATAGTAGCTCAGTTGTTACGGTGAATGGTACCCTGAAAGTGGAAAATCTGGCATATGGTGGCAGTTTGGGGAGTTTGCATGATAACGTGGCGGTGAATGGGTATACTGATAGCCTTGTCCTGAATGGTAGTGAGTCAGCTGACAAGAGTCCTCGCGTGGAAATCACGGAGTCGGGCTCGGCCACGATTGGTGCCCGGTTGAACGGATACGGGCGGTATTTCACGTTTGCGGTATCGGCCGGTAAGGATTTTTCGTGGAATGCATCAGGCAACGGCAATGTGGTTGCTCAAAGCGGTGCCGGTAGTGTGCTGGTGATTGAAGCAGGGATGGATGCAACCTTCAGCCTGGGGAAGAATATCGGAACTGGCCTTACTATCAACAAGACTGGAGAAGGTACACTCGTGCTCAATAGTACTTTGAATATTGATAGCGGTCGTCATATCAACATCAGCAGCGGTACGGTGAAGTTCGGGGCGAATGCTGCGATTAGCTCTGCTGGTGATGGCTTTTATGTGAATGAAGAAGCCACAATGGACCTGGAGGGTAAGGCCGGTATAAGCGGTCGGGCTGTGACGGTGACCGGTTCTGTCATCAACGGTCAGAATAACGAGATGACCATCACTCTGGGAGAGAATGGCTCGTTCAGCATTTCGGGCGATGCTACTTCCGGGTACAATGGTTCGCTGGTGCTGGCAGAGGGGGCCTCGATTGATCTGGGCGGCTATGTTTTCTACAACTCTATCGATGTTTCCGCCGGCGGAGAGTTACTGAATGCGCAGAATCACCGTGGCTCGATTATGCTGGGGGTGGATGATGAGGGAATAACCCATGTGGATTCTGGCAAGCTGTCAAGTTATGGCAGTAGCCTGGCCTCATCCGGCAGCATAGAAGTGAGCCTGACAGAGAATTTCAGTGTAGAAACTCCGGGTTTCGGGTTGCTGCGCGGTAGATTGTATGCCTCCGATTCTCTTTCTATCACAGGTGCCGGGGAGGAATCCGTCTCCGTTTCCGGGTACCAGTCGGAATATGGTGCTTTGAGTGCTCAGAATGGTGATATTTCCATCACGAACGTGTTGGATGTGACCTTGAGCAATAACGAGGCCGGTGATGCAGCCATGGATGATTACAACCGCGCCGGTGCGTTGAGCGCCACCGGTAACGTGACGGTGGAGGCTGCCGGCGATATCGTTGTTTCCGGGAACTCTGCAATGGCGAATTATACCTCTGCTGGCGCCATCTATGCCGGTGGTGACCTGAGCCTTTCCGGTGCCAGTATCAGTATTGCCGGCAATTCAGTCGGCGGGGATGCGCAGGATTCATTCAGCGGAGGCGCCTTGAAGAGCGATTACGGCGTTATCAACCTTACCAGCTCAGAAGGCGATATAGATATCGTCAATAACTCAGCAGCCGAAAGCGGTGGTGCCTTGTATTCCTCCGGCGGGGTGGAAATCATTTCTGCGGGTGATGTTACTATCACGGGCAATTCAACGGGGATTTCCGATGGTGGTGCCATCTATAGCGATGGGGATGTGACGCTGACCCCTGGAGACGGAGGCACCGTGACTATCAGTAACAACACTGCCGGCAATTACGATGCCGGGGGCAATGGTGGTGCCATCTTCAGCAATGGTACTGTGTATATGAGTGGTGGTACCTTTGAAGTTTCCGGCAATTCGGCTGGCAGTTATGGCGGTGCCATTTATGCTGAAAGCGTGGAGATTTCAGCAGATGCTGGCAATATCACCTTCTCCGGCAACTCGTATGGTGAAGGGGTGGCCAATGATGTGGAACTTTGTGGTGGTACTGCTGCTCTTTCTGCCTCGAATGGCTATACTCTGGAAATGCAGGGCGGTGTCACTTGTGCCGGTGAAATCGCCGTCAGCACGGATGCTGATTCTGCCGTGAAGCTGGGAGGAAGCAGCAGTACGGAGAATCTGACTGTGGAGAGTGGCCGTCTGCAGGGTATTACCGATGCAGAGGGTAACATGGCAGTCATCAATGTGAGTACGTGCGTGACGCTGAGTGATGCTCTCATCCAGGATGTCATCCTGGTGGATGAATATGCCGAGGCCGTCTGGACCAGTACATCCAGTACCTACGTGTACAACGATGCCATCAGCATGCTGTTTGAGACGCTGGGCGATGATTCTGTGAACTGCACCTCTAGTGCTACGCTGCTGAGCGGTTTTGCCGTTGTGGGGGGCGACCTGAGTATCGGCATCTCGCAGGCACTTTTGAGCGATGCCCTGGCCGGTGCGGATGGTGCAGCTGTGAATATCAGCCTCACCCTGCTGGAGGAAACGAGTGCCATTGACGAGGAGCTGGGCAGTTTCACCTTCAAGCTGGATGAGGCACTCGCAAGCTGGCTCGAGTCGGCCAATCTGGATGAGTACGGGTTCTACGATGAAGAAGGGAATCTGCTGGGCATTACAGAGGTGCAACTGACTGAGGCGGGCAATGTAGTGTTCATGATTTCCGGCCTTAATGCGGTCCCTGAACCGGCCACCACTACCTTGAGCCTGCTTGCGCTGAGCTCACTCTGCGTGCGTCGTCGTCGTCGTTGTTAATCATTCTTCAACATTCATACACACTATCATGAAATCCTATTACTATCTCATTCCTTTCCTGGCGCTTCCGCTCCAGGCCATTACGGTGGAGACTCGTCCCACGCACGGCGTTTTCTATGCCGGTCTTGAAAAACAGGTCTGCATGCAGATTAAGGTTGATGCCGCCGCGGCAGATGTGAACAAGAAAATCACCTCCATGAGCTTCTCGACGGGCAAGACCACAAGCCCGGCAGATATCACCAAGGTCCGGCTTTACAAGAGCTCGGAAAATGCCTTTACGCTGAACACGGGCGATACAAATCGCAAGGCTGTGGAGGTGGCGAGCGGTACTCTGACCAAGGGATCCGTGAATTTCACTACTGATATTACCATTGATACCGCAGGGACTTCCTATTATTGGCTGGTATACGACATTGCCGGTCGCGCCAAGGGAAATAATAAAATTGATGGAGTATGCACGGCCTTTGCCGTGGGGGGTGCCACGCTCACCCCCACGCCGAAACTGGGCACCCATGTGAAGGAGCGCGTGTACGGCACGGTGTATCCCTTCAAGTACCGCATTGTGCCATATTACCGCACTCACTGGATTAATGTGTGGGCAGCAAATCACCTGAATGCAACACATTTCAAGAGCTTCACGGATATTATCCATTTCGGTTATTCTCTGAATGCTGATGGAACAGTTGCCAATCAGTGGTATGCCGGCGATGTAGCTGACCCGATGGCGCATGCGGCTGCGGCACGAGAGAAACTCAAAAAATTGCGTGGTACTGCCAAATCCCGCATTATTGCCGGTTTCGGGCATGTGGATGACGGGTTGACCGCCTTCTATCGCAACACGACTGACCGCACAGCCCGCAAGGCCATTGCCAAAAATATGGCCAAATTGGTGCTTGAGGGCGGCTACGATGGTGTTGATATTGACTGGGAGTACCCGGACAATGGAAATGAATGGGTGTACCTGACCTACATGCTGGCCGATTTGCGCGATGAACTGGCAGGCTCCGGTGTCTCCATCAGCATGGCCGCAACTCTTTTCTACATGGTTCCCTGGCATGATGCCACCGACCAGGTGGATTTCATCAACACAATGAGCTATGACCAGCAGAGCACACAGCATTCACCCATGAGCATTCTGCAGGATGATGCCAATCGCTGCGTCAACACCCTCAAGATGCCCAAAGCCAAGGTGGTACTGGGGCTGCCTTTCTATACCAATCGCTATTACGTCCTCTGGGACCAGGTCGGTTGGAATACGGTGGTGAACCAGTATCCGAATATTTCCCCTTCGGTGAATCAGGCTCAGATTACTTCTGCAAATGGTACGACCGGGCATTCCTTCAACGGTGCCAATCTGATTAAGGAAAAGTGCAAGTGGGTGAAGAATAATGGCTATGGAGGCGTGATGATCTGGGCATATGATACGGATGTGCAGCTCACGCACAAGATGTCGCTGGGTAAGGCAATGTACTCAGTTATCAAACAGACCAAGCGCTGAGGCCGTTCCCTGACTAGGAATTGGTTGTTGCGTGATTTTGTCGGGCGGGGTGAAGGCCGCGCCCGACATTCCTGTAGAGGCAGCAAAGCAGAAAATGAGATGGGTGGCACCAGCCGGATTCGGGGAGAGGAATCGCTATCCTCGGGGATATGCGCTCATTGCCACGCTTATGTTGCTGGTGCTGCTGGCGATGCTGGCCTGCTGTATACTGGCCCGTGTTGCTTCTTTGAACCGAGTCTCCACGCATGATGTGATTCTGACTCAGGCGCGGCAACAGGCTCTCATCGGGCTGGATGCCGCCATAGCCGAACTGCAGGAGGCTATGGGGCCGGATCAGCGTGTATCGGCTTGCTCGGCCATCCTGGCAGATGAGGTAAATGGAGTGCCACCTCATTTGCTGGGTGTGTGGGACAGCTGGAGCGCTCCTCTTTATGGCAAGCTGGCAGATGGCAGAAGCATCGGCAGTACCTATTCCCCGGGGCGCAGGTCAATGTTCCGTCGCTGGCTCATTTCCAGCAGAACCCCGGAGCAGACGAGGGATATTGATGCAGCTGCACAGTTAAGCTGTCGCAAACCCGGAGAGCGTGTCTGCCTGCTGGGGGAGGGAACCTTGGGGAAGGAGGCTCCGCGAAGCCACCATGTGTATGCCGATTTGTGCTACATGCCGCTAGGCAGCAAGACGCTTGGCTGCTTTGCCTGGTGGGTGACCGGTGAAAATCAGAAAGCCCGGATTTCTGTTCCCTGTGCTTCGGAAAGCCGCTCTCCCGTGGAGCTCCTGCGGCGAACCTGGGATACGCCGCCTGCCATGCCGGTGGATTATCTTGGCCCCAAAGCTTTGCTGTCAGCTATGAAGCAGGCGGATAAACTGGTATCGGTGGCGGGGTTGAGCTTGCTGGATGAAGATAATGCACCGCAAGCAGAGAAACCCAGCTTCTCAGATTATACAACTACCTCCTGTAGCTTGTTGACCAACGCCGCTCATGGAGGGTTGAAACAGGACCTCTGTCTCCTGCTGAATAAGGAAAACCTGGATAACACCCCCTTTGCGCCGACCGATGAGAGTGATGCGCCGCTGGTGCCGGAACAATGGTTGCCGCAGAGAAATATGCGGATTCCTATCGGTTCCTGGCAGACTCTGCATGCTTATTATAACTGCTGGCCAAATGCAACTCAGAAGGATGCCCATGTAACGACCCGTCTGGTCGGTTCTGTGCAAGAGCACCATACGCGCTTGGGCGGGAGTGTGTTCGATAGTCGTTTGCAGTATGATACGCCGGCTGAGGAAGTGGCTGAAAGCTCATATCTGGACCTGCGCTCCCGGCAGAATGGGAATGCGGGGGCGGGATATGCTCGTTCTCCTGTGATGCTGGCATACCTTTGCAATATAGCCATGGGAGTCGAGAAGCTGGAAAGCGGAGAGAATCAGTTGTCGCTTTATTACAGCCCACTCTTTCTCTGGTGGAATCCGTATAATGTGCCGATGCGGATAGCCGGATGCCGCATGTGGGCGGTGGCGGCTCCCTTTAAGACGATGCCGCTGGAGTCATTCGCGGATGTGGGACGTTGCGGCCGCAGGTGGTCCGGCTATGGCCTGGTGCGGCCAGGAGAACCTGTCATACCTGGCGGTGTTCATCCTCCATCCTCCGGGCTGGGGCAGATGAGCAGCCTGGACGCAGGAGAGTTTTTTCAGAACTCCCTGCATGATCCCTATGGGGATATTGTCTTTCAGCCAGGAGAGGTGGTGATATTTACTCCCGGTAAAAATAAGTTCGGAAAAGGAAGTGCGGCGGTGCAAAGCTCTACTCCCGGCAAGAATCCCTGGATTCCCGGGTACCATGCCGATGCTGTTGCTACCTGGTATTCACCGATGTACCGTACGTTTGCAGCCCCCGAACAGATTCGGCGGCAGACTATGTTCGGGCTGCGCCTGATGGGGGCTCCGGAGCGTTTGATAGATAGCCGACTCATGGCTGGCGGTGTGCCGGATTGTATCACGGTGGCTCACGGATTCGGTGGTATTTCCTCTGCATCTCCGGCCCCGCATCCGCTTAATGCGCAGGTGCATGATATCAGCTCTGAAAAAGGTAAGTATATCCATTCTCCACAGCGCTTTCTGCTGGATTGGTTCGGCGACCCCCGGACATCATGGAATCGCATTCTGACGGAGCCGATGAGCTGGTTCGGAGATGTGCAGAGCCTGAATCATACTCCCTATTATGTAGCATCCATTGGCGTGGTGGCCAAATCAGCCAACCCATCCGTTGATACAATTGTCTATCGGTCATGTGATTTTCGCACTAAGCATTGGCTGCACTCCAGCCCGGCGTTCTGGGGGGCTTCCATTCGGCAGGCGGACCACCAGCAGCGGCAATATCATCCCTATCAGCTGGCTGTATTTCCTGTGGAGGGCGGGATGCTGGCTTCTCCTGTGTTCTCGGTGGGGCGGAACGGGATTATCGGCATCAATGAGTCGGGGGAGCAGGTTTCATTTGCTGCTGTTGCAGAGCTGCCGGTTCATCCGCCGTTTTCGCTGGCGGGCTTTGCCGGCATGCGCCTCCACCCCGGGTGGTTTCGTGTTGAACCCGGAGAGAATGCAGCGCAGCGGGCATTGCAGCGTATGCAATATCAGTCAGGCGTACCGGGAGTGGGCGTTGGCAATGCCTTTGCCGACCCCTGCCTTCCGCCGGATAAGGTGTATATCAGCCACGCAGAAAAAGGCAAGCCGATTACGCTGCAGAATGAGTTCTACGACCATGCGCTGCTGATAAATGATGCTCTGTGGGACCGCTGGTTTTGCTCTTCGGTTTCGGATATGCCGGGGGATGATGGTAAAGGAGTTATCCCGGCCAGATACACACTTGAGCAATTTCTTGCGGGGCAGAATACCTTGCCGGTTTCCCGCTATGTGCGAGCCTGTTCCCCCTTCAGTTCAGAGAAAGCGTTGAAACGCATCATGCAGGGGGATGGATGGAAAGTCATCGCAGCTCATCTCATGGTGAATGGTGGGTTTAATGTGAACAGCACCTCTGTGCAAGCATGGAAGGCCGTGCTGCTGGGGTTGGCCGCCCGGCATCTGGTCACAGCTGAGGGAGGGGGGCTGCGCCTGGTGGAACCCGCAAAGCACCCGCTGAATGTCACCTTCTCCCGCTTCATGCTTTCTACCTCGGAGAAAAGCACGGATTCTGTGGCTGCGTACAGTCCGATGCAGGGGGCAGAAACATTCCGCCCGGGAGCGGCTCCGGGCACATCGGCCTGGAGCGAGGTGCGCATGCTCAAACCGGCAGATATTGCCCGGCTGGCAGAGGAAATGGTGCGACAGGTGAAGGCTCGTGGGCCCTTCCTCAGTATGTCGGATTTCATCAACCGCCGCCTTGATGAGAAAGGTGGAGAAGCCGCATTGAAAGGAGCGTTGCAGGCTGCGATAGACCGCACGGATATTAACCGCGATTTTCGGGAGGTGCAGGTTACCCCGCAGCAGGGGGCACTCTATCGTTTCCCCAAGGCAGAGCAGGGGGATTTGCATACTGCGGCACCCGGTTATCTGATTCAGAGCGATGTGCTGTCCTCCCTCGGTAATATCCTCTGTGTCAGGGATGATACCTTTACTATTCGCGCGTACGGTTGTGTGCGCAACGAGCAGGGTGCGGTGCTTTCCCAATGCTGGTGCGAAGCCACGGTGCAGCGGTCCATCGAGTATGTGGATCCTGTTGATTCTCCAACTGCTGCCGAGTTTGCCGTCAATCTGAAACATACTGCCAGCTTGTCTCCGCTGAATCGCGTGTTTGGTCGCCGCCTCCGCGTTACTTCCTTCAAGTGGCTTGATATCTGGGATTTGTGATATCTCTCCCGGATGTTTGGGGCGGCTGCGGTGTTCTCAGGCATATGGGGAGGGTCAACTGGCGGCACCGGCGATGAGTTGCAGGGCTTTGGCTGTGACCCGCTCGCGGAATTGGCGGCGGTTCAGGCCGGGGAGGATCAGGGTTTCGGTGTGTACCGGGCGGGCGGCTCCTCGGCGGGCGATGGCCAGGCAGACGGTGCCGACGGGTGGTTCTCCTTCCGTGGCTGATGGTCCGGCGTTGCCGGAGACGGCCACGGCGATGTCGGCTCCGCTCTGGCGCATGGCGGCGGTGGACATGGCGGCTACTACGGGCTCACTGACGACGGTGTGTTCCTCGATGAGGGAGGAGGGGACGTTCAAGAGGCGTTCCTTGGCTTCGTTGCAGTAGGTGACCCAGCCGTATCGGAAAACAGCGGAGGCTCCCGGTACTTCGGTGAGGGCGGCGGCAATCATGCCGCCGGTGCAGCTTTCGGCTGTGGTCACGGTGAGGCTGGCGGCTTTCAGGTTCTCCACCGCGGCAAAGGCAAGCAGGTCGATTTCCGGGTTCATGGCTTTATCAGTTTTCGTCGGGAACTTGCACGGCTACGGTGGCAAAGGCGGCCATGCCTTCGCGGCGGCCCAGGGCCCCCAGTTTTTCATTGGTGGTGGCTTTTACGCCCACGCGGCGGGGTGCCACGCCCAGAATCGGGGCCAGCGTCTCCTTCATCTGCTGCACAAAGGGCATGATTTTCGGCGCTTCGGCAATGAGGGCGCAGTCCACATTCACCACGCATCCACCTTGGGCATGCAGCAGCTCGACGGCTTTTTCCACAATGCGCAGCGAGCAGATGTTCTTGCAGCCATCATCGCCCGGGGGGAACCAGTAGCCGATGTCCGGCTCACCAATGGCGCCGAGGATGGCATCTGCCAGCGCGTGGCAGAGCACATCGGCATCGCTGTGGCCTGCAAGCCCCTTGGTGGGGTGTACCTGCACACCGCCCAGCCAGAGCGGACGCTCTGTTTCAGAGAAGCGGTGTATGTCGTATCCGAGTCCTACGAGAGTAATCATGAGTGGATAATGAATAGTGAATAGTTTAGCGAGCTTGCGGCTCGTAGAGGTAGAGGGAGCGGAGAGGAGTTACTTTATCCCTCTTGTGCTGAATTGTCTGCATGATGGAGCCAGCGGTTTCCCGATATTGTTGCATCTCGTCCATGAGGGGGTGTCAGTGTGCTTCCAGCCAGTTGGGGGCGGTGTTGGCCTCCACCTCCAGCGGCACCCCGTGGGGCAGGGGCAGGGCGGTGCGCATGGCCTCCGTAATCTGGGGGATGAGGTCGTGCTCGTCCTGGTGCAGGTCGATGAGGAGTTCGTCGTGAATCTGCATGATGAGGCGGCTGCGGCGGCCTTGCAGCAGCCCGGCTACGCGCACCATGGCGATTTTAATCATATCTGCCGCGCTGCCCTGGATGGGGGTGTTGATGGCGGTGCGCTCTGCGGCGGCGCGCAGGTTGAAGTTGGCGCTGTTCAGGTCGGGCAGATTGCGGCGGCGACCGCAGAGAGTTTCGGCGTAGCCGCGTTCGCGGGCTTCGGACACGAGCTTATCCATGCATTCCTTTACTCCCGGGAATTGGGCAAAGTAGCTTTCGATGAGCCCGGCAGCCTCACCGCGCGGGCAGTCCAGCCGCTGGGAGAGACCGAAGGCCGAGATGCCGTAGATGATGCCGAAGTTCACGGTCTTGGCTTTGCGGCGCATGTCGGCGGTCACTTCCTCATGCGGCACGCCGTAGATGCGGGCGGCGGTTTCGGCGTGGATATCGCGGCCGGAGGTAAAGGCTGCCATCATGCCGGGGTCGCCGGAGAGGGCGGCCATGAGGCGGAGCTCCACCTGCGAATAGTCGGCTGAGAGGATGCTGTGCTGAGCATCGCGGGCTACGAAGGCACGGCGAATGAGCTTGCCGGCCTCAGAGCGTACGGGGATATTTTGCAGGTTCGGGTTCTGCGAGGCCAGGCGTCCCGTGGCGGTCACCATCTGCAGCAGGGTGGAGTGGATGCGGCCATCGCGCGGCGAGATGAAGCGGGGCAGGGCGTCCAGATAGGTACCTTTCAGCTTGCTCATTTCACGGTATTCGAGGATATCGGCCACCAGCGGGGAGAGGGGAACCAGTTTGCGCAGCGTCTCTTCATCGGTCACATACTGGCCGGTGCGGGTCTTTTTGGGCTTGGCCAGCAGCTTCATGTCGTCGAAGAGGAGTTCTCCGAGCTGCTTGGGGGAGTTCAGGTTGATGGGGCGGCCCACTTGCGCATCGATGCGGGCGCGGATGGTTTCAATCTGCGCGCCGAGTTCCTCCGAACTCTTCTGCAGCAACTCCGGCTCCACGCGCATGCCTTCCTCCTCGATGCCAGCCAGCACGGGAATGAGGGGGAATTCGATGCGGCGCATGAGTTCCTCCTGCCCGGCTTCCACCAGCTGCGGTTGCAGCACGTGGTACAGGCGCAGGGTTACATCGGCATCCTCGGCGGCATATTCGGCCATGGTTTCCACCGGCACAGCGGCGGTGTCCATCTCCTTGCCCTTGCCGGCAATGTCTTCCAGATGTATGGTCTTGTACTGCAACAGGGCCTCAGCCATTTCATCCATTCCATGCCGCAGCTCCGGGCAAAGTGCGCTGTGCGCCAGCATGCAGTCGAAGAAGGGGCCGTTTACTACCAGCCCGGCCTGGTGCAGTACCTGGATATCAAACTTGGCATTCAGACCTATTTTTTCAGCACTGCCGGCAAAGGCTGGGGCAAAGCAATCCAGCCAGCCCGCCTCTGCGGCGGGGATGTAGTAGGCCTCGTGCTCGTCGATGGCTATGGAGAAGCCCAGCATCCTGTCCATGAGCGGGTCGAGCCCGGTGGTTTCGGTATCGAAGGCCCAGCGGGGTGCCTGCTCCATGCGTGCGGCTAGGGCTGCTCGGGCTTCGGGGGTGTTGACCAGGTGGTACTGGTGCGGGGTGGTGTTGATATCGGCCAGCTGGGGCAGGGTGAAGAGGTCGAGCTGCGTCTCGCCCTCAGCCGCTTCTGTAGCAGGGGCGGCGGCGGCAAAGAGTTCGCCCATGTCGGCATCGCCGGGTTGGGAGCCGCAGAGTTTGCGGGCCAGTTCCTTGAATTCCAGCTTCTGGAGAATCCCGGCCAGCGCCTGGGTGTCGAAATCCTGGATTCTGCAATCCTCCAGTTTCAGCTCCACCGGCACATCGCGGCGGATGGTGACCAGCTCGTAGGAAAGACGGGCAGCCTCGGCATTCTGCTCAATTTTCTCGCGCATTTTGCCCTTGATTTCGGAGCTGCGGGCCAACATGGCCTCAATGCTGCCGAATTGGGTGATGAGTTTTTTAGCCGAAACGGCCCCCACTCCGGGTACGCCGGGGATATTGTCAGACGCATCGCCCATGAGCGCCAGGATGTCGATAATCTGGCGCGGATTCTCAATGCCCCATTCCTCCAGGAACTCAGCAACACCCACCGTCTCGAAATCGCTGCCCTTCTTGCCCGGTCGCCAGAAGGAACAGGTGGGCGAGAGCAGTTGCCCCAGATCCTTGTCCTTGGAAACCATGTAGGTATGCATGCCGCCTGCTTCATCGCTCATGCGGGTGATGGTGCCGATGAGGTCATCGGCCTCGTAGCCTGGCATCCGCAGGGTTTTGATGCGCATGGCGGCCAGGATATCCACAATCCAGGGGATGGAATCGCGCAGCTCCTGCGGCATCGCCTGGCGGTTGGCCTTGTATTCCGGGAAGCGCTCGTGGCGGAACGTGGGGCCGCTGGGGTCCAGACAGGCTACAATATGCGTAGGTTTTTCTTTTTCAATGAGGTGGACCACCGTGTTGATGAAGCCGAACATGGCAGAGGTGTTCAGCCCGGTGGAATTGCGCATCGGGTTGTTGATAAAGGCGTAGAAGGCGCGGTAGATAAGCGCCATGCCGTCCAGTATGCAGAGTGTAGCCATCAGGTGCTTAATGTAACATACAACACCCGTGTACTGCAAGGGAAATGGCGGTCAGCAACTCAAGCTCCTGCTTCTATGACTGCCGCAGGATTGAAATCGCGCCCCTCGCCCAGGTGGACATAGCCCAGCTGGTTGCTGAGGCAGTAGGTGGTGCCGATGCGGAGGTTCTTGTTGCGGTGTGAGTGTCCGTAAATCCAGAAATCGGCATCGCAGTCTGCTACGAAATCGGTCAGGTCGGCCATGTAGGCTCCATTCAGTCTGCTGCCGATAAACTGCTCATCGAGCAGCAGGGGGCTGGGCAGGTGGTGGGTCACGACCACTTTGCAGGCGGCGGTGCTGCGGCGCAGGGCCTGCTGCAGGAAATGCAGGCATTGCTCGTGCGCACAGTTGAAGTCGGCCGGCATTAGCGCATCTCCCTGGTACCCGATGCGGGCGAAATCTGCCACGCGTTCGGCACACACGATCTCATCTTCGTGGGCTATATGCCCCCAGAGGGTGCTCAGGATGATATCGGCTCCGCCCAGGGAAACGATTCCATTGTATACCCTCCTGACATTCGGCCGCAGGAATTCGCAAAATCCATCAGGCAGGGAAGCAAGGTCATAGCCCCGGTAGAATTCATGGTTGCCGGGGCATACCAGGACTTCCCGGTAGTGTGCTGCGGCCCAGTCCCAGAACGGGTGTTGGTTGTGCGCGGCAGAGCCCATGTAGCAGATATCGCCCGCGAGCACCAGCACCTCTCCCGTGACCTGCAGGGGCTGTGCCAGCAGGTGGAGTGTGTTGGATTTGAACTCCAGGTGAAGATCGGAGGCGTATTGGATGACCATGGCGTGTGTCAGAATCCGAAATGCAGGGGGAAACGTTCCTTCAGAATAATCACCTTGAAGGTGTTGAACTCCGGGTTGACCTCTACCTGGTAGCCCTGCTGCTTGAAGTGCTGCTCGGCGTTGAGGTATAAATCAAGTGTTCGGGGTTCCTTTTCGGTCATGATGAGCGCCACCTGGGGGAAACGGCGGAGCAGGTTCCTGGTCAGCTCCAGGAGCCGGGGGGTATCAAGCTCATTGATGCTGGTCGCGACACGGGGGGCCAGAACCGGGCAGCGCGGGGTGATGAGCAGGTTGTAGTAATGATAGACAAAGCGTTCTCCCTGAACCAGGACCGGCATGTGGCCGTCCAGGCAGCCTTTCTCCTGCAAATAATTGATGGCTCCCTTGTAGTCATCCTTCTGGTATGCCTCGACGTATCGCAGACGGGCTGAGGAGGTCAGCAGCAGTGCAACAGTCAGGATGACCCACGGGCGGCAAAGCCATTTCCGGCGCTGTTCCCAGGCTCCTTGCATGAGGTAAACCGTGGCGATGAATACCATGGGGTAGAGGAAGATGACGTGGCGCTCACGGAATTGGAAATTGCGGGTGAAGGCGGCCACAAAGAAAACCACCCCCAGCACCAGGCTGGAAAGGATGCAGGGTTCTTTGAGCAGCGTGAGCAGGCGGCGGATGTTGAGGATGAGCAGAACCAGGAGGCTGAGTGCCAGGCTGGCTGCCAGCGCAATCATGGTCGGGGTGATGAGATGGTAGCTGCCCAGGCGCATATCGTTGCGCGGAAGCCCCAGCCCAGCCATGCCCGCCAGGCAGTAACCGGAGCTTGCGATGTTGAACAGGCCGGGGGCTCCCCATCCCTGGTTTTCCCCGTGTGGCATGTGCTGCATGTAGCGCCAGGCAATGAAGAGGATAAGCGCGGCAAAGGGTGCGACCACCAGGAGTTCCTTGAGGAGGAAGCGCCCGCTCCCTTCCTCCTTTGCCCTGCAGACCAGGGCGTAGAGATAGAAAACCCCGGCAAAGCCGAAAATGAAATGGAGAGAGAAGCCGAGGGTGAGCCATGCGAAGATGATGGCGGTGTTGCAGAGTGTGTATTTCCGAGGGGAGTAGAAGCAATGCCAGATCAAGGCGCAGGTGCAGGCCGTGATGGAGATGTAGGGACCCGTGTCATTCATGTAGTACACCATCATCGGGTGCAGGGCAAACAGCAGCAGCCACCAGACCGGGAGCTTCAGCTGCCGCAGAATGCGCAGCATGTAGACCGCGGCAATCATGAGGAAGGGCAGGTTGAATGCCCGGAGTACTATTTCTGATGACCCTACCAGCGAATCCCAGAGGTAGAGCGCATGCACCAGCCCCACTTGCATGAAGTCCCAGCAATGGCGGAAGTATCCGTCTTCTATCCGAGCGCGGCTGAATTGGATTCGCATGCCCTCATCCATCCAGAAACTGTGAGAGCTGAGGGAGCAGATGCCTGCCAGCATGACAAGCAGCAGGAGGATGATGAGACTGATTGTTTGTTTTTTCATGGTATTCAGTTCGTGTGTCAGAGCTTTTTCCCTTTGCCGCTCAGGTGGCTCAGGGTGTAGTGAAAAAGGCATTGGCAGGCATTGAGCAGCGCTTTCCGGGAGACTCGGGGGGAGGGCGAGGTGTAATGAATGGGCACCTCTATCCACTTGCTGTGCCTCAGCAGGTAGCGCAGCTCAGTCTGGTAGAAGTGCGCCTGCGAACGCAGCGGATACGCCAGCAGCCGTTCCATCACCTCGTACCGGAAGGCTTCGAATCCGCTGGTGGCATCCTGCATCGGGCAGCTCAGGAGCGCCCGGGCAAGAAATGAACCGAATCGCGAGAGAAAACGCCGCCGGAAGGGAGAATGCTCCATGCTCCCGCCTTCGATGTAGCGAGAACCGAAGGCGCATTCGTACCCCGCGGCCATAGCTTCGACAAAAGCGGGTATATCCTGCGGGGCATGAGAACCGCCGCCATCCATCTCGATGATGAAATCCGGCTTTTCGCGCATGGCTTCGCGGAACCCGCGAAGGTAGGCATCGACCACATTCTTGTTTTCCGGAGCCCAGATGGCATGGTAGCGTGAATCCTGCTGCTGCAGGCGGAGGCATAATTCCGGCGTGGCATCGGTCGAGGCTTTATCCGTTACCAGGTAGACGGACACCCCCGGATAGGCATCAATGACCCGTGAAAGCTCTGCGATGAATGAAGAAAAACTTGTTTCTTCATTCGCCATGGGAATGCAGATGGCAAATCGAGGGCTGGTCATGGTCTTATCGGGCGGGGGATTTGAAAACGTATTGCCGCATGGTCAGGTATGAACAGGCCGCGGCCAGGAGCATGCCAGCCAGCAGGGCTGGGGGATACGATGCTCCTGCGCTGAATTGGCGTAGTTCGGGCGTGAAACTGAGGTTGTTGGTGATGATGTACCACCAGAAATAGAGGATGATAAGCTGCTGGATGAGCCAGGTGCTGGCCAGCAGCACACTCATGGAAAGCCCCTGGCTGAGCAGGAATCTGGTGATGGAGCGGATTTTCGGAGCCTGTTTTGCAACGCTCCGGAAACTCCACAGCCGGTTGCCTATGTATGAAACCGCCCAGCCTCCTGCATACCCTACCAGGGTGGAAAGAATGGTGCAGCCACCCCACACATGGTAGTAGAAAATCCAGGAAATCACACCATGCACCAGGGAGGCAGCCGCCCCGACGAGTAGGAATTTGGCAATGCGCTCGTGCCGGCAGATGAGATGTTGTAAGGACGTTATCATATACTGAGCAGGAAGAAGCTTTTCATCGTTTCTCTCTCGTATTTGTGGCAGATGCACCTATGCTATCATGTTTGCTCTGCGTTGTACAGGTATATAAATGTAAGTATTGTACCATTTGTTTTTTGCATACTTCTGCGGAGAACACAAAACCCGGCAGATGTTCATCTGCCGGGTGTGGAATGTGTCTCTCCGTTTTTATCGGGAGGCTGCAATCAGCCGCGTCCGATTATCTGCCGTGGTGGCGGCCAGGATGATGCGGGCCGTGGGGCTTGGGGTGCGGGCCGATGTGCGGGCCGTGGGGCTTGGGGTGCGGGCCGATGTGCGGGCCGTGGGGCTTGTGGTGCGGGCCGATGTGCTTGCCGGGGTGGTGAGCAGCGTGGGGGGCACCATGATGGTGGCCACGATGCTCATGATGGCGCGGACCCTGGGCCATGGCGACAGAGGCCGAGGCAACGATAGCGATGAGTGCAAGTATCTTGTTCATGTATGTATCAGTTGATTGTTTTTTACTGCCCCGGTTACCGGGGCTTACATTTAGAAAGCGGATGAAGAAATGGCTTTTGTGTAAAAAAAAGAGAAAAATCAGTTTTTTTTTGAGAAGATAGGTGAATTGGATGTGGTAATATGTTGTAAAATAGTTGTTTGTGGGTTTTGTAAGGATTTTTTTTATGCCCTCAGCGTGGATTGTGCGGGGGATGGATGAAAAAATCTTGATTCGGCCACCAGCAGAAGCTAGGATACGGGCATGCCGGTATCGCCAGAAAAATTGCAGAAGCTACAGGAGATGATGCAGCGCCTCAGGGTGCATCAGAATAATCTGGAAGAAAAATTCGTGCGAGGCAGCGGCAAAGGTGGGCAGAAGGTGAACAAGACCAACAATTGCGTGTATCTCACCCATGTGCCGACAGGGATTGTCATCCGCTGTCATTGCGAGCGCGAACGCGAAATCAATCGCTATCTGGCCCGCCGCACCCTATGCGAGGAACTCGACCATCGCCTCAATGGAGCCCCAAGCCCGCGCCAGCTGGAGCTGAAGCGGGCTCGCAAGCGCGGCGGCCAGCCCCGATCGTGCAGCATTACCCAGCGGAAGATGGAGGAATAAAGCACCCGGCAGTTGGGACTGCCGGGTGTGGATGAGTTTGTTTATGGGGAAAAGTGGAGAATCAACGGTACATATTACCGGATTCATTCTGCTTTTTCTCCTCGGCTTCCTCATCAATCTTATTTGCAAATTCTTCCTGGTTGGCTTGCATGAGCACCTTCACTTTATCGAGTGTCCCCATGTTAAGGTCGACAGCCGGTTTTTTCTTGGATTTTTTCTCCTTAGTCTGTTCATTGCCTCCGTCGGACCAGGATTCGCGTTGCTGGCGGCTGCGCTGCTTTTCTGTATATTCTATGAAATCCTTGTACATTTTCCGGCGCTTGGAACCCAGCTTGATATGGCAGGGTTTCAAGTCCTCGACCGTAATTTCCATATCGTTGATGATGATAGGCTTGTTTTCCGTATAGATGGCTGAATATTTCTTAATGATATCATCTGCCATTTTGTTGGCTTTCTTGAAATCGCGCTCGTTCTTGGCCTTTTTGAGCAAGTTGGTAAGCTGTCGCATCTCCTTGAATTCATCGGCTGTGAATTTCTGGCAGGCGATGAGCATGGCGCGCTTCCATTCCTTGGAGCCTTTTTCCGGTACATTGGAAACGCTTTCTTCAGTCGGGGCTACTTCCTCGTCTTCGGCATAGGACGGGGTCACACAGAGGCTTGTACCTGCGAACAGGCAGAGGGCATAAAGGGAAAAGAGTCGGAGTTTCATGAGTTGATTCTGTTTTGCGTTCACCATGTTGGTGCGAAATGCGGGCGATGTCAAGATAAATAACATGCAAGGACGCAGATTGTGCGTGTTTTGGGGGTGAAAAAGGCAGCTCTCGGAATCTTATCTTACGGAACAGTCGTTATTCCGGGATAGCGAAAAAATCTATTTTCTCCGTTCGGTCGCTTCCTGGTTGGGGGGAACCGCCTGTCTGGCCAGGTGGTTTGCTGATACCGGGTTCCAGTTGTTTCAGGCATGTATCGAGCACCTCGGGGGCCTGTTTCTGGATGCGTTCGAGTGATTGCCCCATTTCATCGCTCAGGTGTTCTACTGCTCCATTGGTTCTCGGGTCGTGGAAAATCTTTTTCAGATTTTCCATATTCATGAGGTAGGCCATCATATCGTTGAATGATTTGTCCGGGTGGTCCTGGGTCGCGACCAGGCTGATGCCAAGGACCATGAAAATGATAAAGGCAGTACCCAGGAAATACAGGGTGAACTTCATGGAATTGATGATAGCGGAAAACATGCTGAGCCGTTATGGGTGTGAGGAGTGTCGTATAGCCCGGATACTGCGCGCAAGGAGATAGAGCACCAGCGCGCCGATAAGCTGCAGAGGCTCCAGGAGAAAGAGAATGCCGATGAGGGCAATAAGCGCTTCGCTGCCGGAGTACATGACGGGAATGGTGAGGAAGGCCACCCCGATGGGGTAGAGCAGCGCCACGGCAAACCAAAGGACGGTGTGTCCCTTTTTCCTCACATCAAAGCGGGGGAAAAGCAGCAGGAAGCCCAGCGGCACCAGCAGAATGAAAGCCACTACGGCGCTACCGTACAGCACCACATACCAGGTCGGGAAATCGCGCCCTTCGCCCGGTTCATAGGCAGAGAATACGTAGGAATGGTTGCCGAAGGAATTGTCCCAGCGGTGTCGGAATACCAGCAGCGTGCGGCCATCGCGCAGCCGGGCCAGTGTCATGTCCTTCACATCGTAGACCGGTTCGCCGGTGCATATTTCTGCCAGACGTTTCCTATGGGCGGTGAGCAGGGGTGTCTCTGGGGCAAGGGCCTCCTGCCAGTGCGGTTGCAGGCGGATGTTTTCGTGCCGACCCTCTGCCAGACCGAAACGCTTGGCGATTTCTGCGTGCCAGTCTTCTGTGGCGTGAAAGACAAAGATGACGCCCTTGTAGTCATCTTTGCCGGTCGCCCACTCCTCCTCAATCAATTCCTGCGGGGGCGGACCGAGCCATGCCTGAAAAGTGCTCCAGTCCTCCCATGGTGTCGGTTTCGGCAGGGGGATGGGCAGGAAGTACAGCGCCGCCAGCCCCAGAATCATCAGGGCATAGCAGATGCAGTAGGTGCGGCGAGCCCGGCTCATGGCGGGATGTTAGCAGATTCCCCAGGGGTGTTCAAGTTTTATTCCGGCTCTGTTTCTCCTTTTGCGAGAGGCGGATGAGGCAGCTTAAAAGAAGTAACCGGATTCCTGGCTCCAGGCAGAGATGACGGCCTCCGCTGCAGGGGAAAGCCGGGGCTCCTCACCGGGGGCAGGGGTACATATCAGTGCCCGGTAGGTGTAGATGTTGGTTTTGTAGGGGGTGTAGAAGAATTGAGTGCCGGGCTGTGCGGCTTCCAGCCTTGCATTCAAATCGGCAAACAGCGAGGCCGGCATGGCGCCGCAGGTTTCCGTGTTGTCGTAGAAAGCGCAGAGTGAGAACCATTCGCCGTAGGTGCTGACTTCGGCATAACCGCCCATGCAGAGGAGCAGGGTACGCCCCACGCAGAAAAGCAGCCACGCGGCCAGTATGCTGCAATATATCCGCTTCCAGATTTTCATGGCATACTCCCTCCATTTCTGTTCAGTCCGGCTCGCCATTTCTGAATCACGGCATCGACTGCCGGTGCTGGTTCGCCGTCCCAGACCAGAGCGGGGCAGGAGTGCACCAGTTCCAGCCCGCCCGCTGCAGTGGGAACCGCCAGATAATGTTCTTCGTGATACAGCATGACACTCCATGTGATGTGCCAGCGGCTTCTGCTGCAGCTCTCCAGTTCCTGGTTCAGACTGGCTACCTCATCCATGGTTAACGGCCGCTGGGGTAGCCCCGTCACCGGGGTGCGTTCCACCTTATACGGTGCGGGTGAAAAACAAAGCAGCAGACAGCCACCCACCCACACCACTGGTGCGGCCATTACCCAGGCTAGTCTGCGGAGCCAATTCTTCACGCTCGTCATCCTACCATGTCCAGCCAGTTGGGGTCAAGGCAGATTTCGACAGAATGGGCGCCCGATAAATGGGAAATTGTCGCTCTTTTTACTCAAACTTTGGTACACGCGTGTTGCAAAATGGGGGCCAGTGTGGTAGACTGGGCGGCGACATGAAGTTTCTCATCACAGCCGGGCCCACGCGCGAGGCGCTGGACCCCGTGCGTTATCTCACCAACCGCTCTTCCGGCCGCATGGGCTATGCGCTGGCCGGGGCTGCCCGCCACGAGGGGCACGAGGTCATCCTCATTTCCGGCCCCACCACGCTGGATGTGCCTGCCGGGGTGGATTTCATACCGGTGGAAAGCGCGCAGCAGATGTATGATGCTGTGCGTGATATGGTGAAATATGCCGATGCGGCCATCCTCTGCGCAGCGGTGGCCGATTACCGCCCGGTGGCGGTGCAGGAACAGAAAATCAAGAAGAGCGGCGAGCGCATGGTCATCGAGCTGGAAAAGACTCCCGATATCCTGGGCAGCATGCGCGATGAATTCGGCTTCACCGGTACGCTGGTGGGCTTTGCCGCCGAGACGCAGAATGTGGAGGAATACGCGCAGGATAAACTGCGCCGCAAGAAGTGCGATATGATTGTGGCGAATGATGTTTCGCGCCGCGATATCGGCTTTGATTCCCGCGAGAATGAGGTGGCCCTGGTCTACCCCGACCGCGTGGAGTATCTGGAAAAGGACACAAAGGAGCATATCGCCCTGCACATCATCGAACACGCCACCCTGATTCGCCGCGCATGAAGGTAACCATGGAGATGCTGGGCTGGGGCCCGGATTATGCGGAGGCTCTGGCGGCGCTGGGACACCCGGAGTGGTACCCCGCCCGCATCATCCGCGAGACCAAGATTAATTTCACTGTGATTGCCAAGGGCAAGGGTGACCACGAGGTTGTGCTCTCCGGCAAGGTGTGGCACGATGCCGTCTCCGATGCCGATCTGCCCACCGTGGGCGACTGGGTGGCGGTGGACCCGGGGCAGGGCAAGGATCTGCCCGTCATCCGTGCCATGCTGCCGCGTCGCAACAGATTTTCCCGCAAGGCTCCCGGCCGCAGCTGCGCCGAGCAGGTCATCGGGGCGAATGTGGATATGGTGGTCGTCATCACCGATGCTGAGAGCGATTATAATCCCCGCCGCATTGAACGCTACCTGACCCTCATCCGCAAGAGTGGGGCAGAGGCTGTGGTGCTGGTGAACAAGGCCGACACCGCCCCGGAGGAGGATATGAAGCGTGCGGTGGAAGAAATCCGCGCCCTGGGTTGCAGCGAGGTCTACCCCATCGTTGCCCGCTGGCGCAAGGGCTATCCCCAGTATCTCCGCCGTGTGCCCAAAGGCCGCACCATCACCGTGGTGGGGTCCTCCGGCGTTGGCAAGAGCACCTTTGTGAACAGCCTGCTGGGCGATGAATGGCTTGAAACCGGCCACGTGAACGAAGTCACCGGCAAGGGCCGCCACACCACCGTCGCGCGCGAACTCGTCATCCTGGCAGGCGGCGGCGTGCTTATCGATAACCCTGGCATGCGCGAAATCCACATGTGGACCGATGCCGCCACCCTCCGCGCCCAGTTTGCTGACCTGAATGAGCTGGAAAGCCAGTGCCGCTTTGCCGACTGTTCGCACCGCAAGGATGCCGGCTGCGCCATCCGCGCCGCCCTGGAGAATGGCACCCTCACCCAGGAACGCTACGAGCATTTCTTGAACCTCGATGCCGAAATTGCCGAACTCGAGCGCCGGAATGAAAAGCGCCAGATGACCCTGGAGCGCGTGAACCGCCGCGAAAAGCGCCACCAGATGCGCAATCGGGAAGACCGCGAAGATCACCGCCGGAACATGAATCCCCACCGAAGACAATACTATTTGGAGTGATTAGGGATGAATGATTAGTGATTAAGATTTAGTTAGACTGCTGGCGCACGGTTTCGCGCGCCTCTTTGGCGGCGATGAGCCATTGGCGGACGCCCTCTTTGTCCTGGGATTCGAGGAGGTCGATGAGGTGGTGCAGGTCGTTCACGCAGTCGTGCAGGGCGGCACGCACAGCCACATCGTTTTCCCAGAGGATGTCGGCCCACATGTTGGCACCGCCGGAGCAGACGCGGGTGGTATCGCGGAAGCCGCTGGCGGCGAGGCGCTGCAGGTCCTCCATGGGTTCCTGCCCCAGGGTGGCACCGCGGGCGCAGAGGGCGGCCAGGATGTGCGGGCAATGCGAGATGCGGGCCACGGTACGGTCGTGGTTCACCGGGTCCATCACGTAGGTGCTGGTGCCCAGGGCTTCCCAGAAGGCGGCGAGTTGCCGGACTTTTGCCTCCGGTGCGCCGTGCGGGTTGGTGAGGGCTACGGTGGCTCCTTTGATGAGGTCTGCGCTGGCGTTTTCAATGCCCTGGGTTTCGGCACCCGCCATGGGGTGCGAGCCGATGAAGCAGCGGCCGCGGTTGGTGAGCATACTGCCGGTAGTCCGGTGTACGTAGGCTTTCACCGAACCGATGTCGGTGATGATGGCTTCTTTCGATACGGCAGAGAGGATGTAGCGGGAAAGTTCTTCGAAGGCACCGATGGGGGTGGCCAGGATGATGAGTCCGGCTCCGCGGGCGGCTTCGCGGGCATCGGTGAAGGTGTGCTGGGTGATGCCGCGCTCGTGTACAAAGTCGAGCGGTTGCTGTCGGCGCGCCCAGATGCGCAGTTCGCAGCCGGGCAGGTGCTGGTGCACAGCCATGGCGATGGAGCCGCCGAGCAGGCCTGGCCCCAGGATGCACACGGATTGGAAAGGCAACTCAGCCATGCGTTACGGCACGTAGAAGTGGAAGTTGGTGCCTCTCACCTTCAGCTCCTTGCCGCTGGGGTAGGGATTGCCGTTCTTATCGACCACGCGGATGGTTTTGCTGGGGTTGAGCGGATTGTATACGCGGGTCGGGTCGCCAGGCACGCGAGTGGCCACGGGGATGGGGCCGGTATTGGTAATCTTGCTCATGTCCACCGGCTTACTGGCAGCAGGCGCGGGTGCCGGGGTCTTGCTGGCGCTGGTGACCGGCTGGAGCACGGGGGTAGCGGGTTTCTTCACCTGCGGCACCGGTGCGGGGGCTGGAATCGAGGGCCGGGCCGGTGCGGGTGCGCTTACCACAGGTGCCGGTCCGATAGGCTGGGTCAAATCCAGCGGGGTATTCGGATTCGGCGCGGCGGTCGGTTCCGGGATGCTGGGCCCCTGGGGAGCTACCGGTGTGTAGTTGATACCCGTGGGCGGGGTGGTTCTCCAGGTGTCCGGATAGGTGCGCCCTGCCGTTCCTTCGTAGGGCATATCAGGTACAGTCTGTGTGACGTATACACACGAACTGAGCATGCAGCCGGTGAGCGACAAGAGCAGGATGGATCGTCTGGAGTTGTTCATGGGAAAAACGGTGAGGGTTTCTTTAGGATAAGTTAAGTCTAATTAGTGAAAATGTCAACTTCAAAACGCGTATGAATGCATTTGCTGTTGCATAATTCAGGCTTTGGTGGAAGATTTGCTGCTTCGGACTTGAAAAACGCCCCGGGAGGGAGTAAAGTTAGCTCATGAGCACGCTTCATTGCCCGAGTCTGTACCAGTATACGCGCCGCCTTACCCGCGAGGTGATGGTGGGAAATGTGGGAATTGGAGGAGCCAATCCCATCCGCATCCAGTCCATGCTGACCAGTGATACGCTGGATACCGCAGGTTGCGTGCGTGAATCGCTGGCTCTGGCCGAGGCCGGGTGCGAAATCATCCGCCTGACTGCGCAGACCAAGGTGTATGCCGCTAATCTGGAGAACATTGCCCGCGAGCTTCGCGCCGCCGGGTGCAACGTGCCTCTGGTGGCCGATATCCATTTCAAACCCGATGCCGCCATGGAGGCCGCCAAGTGGGTGGAGAAAATCCGCGTGAATCCCGGCAACTTCGTGGATAAGAAGAAGTTTGTGGAGCGAGACTATACGGATTACGAGTACGAGGAGGAAATCGAAAAAATCCGCACGGCGTTCACGCCTCTGGTGCTTTTCTGCAAGGAACATGGCCGCGCCATGCGCCTGGGGGCTAACCACGGCTCCCTTTCCGACCGCATCCTGAACCGCTATGGCGATACGCCCGATGGCATGGTGGAAAGTGCGCTGGAGTTTGCCCGCATTGCCCGCGAGCTGGATTACCACCAGTTGGTGTTCTCCATGAAGTCCTCCAACGTGAAGGTGATGATTCAGGCCTACCGCCTGCTGGTGAAGCGCCTGGCCGAGGAGGGGGGCGACTGGAACTACCCTATCCACCTGGGCGTGACCGAGGCTGGCGAGGGCGAGGATGCCCGCATCAAGAGCGCCACCGGCGTGGGTTCCCTGCTGGCCGATGGCATTGGCGATACCCTGCGTGTCTCCCTGACCGAGGACCCGGTGTTTGAGATTGCCCCCGGTTTTGAGCTGGCCGCCCCCTACCAGCCGGGCGTGGCCGTTCCCGCCGCTCCGCTGGCTGTGGAGGCTCCGGATGCCTTTAACCCCTTTGAATTCAATAAGCGCAAGGCCGAGGTCATCACTCGCGGTGGTGTGAGTCTGGGCTGGAATGAACCGGTGCGCGTGGTGCTGCCGGAATCTGCCTGCAAGGCACTAGACCCCGTTGTGATGAAGGATTTCATGCCGGAAATCTCGTATGAGGATTGCGCCCCGGTGGAGCTCGACCCGCGCGATACCGCCGCCACCGCTGCCCTGGCTGAGGCTCCCGCCACGCTGGTCACGGTGAAGGATGGTATCGATATGCCGGTGGTGCAGGCCTTCCGTCTGCTGGCTGCCGTCATTCCGACCCGCCACAGCATCCTGCTCAAGGATACCCTCTGCAACGGGCTGGATTCCCTCTCTGCCCCCATGGCCGGTGGTGTGAATGCTGGTGCGCTGCTCTGCGATGGCATCGGTAATGCCGTGCTCGTGCGCCGCGAGGCCGACCCCGACAAGGCTGCCCGCCTGGGCTTCAACATTCTGCAGGCTGCCGGTGTGCGCCTGAGCAAGACCGAGTACGTTTCCTGCCCGTCCTGCGGCCGCACGCACTACAACATCCAGGAAGCTGCCGCCCGCATCCGCGAGGCCACCGGCCACCTGAAGGGCGTGAAGATTGCCATCATGGGCTGCATCGTGAACGGTCCCGGCGAAATGAGCGATGCCGATTTCGGCTACGTAGGCGGCGCGCCGAACAAGATTAACCTCTATGTGGGACACACCCCGGTGGTCATGAACATCCCGCAGGAGGAAGCCGTGCAGCACCTCGTGCAGCTTATCAAGGACCACGGCCGCTGGGTTGAGCCCTGAGTCTGTGGGGTAGTGTAAATATTCTCATGCTGGAAAACAATATCCCACCCTTTTCGGGGTGGGATATTGTTTTCTTATAGATTAAGGAGCAGAGACCCAGATTCCTGCTCCCGGAGATGCTGATTTATTTTCTGCGGCGGCGGGCGGCAAGCGCGGCCAGTGCCAGCATACTGAGAGCCGAGGTGGCCGGCTCCGGCACCATGGCGTTGAAGGTGACCATAAGGCCTACATCTCCCGTTGTCCAGCTGTAGTTGACAGCGCCATTCGTATCCCATTTCGTGTTACTGAGAGATATGGCCGGTGTTGCATCAGCCGCGGCGAATCCTTCCAGCACAATGGTTATGGCGTATTGATCATAGGCCACAGGCGGCAGAGCCAGAGCTGCGGCATCCAGCAGCAGATCGGCACCACCGGCCAGGGTAAAGCCTGCAAGCTGCGAAGTGGTGTAAATTATGGTCCCTGCCTGGGTGTCTACTTGCATCGGGTTATTGGCCAGGGTGAGAACATTTCCCTGACCTGCGAGAAGGTGCATGCCTGAGCCATCACCTTTCACGGCAGAGGCGGCATCAAACGATACGTTGGAGAGGGTTACTCCGGAACCTGCCATGGCCGTCAGGGTTGTGTTCACGAAGTCGATATTGCTCACGGCGTAGGAAGCGGCGGCGCTCACAGCGTTGGCTTCGTCTATTGTGAGGAATGCTGCTACTGCGGTGTCATCACCAAGAATTACTGCAGCATTCTCCATCAGACCGCGGGTTTCACCGTTCTGGTTGTTTTCATGCAGTGCCAGCCCGGTATCGGTCACGTCCACCGCCTTCAGCTGAGCCTGAGCTCCCTTGTGGGCTGTCACGGTCACGCGGGCGGTGCCATTCTCCTGCTGTGCCACCAGGGTGGAGGAATTCGAGAGTTTCACCGTATCCGCCTGAATCCCGTTGCGGAAAATGGTCTCATAGCCGCTGTTGTCAATCTCGACATTCAGAGTGCGGGTTGCTTCGGTGTACCAGGTAGGCGCATCTTTCACAACTCCGGAGAATACGACCGTATCGGCATTCTGCACCTTCAGATTCAGCACACTGCCGGAGCCGGTATCGGCCGCGCGCACATCCGTGGCAATCTGTTTGGCATCTCCGCTGTAAGTCAGGTTCAGCGTGCCCTTGTTAGAAACAATCTGGCCCTTCCAGCCGCTGACATCGCCGGAGAATTCATAGCTGTGCTCCGCAGCGGCATCGTTGATGAAGTTCACCGCATTTTCTGATGAAACAGCACCCTCGAACCGCACAGAATCCCCGGCCGTGGCAGAATTAATGACCATGGCTGCAATGCCATTACCGGCTGCCAGTACCACATCCGCCTCTACCGTTTTCTCTCCGGCGGCCAGGCTGCCCTGCACGCTCTGCAGGCGGATGCTGGAGCCGCGCTCGCCCAGACCGGCCAGGTTCAGATTGGTCATCGTGGTGTAGCTATTATCGCCATCACCCACGCGCACCTGCCCCTTCCAGTTGGAAAGGGTGGCATTCATGGCGGTGCTGTTGCCAAGATTGTATGCACCCTCGCCGGAAAGAATCATGGTGTGTTCCAACCCGCTGAGCGCAGAGGCCTCCAGGGTTACCCCGGCAGCCAGCTCCAGCGTGGTGCTGGCGGTGGAGGCCAGCGTCACACCATCAGCCAGATTCTTGGTCAGATGCATGGTGCCGCCATCCAGCGAAATAGCATGGCTGGCAGAGTTATCCACCGCCTCACCATAGGTGAAGTTGTCGCGCACATGCCACACATTGTCACTGCCGCTCACGGTGAGATAGAGCGCGCCATCCTCCCAGCTGAGTCCCTTCTCAGCATTGGCAAAGGCTGAGGCATTGCCTGACATTACCTTGTACTTGCCGTCAATGAGATCGTCGGAATTGACATTGAAGTTCACGCTGCTGAGGCTTCCTGCGAGGCTGGAGCCGAGTGTGAGAGCCGCGTTGCTGAGGTTCGAGGCATCGAGCGTGATATTGAGGTCTGCTCCTTCATAGAAATAGAGCTGGCCGGTCACACTGCTGCTGCCGCTGACATTCAGAGCAGAATTGGAAACAATGTAGACATTTCCCTTCACCTCGCCGGAATTCAATTCAATAGCAGCACCCGCAGCAGTAGAAAGCTGAGAAGTCTGGACGATGGCTGAATCTGCAATTTCCAGCACACCGCCCTGCACAGTAAGCGCCTGGCCGAAAACGCTGGTGCGCGAGGCTGTCACATCGTAATTACCCCCGCGCGCTGCCAGGTCAGCCTCCGCGTATTTACCGGAGAACGTGATGCGCCCTGCGCCACCATCGTTTAATGATACAGCAACGCGACTGTCGCGTGCATTGATGGTATCATAAAAGGTGATGCTATCGGTCTCATCTGTAGCGCAGAGAGTGAGCTTCTCCGACAGAGCATAGATGCTGTTCAGCACGGTGTTACCGCTGGCATCCACCTGGGCATTATTGCGGAACACCACTTTATCATTGCCGGAAATAGTGAGCGCACTGTTGTAAACAACACCACCGAGAGTCCCTGCAGTATTGCCGATAAAGTATACTTCTCTGTTGCCACTCAGGGATGTTGTGCCGCCACCTATAACACCGCCCGATTTGCTGGCGCTGTTGCCGATGAACTCCACCACTCCGTTATTGTTCACATTGAAAATATTCGATATGCCGCCGCTATAGATGACACCACCATCTTCACCTTCGTTTCCGGAGAAGACCAGGTTATCATTCCGCTCGAATGTAGTGGTGCTCGGAGTGTTACTCTCATTGTAAATAGTACAGCCGGAAGTATTATTTCTGAACTCTACCGAATCGTTGTCGCAGATGGTTACGACGCCCTTGTTATAGATAGCAGCGGCATCTTTGGCACCGTATGCACTTATGTAGGCCGAGTTGTCATTAAACCGCACCACCTGAGAATTGCTGATATCGGCTTTTTCGCTGATATACAGCGCGCCCCCCACATCATTAGTAGCTGAGTTGCGCGAAATATCAAGCACAGTGTTATTATCAAACAACACTGTACCAAAGAAAGCAGCGCCATACTTTTTGGAAGTATTATCAGTGATTTTCAATACACCATTATTGCTCAGTGTCGTACCTTCCGGGCTATTCTGCATATAGATGGCACCAGCCTGGTTTGTAGCACTATTGCCGGAGAAAACAGCTACTTCATTATTGGTCACAACCAGGGTAGTGTATGAACCATACAAGGCCCCGCCATAGTTTGTGGCTGTATTATTCTGGAAATTCAGCAGTTTGTTGTGATCGAATGTCAACTGGCCGTATTTGCGGTAGATGACACCGCCGTTCTGCGCTTTATTATCCGTAAAGCTGGCAGAGGCCTGGTTCTCCACCACCAGGGACCCGGAATTCGTATCAGCAGTACCCTGCGTAATGGCGCCGCCGGGTGAGGTTGAAGTAGAACCATGAATGTTTACGGACGAACTGCCATTGCCGGAGAAAGCAACCGTATGTGCCTTAATGTACCCATTCTGCATCTCAAACGCCCCCGTATTTTCGATGCGGAGGGCAGAGTCTGTGGTATTGCCATTGAAAAACGTGGTGCGGTTTGTATCCGCAGAGGTCACCTTCATATCGCCCTCCACCTGGAAGATGGCGCTGCCACCGCTACTGGTAGTGGAAGCCCAGCCGGTCATATCCAGAGATGAACCTGCCTGGAAGACATGTGAGCCCGTATTGAGATAAGCCGCCACATCACTGGCAGAGGATACCGGAACTACGGTGTAGCTTTCCGGAATTTCTGAAAAAGCCTGACTCTGAGTACCACACAGCAAAAGAATTGCCGCCAGCATTGATATGGGTAAATGGAGTTTCATGGTAGAATGTATACTCGTTTCGAACGATATCAGGTAGAGTGCGCTGAGTAAAGAAAAAACGTAGAATCGCGGAGATTTCCACGTGTGAAAATTTGAAGATGAAGTCTTCGGGGCGCCGGGAAAACGGGGCCGGCGAATGCCTGTGCTTTATGAGGGCTGCGGGGTGGTGCAGCCGGGGCAGTTGCGGACCCAGTGGCCGGGAGTGGTTTCGATGAGCTCCGGGATGCGGTCGGTGAGGCAGAGATGCGGGTTGCCTACAATGTTGCGGGGGCGGAAGGCGCAGCCGCGCACGGGTTCGCGCAGGGTGGGGGGCAGGCCGGGGATGGTGGGTAGGCGGCGCGCCGAACAAGATTAACCTCTATGTGGGACACACCCCGGTGGTCATGAATATCCCGCAGGAGGAAGCCGTGCAGCACCTCGTGCAGCTTATCAAGGACCACGGCCGCTGGGTCGAGCCCTGAGTTCTCACGGCGCGGACAGGGCGGCAGCTACCCCCTCGCCATATTCCTTGTGGCAACGGAAGCAGTGCTCCAGGTGACGCTGACGAATGAACTCCGGCACGTCGGCCAGGGCTCGGGCGGTGTTGTTGAAGAGCGCCTGTCGCTGCTCTGCATTCATGAGCAGGAACAGGGCGCGGGGCTGGGCGAAGTAGTCGTCATCGTCATTCGCATAGTCCCAGTGGCCGGAGTCGCCGCAGATGTGCTGGGGCGGTTCCATGAACTGTGGCTGCTCCTGCCACTCGTGGTAGCTATTTGGCTCGTAAGTGAGGGTATCACCCAGGTTGCCATCCGTGCGCATCTGGCCATCGCGGTGGTAGCTGTGGAAGGGGCAGCGCGGGCGGTTTACCGGGATGAGGTGGTGATTCACCCCCAGCCGGTAGCGCTGCGCATCCCCATAGGCAAAGAGCCGGCCTTGCAGCATTTTATCCGGCGAGAATCCGATGCCCGGCACTACCTGCGCGGGGTTGAAGGCGGCCTGTTCCACCTCGGCAAAGTAGTTCTGCGGGTTGCGGTTGAGGACCATCTCTCCCACCTCGATGAGCGGGAAATCCCCGTGCGGCCAAACCTTGGTCAAATCAAAGGGATTGAAGGGGAAGGCGGCGGCTTCCGCATCAGTCATGACCTGGATGCAGAGCTTCCATTTCGGGAAATTGCCTTGCGCGATGGCGCGGTGCAGGTCGGTGCCGGCGCTGTCGCGGTCGGCGGCAATGAGGGCGGCGGCCTGTGCATCGGTCAGGTTGCGGATGCCCTGCTGGCACACCCAGTGGAACTTGCACCAGATGCGCTCGCTCTGCGCGTTGATGAGTGAGAAGGTGTGGCTGCCGAAGCCGTGCATGTGGCGGAAGCCATCCGGGATGCCGCGGTCGCTCATCACGATGGTGACCTGGTGGAAGGCTTCGGGCAGCGAAGTCCAGAAATCCCAGTTGGCGGCGGCGCTGTGCAGGCCGCTGGCCGGGTGGCGCTTGATGGCGTGGTTCAGGTCGGCAAACTTGCGCGGATCGCGCAGGAAGAAGACGGGGGTGTTGTTGCCCACCAGATCCCAGTTGCCCTGGCGGGTGTAGAATTTCACGGCAAAGCCGCGAATATCGCGCTCGGCATCGGCGGCGCCGCGTTCTCCCGCCACGGTGGAGAATCGCACAAAGACTTCCGTCTCCTTCCCGATGGAGGAGAACAAATCCGCGCAGGTATAGCGGGTGATATCATTCGTGACCCGGAACACGCCGAACGCGCCGAATCCTTTGGCATGCATACGGCGCTCCGGGATGACCTCGCGGTTCAGGTGGCTGAGCTTTTCGAAAAGCCAGGTATCCTGCATAAGCATGAGGCCGCGCGGTCCCACGGTGAGTGAGCGGTTGTTATCGGCTACCGGAGCCCCGGCGGCGGTGGTGAGCTTGTGGTTCATAGCCCCGTAGTGTAAAAGTACCGGAAGGCTTATTCAAGGTGTTAGTCCTATTTGTTTTACGTCCGGCCAATGGGAGGATTTTGTCGGAGACGGGACTTCAGCCCTGTTTCCCAAGGATTGGGGAATGGCAGGGTAGGGTATGTTGGGGGGACGATATTCTGGCCAGGGGCGGTCAGGATATCACGCAGCCGGGGCAATTTCTCACCCAATGACCGGGGGTGGTCTCGATGAGTTCGGGGATGCGGTCGGTGAGGCAGAGTTCGGGCTTGCCTACAATGTTGCGGGGGCGGAAGGCGCAGCCGGTGACGGGTTCGCGCAGGGTGGGGGGCAGGCCGGGGATGGTGGGCAGGCGGCTGCCTTTATCTGCTGCGCTGGGGATGGAGGCCATGAGTGCGCGGGTGTAGGCATGGCGAGGGTGGCGGATGAGTTCTTCGGCCGGTGCGCTTTCCACAATGCTGCCGGCGTACATGACCTGGATGCGGTGGGCATATTGGCGCACCACGCCGAGGTCGTGCGTGATGAGGATGATGGCGGTGCCGAGTTCCTGCTGGCGGGTGCGGAGGAGGTCGAGTACTTGTTTTTGTACCGTAACGTCGAGCGCGGTGGTGGGTTCATCGGCAATGAGAATCTGCGGGCGGGTGATGAGGGCCATGGCAATCATCACCCGCTGGCGCATGCCGCCGGAGAATTCGTGCGGGTAGGCCAGGGCTCGCTTTTCTGGTTCGGGTATGCCGGTGCGGGCGAGTTCCTCCACGGCGCGGCGGCGGGCTTCGCGCCAGCTGAGTCCCTGGTGCAGCACGAGGGGCTCAGCCACCTGGTCGCCGATGCACATGCAGGGGTTCAGGCAGGTCATGGGGTCCTGGAAAATCATGGAGATGCGCTTGCCGCGCAGGGTGGCATGCACTTTTTCCGGTGCATGCAGCAGGTCGATGCCTTCGAACCATGCTCGGGAGTCTTTGCCGATGCGGGCAGGGGGGCTGGGCAGCAGTCCCATGAGGGTGGAGCAGGTCACCGATTTGCCGGAGCCGGATTCACCGACAATGCCAAGCGTTTCGCCGGCGTGCAGGTCGAAGGAAACGCCGTTGACGGCGTAGTTCACCCCGGCGCGGGAGTGGAACTCCACCGTGAGGTCGCGGACCTGGAGCAGGGGGGGATTCATTGGGCCTGCACAAAGAGTTCTTCCAGCAGTTCCATGCCCCGGGTGGCGCGGTAGCGGGTGGGGCGTTCGCTGTAGCTGCGGAGCACTGAGTCCTGCCATTCTTGCGGAATCCCGCAGCGGCCATAGACGGCTCCCAGCAGGGCCCCGGTGATGGCCCCGTTGGTGTCGGGGTCGCCCAGCTGGTTCACCACGCAGCAGAGGGCAGAGGGGAAATCCGTGGCGTGCAGCAGCCAGTAATAGGCGCATTGGAAGGCAATCTCGACCCAGCCTGCGTGGGGGTGATATTCGGGTTCTTCGTACTCGGCAGCGCGCAGGCGGCTGAGCAGCTTCATGTCATCGAGCTCTTCGGCGCGGTTGCAGGCAGTGGTGTATATCTGCTGCGGGGTGTACCCCTGAAGCGCCAGGATGAGGGATTCCACAAAGATGATATTGGCCTTCACGCAGCGCGGGTGGATGTGTGTGAGCTTGCATTCCTTCACCGTGGCGGTTTCCCAGTCCCACTCGGGATGCAGCGCGGCGTAGAGCGCGATGGGTGCTACGCGCATGAGGGCTCCGTTCGCCTGGGATTCGGCGCTGAAGTGGCCGTTGAGCGAACTGCGGGTGGTTGTACCCACATCGTCCGGCTCGGTGGAGAGCCAGTCGATGTACTGCGCCTGCACCGCCAGGGCATTGAAGCCTTGTTCGTTGAGCAGGCTGCGCAGCAGGGCAATCGCCATTTCTGAATCATCGGTGATGCAGCCGCGGTTGCGGTCATCGGTGCAGCCCCAGCCGTCCACCATGCCGGTAATGCCCGCCGGGTAGAGTTCCTGCACCTCATCCGGGGCGTGGAACTCCAGCGGTGAGCCCAGGGCATCGCCGCACATGAGCCCCAGCAGGCACCCGCGCGCCCGCTCTGCCAGGGGGATGGCATCTTCTTCCTCGTCCTGGCAGCTGCAGACGGGTGATTCTGCCCTGGGGGCCACCAGCGGGAAACGCGCCGAGAGTGGGTAGTCCTCTACCTTGATGAGCTCCACGCCGTACATGGCCGCAATGGCCGGGGCTTCGGAGGCTGCATAATCCTCGCCGTAATAGATGGTCCTGACCCCGTGGGCACAGAGTGCCTGCATGCACGAGGTGCAGGGCATGGTGGTGCAGGCTACGATGCGGGCCTCTCCTCGCTTGAACAGACTGCACAGGTTGATTTCGGCATGCAGCATGTATTTCTGCCGTTCATCGCGCGAGGCCCAGAAGCCATCCGGCGCATCAAACCCGGGGAAGAGCCCGTTGTAGGCGGTCCCGATGACGCGGTTGTCCTTATCCAGCGCAGCGGCACCCACCTTGCGGTAGGGGTCTTCGGAGCGCAGGGCAGCCACATGGGCTAGTGCCATCACATATTGTGGAATCGGCAGGCGGTTCATGCCTGTATGATAGCATATCATCCCCTCATTGCAAGGAGTTTCAATTCCCTTTTCTACGTCTTGCCTGGATTTTGCCTGGTAGTGAGGGGGGCTGAAAGGTGACGAAACTTCCGGATTGTTGACTTCCTGGTTATGCTTAATTTCCTGATGTGGATATCGCATTTCGTGTGCGATGTCATAGTATTGCCTGTTTTTTCAATCAGATGTAGTCATTGTGTAAGCCTGTTCCGGTGAGAAAATACGTTGGGCGATTTCTGTTAATTGTTTCTATTTATTGCTTTATGAAAAACATCTAGACATCGCACACGAAATACGGTAGAATAGCCTCAGCCGGGAGCTTTCGAGTGTCCGGCCATTAAAAATCAGAATAATATAGAAAGAGGTATCACATGAAATTGCATTTACCAGTAGCTCTGTTGGTGGCTCTTGTGAGCGCCGCAGGGTATTCATATGCAGAGACGACCCCCACAGAGATTTCTGTCGGGGATGGTACGTATTCTTACACAACAAGTGCAGACGGCACGCTGGAGGCCACCTTTACCGGGGACGGAACAAACGGATTCATAGGTGGTGGATATGGGTACAAGAACCGTGCCTCAAGTTCCCCGGAGCCGGGCAACATAGGTGCAGTTGCGCCGGGCTATAAGGCAAGCGATTCGTCTCCTGTGGGAGTGGCCGCGAGCACAGAACTGACCATTGGTGGTGTCGATGACAATGGCGAGGCTATTGAGACAAAGCTGAATCGAGTTGTTACCGGCGTGAGAGGTTATGCCGTTACTGGCGACAAGACGATTACGGTCAAGGAGGGGGCAACTGTAGGCATAGTCATTGGCGGATATGATATGTCAACAGTTTATGGTGTAGGGGGAGATGCCAACGCTGAATGGACCTCTGGTTATTTCGGCACCAAATTCGCACCGAAGTCCGATTCTTCAGCTACAATTACTATTAATGTGGAAGGCGGGAACGTGACACAGATTCTTGCGTCCTATACAGCAGGTAATCTGATGGCCAATGAAATGGCTGCCGCCCAAAAATATTTTAAAGATGATCCTGATGGGTTAAAGGCCTACCTGGAAAACCCGGCCTGGGCTCAGAATGAGAAAATTGATATCAATATCAAGGGTGGTAACACAACTTTGGTCTATGGTGGTGGCTTCAACGGAGCTGTCAATAACACAGTCGAGATTTCGGTTGAAGGAGAAGGAACAACCGTTGGCGATATCTTCGGCGGCACCTGTGGCAAAAATGGTTTCGAAGGCTATGTTCAGGAAACAAGCGTTGAAATTAAGGGTGGTACCGTAACTGGCAATGTGTGTGGTGGCGGGGTTAACTCTGATTCCTATGTGAAGGAGGATACCCACGTTGTGCTTTCCGGCGGTGAGGTGGAAGGCAGTGTCTACGGTGCCGGTGACGGCGACACCGTGAAGGGCGATACCAAGGTTACCATTACTGGTGAAGGTACGCAGGTCGGGGGTGTTATTTCCGGCGGCGGTGCGAATGATGCCACTGTTGAAGGTGACCGCATCCTCGAGGTCGCGGCAGACCACGATAGCACCGGCAAGGAGCAGGGCTACAAGCTGGCCGACTTTACCGATGTGAATGTCGAGGGTAAGATCCTGGTGGATGATTTGACCGCAGCTGAGGAAGGAACCGATGTGAAGGTGGGCAGCACGGGTGCCATTGTCACCAATGCTGGTGCGCTGACCGGGTTGAACAGTCTGGAGGTTGAGGGTACCCTCACCGTTGATGTGACGAATGGCAGCCAGGGCGAAGCCGCGGTGAGCGGTACATCCCTCACTCTGGGTGATTCTGCGACCATCAACATCATCGATAACTCGGGCAGCACAGATGAAATCTCCCTGTTCGGCTTTGATAATGTGGAAGGTGGCGAGGAACTCACCCTGACGATGAATGGTCAGTCTGTCTCCAATGATATGTGGGACTTCTCCAATGGTGGAATCGTCATCAAGGAACTCTCTGCCGCGACTCTTTCGCTGAGTGCAAACCAGGGTAGCTTCTACCGCGCCCTCCAGGCGATGAATGCAGCAGGTGTGACGGATGCCGGTCTTGCGGCTCTGGCCACTTGCCGTGATTCTGCCGCCGTGCGCGCTCAGATTGATATGCTGAGCGGTCACGAGTACGCCACGGCAATGACCAGCCAGGTGGAAGGCAACCTGGGGCACATGCGCCGCTTGCGTGCAGCCATGGGGGCTGGCCCGGCTCTGGATTCCTACACGACCTTTGCGCTTTGTGGAGCAGCTGCCGATGGCCCTGCCTACACCGCCCCGGTGGAGGAAGGCAAGCGTTGGCGCGCCGGTGTGCAGGTGTACCACGAGGAAGGTGAGCTCGATGCCGATGCCAGCGGCAATGGCTATGAGCGCTCTGAGACGGGTGCCATGCTTACGGCTGAATACTACATGAACAAGGCCGTCACGCTGGGCGCAGCTCTTTCGTGCGGTCGTACCTCGCTGGAGCCGGATCATGGTCGCAAGCGCTACGAGGATAATACGCGTCTGGACTTCTATGCCATGTATGGCAAGAACCGCTGGCGATTTGCCACGGCGCTGGGCTTTGGTCTGCATGAGCATGAAATGAAGCGCACGCTGACTTCGGCTGAGGCTGATGGCTACTCCGTGAACTTCCTGCAGGATGTGGCCTACACGCTGCTTTCCCGCGAGAAGGATAGCGTGCAGGCATTTGCCACGCTGGCTTCCAGCTGGAACAAGCTGGACGGGTTCACAGAAAAGGGTGCTTATGCCCTGCGTGTGCACAGCCAGGATGCCTGGACCACCGATGTGACGGTGGGTGCCCGCTATAACCACCTCCTGCCTGCCCTGGGTGCAGCTCCTGCCGGGTTGTTTACAGCCCAGGCCGGTGTGACGGCCACCTTGGGCGATGTGGATTCCCAGGCCGAGATGAGCCTCAATGGTTTCCGCTACAGCCAGGAAGGTGCTACCCGCGACCGCTGGGGCTGGACTATCGGAGTCGGAGTGGATGTGCCGGTGCGCAGCAATGTCTCCGTTTTCGGAACGGTTGATACCGTGGTGCGCGGCGATTACTCCAGCATTGATGGCCAGGTTGGCGTGAAGATGGCCTTCTGATTCCCATCATTCTGCGAAATCGAATAGATACCGGTGCTTCTCCGTAGATGGGGAAGCACCGTTTTTTGCGCAGGATGCAGCAGTATAGCCTTGCCATCTCTGGCTCTTGGGGGTAAAGTAAGCGCCATGAACATCCAGCTCTTCAAAGACCTCTGCGAGGCAACCGGCGCTCCCGGTTTTGAGTATGGCATCCGCGAGCTGGTCATCAAGGAGATGACCCCGCTGGCTGATGAAATCAAGGTGGATAATGTGGGCAATGTGGTGGCTCTTATCAAGGGCAAATGCTCCGAAAAGAGCATCATGTGCGCTGCTCACATGGATGAAATCGGCTTCATTGTGCGCCATATTGACGACAATGGCTTTATCCGCATCCTGCCCCTGGGTGGTTTCGACCCGAAAACCCTCACCGCCCAGCGCGTGGTGGTGCATGGCACGAAGGACCTGCCCGGCTGCATGGGCGTGAAGCCCATCCATGTGATGAGCCCCGATGAACGCACCAAGATGCCCCAGGTGACGGACTATGTGGTGGACCTCGGCATGAGCAAGGAAGAGGTGGAGAAGTATGTTTCCATCGGCGATTCCATCACCCGCATCGGCGATCTGGTGGAAATGGGCGACTGCCTGAATGTGAAGAGCATCGACAACCGCGGCGGTTGCTATATGCTCATTGAGGCGGTGCGCGCCATCAAGGCTGCCGGCGATCTGCCTGACTACGACCTGTATGCCGTCTTCACGGTGCAGGAGGAGGTGGGGCTGCGCGGTGCTCACGCTGCTACGCTGGCCATCAACCCGGATTTCGCTTTTGCGCTCGATGTGACCATCGCGTTTGATACCCCCGGTAGCAGCGCTCACGACAAGTGCACTGTGCTGGGCAAGGGGACGGCAGTGAAGGTGTACGATGGTACCCTCATTACTGATCCCCGCATGGTGAAGTTCATGACGGCTCTCTGCCAGGAGGGCGAAATCCCCTACCAGCTGGAGCTGCTGTCTGCGGGGGGAACTGATGCCGGTGCCATGCAGAAGTTCACCGCCGGTGGCGCGGTGACCGGGGCTATCTCCATTCCGGTGCGCAATGTGCACCAGAGCATTGAAATGGCGCACAAGGTGGATATTGATGCCAGCGTGAACCTGCTGACCGCCTGCTTCACCTCCCTGACCCGCTGGGACTGGAGCTGGAAGCAGATGAACCGCACCCTGGCACCTAAGGCAGATTGCGCCGCTGCTCCCAGGAAAAAGGGCTGCTGCCGCAAGAAGAAGTGATTTTTGAAATCACTAATGATGAATTGCTGATACCTGCTGCGTTGCGCGCAGGAAATTGAAAAGAAGCTCTGAGTTTAGCCTCAGAGCTTCTTTTTGCAGTAAAAGCGGGGGAGGGTGCGTATTTGCCACTTCCCGTTATGGAGCAATCGGGAGCGGGGCCGTGGGAGCCTGCCAGCTACCATCGTCCTCCGGCGTGAGACCACCGGCTTCTACCGTAATGCCGGCGGGTTTCTGGGTATCGACCACCGGTGCACCGGATTCCGGCTCATAGCTGGGCTCCGTGACCTGAGTCGAGGGTTTGCGGGGGGTAATCAGCTTGCCTTTGCGGTGGCGCCGGGGGGCTGCTTCAAAATCGCTCATATCCACCAGGTCGTCAATTCCGAGTGCGTAGCGGGCAATATCGGGCAGGTTGTCCTTGACCAGGCGCGAAAGTGGGAAGCGTGACTGGCCGTAGGGCGTGCGCAGCGTGATGGTGTTGCCTTCCAGCCGGTGAATCACCGCGTCGGGATATGCTTTGCCGGTGGTGGTGGAAGCATTGCCGATGGGCAACCCGATGAGCAGGTTGCGGGCGACAGCGCGGGAGGTTTTATCCTCCTGGCGGATTTCGCGTTGCAGGGCCAGCATGCGGGTGTGCTCGTCCTCCAGGGAGCGTTTGCGCTCGGCTATCTGGCGCTTGGTGTCGGCTATCTGCAGCTCGAGGCTGGAGAGGCGCTCGCGCATGTGCAGCTGCTCATCGGCCTGGTAGGCAGCTTCCTGGAGTTCCTCGTGCTGTTTGCAGAGCTCCAGGTGCTCGGCCTGGGCCAGTTCCATGGGGGTGGGAACCCGGTATTTGTTCAGCTCTTCGGTCACATACCAGGCGCCGGCACCAATGCTGCCCAGCAGCGCGAGCACCAGCAGGGTATCCAGGAGCACGCCCCCCTTGCTGGTTTTCTGCCCGGTTTTAGCGGCGGGGGACTCCGGTACCGGGGCTTTGTCTGCTGTTGCGGCTGCGGGAGCTACAGGCTCAGCTTTGATTTCCTTCATCGGTTCGGGGTCCTGGCTCATGAGCGTTTGTGAAGGTTGGCGGTTTCATTCTGCATGATGCGGAAATTGGCGCGGAAGGCATCGAGGCGGTCCTGCAGTTCGATGATGCGCAGCTTTTCTTCCGTTTCCTGGCGTTTGGTGACTTTGAGCTCGTTGAGGGCATCGGTCAGTTCCTGTTCCTTGGCGTCGATTTGTTCGGCCAGGCCGGTTTCGGTTTCGCCCGCTTGATTGATGAGTTGCTGCATGCGCACTATCTCCTTGCGCAGCAGTGCATTCTGCTCATGCGCAAGTCGCAGCTGTTCCGGGTCCTGAGCCTGCGGGTAGCAGCTGCTCAGCGTGAGGAGCAGCGCGCAGGCGCAAATGCTTGAAATTGGGGTGAGATGATTCACAGTCCCATAATACCTGATTGCTCGGTTGCGTCAAGCTTGTTCTGCGTCACAGCGGAGAGAGAAAAGTGAATCGCGCAGGGGTGGGAGGGGGGCAGGTTAATTTTTTTCCAGCAGGAAGAGGTATTCTTTCACAGAAAGGGCTCGAGCGCGCAGGTTGCGGCAGCCGCGGAAGGTAGCATAATCTGTCTGCATGTGCTGTACCTTACCGTGTTTCCGCAGGAGTTGCAGCATGTCTTCCTGCGGGATAAAGCCTTCCGAGTTGTATGAAACCAGCGCGAAGCGCGCGGGCAAGGTGCTCAGCAGAGTATCCAGCGCTTGCTGTACCTGGGAGCGTTTGTTGTAGGCAGAGCGGTGCCACCCTGCCGGTATGCCGGAAACCCTGGAGCGTTTCTCTGGTAGTTTGTTTTCAAGCAGGAGGTTCAGCATGAAATAGTTGGAGCCGTATGGGTGCTGGTTGTAGGGCGGGTCCAGATAGGCGAAGTCGAGTTCGGGCAGGGTGGCGGCTGCGGCTGTTGCATCACTCTGCAGCACATGGTGCTCACAGTCAAAGCGCGAAAAGACCGGGAGCGGCAGGCTGATGGGGGCCAGGATGCGTTGCAGGGCATTGGCTCCGCTTCCTCCGAACTTGCCTATTCCGTTGCGGTCTTTGTAGAATCCCTTGAAGATGCCGGCGGTATTCGTGTGCACCGAGGCCTGGCAGAGCAGGGGGGCCAGGAAGAAATCCTGCACTGCGGCAGGCAGCTCGCCAATGCAGCGGCGGGCGGTATCGAGATATACTGCATTGCGCCGGGTATAGAAAACGCGTTCTCCAGGGCGGATATCGGCATCATTCTGCGGCGCGTAGTGCGCCGCCAGTATTCCTGGTGCGAGGTTCTGCTCAATCTGCTGCAGCAGCGTTGCGTGCCGTTCGGGCAGGTGGGCTGCCTGTACGGCATCGGTATTGGCCAGGTAGCAGGTGTTCAGCACGTGGGCGTATGCCTCCAGGTCGTTGGTGTAGAGCAGCCTGGCATGCTGTTTCAGGAAACGGCTCACTATCCCGGAGCCGGAGAAGGCATCGAAACAGCGCAGTTTCTGACCGCCCAGCCGCTTGCGGACCTGCTGCACCGCCTGGCCGATGAAGTGGAGCAGCCGGCGTTTATTACCAAGATAGGTGATAATCTGCTCCTGCAGAAAGCGAGGGTCTTCCTCTGCTGGCGGTGTGCTGTTCATTCACCGCTGACTCTAGCAGATGGCGGGCTGAGCGTCAAGCGGCTAATGTGTCGATTCCGGGCATCTGTCCCTGAAAATTCCTTGCCTTCGCTTGCACATGTGCTAGAATGTCACTATGCCTACGCTCAAGCAGCTCGCGGTCGAGACGCTCACCCACATGGTCGAGGGTGGGCAGCAGCGGCTGGCTGTGGATGATGAGGCTCGCGGTATCCTGCGGCAATGGATGCTGGATTCCCGGCGGGGGAATCAGGCACCGTTGCCCGCGCCTGCTTCTGAGTCTGGTGGGGAGATGAGCGTGGAGCAGAAGCTTGACTATTTGCGCCAGCGTGCGGCCACATGGAAGGCGGCTCGGGCGTTGGGGACGCTGCGCGATACCATGGTGTTTGCCGTGGGGAACCCGCGCGCGCGGCTCATGCTGGTGGGCGAGGCTCCCGGCTACGAGGAAGAACGCCAGGGGGAGCCGTTTGTGGGGCCTGCCGGGCAGCTGCTCACCAGGATTCTGAAGGCTATGGGCCTGCAACGTAGCGAGGTGTATATTTCCAATGTCTGCAAATTCCGCCCTTCCATGGGCGAAAACCAGGGCACTGCCAACCGCCCGCCCAGCCCGGAGGAACTGGCAGCATGCAAGCCGCTCATCATGGCTGAAATCCGCGCTATCACTCCCGCCTGTATTGTCTGCCTGGGCGGCAGCTCGGCCAAGGGGCTGCTCGATACCCACCAGGGGGTGAATGCCTTGCGTGGTCAATGGCTGGAGTGCCAGGGGATTCCGGTGCGTGTCACCTACCACCCGAGCTATTTGCTGCGCAACGAGGCCCTCGGGGCCCGCCGCGCTTTGTGGGAGGATATGCTCTGCGTCATGGAGCGCCTCGGTATGCCTGTCAGTACGAAACAGCAGAATTATTTCCGATGAAGCACCTCTGGCTCATGACCTGTGTTCTGCTTTCCCTGACAAGCTGCCACGGTATCTATCAATTGCGCCGCGCGGCTATTGCCGGGGACCCCTCTGCGCAGTATGAGTACGGCCGCCGCCTGCTTACCGGCCAGAAGGGGGCCATCCGTTCCTACAAACACGCCTTCCGCTGGTTCTCCAAAGCGGCCGATAGTCGCGAACCCCGCGCTATGGCTGCTGTGGGGCTTTGCTACGAACGCGGTCTCGGGGTGCAGCGTTCGATTCAGAAAGCCCGCAAGTGGTACGCCGCTGCTGTGGATGAGGGGAATGACAATGCCTGCCATACGCTGGTGCAGATGGAGGCCCGGGCCGGGAATCTGAAGGGGGCTTTGCAATGGCTGGAGCGCATGGCCGATGATGATTCGGTGCCGGCGCAGCTGATGCTGGCCAGCATGCACCTGAATGGTACGGCCCGGAATGCCAGCGTGGAGGAAGGTATCCGCTACCTGCGCTACGCGGCCATGCAGGGCGATGGCGAAGCCTGCCTCATGCTCAGCACTTGCTATGCCACCGGCAAGGGGGTCCCGAAAAATGAGGAATTGATGATGGGCTGGCTGGTCAATGCCGCCGAGGCCGGCAACCAGACTGCCGTGGATATCCTCACCCAGAACTGGCGCTCCAAGGGAGGGAAGAAGAAATGAATGCCCTGCCGGAGTCGGTATGTGTGCAAGGATGAAGCTCAGCGCATAAGCTGTCCGTGTGTATCCTCCGGCGTGTTTTGTCGCATTGCTGGTGTCTTGGACTCTGGACGGGGTATTGCAGGTGCGGCATTCTGCCGCGATGCGTGGTGCGGCAAAATGGTTGCATTGCGACAAAATGCCGCAGGAGATGGCGGTGTGTGTGTCTGCTGAAAAAAAGATGACAGCATGCCAAATATTTAATTATAAGTGTTTACGGGTTTATTTTGTGTCTGTTTGCCTGAGTTGGCATGGAATTTGCAACAGAGAAGGTAAGAGACGTCTGCACGGATGCAGACCGACCCTTTTCTAAATAATCAAAACAACAAAATAGAAAGACACAACACCATGAGCAAAATACTCGGTATTGACCTTGGTACGACAAACTCCTGCATGGCCGTCATGGAAGGCGGTCAGGCTACTGTTCTGGAGAACAGCGAGGGCGCTCGTACCACCCCCTCCATCGTCGCATTCACCAAGAACGGCGAGCGCATCGTCGGCCAGGCTGCCAAGCGCCAGGCTGTGACCAACCCGCGCAACACCGTGTTCTCCGCCAAGCGCCTCATCGGTCGCAAGTACGCTGAGCTGACCGCTGATGATAAGAAGGTGCCTTACACCATCGTGGAGGCCGCTAATGGCGATGCCCATATCCAGGTGGAAGTGGGCGGCGAGACCAAGGTGTACTCCCCGCAGGAAATCAGCGCCATGATTCTTGGCAAGCTGAAGGCAGATGCCGAAGCCAAGCTGGGCGAAACCATCACCGAGGCCGTAATTACTGTGCCGGCTTACTTCAACGATGCCCAGCGCAATGCCACCAAGGCTGCCGGTGAAATTGCCGGTCTGAAAGTGCGCCGCATCATCAACGAACCCACCGCCGCCGCTCTGGCCTATGGCCTTGACAAGGGCAGCAACGAGCAGATTGCCGTGTATGACCTGGGTGGTGGTACCTTCGATATCTCCGTGCTCGAAATCGGTGACGGCGTGTTCGAGGTGAAGGCTTCCGATGGTGATACCCACCTGGGTGGCGATGACTGGGACAACGCCGTCATCAACTGGATTCTGGCTGAATTCAAGAGCCGCGAGGGTATGGATATCTCCAAGCAGACAGATGCTCTGCAGCGTATCAAGGAAGAGGCAGAGAAGGCCAAGATTGCCCTCTCCTCCACCCAGAGCTACGATATTTCCCTGCCGTTCATCACCATGGACGCTACCGGTCCCAAGCACATCCAGCTCACGCTGACCCGCAGCAAGCTGGAGCAGCTCACCGAAACCCTCCTCGAACGCACCACCCGCCCGGTGCGTGAGTGCATCGCTGCTGCTGGTCTGAGCACCAGCGATATCAACGAGCTCGTGCTTGTGGGTGGTATGACCCGCATGCCCGCCGTGCAGGAAATGGCCAAGCGCCTTGCTGGTAAGGAACCCCACAAGGGTGTGAACCCGGATGAAGTGGTGGCTGTGGGTGCTGCCATTCAGGGTGGCGTGCTCACCGGCGCGGTGAACGATGTGCTGCTGCTGGACGTGACTCCGCTCACTCTTTCCATCGAAACCATGGGTGGCATTGCCACTCCCATGATTGACCGCAACACCACCATCCCCGTGCGCAAGAGCCAGGTGTTCTCCACCGCTGCTGATAACCAGCCTGCCGTGGATATCCGCATCTGCCAGGGCGAGCGCAAGATGTTCAACGACAATAAGCTGCTGGGTAACTTCAAGCTCGATGGCATCCAGCCCGCTCCCCGTGGTGTACCTCAGATTGAAGTGACCTTCGACATGGATGCCAACGGTATCCTCAAGGTGACCGCCAAGGATAAGAACACCGGCAAGGAGCAGAATATCTCCATCCAGGGTTCCTCCGGTCTCTCCAAGGATGAGATTGAACGCGCCAAGAAGGAAGCCGAGGCCCACGCCGAGGAAGACCGCCGCAAGGCCGAGGATATCGAAACGCTGAACAAGGCCGATTCCCTGGCCCACAACGTGGAGCGCCAGATCAAGGACATGGGCGACAAGGCCCCGGCTGAAGTCGTGAAGCCCATCCAGGACAAGGTGGACGCCCTCAAGAAGGCCGCTGAGGCTAAGGATGTGGCCAAGGCCAAGCAGCTGACCGAGGAGCTCGAAAAGACTCTCTCTGAGCTGAATGCCGCCGCCCAGGCCGCTGCTGCCCAGCAGGGTGGCTGCGCCGGTGGCTCCTGCGATGCTGGCGGCGATTCCTCCACTGACAACGGTCCCCGCAAGGCCAAGAGCAAGGTGGTGGACGCCGAAGTGGTCGATGAGTAATTTCAGAACGCGCAGCGTTCTGAGGTACGAAGTACGAGGTGGGAAGTACGAAGTGAAAGTACCCGCTATCGCGCAGAAACTTCAGAACGCTGCCACCGAATAAAACTAAAAACAATTTTCAACAACACAAACATACTACATTATTATGATCAAACCATTAGGAAACCGAGTGCTCGTGGAGCGTGTAGAAGCCGAAACCAAGACCGCAGGTGGTCTGTTCCTGCCCGACACCGCCAAGGAGAAACCCCAGGAAGCCATCGTCCGCGCCATCGGCACCGGCGGCCGCGATAAGGATGGCAACCTCATCCCCTTCAACGTGGCTGTGAACGACAAGGTGCTCATCACCAAGTACGGCGGCACCGAGGTTACCCTCAACGGCACCACCTACACCATCCTCAGCGAGTCCGATATCCTCGCCATTATTGACTAATCAGTCACTAATCACTAATAACTAATCACTAATCATTTATATTATGGCTAAACAACTTTCATTCGACGAATCCGCACGCCAGAGCCTGCTCAACGGCGTGACCAAGATTGCCAAGGCCGTCAAGAGCACCCTCGGGCCTGCAGGCCGCAATGTTGTCATCGACAAGAAATTCGGCTCTCCCAACATCACCAAGGACGGCGTGACCGTCGCCAAGGAAATTGAACTCGAGGATGCCTACGAGAATATGGGCGCCCAGCTGGTGCGCGAAGTCTCCAGCAAGACCAACGACATCGCCGGCGACGGCACCACCACCGCCACCGTGCTGGCCGAAGCCATCTACCGCGAGGGTCTGCGCAACGTGACCGCCGGTGCCAACCCCATCTCCCTGCAGCGCGGTATCAACAAGGCCGCCGCCGCCATTGTCGAGGAGCTCAAGAATATCTCCAAGCCCGTGGACTCCACCAAGGAAATCGCCCAAGTGGCCACTGTTTCCGCCAACTGGGACTCCGAAATCGGTGACATCATCGCCGAGGCCATGGACAAGGTAGGCAAGGACGGCACCATCACCGTGGAGGAAGCTAAGGGCATCGACACCTCCCTGGATGTGGTGGAAGGCATGCAGTTCGACAAGGGCTACCTCTCCCCCTACTTCGTGACCAACGCCGACACCATGGAGGCCGTGCTCGAGAACCCCTACATCCTCATCTTCGAGAAGAAGATTGGCAACCTCAAGGATTTCCTTCCCCTGCTGGAGAAGGTGGCCAAAAGCGGCAAGCCCTTCCTCATCATCGCTGAGGACGTGGAGGGTGAAGCTCTCGCCGCCCTCGTGGTGAACCGCCTGCGCGGCACCCTCAACGTGGCCGCCGTGAAGGCCCCCGGCTTCGGTGACCGCCGCAAGGCCATGCTCCAGGATATTGCCATCCTCACCGGTGGCCAGTGCATCTCCGAGGACCTCGGCCTCAAGCTCGAGAACGTGGATGTCGATATGCTCGGCCTCGCCAAGCGCGTCGTCATCACCAAGGACACCACCGTCATCATCGAAGGCGCCGGCAAGTCTGCCGATATCTCCGCCCGCGTGTCCCAGATTCGGCACCAGATTCAGGAGACCACCTCCGACTACGACCGCGAGAAGCTCCAGGAGCGCCTCGCCAAGCTCGCCGGCGGTGTAGCCGTCATCAAGGTCGGTGCCGCCACCGAAACCGAAATGAAGGAGAAGAAGGACCGCGTGGACGATGCTCTGCATGCCACCCGCGCTGCGGTGGAAGAAGGTATCGTACCCGGCGGTGGTGTGGCCCTCATCCGCGCCCAGAAGGCTGTGTGCGGCCTCAACCTCACCGGCGATGAAGCCACAGGTGCCTCCATCGTGTACCGCGCCGTGGAATCCCCGCTGCGCCAGCTCGTAGCCAACGCCGGACGCGAAGCCGCCCTCATCGTGGAGAAGGTTAAGAACCTCGAGGCCCCCACCATGGGCTACAACGTCGTGACCGATGAATACGAGGACCTCCTCGTCTCCGGCGTGGTGGATCCCACCAAGGTGACCCGTTCCGCCCTGCAGAACGCCGCCTCCATCGCCGGCCTCATGCTCACCACCGAATGCCTCATCACCGACCTTCCCGAGCCCAAGTCCTGCTCCTGCGGCAGCCACGGCGGCGCCGGCGACATGGGCGGTATGGGTGGCATGGGCGGCATGATGTAATCGGCCCCCGAAAACTCAAAAGTCAACATACGCCACAACTACCCAACCTCGAGTAACACCTACTCATAACAACACCCAACAACCCAGCGGCGGGTTCCGGATACCGGAACCCGCCGCTCATCTTTGCCGCCACGAACAGATGAAGCAAGTCTGTTTGGTCTTTCCCCGTCCGACTTGGCCTGACAAATTGAGACAAATACCAAAATTTCTCACATTTTACGCTGTTAAGTTACATGCTGACGTTAAATTTGGATACTTCGTCAGTTCATTATCAAATCCTGATTGAATAGTAAAAATGCAAAGAAATACAAAAAAACTTGCAGTTCCGTATCTGTATGTTATACTGGGTTTATGAAACTCAGGACGATTATTATAAAGAACTTTAGGGGATATTCTGGAGAATATCGTATTTCTGTTGGTGATTTGACAGCATTAATCGGAAAGAACGATGCCGGTAAATCTACCATTCTAGATGCCCTCGGAATATTTTTTTAACATTCCTTATGAGTGAACAATATAAAATATCGATATTCAACAAACTGAGAGGAAGAAGAGATACATATAGACTTATTTTGAATGAACACGGATGGTATGTTTCTTTCATTGCGATAAATGGACAATCTGATGCCAGAGGTTGTCCATTCTTATACGATAACTTGGATCATGATGGGTTAAGCTATCCCATAGAATTGTATGACGTGATGGAATACTTGTGGAAAATGCGTTTTTATAAGAAGGTTTCTAGAAAACAACTGGAACAGAAGCTATCAGCCATAAGCAATTGGTTGAGCAAAATTAACGAGTGCAAGCCCAAAATTGATATGAAACCCTCTAGGAAGGGAACCGCAGCCATTTGCACATTTTACGAAGGTAGATGAGACTGAAGCTTTTAGTTGTATGTATCCCATGAATATGGCTAAAATGTCGTATCATGTTTATTGGGATATCCGAGCTGAATAAGATATGCTTAATTCTCGCTCTATAAACAGGTCTTTCAAACATGCGTAATTTTGAAGCTGGAGGCCTTCGACGTCGATGGTGGCGTAGTGGAGGATGTAGAGGGGCATAGGTCAGTTGGTTTTGCGATAGACGCCGGGGGAGATGAATTCGATGAGCCCTTTATCGCGCAGGAATTGGAGTTGCTGGCGGATTTTGGCTTCGATGTTGTTGTTGCGGGGATGCCGGGCTTTCAGCTGCTCAACGAAGGAGTACATCTGCTCCAGGGTGAAGGTGGAGGAGAGTTGTTCGGTGCATTGGAGGACATCGAACAACCAGCCGCGACTTTCGAGACTCCGGGTCTGTAGGGAATAGACCTGGTTATATTTCTGGCAGACTTCTCCTTTATCCAGCACTTCACCATTGCGGATGATGGGGATTTTAGCGGCGTCGGGAACTTTGCCGAGAAGAATGTTGCATCCCTCCCAGCCGGCGCGTGCGGCTGTGTCTTTCAGCTGAGGTCTTTTCTGGATGATATCCGGGATGAAAAAGCACTTGGGGACGATAATGAGGTTGTTTACCTGGTAGCGGTCGTAGTGCAGGAAGAAGAAGCTGGGGTTATCGAGCGAGGTGATGCGCTGAATCATGGTGCGGTAGACGCCATCGACGACGCTGCTTTTGAAGCGGGAGGTGGTGGATTTTTTGCTCTTCAATTCGTACTGGGCGCGGCAGTTCCGGCAGACGTAGTCTTTCACCGGGGCGTTGGGGGCGGCGGGCTGGATGGATTCAGCGCCGCAGACGGGGCAGTACATGTTGCGGGCGAGCCAGTCTTCGGTGAGGATGCGGGCTTGTTGGGCGGGGCTTTTGTAGCCCCGGATGAGGGCGGTGTTGAATTTTAAATCCATGGTGGAGCAGAAAAGGGGGGATTCCTGGTGCCTTATGATGGTATCAGATGTGGGTGAAAAATCAAGTGCATGGTTGATAAAGGTGATGGCTGCTGTGTTTTTTTTGTTTTCGTTACTTTAATGTTGTGAGTGGCTTCTGTCGATGAAGGGGAGGGATGTCGCAAATTTTTTTGCATTTGCCCGGAGGGTGGGTATAATGGGTACTTCGCGGCTGCCAGGGCTTTGCGCAGGGAAGTCGGCAGTGCAGGGTGAATATGTTTAATTTTACGATTCAGAGGATGAAGAATAATTCCGAGTGTAAATTGTTTGTGAGCCATCGGTCGAAGGATAAGGCGTTGGCTGATTCTGTGGTGGAGTTGGTGACGCGGGGCTTCTGTGTTGCCCATGCGGGTGTTCTATGTACATCGGTGCCAGAGACGCGATGCCCGAATGCTTCGTATTTTGCAGAACGGTTGCCGCATTTGTTCAAACAGGCCAGGTTTTGTATTTACCTGGTGACGCAGGATTATACGCAGAGCCAGGATTGCCTGGCGGAGTTGGCATGGGCTGCGATGCGGGATGAGCATGAGTTATTTTTGTTCCGCGTAGGGGAGTGGCAGTATGATGCGTTGTCGAGTCTGACTAATGCTCGCAGTATGGATGTGCTGGATATGGCATCGCTGGTGAGATTGCGCCGCAAGCTGGCGAAGGTGTTTCGCCCTCGTGTGCGTGTGGATGAGTGGCGGCAGTTGGCAGAGTCAATTGTGTTGCCTGTTGCGGAAAAGGTGGCGGGGACCAGGGTACTGACGGTGGCGGAGCAGTTTGCTCTTTGTGCTCAGATTAATGAGAGCTGGCGTGAGCAGCGTCGACAACAGGTGCCACACGGCTTGTTACCGTCGAGCCCCCGATACGGCTGGCGATTGTTCAGATGAGGGGCTGTGGCGGAAGATCAGAACTGCAGCCCGATGGAGAATTGGACGACGGGATAGAAGTGGAGCCGGTTGGCGATTTTGAAGAAATCGCGGCCTTCGCGGCGGAGGGCGGCTTCAATCTGGGCCGGGGTGACCTCGCTCCATTGGTTGGTGGCGGGGTCTTTGTGGATGAAGTGCCCGTGGGTGGCGGTGCGGAGTTTGCCACTGCCCATGTAGTTGAGCCCCAGGTCGAGGGAATAGTAGAGGGGGTAGTCGCTCCAGATGAGGTCGGTGTAGCCGATGCCGAGGTAGGGCTGGAGTTTGTTCCAGCTGCAAGTGCCGGAGATTTCACCCCGGGTGTTATCGACCAGCTGGAAGTTGAACCCGCCCATGTGGATGTGGTAATCGCCGCCGGGTTTGCGGTAGAATTGGGCTCGGTATCGCATGTTGCTTTCGCTGAGGGTGAGTCCGGCGGTGAAGTAGAGCTTGCCGCCGAAGGGGTAGTAGTCAAGCATGAGCCCGGCGTTGTCGCCGTTGAGCTGAATCCTGGTTTTCTCGCTTCCCCAGGTTTCGGTGCGGTGGTAGCTGAGGGCAGCCCCGCGGAGCCGGATGCCGAAGTGCGGATTGAATCGGTAACCGATGCTTCCGCCAAGCCCTAGTGTGCCTGCGCTGGCTGCCATGCTGAAGTCCGGGGCTGCGGTATTCTCCGGTGGCTGGATTGCGATTTCCGGTTCGCCCGCTGCCACAGTATGCCCGATGGCCGGAGTGAGCAGGATGAGTCTGATGCAGCGGTTCATGGTGGAAGGCGGATACGTCTCGAAATCTAACAAAATGATAAATCTGCGTCAATGTTAAATTACGTAATGTATTTAATGTAAACGGTATAACAAAAGAATACATCTCTGCGTTTCTCTTCCTGTTGTTCAGGATATGAAGAGGCTGCATGTTGCAGAGCAATGGTGGAAAGTGATTCCCTGACCGTAGTAATGGCCTATAATGATTTCAGTCAACATTCCCCATGAGTAAGAAGAGTGATTTGAATGCGAAGCGCTGGGTGGCACAACGTTGAGTCCGTCCGATGCAGCATGGCTTCTTGGGAATATCTGCGAGATATTCCGGAAGAAACGGTGCAGCAGTGGGTGGGTGGATTCTCTGCCTGGCTCCATACTGTTGCCTGCTATCATCTGCAGCGTTTCGGGGGTATTCGCCGCTATTTCCATAGTCCATCTATTTATCCTATAGCATTGGACTTCCATGTGATGAATCGGGAATGAACCGGGGTATTTTCTTGCGCTGCCGGGCAGCCCGTGCTACATTAGGAGCGTATGAAAGCTCTTCTGATTAACGGTAGTCCGCATGCAAACGGTAATACTTACCAGGCGCTGGCCATGGTGGCTGCTACCATGAATGAGGCTGGGGTGGAAACCGAGATTGTGCAGCTCGGCTCAGCACCGGTGCAGGGGTGCATCGGGTGCAGGCAATGCCTCAGGACGGGACGCTGCGGAATGCAGGATACCCTCTATAATCACATCTACGAGCAGCTCGATGATATCGGAGGTATCGTCATCGGGAGCCCGACCTATTTTGCCGGCCCGAATGGCTCGCTGTGTGCCTTGCTCGACCGCCTGTACTACTCCGCTGGTGCCCGATTGGCGTACAAGCCAGGCGCTACCATTGCCGTAGCCCGCCGGGGAGGCGCAAGCACGACCCTTGATCGCCTCAATAAGTACATTACGTATAACAATCAGCCTCTGGTCAGTTCGTTTTACTGGAACATGATATACGGCATGCGTCCGGGTGAAGTGCAACTCGATGCCGAGGGCGCTCAGACCCTGCGGCATCTGGGGCAGAACATGGCGTGGATGATGCAGTGCATCGCCGCAGGTCCGGCTCATCCCCAGTTGGGAGAGCCCCGAGCCTGGACTCATTTCATCCGTTGAATGCCTGATATCGGCCTCTTCTTTTGATGTAGTTCCAATTTTTTCGTGCTGTAAAAAATAATTTTTCTTCCTAACTGGCACGTAGTCGTAGGGCTTAGGGCGGATTTGGAAAAATGCTGCACAAAAAATCTCAAAAATACGCTTGACGTGAAGCGCGCTTTGTGATAAGCTTTGCCCCGCACCCCGCTACGGGGTTGCCCGAAAGGAAAGCGAGCCGCGCTTGCTGACCCACCGGGCGAGGCAATTTTCCAATGTATGACTTTCCGTGGTACCACGGGCTGCTCAAAAGCGGCTCACTGGCTTCAACAACCTGCCAGGCGGGGTACCGGAGAGGATAAAGAGAGGGAAGGAAAAGGTCGTGACGCGTGCCGTGGCCTGCGCCGGGATGAAGTTCTCCGGAACTTCGGAGCGGGGTAACACGGCA
>JAFWYD010000090.1 GCA_017517805.1 Akkermansia sp.
CTCACCTATGCGACAGTCTCGCCGTTTTTACCGGGTGGCTTCCGCACCTTCTTCCGCACCCGCTAACCGCGCCCGTACCCCCTGCGGTTCAAGGCTTTTCACCCCTCTTTCATCCCTCCTCACCTCTCACGCCTGGAATCAGTAATGGTTAATGCTGTGGAGACGGGGGATAGTCCTGGTCTTCACGCCCGCATTCTATCGCACCATAAATGCGAACGGCTCAACATTTAATCCGTCTGCAAGAAGAAGGTCGCTGGTCTAGTGGGCGATTTCAGAGGAAGGGGGGTCGTAGGCCTGTACTTTGTAACAGCGGCGCAGAAGCATGTAGCGTTGTTTTTTGATGTCGGCCGGTTGGAACCATATTTCAAACGCGACACCGAAGAATTGGCGCTGGGGGCCGAGCTTGATGGCAAAGAGCGGAGTGTTGTGCGGGAAGATGTTGGAGATGTCGTCCTGCGTGGAACTACGGATCCAATGAGGCATGGAACCGGGAATGTCGTGCCGGAACAGCTCATCCGGATTGTTGGAGAAACGCGCCGGGCAATTCAAGAGCCGAAGTGTCTGGTTGTTTTCTAAATCTTTAACGTAAACCAGAATGGTGCCTTGTTCGCCGGTGTTGGCATAAATTTCAGCCTGGTAGGCTCCGTCTTGGGCGAGAGGCTCGCTCAGCCGGAATTCCGGGGTTGTGCCTGGGTAGGATTCCCGCCCGTTGAGCATACGCCGGACTGTTTCCCGTGTAGGAGATTCGAGCAGGGGCTGCATGCGGTCATCGGTTGCTGTAATGGCTGCGTTGATGGCGCGGAATGCTGTCTCCCGGTGGGTGCTGCCACGCCAGGCCAGCAGGAGAAAGTGGCTTTTACCCAGATCCAGGGCGATATCCGGGATCTGTGCGTTGTCGCTTGCGGGTTCCGGAAAACGGCTGCCGGGTGTGACTACTGCGTATCCCTGCGGCAGAGTATCGCCCTCTACCAGGGTGCGGAAACACACATGGATAAGCGCAGGAGTGCCGCCGGATACGGGGGGGACCATAACGAGGTGTCCAGGCTTGGTGTAGAAGGTGTCATCATCGTTCTGCCCGGTCCAGCGAGGTGAGTTATCGAGGTAGAGCTTGAGTATGTCACTATGTTGAGCCTCCAGTTCGGAGAGGTTCGGGGTGAGTGCCACTATATCTGAGTCCTCTTTTTCTGGTTCAATGGGAATGACCAGGGATGCCGGGCCGTTCAGGATATCTCTCGCCGGATACAAGGTATCTGATGCCTGGATAGGGCGCTTGTCATCAGATGTTGTGGGAGGCGGCAGATCTGCCGCAATGGCGGTGAGGATGAAAATCAGCCCTGCGCTGCTCCAGATTCCAGCCCATTTGAACAACTGGCTGAAGGCGCGGGTATTGCTCAGTCTCAGCATGTGGACAATCATGGAAAAAATCATGAACAGGGCCGAGATTATCGTTGCGCAGCTGAGTGAAATGCCTGCATATCGTATCACAAGCTTTTCCGTGTTTGCCGGGCAGAGATAGGGAAACAGGATGGGAACACAGCAAAGGAGCGCTACAATACTGCACAGGAGATGCAGATAGGTCGGATACAGCAGGGTGCGCCAGATAAAGAAGAAACTCCGGGTCATGGGATGATGCCCTCCTCTGGCTTGTTCTGCATCAGCTCTTCGTGTTCGAGTAGATAACGGAGCAATGCCACGTGAGGTGATACTTCCTTGATTTCTTCGTACCGGGTCCGGAATGCCGGCCTCAATTCAGAACGCAGGGTGATGGTATCTGCATCGGTAATTCCTTCCATGAGTTCTGCGTGCCGGGGCATGCCATACTTACGGAGAATGGTAGCCGCATTTGCCAGCTGTGCGGCAGAGAGCTTATCCATGTGACCGTAGCGGATAGCGGCATCCACTTGCAGGGTTTCGCGAATTTCCTTCAGTTCAGGAGCAGAGAATTGCGCAAAGCCCGGCTCCCATGGCCTGGGCAGGCCTTTGAGTTGCATTTGCAATGCCAGTGCAGTATGCACGATTTCAGGGTCAAAGGCAGCAGCATAGTATTGCAGTTCCGGCAAGGCATCCTGCCCCAGCTGCTGGGTGAGCATCTCCAGAATGTGAGCCATGGGGGCAGAGGCTGCGCATTCAATCATATCATCCTTGCTGACGGGGAGCATGGAGCCAAGCTTGTGCAGCGCTTTTCTCAGCAAATCCGGGTGGACCTGCCAGTTCATGCTGCGCAGGGTGGTCAGCAGGTGGGCCGGAATCTCCTCCAGGAAATGTTCGCCGTGTTCCCAGAGTGTGAGGGAATTGATGAAACTGGTTGCTTTTACTGCATCGGCCAGGTGCATGAAGGTGAGGCTGGTGCTCAGGGCTCCTTCCGGAATTCTGTTGAGCGATGCTGCTCCCAGATAGTTGCGCACCAGCAGTTCGGCCCGGGCGTATGCAGGCGTGCAATAACGGCGGGTGAGGTAATCTCTGCTGCTGGTGGATTTTGCCATCAGCGTCTGGTTGTTGCGTAACTTCATGTAACGCAGCAAGGCCCCCTCATCATGCGGAATACGTAGTGCCAGCTCTCGGGGGAGCAGTTTTGCATCTGCCAGTTTCTGGTATAGTTCGGGAACGTCTGCCAGGTAAAAGATAGCGTTGCACCCAGTCTTGTTTTCATGCAGCGGGTCAAATCCTTGCTCCAGCATACCCTTGATGAGCGGGTCGAGCAACTGCCGGCGGGTGGCAGCAGGCATGCTGCCTGCTGCCCTGGCAGAAGTGAGCAGTAGTGTGTCCCCTTGTTCATCTTCATCCAGCAGGTAGGAAACGGAAGAGAGCAGCTCGGGTAAGGGTGGGTGCGGAACCGCAGTCTCCCCCAAGGGAGTTGTTGCAGCCGCAACGCCCGTGAGGCACATACCAATGATGATTTTATGGCAGAGACTAACCATTTTCTATTTCCGAATTTAAAGGAAAAACGACCGGCTGTCAATCTGTATTTTCCTGGGGCAGGGAGAGAAACTCCATGCGGTGGGTAAGAATATACTCGGCAGTAGCAATTTCAAGTTCAAATTTCCAGGAATCGCTGTCATTGGTCAGTTTGTCGAGAGTATCCGGATCATCCATGGCAGCGGCAATGGCGCGGTAGTGCCGGGCGGCTTCTGGTGCGCCGATTTCCTCCATTGCATCAAACATGAGCTGCTGCTCATCCGGGGGCATGTCTCCATACCACATTCGGGAAAGAGACGTGAGCAGGAGCGCTTTCTGCACCACGGGAGATGCTTCAGCGTTGCGTCTCTGATTGTTGAGCCAGAGCTCCACATCGCCATCCCTGGGGGTGGGCAACCCCTCCTGGCGGAGCCGGGCCGCCAGGGCTCCTGCTTTGAGAGCTCCGGCAGAGTGCCGGGAGAATTGTTCGATTTCGGCTTTTGCATCCGGGCAGCGGGAAAGCAACTCAATCATACTGGCGGCTTCATCCAGCCTGCCTTCAGAAGCAAGCCGGGTGGCATGCGCGCAGATGATTTCCTTGGGGAGCACGAGGTGTTCGCATTGGGTGAGCACAGGTATCATAGCCGCGCCGTGTCCTGCGTCCCATGCTTCTTTGTTTGCCCAGAGCGGCAGGGCTCCAAGCAGGCGGGAGCAGCGTTGCGGGTCGATGCTGTGCAGTAACTCAATCGCCATGGGGAGTACCTCGTGGTACATGGGGTTACTCCGCATTTCCTCAGTCGGGTAGAAGATGGCTGCTATTGCATCAAAGTATTCAGCTGCGGGGATGCGCTCCAGCACATGGGCCTTTCCGATTTCTTCCAGAAGTGCTACCCCGCTGGTGAAGGTAATTCCCAGCGGTTTCAGCTCTATGCCTCTGGCTCGCAAGGCTTCGATGGTGGCCTGGTCTCTGGTCAGGATATCGGCGGCGCAGAAGGCAGGGGACCCTTCCTGGCGGATTTCGCTCAGCGCAGGGTCTGCGCCGTTTTTGATGAGCAGGGCGCAGATATCCAGGATGGTGTTTCGGTGTTCTGTCTCCTCTTCTTCTGCTGGTGAGAGTAAATGACCGGCCACCTCTACCAGAGGGGTGGTTCCCATCAGCTGGTGCGCGTTGACATCGGCCCCGGCGGCGAGCAACAGCTGCACTGTGTCTGCATGCAGATTGGAGGCTGCCATCAGCAGCAGCGCATCCAGGGTGGCAGGTGTCGGTTTCTCTCCCTGCTCCAGCATGCTTTGTAAGGCGCGGTTCCAGCCCATCAGCGCCGGAGCCTGAATGGTTGTTTCATCCTTGGGGCATCCCAGGCTGAGCAGATGCAGAAAGACCTTTTCGCTGGCGCAGTTCAGCCCTGCATAATTGAGCAGGGGGACATTGTTGCCGACTGGCCTTTTGATATCGGCGCCTCCCTTCACCAGCACATCAATGAGTTGGATAATGGTGTCTTCCGTCACGCTTTCATCCTCTGCGCCATGCTGGGTAAGAGCGAGGGAAAGCGGGGTGTCGCCCATGGCGGTGGCTGCATTGGGGTCTGCCTGGTCCAGAAGCAGGCATCGTGCCAGCTCAGGTTTCTTGAAGATACAGGCCAGATGCAGCACCGTGACTCCCGATGGCCGGGAGGCAATGCGGGCATCTGCGGTACTGGAAAAATCTGCCAGCAGCAGGGATAGTTCATTGAACTCCGGCATCCCCAGAATCTCATCGAGCGGAACTTCGGAGAGCGCGGAGCCGATGAAGGCGAACTCTTCTGCCGCCTGCGGGGTGGCGCTGCCTTTCTCACTGGGAGTACAGGAAAGGAGGAAGGCTCCACTGCATAGCACGATGATGAGGGATTTACCGAACTTCCGCATGAGCCCGATTGTATCACATCCTTCCTGTGGAGCAAGCCGTAAGTGAAAAATCTCCACCAATTCCGGGTGATTAACAAAATCAGCGCTTGCATTTAGCCTGATTTGTGGTGTACAATGGCCGCATTGAAGTCTATGAGCACATTAAAGAACGAGCTTTTTGATGAAATCCTCCAGGCGCGCCAGCGTGTTTACGCCGTGGGAACCCCGACTCCCTTGCAGGAGCTTTGTCTGCCTGGAGTAAAAGCCACCATCTATGCCAAGCGCGAGGATCTGGGACCGATCAAGGCTTACAAGTGGCGAGGTGCCTACAACTGCATGGCCAAGCTGACCCCGGAGCAACGCGCCAGGGGGGTGGTCGCTGCCTCTGCCGGTAATCATGGTCAGGGGGTTGCGCTGGCTGCCCGCCGCCTTCAATGCAAGGCTCATATCTTCATGCCCCGCTCCACCCCCGAGGTGAAGCAGAATGCCGTGCGTATGCATGGTGGCGAGGCTGTGGAAATCGTGCTCACGGGTGACTCATACGATGCGGCATCGCACGCCGCGCATGAATTTGCAGAGGCAAATGGACTCACCTTTGTGCATCCTTATGACCATCTGTATACCATGGGTGGGCAGGGGACTCTGGCCGATGAGGTCGTGATGAGTGGCAAGGGCCCGTTCGACCGTGTGTATCTTCAGATTGGCGGTGGTGGCCTGGCTGCGGCCTGTGCCTGCTGGTTCAAGAGGTTCTGGCCCGAGTGCAAGTGTATCGGTGTGGAAGGAGTGAGCCAGGCTTCCATGAAGCTGGCTGTTGAAAGTGGTGAGCGCAAGACCTTGCCCTACGTGGATGTTTTCTGCGATGGCACCGCCGTGCGCACAGCGGGAGAACTCACCTATGAGCTTTGCAAGGAGTTGCTGGATGACTATGTGACCGTGACAAATGAGGAGGTGTGCAAGGCCATCCGCTCCCTCTGGAACAGCATCCGTGTGATTACGGAGCCTTCCGGTTCCATGGGTATGGCCGCCCTGATGCAGGATTGGCAGAAGGGCAACATCAAAGAAGGTGAAAAGTGTCTCGTGGTGCTTTCTGGTGCCAATATGGACTTTGCCCAGATGGGAGTGGTAGCCAGCCGCGCTGGTGTGCAGGAAACGAACCGCCGTGAGCGTTTCCTCCAGATTCCCATGCAGACAAAGCGCGGGCAGATTCTCAAGTATCTGGAGAGCATCCCGCACGGTGTGCAGCTGACTGATGTGCAATATGGACGTCTGGCCGCGGATATCCAGTATCCTGTTTTCGGTGTGCTGGCCTCAGATGAGCAGTTTGCCGAAATTGACCGCGTGCTGGCAGAAAAAGGCCTGAAGGCTAAGGATGTGACCAATCACGATGATGTGCGTTTCCGCATGATATCATACGACCGTGGTCGCTTGCGCCACCCGGTTTTCTTTGTCATTGAGTTCCCGGAGCGTCCCGGTGCCTTTACCGAGTTTATGCGAGTAATCGGCGAGTATGCGCACTTGTGCTATTTCAATTACCGGTATTCGGGCGAGCAAGTGGGGCGTGCTCTCGTCGGTATGGAGTTTGATACCAAGGAGGATCGAGATATGTGCCGCGAGAAGGCAAAACAACTTCTCGGTACCACGATTCAGGGGCTTCACGAACTTCCGGATGATGTGCGCCACCGCGTGCTCGACATTGTTTCCCCTGCGAATTAAATGATTATCCTGGCTTCCCAATCTCCCCGTCGTCGCGAGCTCCTCACCCGCGAGGGTGTGGAGTTCCGGGTGGAGGTGCGTGAGACGGATGAGGTGCATGATGCATCGCTTCCTCCAGAGGAATTGTGCGCACTCAATGCTGCCGCTAAGGCGGAGGCTGTGGCGCAGGAGTTCCCCGGGAACATCGTCATCGGGGCTGATACTCTGGTATTCATCGATGGTGAGCCCCTTGGCAAGCCTGGAGATGAAGCATCTGCCGTGTCGATGCTCCTGCGGCTCCAGGGCCGGACTCATAGTGTTTGCACAGCGGTAGCCCTCATCATGCCCGATGGCTCGCGCCGCGATTTCTCTGAAACCAGCTATGTGACATTCCGCGCTCTGGACGAAGCGGCAATCCGTCACTATATGAGCCTGGTGAATGTTTACGACAAGGCTGGTTCTTACGCTATCCAGGAGCATGGTGAGCTGATTATTGAAAGTTTTGAGGGCGACCTGGACAATGTGATTGGTCTGCCCGTGAAGCGTCTCCTTGAGCAATTGGCATAAGAAAAGCCCGTTTCAGTACAACTGAAACGGGCTGAATAAAAAATAACGAGAGGTTCAGCGCTTGCCATATCGGCGCTCTCGCCGGGCATACTCAGCAAGAGCAGCCTCGAACTCTTCGCGTCCGAAATCCGGCCAGAGCACATCGGTCACGTAGATTTCTGCGTAGCTGATTTGCCAGAGCAGGTAGTTGGAGATGCGCATTTCTCCGCTGGTGCGTATCAGGAGATCCGGGTCTGGCATGCCGGCAGTATAGAGATTCGCAGCGATGGTATCGGGGGTGATATCCTCCGGCTGCAGGGTGCCTGCCTTTACCTGGCTTGCCAAATCCCGCACGGCGGCTGTGATTTCCTGCCGGGAGCCATAGGATAACGCCAGCACCAGATTCACGCCGGTGTTTTCCCTGGTCGCATCGATGCTGGTCTGCAATTGCCTGCGGCAGTTTTCCGGCAGCATGTGTAGCTCTCCAATGGCGTGCAGACGCACGTTTTTCTCCATCATTTCCGGGGTGCGCTCCTTCAGGTATTTATCCAGCAGGTGCATGAGGGCTCCTACCTCCAGGGGCGAGCGTCCCCAGTTTTCGGTGGAGAAGGCGTATAGTGTGAGCCACTTTACGCCGTATTCCCGGCATAAATCCAGAGCCCGCTGCACGGAGCGCCCGCCTTCTTCGTGCCCCTTGGCCCGGAGAATGCCTTGCTTCTTTGCCCATCGGCCGTTGCCATCCATGATGATGGCAATATGCTGAGGAACTTGACTCATTTGCAATTACAGCTCGTACTCACCGTATTCAGCCAGAATGGCTTCCACGCGTGCTACGTCTTCGGGAGAGTCTACGCCGCTGGTCGTCTTGCGGCCGCGGTAGTTCACCTCGACCATCTTGACCCGCAGACCATTGTAGAGGAAACGCATCTGCTCAAGTCCTTCCACGCAGCCCTTTTCGTAGTCTCCCTCCGGCAGTTCAAAGTAGTTCTTGAGCGCGGAGTAGGTGTAGGCATACAGGCCGACATGGCGGCGCACCGGACTCTTTTCCATGGTTTCGCGGGCTTTTTCAGGCTTGCGGATGGCGGGGATGGTGCTCTTGGAGAAAGCCATGGCATAGCCGTCTTTATCCACCAGCACGGTAGTGCCGCTGTAGGGGGTGGTTTTTTTGGATTCGACAAGTCGGTCGTATTCTGCCCAATCCAGGTGGATGCAGGGCGTGAACACATCTGCCGGGCAGGCTTTCCATTCATCAATGAGCTGCTGGATGACCCAGGGAGGGCAGAGGGGATTATCCCCCTGAAGGTTGACGATGAAGTCCGGCGCGGAGGCCTGCTGACTCACGGCATCCCAGCAGCGCTCGGTGCCGCTGCGGCAGGTTTCTGCTGTCATGACCACCGGTACATCCACGCCCTGGCAGTAGTCTACAATGCGCTGGTCATCGGTTGCGACCACATAGTTGCACTGCTCGTTATGGCGGCAGATGGAGGCTGCAATATCTGCAACCCGCTTAATCATTTCGACTCCGGCAATCTTGACCAGGGGTTTTCCGGGGAGACGCGTGGAAGCGTATCGGGCAGGGATAACGATGAGTATGGACTGGGACATAGGAAAAATGCTTCTTACGTCTCTATACTAACCCATAAAGTGAACTTTGTCACGAAGAAAAGCATAATTTCAAGCTTTATGCCAGGTCTTTGCTTGACATTGTGATTCTCCAACGCCTATTATAGATGCATGCAAAGGATCTTGTGCTCTTTGATTTTTACGGCTCCCATAGTATGTGCGGCAGATCTTGCCCCTCTGGCAGAGGCCGGGCAGCGCTTGCAAGCCGCTTTGGAGAAGGAGGTGCTTGCGCTGGAGGGGGTGAATACTGCTGCAGATGTAGGTGCAGCGCTTGTGGATATTCGCGCTTCCCTCCAGGAACAGAAAAGTCTCTTTTCTGTGGATGAGAAGGATTTGTGGCTGTATATTGAGAATACGGCAAGCTTGAAAGATGCTCTGATAGAACTTCTGGAGCGTCTATCGGTCCAGTACGCCAGAATGTACCGGAGTAATTATTATGATTCCGGCGAACTCAGGGAGATATTTGCCTCGCAGATAGAGCCTCCGGCAGAAGATAAGGCCGGTGCAGAGGAGACTCCTGCTAACGGTTGTGCAGAGTGAGCCCGGAGTTTTTCTCCCGGAGCAGATCCTGGACATGGGCTAATTCTCTGTCCATGTACTCGGGCAGATTTTCACGGTTGCTGTTCATATTGGCAAATACGGTGTCCCGGTATTCAATAGCGGCTGCTTTGGATTCCTCCTCTGAGCCGTATTGAAGGTCTGAGAAATACCTGGTGATGATTCGGCCGCAGCGTTGAATACTGACGCGCCAGCCTTGGAAATCTGTGTTCTCGTAGGTGTAGCGGGTGAGGTTTTTGACTTTCATGAGAAGCGGGGGGATGTAGCGTGTGGACGCTGCATCCCCCCTCGCGAGTTCAATAACTTATACCGTAAACATCAATCATTTAGCCTGTGAGTCAGGGGGAAGATGTTGCGCTCATCCGGTGCGTCGACATGCAGGATGACGGGTAGCTGCGTGCGCTTGAGGGCTGAGGCTACCAGCTTGCGCTGGATAAACCGCACATCGTTTTCCTTGAACAGGTAATTCTTGTCTTCATCCAGTAATTGGGAGGCGGCTGTGTTCCGGTCTGTCAACTCGTGGATGATGCGGTTGGTGGTGCCTTGCTCAGGTGCTGTAAGACTTCCGAACAACTCATCGTATTTCTCTTTGAAATATTCGCTCAGCAGGTAGATATCCACATCGTACAGATTACCCAGCGGTGCCAGATGCCCGCCTGACTGGCCGTAGGTGCAGAAGTCGCCCAGCATAATCTGGCGGCGGCCGAGCGGAGAGCCGAGCATCATGCCCCTGGATTCTGCATGTGTGATGGCCAGCATGGTTTTGAGGCGTTCGGTGAGAGCCGGAGCAACATCATCTCCGAGCACTTGGGTGGCCGAATCCAGCAGCGCCTTGATATCCGGGGTGAAGCTGGTGATACCGAGCTTTTCGGCCAGCTTATTGTCTGCTTCAAAACTGATGCCGCAGACGTTGCCTGCCCCCAGTGCTTCTACACAGAGGGCCCCCAGCAGGGCAGAGTTGGGTGAATCCAGCGGTATGCAGATGCCGATAAAGCCATTGTTGCGCACATTGTCGCGGATTCCGCGTTCAAGAGCCTGAGCCATCAGCTCCTCCGGCTGCGGCAGATGCCGGGCCGGTGCGGCTTTTGTAATATCGATCACCTTGGCTGCTGTCTCAAAAAAAGGAAGCCTCAACAGGGTGTCTCCATCGGAAGAATAAATTCCGGAGCCGCCACCGTAGATATTGCTGCCATTGGCTCCGACGGCGCGGCAGCAGACCATGGTGCAGCCTGCCATGCTGGCCTCCCAGCGGCGGGTTTCTTCATCATCCTGGGCGGCGCTGGCATACCACGGGGTGCAGGGCATGCGGACCATGATATCGTAGTCGGCATCCGGCAGAAGCTCATCATCGCTGGTATCTGTGTAGATGCTTGTGTTCAGGATGTTCACGCTCCCGGAGTTCTCCAGTTCAGTAACACTATCCTTTTCGAGCAGGTAGGGTACGAGCTGCACGCTACGCTCTTTCTCCATCCATGGGTCAACGTCATCTCCCTCGCCCAGCATGCCGATATATAATTCATCATCGCTGATGAGGCGGGTGTAGGCGGCAAGGATGAGAGGAGCGCTCCCCAGCTCGCGTGAGAGGTTCTCGAGCGCATCTTTGGTCTGGTTGATGAACGAGGCCCTGTTGGCCAGGGCGCAGGGTTCAATTCCGCAGAGTGCCGCAGCCGGGGCTATTACAATGTCTGCTCCATGGTCCAGACATTCACGGTACCCTTGAACAATGGCGCGGAGGTTGTTGGGAAAATCGCCGGGTAGAGGGGCGTTCTGAATAAGTCCTATTTTTTTAATTTTTTTAATCATCAGAAGATTGTTATGTGCGCATATACTGCCTTCATCCATTGAAAAATGCAAGAATAAAAACCGTATTGCTGGCCGATTGGTGGTTAATCAAAGCAGGTAGTGCGCGAGACATCGCACACTACCTGGCAAAAATCAGAAGCGGCCTCCGCCGTCCTCAGGAAAGCTTGCTTTGCCAGTAGGCGATACGGCGCGCGGTGTTGCCTGCACTGGGGGCTCCGGGATTGGTGCGCAGGGAGAATGCGCGGTCGAGGTTGAATACTTCGTGCACATCTTCGCCATATTCTGGGGAGATTTCTTTGAACTCATCCAGACTCAGTTCATTAAGTGGTGTTCCTGTGCCCACGGATACGGCCACGGCCTTGCCCACAAGCTCGTGCGCCTTGCGGAAGGGAACCCCGCGGCGCACCAGGTAATCTGCCAAGTCTGTGGCGAGGAGGAGGGGGTCGCTTACTGCTGCGGCGCAGCGGTCGGGGTTGATGCGCATGGCAGCCACCATTTCGGCATTGACTCGGAGCGCCAGACTTACTGTTTCAAAGGAATCGAAGAGGGGTTCCTTATCTTCCTGCAGGTCACGGTTATAGGTGAGGGGCAGTCCCTTCACCGCCACCATCACGCTCACCAGATTGCCATACAGGCGCCCGCTCTTGCCGCGGGTCAGCTCGCATACGTCGGGGTTCTTCTTCTGCGGCATGAGGCTGGAGCCCGTGGTGTGGGCATCGCTCAGCGTGCAGTAGCCGAACTCGGCGCTGCTCCAGAGCACCAGGTCTTCGCTCAGGCGTGAAAGGTGAGTGCCGATGAGGGAGAGGTCGAAGAGCGTCTCCATGATATAGTCGCGGTCGGCGATGGCATCCATGGAATTTTCGCTTACCGCGTCAAAGCCGAGTTCGGCGGCAATGGCTGCGCGGTCCAGATTGATGGTGCTGCCGGCAATGGCTCCGCTGCCCAGCGGGCTCACATTCACCCGGCGGCGGCAATCGGCCAGACGGGCGGCATCTCGTTCCAGCATTTCGACATAGGCCAGCAGGTGGTGGCCTATCGTGACCGGCTGGGCTCGCTGCAGGTGCGTATACCCGGGAATGCGGACCTCTGCATATTGGGAAGCTTTCTGCACCAGGGCTCGCTGCATGTCCTTGAGGAGCTCCAGGGTCTCATCAATCTGCGCCCGGCAGTACAGGCGGGTATCGGTTGCCACCTGGTCATTGCGCGAGCGGGCTGTGTGTAATTTCGCGCCGGGCGCGCCGATGCGGCGGGTCAGTTCGCTTTCGATATTCATGTGCACGTCCTCCAGCTTCATGCTCCAGCTGAAGTTACCCGCCTTGATATCGGCCAGGATTTCCTGCAAGCCGTTGGCAATAGCATCGAATTCCTCCTGGGTGAGCATGCCGGCCTTCAGCTGGGCCCGGGCGTGGGCGGTGGAGCCTGCAATATCGTGCTCGTAGAGTTTCCAGTCGTAGGAGACGGATTCGCCGTACTCCAACACCAGGTCTGCTGTAGGTTGTGAAAAACGTCCTGTCCACATAACGCGGACAGCTTACCACCAATCCGCGCTATGTGCAAGTCGCAATGCTGCCATGCGGCACTCTCTTGCCATTAACAATGCACCACGCTATCCAGCCTGGCTATTTCGATGTTGCCGCTGTGTTCCTGCTGCAGGGCATGGAGCATGGCCGTGGTGCATTCTTTTTCGCCGTGAACCAGGAATACCTTGCTTTTCCTGCCTCCTGTGGCGTGGAAGTAGGAGAGCAGTTCGTTGTGGTCGGCATGGCCGGAGAAGGAGTCCAGCGATTCGATGCGGGCCCGCACGGGGTATAAATCGCCCAGGATGCGGACCTCCAGGGCTCCGTTGAGGATGCGGCGGCCCAGGGTGTTGGCGGCGCAGTAGCCCACGAAGAGGACGGTGTTGTTCGGCCTCCCGATGCCGTTTTTGAGGTGGTGGAGGATACGGCCGGCTTCGCACATGCCGGAGGCAGAGATGATGATGGCGTTCTCTCGCAGGTTATTGAGGCGCTGCGATTCTGAGATACTGCGCACCATGTGGAGTTGTTCGAATTGGAAGGGGTCGCGCTCGGCAAAGAGGAAATCGTAGACTTCCTTGTTGAAGCATTCGGGGTGGATGCGGAAGATTTCCGTTGCGCTTACGGCCATGGGACTGTCCACGTATACCTGGTAATTCGGCAGGCGCCCTTCCTTGTAGGCCCGGTTCAGCAGGTAGAGCAGTTGCTGGGTGCGCTCTACTGCAAATGAGGGGATGTAGACATTGCCGCCGCGTTTGAGTGCTTCCCGTATCGTGCGGCAGAAGGTGTCATCATCGCGGCTGGGGGCTTCGTGGAACCGCCCGCCATACGTGCATTCCATGAGCATGATGTCTACCCCCGGCACGGGTACCGGGTCACGCAGCAATTCATTGTTGCCTCGCCCTACATCGCCCGAGAAGAGCAGGCGCTTGTGCTGACCGTCTTCCTCATCGTCAATGTCGAGCACAATCTGCGCCGCCCCCAGGATATGCCCCGCATCGTAGAAGGTGAGGTTGATGCCAGGCATGATGGGAAAGGGTATCTCATACCCGATGTTGATGAATCGCCGCAGACAGGCCTCGGCATCCTGCTCGGTGTAGATGACCTCTGCCACCTTGCCGCTGCCGCCCTTTCTGGCACTCATCTTGTTGAGGAATTTGCAGTCGCTTTCCTGGATGCGGGCAGAGTCTGCCAGCATGATCTGGCAGAGGTCTCGCGTGGCGTGTGTGCTGTAAATGAATCCTTTGTATCCCTTCTTGACTAGGTTGGGCAGGTTGCCGGAGTGGTCGATGTGTGCGTGCGAGAGCACGACGCAATCAATTTCAGAAGGCGAGAAATAGGGAAACTCCCGGTTGATTCGCATCTGGTCCTCGCGGTGTCCCTGGTACATACCGCAATCCAGGAGAATCTTCTTGCCGTTCACTTCCAGCAGGTGCTGGGAGCCCGTGGTTGTTTCAGCTGCTCCGCAAAAATGAATTTTCATTACCCTCTACTCTATCTGGTAAGTATCAATTTTTCAAGGAAAAAGCGTGCGTAACAATGTTTTTATGATGCTGCGCATAGGAAAGCACCCCTGGCAGATTCTACCAGGGGTGCGTATCATCAGGGTAGGTGAACCGTGCAGGCACAGTAAGGCTACGGTATCGGCTCGTGAGAGGGTCGATTAAATGGGGCTTTTCCTGTGACCCACGGTCATTGGGCCCGGTAAGTAGCGCTGTGCGGGTGACAGCCGCGGGTTACCGTGACTCGGTTATGGAAAATTGCAGGAGTGCGCTCTGTGCGCAGTCTCGTCTGGTTATGCTATTTCCGGCGGGGGCAAGTTTGAAAGCGTGCTGCCCTGGGTAAGTCGTTTGGGCTTTTTAGCAATGGCACGCTTTAGGCCGGTTTCTGTAGCATTGGGCAAATGCGAACCCTGCAGGGAATTGCGGTTCAGGGGCTGGCTGGCTGCCAGGCGTTGAGATGAGAGAAAAAGTGGTGTCGCTGGAGCATGTTGCGGTGGGGAGGGGCGGGGTGGGTTGATGTATGTTTGCATAACTTGTGATTGTTGGGCTGGTGGTGATGTGTTGTGGAGACCTTCTTCTCCTGGTGGTGCTGCATTGCCGGTTCTGCCTGTTGAAAATTCTTCGAAACTGGGCATGCCTGCGTTTCTCGCGTAGTTTTCCAGTTCCGATACGAGTTTCCGGAGCGTGGCGCTTGCGTGGTGCGGGTATCCTTCTGGCAGCAATGCATTGGAATATTCCGACGGCGAGGTCATGATTTGTTCTGCCTTGGCGTTCTGCTCATTGTATTGAAGCGCGAACATGTACAGCGAAAGCTTCAGCACGCTTGCTGTATCCAGTTGCAAACGCCGGCACACATTCCGGAGAATGCGGTGCATGACGTGGTTGCTGCGGATACTGCATGCGGCAACTTTCTGCTCGCTGTCATCCTGTTCATTCTTCCCTGGCTTCAATCCCGCAGGATATGGATTCTGGGGTTGTATCCGGTACTTATCAAGAATCTCCCGCGTGTGCTGGGGATTCCGGTTGAGCTCATCCAGCAACATGTCGCGGAAGCGGATGGCCTCGTCTCTCGCCGCACCTTCACTCCCATATTGCTTGTCGGAGAAGTAGCGGGCCAGGGTGGTTCCCTGGCGGTTGATTGCTACCCTCCAGCCTTGGAAGTTCGTGTACGTGTACGTGAATCGTGTTATGTGACGCAGATTCATAGCGGCGTTATTCTATTGGTGTCTGTGTTGCTTTGCAACTTGTATTAGTTGTATGCCAACTAATTTGCTCCCCGGGAATTTCTTCCCGCCAGATGTTGGTTCCTCGAACCGCTTAAATTGTATTAAATCATAATCAGATGTCAAGCCTACAAAAACGGTAGAGATACGATTTTGTTGAAAAAATACATATTTTATGAAATAAAAGACTGCAAAATGGTAATAAATGTGCTTTTGAAAGCGAAAAATGGTGCTGGAAGTGCAAATTTATGCTTCAGGAGTGGTCAAAATGAGCCCAAAAGGGCAAATTGGTGCCGACAATTGCAGGCTGTCTCCGAGGGATTCTTACAAATGATTCACGCTCAATTGAAAGAAACGAGCGGAAGATGAATCATACTGTCACTTCCTGGCAATCTGCTGGCGCAGGTAGGCAAAGACCGATGCAGCGGCAGCGATGATGAAGAGCGCAATGGAGATGCGAAGGGCGTATGATTCAACACTGAGGAGATTGAGTTCGAGCAGGTAGACGGGGGCTGCAGTAAGTAGTCCGGGGATGAGGAAGATACCTGTAACCAGGTAGCAGAATTTCTGGCGATGCCCGGCAGGCAGGATTTCAGCCAGCAGCCAGAGGGGTTGTACCAGGGCTGCGATGAACATTGTATAGATGATGAAGTGGTGCCAGACGCTGGGCTGACTGCGACCTTCGACCGCATGGATGGCGTGCATCAGCGCTCCCAATACCAGGACGATGGCGAAACCGATGTTGATGAGCAGGAGGAGCAGCAGACGGCGGCTTTGTTGCAGACGCGCTTTTTCAGTAGGGGTGGCGCGGCGCAGCCCCCGCCGGAAAAACGCGCAGAGAGCCGTGGTGGCAAAGGTGGCGGCAAAGAGGCAGAGAAGCGTGTGGCAGACGACCGGCGGTATGAAGAAGTAGTGGCTTGGCGGTCCGAATGCTTTCAGATTCAGTAGCATGAGAGCCAGGACACAAAGTAGCCCCAGTATGGCATTGAGGCGTGTGGCCCAGATGCTGCGCAGCGTGATGAGGCGCGGCATGGGCAGCACCGCCAGCGCGCAGACCAGGTAGCACCACATCTGGTACCAGTAGTGGTCTTTCCCGCTGAAGGTGGAGACAAAGAAGCGGTCGGCCGTGGGAATCAGGAAGAAGAAGCAGAAGATGCCCCCGAGCAGCCAGGAAAAGCGCAAGCGCCTCGGACGTGCGTTGCTGGGTTCGGCTGCCAGCTCTATTTGGCGGCAGCCGGCAGGCAGAAGACGGATTCGGTTGTATAAATCCGAAAGCGCAGCTTTGCCTCCGGAAATGATAACGCTGTCATCTACATGCAGCGGGGCGTTTTCTTCTTCCTTCCAGACGATATTGTAAAAATCGTTGAGTTTCCAGTCGCCACCGCGAGGCTCATCAGGAGTCAATCTATCCCCCATCATGCCGAACTCATGATCCTGCTCCTTGATGACTTTTTCAATATCCCGGAGTAACTCCTCGCGGCCCTCTTCATCGAAGGTGATGAGGAGTACCTTTTCCTGGGGGTTGCTGTGCATGCTGAGTTGCACGGTATCGGCGGACTAATGGGTTTGTTGTTCATCCCACTCCGGGAGTGTGTGGCCGATGAGCCATGGCGTGTATTCTGCCGGAATGGGGGATTGTATGGCAATGCGGCGGCCATCAGCCGGGTGGTTGAAAGCGAGCCGCCAGGCGTGCAGCATGAGCCGGCCGGGGCGGGCCTTCTGGCGCTGAGGGTGGGCGTAGATGGGGTCGCCGATAAGGGGGTGACCCAGATGCAGCATGTGAACTCGGATCTGGTGGGTGCGCCCGGTGTGCAGGGTACACATGACCAGCGAGGAATCGGTGGCGGCATCGTAGTGCAGCACTTCCCAGTCGGTGATGGCAGGTTTGCCGCTTCCGGGGTTCACGACCGCCATTTTGAGGCGGTTGACCGGGTGGCGGCCGATGTTGGTGAAGACGGTTCCTTTGTGTTCTTTCGGGCAGCCCTGGACGACAGCAAGGTAGATTTTACCCGTGTCGCGCTCGGCAAACTGGGTGGTGAGGGAGAGGTGGGCCTGGTCATTCTTGGCCACGACGATACAGCCGCTGGTGTCCTTGTCGAGCCGGTGGACGATGCCAGGGCGTTCCACTCCGCCGATGCCGGATAAATCGCCGCAATGGAAGAGCACGGCATTGACCAGCGTCCCATCCGGGTTGCCGGCAGCGGGGTGGACCACCATGCCGCTTTCCTTGTCGATGACGATGACATGCTTATCCTCGAAAAGGACGGAAATGGGAATATCCTGAGGCTGCGCTTCAGCGGGTTCCGGCTCCGGTATATTGACCTCGATGCGCATGTTGCGCTCCACCGGGGTCTTGGCCTTGGTGGATTTTCCATTCACCGTGATTTCGCCTTCCTTGATGAGCGACTGGATGCGGGCGCGGGAAAGTTCCGGCAACTGGGCGGCCAGGTACTGGTCAAGGCGTGTGCCGAGTTGGTCTTCGACTATGATGAGCATGGTCACATGCCGGTGGGGTTATCGATGAATACGGTAGGCAGGTCGAAGGTTTCGGCCAGCAGCTCACCCAGAGCCTTCACGCCGAAGGTTTCGGTTGCATAGTGCCCGGCAAAGAGGATGTTGATACCCATATCGCGTGCTGCATTGCTGACCCAGTGGTTTTCTTCGCCGGTGAGGTAGGTGCCGTAGCCCTTGGCCTGCATCTGGTAAATCTCTTCGCCGCCGCCGCCGCTGCAGAGCGCAATGCGACCGGCAGGCTGGGTGGTATCGTGTACCACCCCGGTGACCGGAGCCCCAGTGATTTCACTATACTTCTCCTCCAGTTCTCCCACAGTGCCGGGGAAGATGCCCGAGAGACCGATCAGTGTGCCGTGGTAGTCTACCTCCGGTTGTACGTCTTCGAGCCCTAATGCCTTGGCAATGCCAGCGTTATTTCCCAGAACCGGGTGCATATCCAACGGCAGGTGGGCTGAGTAGATAGCCAGATTATGGTCCAGGCAGCTTTGCAGCTTGTGTTTCCACCAGCCTTTTACGGCTTGCAGACCGCACCAGAAGATGCCATGGTGCAGGATGAGAAGATCTGCCCCGGCGGCTATGGCGGCATCGATGCTCTGCTGCGAGCCGTCCACCGCCAGCGCAACCTTGCTCACCTGACCGTTGTTCTCAACCTGAAGACCATTCATCGCCACGGATGCATCGCGGATTTCCGCGATGCGCAGTTCGGAATCCAGCAGTGTTACAATTTCGGAAAGGGGGATACTCATGGCTGTGTTATTCTGCATTGCCGGGGTAGACGGCGCGGTTGGCGATTTCCTTGTTCAGACGCTTGTTGAATTCGCTGGCCATATCATAGCCGCTGTCGCGCAGGTAGCGCCCCAGGGCTGCCACCTCGACCAGTCGGCACATATCACGACCTGGAGCTACGGGCAGGTTCAGGTGCTCTACCTCCACCCCCAGGATGTTGATGTACTGGTGCTCCAGCCCCAGACGCTCCATCTCAGTCATTTCTCCACTGAAGAGGTTGATGACCAGATCAATGCGTTTCTCCTTGCGGTAGGCTTTCAGCCCGAACAAGTTGGTCACGTTGATGATGCCCAGTCCGCGGATTTCGATGAAGCCGCTGCTCAGCGGTGGGGCTGTGGCAATGAGGTCGCCGCCCAGGTTGCGGATGCGCACCATATCATCGGCCACGAGGGAGGAGCCACGCTCCACCAGACCCAGCGAAATCTCGCTCTTGCCCACGCCTCCCTTGCCGGTGATGAGAACGCCCACGCCGCGCACGTCGACCATACAGGCATGCATGGTAGTGCTGTCAGCAAACTCATTTTCCAGAATGTAGGTGGCGCGGTTCACGAAATCCATGGTGAGCAGCGCTGTGCGGAATACGCAGAGGTTGTAGCGGTCTGCGATGGCGAGCACATCTGCCGGTACATCCACCCCGCGGGCAAAGATGAGGCAGGGGGCATCCTGGCAGCAGATGCGGTCGAGGCGTTCTTCCCGCTCTGCCTGCGTCATGGTGCCCAGGTACGCCATCTCCGCCGCTCCGAAAACCTGGATGCGCTCGTGGGCAAAGTAACCGAAATATCCGGCCAGCGCAAGCCCGGGGCGGTTAAATGCCGCCTGCACAATCGGGCGCGACATCCCCAGCGGGGTATTCAGCAACTGCAATTCCAGCGTGCTGCGGTATTTTTCATAGAACCGGCTCACCGGTACTTCTTCCACCTTGCGGACTATGGGCTTTTTCATTGCTGCTGTATTCTACAGGAAGCTTTAGCGCGGGTCAAGGCTTATGTCCGCGTGCGTGCCGGTGTTTCACATGAGCCCCGAAGATTACGGAAAAAGCGTTCTGTATGATGAATAGGCAGAGATTTCAACTCAATCAATAGTGCAGGGGCCTTTATGCGCGCGCTCTTTTTGGAAGCAAGCCTTCATTGATGAATAATCACGTTGGGATATACGTACAGGTGTCGGGGATTCTTGTTTTTTCTGTACATTGCAGGTAGCTTGTGGTATGTTCAACATGGTGAGAGGGGTGGTACCCTGTCGCTTCACTTTTTTTAATTTCTGCCTGACATGAAAATTCATTTACCTAAGGTGCTCCGTGTTGCTGTTTTGTCAGCTATGGCATTGTCTGTTTCTTATGCCGCACACGAAACTGTCATGATTAACGATGTTGACCCTGAAATTGAAGATTGGGGTGGCTATGGTAGTTATCGTTACGATTTTAAAAATGTAAATCTGGGATTAAAAGGCCTGAAGAAGTTGGGGAATTACGATTATCAAGGCTTAATCGACTGGACCGCTTCAGAAGCTGACTCATATAAGTTGAGTGGAGGAGGAACGTTATCTGCCGGTACCCTCAACATCGGTGCATCGGTAGAGGATGTGGTATTCTCTATCGATAGTTCAATGAAATTGAACGATATGAGTATCTATGCCTCTCACTATTATTCCGCTGGCGGGAGCGCAGAGTTTGTTGTTGATTTTGACGCAACCGCGAAAAACGGATACTTCATGATCGAGCCCGGTGCCGTTTTTGATATTACCGATGCCAGTCTCAGAGGCAATACCTGGATGATGATTCAAGGTGGAACCCTGGTGGCAGAGAAGTACACCCACACGAAATCCTCCTACATGGAATTGCTGGGTGAAAGCGTTCTGGAGGGTGATTTGGTTCTGGCTGGCAAGTCATACAGCTTTACGGGGAAAAAGTATTATGACGATTATGCTATCTTCAATGCATTGAATGGGGTGGTGCATGTTAACTGGACGTACGACCCATCAAACCCAAGGAGTGACTCTGGTGCCAAGGAAGACTGTTCCTGCCTGACGGTTACCGGAAACTTATCTGTTACATCGAAAACGGCCATTGTGTTCTACGGCGGGCAGGATTACATGGATTCATCGTCTGATTTGATGATTCCGCAGACGACCCTGGTGGTATTCAAATGCGGTAGCGTAAATGAAAAACAGCTTTCTCTGCTGGTCCCTTATATTGAACGCGAAATTGATGAGACGTGTGATTACTGCCAGAATTTCGACTGGTCGAGCGAGCACGAACCCAACTGGAATAAATGCCAATGTAAATATGGGTCTGAAATTACTTTCCTTGATGACCGCGAGTTTATGGCCCGCGCTGGTGAGGACGGCTTTGTGCATGTCTACCTGGGCTGGAAACGTGATGAGAATGGCGTCCCGGGCAACGCCATCGTCGTACCTGAAGGTACGACTGTCACTCTGGCAGGCAATACAATCCCGAATCTCGAGCGCCCTGTTTTCCTGAAGGGTGGAACCGCAGATGCGACCGGACTGGATGATGAACAGTTGAGTAATCAGTTCATCCTGGGCTCTTCAGGAAAATTGAAGACAACTTCCGGGCAGACCATGAGCTTCGTGGGGTCCGATACCATCAACTACAGCCTCGTGGGGGTGAGCTCCGGAGCTGCGGGCGCCGCCATGCGTGTCGGTAATAGCGAAGCCTCTTCCGGTCACATCAAGCTTAGCGGAGAACAATATGATACTGCCCACGTCGAGGTGGAAGGTGGGCTGCTGACCATCAGCGAAAAATCGAAGTTGGGCATGGGGGTGAATGAGACTATCGTTTCGATGAATAATGAAGCGGGCCTCACTAATTTTGGCACATTGGAGGCTGAGGTGATATTGATGGATTCCTCCACGGCTCTGAACCAGGGCCAGTTTGATGGCCTTGTAAGAGTCGGTGGTGATGCAACCTACATCAACAATGGCAAACATACGGGAGAGTTGCGTGTAAGTGGTGCAGCCTATGGAAGCGGTTCGTTCGGTACCACCTTGATCTGGTCTGACGGTGTGCTCCACGTTGACAATGAATCCGGCGTGCAGAAACATGCATCATTGACCGTGTTTGAGGGGGGCATCGTCACCTTTCTCACTCCCACCGAAGGAGCAGCTCCCGGGGCAGATAAGCATTCGGTGTTGCATGCGGATACTCTGACTCTGGAGGATGGCTCTATTCTTGATGTCTCTGCCATCCGGGGGCGCGGAAGTTATACCCTGGTGGTATACGATAGCTTTACGGGTAATCTGCAGAATGTAGTGTTGGCAGCGGAATCCTCGGTAAATGAATACTCCCTCCTGCATGATTCGGCCAGCAAGACGATAACGCTGAATGTATCCGGCATGGCAGTATGGCAGTGGGATGCAAAGAAGGCCTCCGGCACGCTGGGCAATGGCCGCAATGCGGCTTTGCTGGGCTCTGCTCAGGATGGTTTTGTGGCGGGTGATGAGGTGCAGATTGCTTCTGCCGCCAAGGTGACACTGCAGGGGAAGATTGAAGCCTCCCGGCTGCTTCTGAGTGGCGATGGTGCTATCAGCCTGGCGGCAAACAAGATGAGCCCGGGGACTTTGACTGGTTCCGGCTGCGTGGAAGTGAGCATGGGGTCTAAGGGTAAGGTGACGCTGAATGATGGCAATTCGTATACGGGCGGTACCATTGTGCATAGTGGCACGGTCAATGCCGGCGGTGTCTCATCATTCGGCTATGGGGAAGTGACCCTTTATGGTGGCACGCTTGATTTGAAGGGTAAGGCCGTGGCAAACGATATTGTCCTTGAGGGTGAGGCCTGCATCAAGGGTGGCAAAAGCTACGCTGGTGTATTCACCTTGAGCGATGGCGAATTGCTCAACGGTTCTCAGCTGAATGTAGCAGAAGTCGCTGTGCTTTCAGGAGGTACGATGAATGGCGCATTGAGCGGCGCTGGCACCGTTCAGATTCACGACAACGTGACGCTGGGAGATAGAGCCAGGATTACCACGCCCGTTCTTTCTGTGATTGATGGAGCATGGCTTACTGTAGGCGAGAAGGGACTGAATTATTCAGGCAAGGATTCCGTATTAATGTTGAATGGCGGCATCGAGTCTGCCGGCAACCTTGTGTTCAACGAGGTGCGGGCTACTATGGGGTCTATCAATCAAAATGTCGAATACGAAGATGGAGCCAGACCGAAGTTGTCTGTTTCCGTGAAGAATGCGCTGGAGCTGGATGAAGGCGCCGTCTATGCTATGGGGAGTCTGAGTGCCGGTTCTCTGAAGTTGAATGCTGGTTCCTGCTCAGCGCAGAGCATTGCTGTCAAGGGTGCTGTTGATATGACAGATGGCAACCTGGCGACAGCGGAAGGTTTCGGCAAGGTTGCTGCTGGCAGCTTGTCGATGTGGGATTCTTCTTCCATCTGGGCAGGTGAACTCCAGCTTTCTCAGAAGAATGCAGCCAACGTGTTTGACTCATCAGACTGCACCGCTCATGGCAATGTCAAGGTTGCCGGTAGCCTGGCGGTGCAGAATGGTTCCAGCCTCTCCCTGTTGAGTGAGGAGGAGGGTAAGGTCAAGAACCTGATGCTGAATGTGGGCGGCGACCTGAAGGTGACGGACGCATACATTGAAACCCGCGGTGGTATCAGCGTCGGGGGCGATATGACGGTCGCTTCCTCAGATTTGTATCTCTCTCAATGGGATTTTATAAAGGATACATATAAGCCGCTGAATCTGACCGTCAAGAAAACACTTACGCTGCGTAGCGGAAGCTATATCGAGCTCACGGGCGTGGTAAGTGCCAAAAATATGGTGCTGGATGGCGGTACGATTTCGATGACTAGTGATAAGGCTCTCCCCACCATCAAGGTAGGTGGCTCCCTGACCTTGAAAAGCAATAGCTGCATCAATGTGAGTGGCTGTGAACTGGAATCCGGAAAGGTTTATAATCTTATCACGTTCAAATCAATCGGCGATGCGTACCGTACATGGAGTGCCAATGATACAGCAGAAAGCGTTGACCTGTACAATTTGCTGGGGATGGACGCATCGACCTGTACGTTGACTCTGAATGTAAAAAAGAAGAACATCACCTTGTGTATCGAGGATATGGATGCCTGGAATTCCTGGTTGTATGAAGCGGATGACGAGGAATTGCTTGCAGCTGCTGAATCGGAAGCCTGTGCATTGAGCGAGGAAGGTGAAGAAGAGGTGGAAGCCCCTTCTGCCTCCACCGCTCTCGTGAATCCCGCGCTGCCGGATTACAGCGGGGTGGCCGATGCTCTGGTGCAGGCCAACTGGGGGCTCGTGGAAAGCAGCCGCGCCTTTGTGAATACCATTGCCAACCGTAGCATGGCGGTGCAGCTGGGCAGCGGCGAGCGCGCGGTGTGGGCCAGCGCGATTGCCGGCTCCAGCCGCCGCAGCAGCTCGGGGACGCACGGTGGGGCCGATACGAACATCACCGGCGGTGCCATCGGTATGGAGACGCAGCTGGGCGAGGGCAGCCTGCTGGGCATGGCCCTGGGCAACAGCTGGACCCGCGTGAGCGCGC
>JAFWYD010000013.1 GCA_017517805.1 Akkermansia sp.
AGAGCATCTGCGTGACGGTGAGCGGCAGCTCGCAGCCGATGAAGGGGCCGAGGGCGGCGATGCCGCAGGCCGCCACATTCACCGTGAGCTGGAAGACGATGAATTTCTGGATGTTGCGGTAGAGTGAGCGGCCCCATTTGATGGCGCGGATGATGGAGGCGAAGGAGTCATCGAGCAGGATGATATCGGAGGCTTCCTTGGCCACGGAGGTGCCGGTGATGCCCATGGAGAGGCCCACATCGGCATGGTTGAGGGCGGGGGCATCGTTGGTGCCATCGCCGGTGACGGCGACGACGTGGCCTTTTTCCTGGAGGGCGTTGACCAGGCGGAGCTTATCCATGGGCTTGGCGCGGGAAAGCACGCGGAGGTCGTTCACGCCATCGAGGAGTTGCTGGTCGGTGAGTTGGCCGAACTGGTCGCCGGTGAGGACGGCACCCTGGGGCAGCTCTCCTTCGGGCAGGAGTCCGATTTCGCGGCCGATCTGGCAGGCGGTTTCGAAGTTGTCGCCGGTGACGATTTTGATACCCACGCCGGCCTTGTGGCAGGAGGCCACGGCGGCGGGCACATCCGGGCGCACCGGGTCCTGGATGACGAAGCAGCCGAGCCAGGTGAGGCCGGTGCAGGCTTCCTTGACGGCATCCGGGGTGTCGGCGCGGCCTTCTTTGTAGGCGAGTCCGAGCACGCGCATGGCTTTGCGCTGGGCGGTGCGGATGATGGTGAGCACTTCTTCGCGGGCGGCCTCGGTCAGTTCTCCGGCGTAGGCGGTGCTGCATTTGGAGAGCACGACTTCCGGCGCGCCTTTGAGGAAGATGACCTCCTTGCCCAGCACGGCAGACTGGCCGCAGGTGGCCATGAATTTGTTCTGCGTGTGGAAGGGAAGCTGGGCGATGGTGCTGAACTTGCTGCGGGCTTCGGCATAGGAGATGCCTTTGTCGTTGAGGTACATGAGCATGGCACCTTCGGTCACGTTGCCGAGCACTTTGCCGGCTTCATCGAGGTCGGCGGTGGAGTTGGCGGCCACGGCTTCTGCAAGCAGCGGGAAGATGGGGGCGGCGGTGCCCTGCTCATTCACGCCGGGGAAGTTGGCCTCGCGCACGCTCATGAGGTTCATGGTGAGGGTGCCGGTCTTATCGGAGCAGACGACGGTGGCCGCGCCGATGGTTTCGCAGGCGTCCATCTCGCGCACGAGGTTGTTCTGCCGGGCCATTTTGCGCATGCTGTAGGCCAGGCTGAGGGTCACGCTCATGGGCAGGCCTTCCGGCACGGAGACGACGATGAGCGTGATGGCAATCATGAAGTAGGTGAGAATTTTATCTGCCGCGGCCTGGGGCATCCAGGTGGCGGGGTCGGCGGGCAGGATGCCGGCTCCGATGAGGCTGCCCAGCGCGATGCCGAAGATGACTGCGCCGGTGAGGAGGCATTTGAGCCAGACACCGAAGCCGCTTTCCCTGACCCAGGCGGGGGAGGGGATGCGCACTCTGGCATAGCCCAGCAGGTCGCGGAGGACCGGATACCAGATTTTGAGGGTGGCGGCGGCAATGCCGGCGATGAGGGCGGCAAAGAAGTACCACTGGCTGGTGCTGAGGACGAATTTGCCGAGCAGGGCATCATGCGTCACCAGCGAGATGAAGAGGAGCATGGCGATGCTGGTGCCGACGACGTTGATGGCCTGGGAGAGGCTTTCGAGCTGGAGGTTGAGCGGGGATTTGGCACCGGTTTCCTTGGTGGCGGCTTCGGCTACTTTGCCGATTTCGGTGTGGTCACCCACTTTGGTGATGCAGATGATGCCGTGGCCATCGGTCACGAGGGTGCTGCGCAGCACGACGTTGCGCGGGTAGGCTCCGGGGAGGGTTTCTTCGCCTTCGCCGGGTTCTTTGAGGACGGGTTCGGATTCACCGGTGAGGGAGGATTGGTTGACCCGCAGGGAGGAGGATTCGAGGACGATGCCATCTGCCGGTACTTCCACGCCGGTTTCAAGGGTGACGATATCGCCTACCACGAGTTCATTCTTGGGGACCATGGTGTGCTTGCCATCGCGCAGCACGCGCACGGGGGTGACATCGTTCACTTTGTTGAGGATGTCGAATTCCTTGTTGGCGCGGTATTCGTTCACAAAGCCCACGGTGGTGGCGAGCAGGACGGCGCACATGATGCCGATGCTTTCGATGGGACTGTGCTCACCCGGGGAAAGAAGGACGGGGATGAAGGAGATGACGGCTGCTGCCATGAGGATGACGATGAGCGGGTCGGCAAACTTGCGGGCAAGCTCTACCCACCACGGGTCGCGGCTGGGCGGGGTCATTTCGTTGCTGCCATACTTCTGGCGGCTTTCCTCCACCTGGGCAGTACTCAGGCCGGTGTGAATATCGGTATGCGTCTTCATAAGATTATGGGGAAGCGGTATTATAGTTTTTCCTTACTGGAAATGCAAGCCTGATTGGACGAAAAACGACCGCCGCAGGTGAGCTGCGGCGGCCGGAAGGTCAGTTGCCGGGAGAGCCTGGTCAGAAGTTGCCCAGGTCGCTGGCATCGCCGAAGGAGATGCCGATTTCTCGGGCGGCTTCGATGAGCTGGCTCTTGCTATCCACCAGGTGGAGGGTACGCACGGCTTCTTCGATGGGCATGGAGACCATGTCGGTGCGGTGCAGGGCCACCGTTTCGCCGAACTTGCCATCTTCGATGAGGTCGATGGCTTTGGCACCGCAGCGCACGCCCAGCACGCGGTCGAAGGGAATCGGGGAGCCGCCGCGCTGGGTGTGGCCCAGCACGCAGTAGCGGGTCTCGATGCCGGTGATGGTTTCGAGCTTGGTGGAGAGGAATGCGGCAATGCCACCGAGGCGCACTTCGCCCTTGGTTTCTTCATCCAGCGTGAGGAGCTTGCCGCCGATGGTGGCACCTTCGCTCACGACGATGATGATTTCGCGCTGGCCGAGTGCCTTGGTGAGTTCCACCTTGCGCACGACATCTTCCAGGGTGAAGGGAATCTCGGGGATGAGAATCACATCTGCACCGCCGGAGATACCGCCGTAGAGGGCAATCCAGCCGGCGTGGCGGCCCATGACCTCCACCACCATCATGCGCTGGTGGGAGAAGGCGGTGGTGCGCAGGCGGTCGAGCTGCTTGCTGACCACGGAGACGGCGGTCCAGAATCCGAAGGTGTAGTCGGTGGCACCGAGGTCGTTATCAATGGTCTTGGGCACGCCGACGATGGGCAGGCCAATCTGGCGGAGCTCCTGGCCGATGGTCTGGGAACCATCGCCACCCACGACGATAAGGGCAGAGAGACCGAGGCGCTCAACGGTGGCCTTGCTGCGGGCCAGCACGTCCTCAGCTATCTGCATACGGCCGCCTACACCGCTCTTGACGGTGAAGTTACCTTTGTTCACCGTGCCGAGGATGGTACCGCCGGTGGAGCGGATGTTGAGGCAGTTTTCGGGGGTGAGGATGCGCCAGCGCTCGTTTTCGGGCGTGGAAAGCAGACCCTCAAAACCATCATAGAAACCGTAGACGGTCCACCCGCGGGCAGAGGCAGCGCCCACGGCGCCTTCAATCACGGCGTTGAGTCCGGGGCAATCACCACCGGCGTTAAGAATACCTATGTTCATGAGATCTTAATTGGGGAGTATGATGAATTTAGTTCTATCCATGTAGTCGTTGGTTGGCAGCCATGCCTCCCAGGCGTTCCACCCGTTGCGGAGGAAGCCGGCTCCCACGCTGAAGCGTGCGTTGGAGGTGGGCATCCCGAGTATCACAACCAGCAGGCGCTGCGCGTAGGTGGCTTCTTTGCCGGTCGCAGGGTTGATCCGCTTGACTGAGGGGCGGTGGGCTGTGGCAATCAGGCAGCTGCCTGCGCTGTTCGATTGCCCGGCTTTGAGGCCGTCCACGTGACCTTTTTTCTTCTTGTCAATCAAGAGGTTCTTGTTCTCGATGACCTGGATGCGTTTGCCACGGGGGGTGTGGATGGTGACCTTGCAGCCAGGCTGCGAGGTGATGGCTATCAAATCCATATCGTTGACGGCGTAGATGCCCAGCAGCGCCAGGTCCTGCGCCGAGGATTGGGTGAGCGATGCTCCGTTGGAACCCTTGAATACGGTGCTGGTCATGCCCAGTTTGCGGGCCAGGTTGTTCATCTGCGCGATGAAGGCACCTTCCGGATCCTGGCTGCTGAGGTTGCTGCCGCAGGCATAGGCCAGGGTGGTGGCGCTGGCGCTGTCATCCCACATGAGGGTGGAATAGAGCGCATCGCGCACGGAGATACTGTCACCTGCCTGCAGATGGAGCAGGTTGGTGCGCTGCCAGCGCAGGGCTTCCTCCGGCACGGTGATGAGGCGGTTCATATCCACCTGGTATGCCTTCACCCAGTCCATGACGACTACGGCAGTCGCCAGGTTGGTCAGCATGCTGATGGGGCGCTTGACTCCGGCCTTGGAGGAATAGAGTACTCGCCCGGAGTTGACTTCCAGCACGAGGTAGCTGGGGCCAATCTTGTCCGGGGTCATAAGCTCCTGGTGGCTGCATGAGCTGAAGAGGCAGCTCAGCAACGCTCCAACGGTACACAGATATGTGAGGGGGTTATTCATTTAGAATCTGCCGACTTGGATTTGCAGCACTTGCGGGCGGGCTTGGTTCCCTTGGTGCTTACAGCCTGTTTGCGGTCGATGTGCATTTCTGCCGGGGTGCGGTCGCCGAAGATGATGCCGAGGTCGCGGGCGGTGCTGATAATCTGGCTCTCGGGCTGCACAAAACGGTGGTGCGCGACGGCCTCTTCAATGGGTACGTTGTCGATGTTGAGACCATTGAGGACGACGGTTTTGCCGAAATCCTTGTTTTCGATGAGCTTGACAGCCTCTACACCGAAGCGGACCCCGAGGATGCGGTCGAAGGCACAGGGGGTGCCACCACGCTGGGTGTGGCCCAGCACGCAGTAGCGGGTCTCGATGCCGGTGCGCTCCTGGAGGATGTGCGAGAGCTTGTTGCCGATGCCGCCGAGGCGTTCATCGCCGTTGTCCTTGTTTTGTACGGTGACCAGGTGGCCGTTGAGGCGGGAGCCTTCTGCCACCACTACGATGATTTCGCGCTGCCCCGTGGCCTTGCGGGCCTTGACGCATTCAATCACTTTGTCGAGGTCATACTCAATCTCGGGGATGAGGACGACATCTGCCGCAGCGGCAATGCCACCGTAAAGACCAATCCAGCCGGACATGTCGCCCATGACCTCGATGACCATCATGCGCTGGTGGGCGTTGGCCGTGGTGCGGATGCGGTCGATGGATTCTGTCACGACGCTGACAGCACTATGGAAACCGAAGGTGTAGTCGGAGTCGCTGCAGAGGTCGTTGTTGATGGTCTTGGGGATGGAGATAACGGGAAGCCCTTCTTCGGAAAGGAGCTTGGCCGTGCGGGCTGAGCCGCTGCCACCGATGACCGCCAAGGCCTGGAGACCGAGGGCGTTGATGGTTTTCTTGGCTTTTGCCATGACTTCGCGGTCCACCTGGCGGCGGCCCACCTTGTTGGTGACAACCTTGAAGTTGCCGGTGCTGGTGGTGCCGAGGATGGTGCCACCGTATGCACGGATCTTGTGTGTTTTATTGGGGGTCAGGGTTTCGTAGCGGCGGCCACCGGCCACAGGCAGGAGACCTTCAAAACCGTCATGGAAACCGATAACTCGCCAACCACGGCGATAGGCGGCTGAAACATAGCCTTCAATCACCGCATTGATGCCGGGGCAGTCGCCGCCGGAGTTTAGAATGCCGATAATCATGGATTCGTTTGTGTGTGTTAAGCTTGTGTGCTGGGTGCGGGGATTGCACCGAAATAGTGGGCGCAGCACCAGAGTGCTCGCGGGTGATGGAAGAAGGATTTCCACATGGAGCCTTTGAGCCCGTTGGTGGTGCTGCCATCCTGGTTGCAGTAGCCGAACCACTCGCCGTGCTCCTTGTCCTGCAGGTGCTCGAAGGCCCAGTCGTGGATGCGCTGGTGCCATTCGGCGTATTTTTCATCGCCGGTCATGGTGTAGGCCAGGGCGGTGCCGATGAGGGCTTCATCGTGGGGCCACCAGAACTTCATGTTGTGCCAGTACTCCTGCACCGGTTTGTTGTACACATCGGTGTAGTAGAGCAGGCCGCCATACTTCTTGTCCCAGCCGCGGGCGAGAGCCCAGTCGATCATCTTGCAGCCGATTTCGATGAGCTTCTTATCGCCGCCACGGTAGCGGGCTTCTTCGAGCACGAACCAGCCACCTTCGATATCATGGCCGGGGTTGAGGACCCGTTCGTCGAAGTGGTCGATGACGGAACCATCGGGGGCGACGTTTTCAAGGACGGCCTGGATGTCTTCGTGCAGGAAGAGGCGCTGCAGGTCATCGATACAGCGGTCAATCCACGCAGTATAGGTACCGCCTTCATCGCCGAGGTAACGGCGCATTTCCTGGGCGGTGACGAGCATAATCATGCGGCAGCCGAGGTTTTCGCCGGGGCGGTTGCCAGTGCTCTTGGGTGCCATTTTGCCGGGGGTGAAGAAGATATCGGCAAAGACGCTGAACCAGTTGCGGGCGCGTTCGGCGCTGCGCGGGTTGCCTGTGGCACCGTAGTGGGCAGCCCATGCAATGGCGGCGAAGCATTCGCTGTAGGCATAGCGGCGCATGCGGATGGGGGTGCCTTCTGCGGTGACGTGGAAGTACATGCGGTTGAGCTGGTGGTCAGCGCATTTTTCTTCCAGGAACTTGAGGGCGCTTTCAGCGCACTCCATCCAGAGCGGATTCTTTTCGATGCTGTTGTAGCAGGTCAGGAGCATCCAGGCCATGCGGCCCTGCGCCCACACGTTCTTATCGGTATCCACCAGGGTGCCATCAGCGGCATAACAGTGGTAGAGGCCCCCGTTCACCTTGTCCAGGGAACGGGGGAACCAGAACGGTGCTACCTCATTGAGCAGCTTGTCTTTGTAGAACTCGCCAAGTGCTTTTGTATCCATGAGGAGACAGCGGGGTTGAATCTTTACTTGTAGATGGCCCAATCGTAGAAGCCGATGGCCTTGAGCTCGCTCTTGAGGGCCTCGAGGGTGGCTTTGTCCTGCTTGCCCATGGGGAGGCGGGCCGGGCCGAAGTCAACGCCGGTCCATTCGCTCATGAGGTACTTGCAGCAGCCCATGTAGCCCTTGCCGGCGATGATGTTGATCATGGTGACGGAGAGCTGCTGGAGGCGGCGGGCTTCAGCCAGGTCGCCGGCATCCACAGCCTTCATGATGTCATCGTACAGCTTGGGAGCGTAGTTGAAGGAGGAACCTACACCGCCCTTGGCACCTGTGGCATAGGCCCCGAGGAACCATTCGTCCACGCCCCAGGGGATGTCGTACTTGCCGCCATCGTAGTTGAGGGCATCCATGTACAGGGCAAGGTCGGGGTTGGTGAATTTCACGCCCACGAAGTTCGGAATCTTCTTAGCGCAGGCTTCAATCATCTTGCAGGGGTTGAAGCCCACGTGGGTGAGCACGGGGATATCGTAGAAGTAGAAGGGCAGCTCGGGGGCACCGGATGCTGCCACGGCCAGGCTGTCTACCAGCAGGTCGATGCTGCCGGGCTTGAAGTAGCAGGGGGAGTTGCTGGCGGTGCCGGTGGCACCACATTCGGCGGCGTAGGCGGCAAGCTCGCGGCCGTCATACACGCAGTTACCACCGGTGTGCACGATGACATCGATGCCGTACTTCTTGCCAGCCTCGCCCCAGGCGGCCATGTTTTCCTTGCGCTCGGTGAGCTGCATGTGGGCAGATTCACCGGTGGAGCCGGTGATGAAAACGGACTTGATACCCTGGCTGGCAAGGAATTTGGCCTGGGCATCAACTGCATTGGGGTTGCAGGAGCCATCGGCGTTCATCGGAGTATGCGTTGCAGCACAGAGACCGTGGATTTTGAATGCGGTTTCCATAGTATGAGGTTGTGTTTTGTATTTCGAGGATGACGGGGACAATAAAAAATTGCCCTGTGCTACTTTTAACGCAAAGGGGCGTGTTTTTCAAGAATAAACTGCGCAGCCGGGTAAATTGGGCTTACTTTTCGGGCAGGACCCGGCGGAAACGCAGCCGAAGTTCCTTCTCCGGTCGGTTTTTTGCCTTGTTTTTCTGGCGGATGAAATCCTGGGCCTGCGGGGGCAACTGGTCGAAGATGAGGAGATTGACTTCGGCGTGGTCATCGTCATCGAATGTGAGGTCGACCAGCCATTTCTGGCCGTTGCGGGAAATTTCGACAGAGTAGGGTTCATCATCTGCCTGCACCCAGGCATACTGGAAAGTGGCTTTGTAGTTGCTGCCGCGCCAGCGGGCGGTGGACTCGGTCACTTCTACGAAGCCTAGTTTGTTGAGTTCCTGCCACTCGCCGAGCACAAGCTGGCGGGGGTCCTTGAAGCAGCCGGGCAGGAGCAGGGCGATGCTGCAGGCCAGGGAGAGGAGGACTATGATGAGAATGAGGCGGGTTCTGGTCATATTTGCAGTCATTCTAGCATATTCTGGATGTTTTGCAATCATGGAGTCAGCGCATGTGTCATTTCTGCATGAAAGAGCTGGTATTGCTGAGGCATGGCGAATCTCAATGGAATGCGGAGAACCGGTTCACCGGGTGGGCAGATGTGCCGCTTTCGGTGCGCGGACGCCGGGAATCGGAGCTGGCGGCGCGGCGGTTGCGGGAGAGTGGGTTTGTGTGTGGTGCTGCGTGTGTTTCGGTGCTGATGCGCGCGGTGCATACGCTCAATATCGTGCTGGCCGGGCTGGACTGTGCCTGGGTACCAGTGCATAAGGATTGGAGGCTCAATGAGAAACACTACGGAGCCTTGCAAGGGCGAAATAAGCACGATGTGGAGTTGGAAGTGGGCCCCGAGCTCGTGCAGCGGTGGCGGCGAGCGTACGATTGCCCGCCGCCTCCCCTGCCAGCCGGTGATGAACGTTTGCCAATGCAAGACCCGCGCTATGCGGCGGTGCCGCCTCATCTGTTGCCCTCTACCGAATCTTTGCGCGATACGCAGCGGCGGGTGAGGGCCTGCTGGGAGGAGCAGCTCCGGCCCCGGCTGTACGCGAGTGGATCGCTTCTTGTGGTGGCGCATGGCAACAGTCTGCGGGCGCTGGTGATGCTGCTCCGGGGACTCAGCCCGGCGGGGGTGGAGCAGCTGGAAATCCCTACGGCGAGCCCGCTGAGATTTGTGTATGATGATGATATGAATCTGCTGCCGTGAGCACCCGCGTTTCACCTGAAACGCGGTACCGGGGTGCGGTGAATGATTGACCCTGCTGCCCGCCCGTGCCATCCTTGTGTACATGGCGATACGAATGAAAGAATGGGGACTGCTGGCTTATCCCCGGCAGGGTGCCCACCTCTCGCTCAATGGTTTGAACGATTGGGGGCGTACGGGCCGCGTGCTCGGGCAGGGAGTGGAACAGGCAGGCAGCGGTGCGGCTGCCCTGGCCGAATCTCTTTACCAGGTGCAGTATGCGGGCGATGAAGCTCAGATTACGGGCCGGTTGGAGCAAATCGGTCGGGAGACGGCAGAGGAGTTGCAGCATCTGCCGGTCAGGGACTGGAACTACAGCTGGCAACAGGCCTACGAGCCGCGGGTGCAGCAGCTGATGCAGGAGTTTGGCAGCAGCTCGCACGAGCAGATCCGTCGCTTGAGCGAGGTTTACGGCACGCGCTTTTCGCTGGAGGCTCAGCGCAACCGCGAGCTGGAGCAACTCCGGAAATCGCGCAGCGTGTGGCAGGAGCAGCTCGATTCCGCTGTGCAAAAGGGCGATGCCGATTCCGCCACACGCTGGCTGGAGCAGGGCAAGGGTATTTTTGTGCCGGAAAGTGAGATGCCTCAGCGCCTTGACCAGGTGCGCAGCGGCAGTCTGCGGGCGCGGTGGATGCACCAGCTCGAGCAGGAGCCATACTCCGCGCTGGAGTCGTGGCACTCCGGGCAGGAGGCCCGCCCGGCCGGCGAATCGGATTTGAAAGCGCTGGAAGCGGAGGTGGAAAAGACCCGTGGGCGGGTGTTTTCAGACCTGGTGCAGCGTCTGGCTGCCAGGGTGGAAGCCGGTGAGGAGCCGGACCCTGCCGAAATCGAAAGCGCGGAGCGCTCCGGTGTGCTGGCAGAAGGAACAGCCGCTTCTTTGCAGCAGCCCCGCGTGCCGATGCAGGCGGCAGAGTCGTGCGACTGGTTGCGCCGCATTGATGAACGCGCCGAACAGGCAGATGATGAGTTGATGGTGGATATTGCCCTGGCCCCGCTCCCGGCAGAAGAACGCCGGATGCTGCTTTCCCGGTTGAAGGCAACGGCTGCGCTGCCTTCCCGCCAGCGGGTGGAGATGAGCCGCCGTCTCTGGAATCTCTACAACGGCGGCCACTTCGGCTGCCCGGGAGACGAGGAGGCTCTGCTCACTCTTGGCCGCTTGCAGCAGGAATCATTGACCCGCCAGTGCTCGGCTCCGGAAAAAGAATGCAGCCAGTGGCTGGCCCGGTTGCGGGAATCTACGGAGAACTGGCTCTGTTACCAACCTGAATAAATCAAGATGATGAATACTGGAAATATGATGAAAGAAACGACGGTGGCAGCTCCTTCGCTTGCTCCGGCCGAGACTCCCGGGCAGGGAAAGGAGCGATACTGGAGCAGCCTGCTGACTGGCGACCCTGCCACGGTGCCTGATGCGGTGCGCCACATGGCCGGGGCAGATGATGAAAGCCGCCCTGAGGTTGAGCGTGATTACAGCCTCATGAGCAACATCAACCGATCCTGGGTGGCTGATTACGGTGAGATGAGCCGCGAACAGGTACGGGCCGCCTGGCCACGCCTGCGCATGAATCTGGCCCGTGAGCTGCAGGTGGGGAACTCCGAACCCGAGGTGTATACCGCCTTGTCGATGCAGCAGCAGGAGGCTCCCGCGCGCCAGAATGCCCGCCGCGTGTATGCAGAGGCTTTCCAGGCTTCCCTGCGGGGGGATACCCCGGCGGAGGATAGCGTGGATGATGAGGTCGGTCGCCGCATCGCGGAGGCTGCAGCCTGCCGTGGGCGGGCTGTGCGGGAGCAGTATCTCCCGCTAGCAGAGGATATTTCGGATGCATGGTCCGTCATTAAGGCTCTGGAGACCAAGATGTTTTCCCTGCCTGATGTGGTTGCCGGTACTCCCGGTCTCCTGCAGGCGGTGAATGACCTGGCCGATATGGAGCCGGGTGAGCGTGCCCGGGTGTACGATATTGCCCGATCGCTGGAATCCACCCGCGCGCTTGAGGAAAAACCGGGACACCTCGGGGAGGCCGTGCTGCATAGCATCCGCCGTGGCTCTGCCGACCTCGGGCATTCCCTGGTCCAGGGTATCGGCCACATCGCGACCGCCCTCACCAGGACTGCTGCTGAGGGGCTGGAAAGCGAGGCTCTCGGCAAAGTGGCTACAGGTGGTGATAAGAGGCTGCAGGTGCTGCATGAGTTGCGGCGCGTTGCGCAGGGGGAGTTGTTCCCCATCGATTTGGGGGAGGATGCCAACCTTGCGGAGCAGATGGCGGTGGATGCCGCCGGGGCGATACCGGGTGCTATCATGGCCTTTTCCGGAGGCGCGGGCTTTGGTGCGCTGACTCTGGCTGGAACCGGCAGTGCTGTGGCAGAAGCCCGCAGGCGCAGCCCGGAGGGCAGGCAGGAACTGCAGACTGCTGCGGGTATCGTGGGTGGTGCATTGCAGGCTGGTATCTACATGGGTATGAGTCGCTTCGGTGCCCGGATGCTCGACCGTACCATCAGGGAATTCGTGAAAGCCCAGGGAGCCGGCCTCAAGGGGTATTCGCTGGCAACCCTCAAAGGATTAGAAACCCTCACCGCAGAAAATGCCAAACTCCTCCTGGCTGGTAAGGCGGCCCAGGCCTCTGAGCTCGGCATGCAGGAACTTGCCGCCAGGGTGGACCGGGTGGCTTCCCATATCGATTGGGAAGCTTTCGGTGACAATATGGTCGATATCGAGGCGAACATGCGCGAGGCCGCCCGCAATCTGCCCTTTGTGCTTATTGCAGCGGGCAGGGCATCGCTGCATCATTTCCGCTCACCGCAGACCGTGCTGGATGACGGGCAGCTGATGCTGGAATGGGGGGTGGAACCTGCCATGCGCGAACGCATTCTGAACGAACCGGATATCCACAGGCAGAACGATTTGCTCCAGAATGCGCTGCGCAGCAGTCGCCGCTGGGCCGGCACCGGGGCAATCCAGGAGCTCATCCGCTCGCTGAAACTGCTCAATACGGAGCACCACGATGTCTTCCGCGACCCGGAGGTGGTGCAGGCATTCCTGAAGTTACCGGCAGATTCAACGACTCTTGCCCGCCCGCAACTCGTTGAGCGCGATGTCAGCAAACCGGAGGTAGTGCAGCAGATGGTGGAGAATATGACGGGGCGTAAGGACTTACCTCTCAATGTAAACCGGAAAATGGACTACCTTCTCCTGTGGGATGAGTGGTTCCAGAAGGGAAATGGCGAGTTGCTCAAACAGCCGGATGAACTCCACCGCCGTACCGATTCGTACTTTACGTACCTGACAGAGCGCGAAAAAGCGATTCCTCGCCTTTTCCGACTGGATGGTTATTACCACCCGCTGCGACCGGAGGGTGTGCGCATGCTGGTATCTGACCGTGTGAATGAAATTCTCAATTGCAGTTACCGGTTCCTGATGAACACAGAATCGCTGGATAGTCTCACACACTCCTACAAAAGTGTAGAGAAGGCCCGGGAAAAGACCGAGGCGGCACGCCGTATGTTCGTGAGTGAAATCTGCGCGGCGATGATCCGCAGCGTGCAGGGGGGCGGGCGCGACCATGCTTTTGAAGAGTTGCATACCCGGATGGAGAATTTCTACATCAACCGCCGCAAGCGGGCAGCTCATGCACCGCGCTGGTTGCGGCAGACCAAGGTGGCGGCATTCCGCAATACCTTCCAGATGATGAATCGGGCAGATCTGCGGTCCCGGAAGCATGATGAACCTCATCTGCAGGAGGTATACCGACTCATGCTGGCAAGCCGTTCATGCGCTGAATCCTTGCTGGATCTCCTGCCTCATACCGAGGATTTCCAGGAGTTGCTCACCATGGGCTATTCCCCGAAGGATGCTTATCTGCATCTCATCCACCGGGAGTTCAAGGAGCATCTTGACCCGGAAATCTGCGACCCTGATTTGTTGAAGAAATCGAACCCCAATCTGGAGGATGTGCGCGAGCTGTCATTGCTGAATCGCGAGAAATTCCATTCCTACATGGCGCTCAGCGGACACCAGCTGGAGAGCAGCAGCGATGGAAAGGGCGGGACCTTGTGGCGCACCAAACGCCCGGATGGACGCTACACCCCGTGGTTCAAGGAGACTGAGCAGGTGATGAATTCGCTGGTAGGCAATGTGCAGACCACATTCCTTCCCACGGGGAAGGGACTGCTGTATGATGCCTTGCGGCAGGGGTATCGCCGTGATGAGATGGGGCACCTGGTGTTTGAGCGGCATAAGTTGTTCCCTACGCCTATGTATACGTTTGTCGGTTATGACCACCTGGCGAATGCCGCCACGCGAGACCTCTGCACCATGTGGCTGGGAGATTCGACCCTGTACGCGAAAGGCCTCGAGTTCCTCGCCGATAAGATGAACTGGAAACGCTACCAGGGGCGGCATGTCGATATTCTCACCAAGGAGGTAAGCCCGGATAGTGGCCGCTACCTGGTGCGCAAAGGCCAGGTGCTTACTCCGCTGGATGTGGTGAACCTGCGCTTCAAATCATACTGGAACCGCATGCTGGCTTCCGGCTGGGTGGCTCCGGAGGAAGTGGCCCGCACCCTGGTGGAGGCCCGCGAAATATCGGATTCCACGGCCGAACACATATTGGATATAGGGCGCGATAAGCAGCTGTCTGCCCAAAATTGGTCGCGCCTGGACGGCCCCACCCGCCGCTCCTTCATGAAGCAACATCCTGCGCGGGTCAGACCGGGAGACCGCCACAATATGAATCTGAAACTGGCTAATCTCATGGCTCGGGTGAATCTGCTCTACTTGCTGGCGAATTTGCAGGAATCTCCCTTGCCGGATTCCGTGAAACAATGGTTCGTGACGGCTCCTTTCAGCGATTTTGTCCCTCCTGACGGTTTTTCACTACGCCACAAGAAGGTGCTGGAGGCAAACCGCATGGCGGCCAACCAGATCAAGAGCCTGATTCCTCGCGTTGAGTACATCCGCAAGACATTCCGGGACAAGGAGAAACTGACGCTGGATGCTCGGTTGCAGCAGTCGTACAAATCCGATGATACCACCCGCTATGAGCAAGGCTGGTGCTACGCGGTCGGCGGCTTGGGAACCTTCCGCGGCACGAACCAGCAATACTGGAATTTGCTCGAATCCCCGCTCAGGGCCTGGAATCTGCTTTCCGAACAGGAGCGCGAGCATCTCAGCCAGGAATTGTCGGAAGGATGCGGCGAAACGGCTCCTGAGCAGGCTCTGGCCCGTCTGGACGCGGTGCTGCAGCAATACCCGGCATTGCATGCCTATGGAGTTGACCGGCAGGACGCTGGCAAAATCAGCCGCATGAAGCTCGGGGAGTTGCGCCGCCAGATGATTGCACAGCCTTCAATGTTTATGAAGGATGATGCCCGTATTCTCATGCCGTTTTCTATAGCTAAGGGATACCAGATGGAAGATGGCGCAGAGTTGCCCGCAGAGTGCCGGGATGATGCCCGCGTGCGTCCTGCCCTGCGTCTGCTGACCGAGCTTCGGCGCATCGTGACCGCCGTGCCCTATGCCAATGATACCGGTATCTGGTGGAATCATGAGCGGTACAGCGGGGTTGATGGGAAGCGTATCAGGGGGGTGAACGATTCGCACTGGCAGGCAGAGGCCGGGCTGCAGACGCTGATGGGCTTCTACCGCCAGATGAAGGATTGGGTGGCCGCCCAGGGTACGAATCGCCCTGTGGAGGTTTGTGGTGTGCCGATAGACGGTATTGCTCCGGAGGATATCAATATGAATGATATCCGGCATATAACCGTGTATCGCTCGCCCGAGATGCCGGACCGCATGCTGCGACTGATGCCTGGTGAAGTAGATGCGGCAAACCCCTACCAGCGGGCTCCCTATGTGGTGCATACCTCAGATGGTATCCCCCTGTTCCCACGCCGCATGGCGCGTACTGAGCAGGATTTCCTGCATGCCCTTACTCCGTTGAACCGGTTCAACATGGGCCTGGATCGCATGTATGATTATGATACCAACAAAGGCTGGCGCCAGAGGCAGTCTGTGCGCTACATGACCGACCTGCTCATGCGGCGTACCATAGATGCCGAGTCATGGCATGCCGGTGATGAATCGAAGGTGAACAATATGGAGCTCTGCATGCAGTTGTTCCAGGATAGCCGCCTGCCGTATTTCCTGGAGGGGAAGGACCCCTCCACGCTGACCCGCGGTGAGGCTCTGGCTTGCGAGCTGGGGCGTCACATGCTGCTGGCCGAGTTTGGTCACGAGCACGATACCCACGTGGCAGACCTGGTGGCCTTCTGCAAGAGACTACGTGAGAATCCGGGAGATGTTGATCTCATCTTCCACGTGCTTAACCGGGTGGTTTCGCCGTATCCGAACCAGTATGGCAAGGAGGAACTGGAGGCCTCGGAAACGGATGATGAACATGAATAATATCTACCAGAATGCTCGATACCATCAGTCCTGAATTCCGCAGCCGCCTGGCTGACCCGCTCTGGCGCTTGAACAATCTGTACTGGATTGAAAATAAGTCTGGCCGCATGCAGCGCTTCGCACCAAATACAGCACAGCTGCGGCTGCACCACAACCTGTGGCACCGCAATGCCGTGCTCAAGGCTCGGCAGCTGGGCATTTCCACCTATGTGGCCATGCTCATGCTCGATTCCTGCCTGTTCACGCCAAACTTTCACGCCGGTATTATCGATAAGACCCTGCCGGATGCCGAGCAGAAACTCGAGAAGATACGCTTTGCGTGGGAGCATCTGGACTATCTGCCGCCCCATGCCGGGGTGGCAGACCAGGCGCTCGCCTGCCTGGGCTTTCTCATCAAGCAGCAGAGTGGACTTGCCAAAAAGGGCGGCTGGCACCCGGCTGCAGATGCGCGGGGAAGGCTCGCATTTGCCAATGGCAGCGATATCCGGCTTGGTACCACCCTGCGCGGTGGAACGCTGCAGTTGCTGCACGTGAGCGAGCTGGCGCATGTCTCGGTGCATGCCCCCTGGCGCGCCCGCGAAATCCGCACCGGTGCCATCAATACGGTGCCGGCAGAAGGAACCATCATCCTGGAAAGTACCCACGAGGGCGGGCGCTATGGTGTGAATTATGAACTCACCACCCAGGCTATGGAAAACAACAGCAAGGAGGAGCTTTCTCCCCTCGATTTCCGCTTCTTTTTCATGAGTTGGTTCGATAACCCGGACTACGCTCTGCCCGGCAGGGCCGGCTGGTCTGAAAACCAGGCCTCTTATTTCGAAAAGCTGGAGCGCGAGTGCGGAGTGCAGCTCAGCCATGCCCAGAAACTCTGGTACGCCCGCATGGAGCGCACCATGGGGGCCGCCATGCGCCAGGAGTATCCTTCTACCCCGGACGAGGCTTTTGCCACGGGCAACGATGGTGCCATCTATGGCGCGCAAATTGCCCGGCTGCGGGAGCAGGGACGTGTGGGGGGCGAGTTTGCCTTCAATCCGCAAGAACCGCTCTACACTGCGTGGGACCTGGGACTCAGCGACCACACCTCCATCTGGCTGGTGCAGAATTATGGCGGCAATGTGTACTGGCTCAACCACTATTCTGCCAACCAGTTGCCGCTGGAGCATTTTGCCGGCAAAATCCGCGAGTGGGAGGCCCGGTATGGCCCGGTGGCCGCGCATTTCCTGCCGCACGATGCTGCCCACCGCGACCCGCACGGGCATTCCTATGTGGAGAGTCTGGCGCATGAGGGGATTCACGCGGTGCGCGTGGTGCCGCGCACGCCGGATATCTGGCGCGGTATCAATTCTTTGCGCGGTATCCTCACGCATAGCTGGTTTCACCGTGATACGCTGCATCAGCGGGTGAATCCGCGCGGTGAAAAAGAACCCTCCGGGCTTAGTTGCCTGGAAATGTATCGCACGGCTCCGGCGGGGGCCTCTGGCACTTGCCGCGAGACTCCGGTGCACGATGCCTGCTCACACTCGGCAGATGCTGCCCGCATGTTTGCGGAGGCGCTGGCGCATGGCATGGTTTACCCGGTGCAGCTGCGCCTTGCTTCGCGCCGGGCGCGTATGTAAGAAACGCTGGTTTTCCCATATGAATACACAAAACGAACAACAGCGCTGGCTGACTGGTCTGCTGACCGGTTGGGGAATCAAGGAATCATGGGCTAAACTGATTGCCGGGGCCATTATCGGCGCAATATCTGCCGCCGGGTTCCTGGCTATGCCCTGATTCTGTTTAATAAAAGCGGTAAACAGGCGCGCCTGGGGGGATTCCCTCCAGGCGCGTTCTGCATGGGGCTTACTGGTCCATGGCATCCGGGTTGTCGAGCAACCCGGATTTTTCCAGGTAGTAATCGTAGCCACCGGCGTAGGGGGTGACGGTGCCATGGCTGATGTGTAGCGTCTTTTCTGCCAGCGAGCGGATGAAGTGCACATCGTGCGAGATGAACACCAGTGTGCCTTCGTAGCGCTTGAGGGCCTGGGAGAGCGCTTCCACACTCATGAGGTCCAGGTGGGTGGTAGGTTCGTCCATGAGCAGGAGGTTAGGCGGGTTCACCAGGAATTTCACCAGGCTGAGGCGTGATTTCTCACCGCCGGAAAGCACCTCGACGCGTTTCTCGCAATCCAGCTTGCGGAACATGAAGGACCCCAGCACCGCGCGGGCTTCTTCCTCGCGCAATTCCGGATCGGCCTTCATGATTTCCTCCAGCACGGTGAAATTGGGAGTGAGGTTTTCGGAGCGCATCTGGGAGAAATAGCCGATGCGGGTGGTGGTGCCGAGCACGCGCTGGCCTTCATCGATGGGGATGACCCCGGCCAGTATCTTCAGCAGGGTGGATTTACCCGCACCGTTCGGCCCCACGAGTACGATGCGGTCGCCGCGCTCGATGAGCAGGTCCAGGTTGCGGTAGATGCGCTTCTCCCCGTAACTCTGGCCCACTTTTTCGAGCTCCAGCACCTTCTGCATGCTGCGCGGGGGCTGCGGGAAGATGAATTTGAACATGCGGCGGCTCTGGCGTGGTTTTTCGATGCGGCGCATCTTTTCGAGCTGTTTGATGCGGCTTTGCACCTGGGAAGCCTTGGAGGCTACCGAGCGGAAACGCTCCACAAAGGCCTCGATGTGGGCAATTTCGCGCTGCTGGTTGCGCCAGGCGGCCAGCACTTGTTCATAGCGCTGCTCCTTGAGCTCCAGGAAGCGGGTGTAGTTGCCGGTGTAGCGCACCAGTTCGCCGTTTTCGATATCGTATACCGTTTCCACGAGCGAATCCATGAAATCGCGGTCGTGCGAAATCATGAAGATGGCACCGGGATAATTCATCAGGTAGCGCTGGAACCACAGCAGGCTCATCAGATCCAGGTGGTTGGTGGGCTCGTCGAGCATGAGCAGGTCTGGTTCTGCCACCAGCAGCTGCGCCATGTGCGCGCGCATCACCCAGCCGCCGCTCATTTCGCGCGCCGGTCGGTGAAAATCCTCGTCCTTGAATGCAAGTCCCTTCAGAATCCGCTTGGCCTTGGGCTCAATCTGATACCCATCGTGCGAGATGAAGGTATCCATAGCATGGGCGTACTCATCGCTGGTGTTATCTCCCTTGGCTTCGCATTCGCGCAGCGTGGCAATGGCCTCGCCCATTTCCGGCGTGGTGCTCATGGCGATTTCCAGCACCGTGCGGTCGGTCGGGTCGCCAGCTTCCTGCTGCAGGTAACCCACTACGGCGTAGTCATCCATCACAATCTGCCCCTCATCGGGCGTATCATCGCCCCGTATCATGCGGAACAGGGTGGATTTACCCGCACCATTGGGCCCTACCAGCGCAATGCGCTCGCCCCAGTTGACAACGAGCTCGGTCTCATAGAAGAGCGTGCGTCCGGCATGTGCTTTGGTGAGTTTCTTGATGGTCAGCATGGCGCGGTAAGTATACATGATTTCGGCTAAAAGGCAACCGATTTCCTCCTTGCTTCAGGAATAATAACAGAACATTTACCTCCGCTTCACATGGGAATCTTGCCTCTAATGGTTCAATACTAATAATTTAAGGAAAAATCTTCCGCAGGTGACCATGGGTGACCTAAAAAGATGTGGCTTTTCTTCCCATCTGTGCTATACTGAGGCCGTAACCGCAAATTCTCTGCAAATGACAATCGACTTCGACAAGTGCGGCGGCCTGGTGCCCGCCATCATTCAGGACTCCTCGACCGGCAAGGTGCTCATGCTGGGCTATATGAATGCCGAATCCTTTGCCCGCACCCGGGAAACCGGGCGAGTGTGCTTCTACAGCCGCAGCCGCCAGTGTCTGTGGACCAAGGGGGAGACGAGCGGTCACTATCTGGAGGTTGTGAGCATCAAGGTGGATTGCGATCACGACACCCTGTTGATTCAGGCGGTGCCGCATGGTCCGGTTTGCCACACGGGGACTGATACCTGCTGGGGCGAGAAGAATGAGGCCAGCCCTCTGCTGTTCCTGACCGAATTGCAGGATTTCATCAACAAGCGCCACGAGGAGATGCCGGAGGGGTCATACACCACCAGCCTCTTCCGCGATGGCGTGAACCGCATGGCCCAGAAGGTGGGCGAAGAGGCGCTGGAGGCTTGCATCGAGGCTTGCAACGGCACCGATGAACGCCTCATCTACGAGGCTTCTGATATGTTCTACCACCTCATCGTGCTGCTCACCTCCAAAGGCCTGCGTATCGAGCAGGTGATTGAGGAACTGGCCTCCCGCCACAAGCCAGGCTGGCAGAAACACTAAGCCTCCCGAATCATTTTCTGGCAAGCGCAGCTCCGGATTCCGGCGGCTGCGCTTGTTGCTTCCCGGGCTGGTCAGGCGGGCAGGAGGCGCACCACCCGGTCTGCCCGGGGGAAGGTGAGGGTCACCGTGGTGCCGGTGCCTTCTTTGGAGGCAAAGGCGAGGGTGCCGCCGTGGTCTTTGATGATGCGGCGCACGATGAGGAGCCCCAGGCCGTTGCCCCTGGCCTTCGTGGTGCGGAATGGCTCGTACATGCTGCCCATGACTTCGTGTGAGATACCGGTGCCGGTGTCGGAGATGACCACGCGCACATCGTTATCATTGTAGGCGGTCTGGATGTAGATGCCCCCATCATCCCCGGGGATGGATTGGTATGCGTTGCGGATGAGGTTGTAGAGCGCCTGGAAGAGCTGGGTGCTGTCGGCGTTGAGCTCGGGCAGGCTCTCGCTCAGTTCGAGATGCACGGAGATGCCGCGAGGGGCGATTTCCGGGTCGAGCGTTTCAATCACGCTTTCGATGATGCCGTTGAGGTTGAGTGATTCGCGTTGCAGCCGCGTGGGGCGCATGCTCTGCAGAAACTGGTGCAGCAGCGTATCGAGCCGCTGGGTTTCGCCCAGAGCAGTATCCAGCAGGGGGAGCAGCCGTTCCCGCTCGGTATCCCCCAGCTTGCTGAGCTTTCTGCGGAGTAGCTGGAGATTGAGCCCTAGTGAGTTGAGAGGGTTGCCGATTTCGTGGGCCACGGCGCTGGCCATAAAGCTCAGCAAGTTCATCTGCTCTGCCTCGGCATTTTCCTCGCCCTGGGTGTGCTGCTCTGTCTCATCGCGCACGAGCAGGAGGTACTCGCTGCCGCCGGCGATGGGGCTCATGTGGAAGTGGTAGTGGCGGGGCTCCGGGTAGTTGACCTGCAGGTCGCGGGTGATGGCGATTCCGCTGTCGCGCAAATCCTCCCAGCGGCAGGTGCCGCCATTGAGCGTCTCGAAGGGGGTGCGCAGCAGCTCGCGCAGCGGGCGCGCATAGATGGCTGCGGCGGCTTTGTTGGCAAAGCGGGCCTGACCGGCGGGGTCGAAGAGGATGATGCCATCGCGAAGTGTGTCAAAGATATCCTGGAGCAGCCCTTTGTCTGCCACGAGTCGCATGAAGACACTCCTCAGTTCCTCGGGGCTCAGGTGGTCGAGCCGGCTCACGATTTTATCGATGGTATCCTGCTTCATAGCGTGATTTCCACTCTGTTGGAATAGGTGGGGATTTCGGTGAGGTAGACGTGCTGCTCGTTGAAGGCACCCGGGCAGGGGGCGCCATCTGCCACCACGCTGGGCAGCGCCCCCAGGGGCAGGGCATGCAGGGCCAGGGTGGCGCTTTCTTCCCGGGGGTCGAGCTTGCCTTCCCCTTCGCGGATGATGGTGATACTGCGGCGCGTGGCGCTGTAGTGGAAGCGGTGGAGGCGGTACATGCCGATGCGGTGGGCCAGGCCATCGCCCGCATCTTCGTAGTGGTAGGAGGTGGCGCTCGTATCCGGAGCCCACCAGAGGTCGTAGGTGATGTGCGGGGTCGAGAGCTGGCCTACGTACTGCTGCACCGGCCAGCGCGGGATGAGGTGCCCGCCGCGCACAAAGACCGGGATGCGGCTCAGCGGGGTCGAGACCCACACCTCTTCGCCCGCGGCTGGGGCCGGGGCATCCGTCCAGAGTGAGTACCATGGCCCTCTGGGCATGTAGAGGAAGCGCCCGCTTTCGCCCGGGTGGTGCACCGGGACGATGTAGAGCGCCTCACCCAGGAAGAATTCGCTGCTGCGCCAGTACATATCCGGGTTTTCGGGGTACATGAGCGCCAGCGAGCGGATGATGGGGAGCCCCTCGGCGTGATAGCGGTGGAACTGGGTGTAGATGTAGGGCAGCAGGCGGTATCGCTCCATGATGGCGAGGCGCACATGCTGCTCGACCAGCGGCCCGAAGCACCAGGGCTCCTGCCCGCCGTATTCACCGTTGCTGTGGTTGCGGAAGAAGACGTGGAAGGCGGCCATCTGCATCCACCGGCAGAAGAGCTCCGGCGTGGGGTGCCCCAGGAATCCGCCTGTGTCAGCCCCGCAGAAGGAAACACCGCTGGTGCTCAGACGCTGCACCATCAGGTTGGCCATCTTCAGGTTTTCCCAGTCGGAGTTGTTATCGCCGGTCCAGGTGGCGGCGTAGCGCTGCATACCCGCGAACCCTGCGCGCGATAGCACGAAGGGCCGCCGGTCCGGCGCATGCGTGAGCATGCCTTCCCGCGTAGCCCGCGCCATGCACTGGCCGTACACATTGTGCGCCTTGAGGTGCGAGCACGAAAAACCATCGAAGGCGTGGCGCGTGTCGTCCGGGAAGGTGCGGTCCGGGAAAATGGCCGGCTCATTCATATCCACCCACATGCCCCGCACCCCGATTTCGCCCACCTGGCGTTGGAACAGCCCCGCCCACCAGTTGCGTGTTTCCGGCGAGGTAAAGTCCGGAAAGGTGCAGAGCCCGGGCCACACATCGCCCTCCAGCAGGGCTCCATCGTGCCTGCGGCAGAACACATTGCGCTCAAAACCGCTGCGCCACACAAAGTTATCCGGGTTGATCTTGATGCCAGGGTCGGCTATCGTCACCACCTTGAATCCATCGCTCCCCAGCCGTTGCACCATCCCCGCCGGGTCGGGGAAATATTCCCGGCTCCAGGTCAGCGATTGGAAATCCTCCATGTGGTGGATATCCAGGTGGATGGCATCGCAGGGTATCTTGCGCTTGCGGAACTGGTGCGCCAGCGATTCCACCGCCTTATCCGGGTAGTAGCTCCACTTGCTCTGGTGGTAGCCCAGCGACCAGAGCGGCGGCATGGGCGGCAGTCCGGTCAACCGCGTGTAGGTGGCCACCGTGTCCAGCGCATCGCGCCCGGCGATAAAGTAGTAATCCATCTGCCCGCCATCGGCCCCGAAGAGGAGGCGGTCCTCGCGCTCATGCCCGAAATCGAAGTATGAGCGCATGGTGTTATCGAAATAAATGCCGTACTGCCGCCCCTGGTTCAGGCAGAGGAAAAAGGGGATGCTCTTGTAGAGCGGGTCACTCTCCGGGGTGAATTTGTAGTGGTCTGCCCCCCACATTTCCAGCCGGCGGCCGCGCAGGTTCAGCGCGCAGGGCTTATCCCCCAGCCCGAAGAAATGCGCCTGTTCCGGCATGTGCTTGAGCACCCATACCAGGTCATCGCCAGTGCGCTCCGAGCGCCGGTGCCCCATGCCCTCTGCATCGGCGCAGAGCAGGGTGCCGCTCTCCCGATCGTAGAACTCCAGCCCGCCATCGATGCGGCGGATGCGGACTTCCAGCCGCTCGCTCAGCACTGCCAGGTAGCCCGGGTTTTCCTCTTCCTCCAGCTGCGGTGCCGCCGGGGTATATTCCTTCGAAATACCGTAGCTCGGCACATTCTCAAAAACCGCCTGGGTCACATAGCGGCAACGCACCACCCCCGGCTCCAGAAAACTGAGTCGGAGCCGGGTGTCGGGCAACTCGATTTCGAGGGTTTGCGGGCCCACCCATTCGAATCGGCGCACTCGGGTGTTGAGTCGCGTGGGCATTGCTGCCGGGGGATAGGATTCTCCTGCTGTGACTAACCGGGGGGCCACTGCAGGCTGCGCCCGCCGATGATGTGGATGTGGAGGTGGGGCACGGTCTGGCCTCCGTCTTCGCCCGTGTTGAGCACTGTGCGGTAGCCGCTCGCCTCAATCCCTTCGGCCCGTGCTATCTCACCCACTTTCAGCATGAGGTGGGCCAGCAGCGCCGCATCTTCTGCCGTGGCGGCTGCAATGCTCGGAATCGGCTTGCGCGGCACCAGCAGCACATGCACCGGTGCCGCCGGTGCTATATCCCGGAATGCTACGCACAGCTCATCTTCGTACACGATGGCGGCTGGTATCTCCTTGTCCGCTATCTTTTGAAAAAGTGTTTTTTCCATGTGCCACTACTTTTAACACATCCTCCCCCCCTCTGGCAAGCCAATTGAAGTGAATTGTGAAGAGTGAATGGGGATTCTGCTGTACATCGCATCAGAAAAGCGATAGGGGACTCAATGCCTATACTTGCTGCTTGGGGCTGTCATGGCCTGGTGGCGACTATCCAGGATCTGAGAAATTTACAGAGCCATGGATAAAGAGGTGCTGGAAATGGAGTTGGCCTCTTTGCAGAGACCTGCCTGCAAGCTCTGGGCTGCGCCGTATGAGCCATAAAAAGCGCGCACGACGGTGTGCGCGGAGGTGGCTTTTATCACCGTTTTACCCTGCGGGCGGGAGGTGCAAAAGAGATCCGGCTGGCTCAGGAGTACCGAGCCAGCCGGGGTTAAGGGAATTATTGTCTTGTTTGCCGAAGCGGTGTTTACGCCTTGAGGGTAGCACCCTCCTTGGCATCGATAGCCTTCTTGGCCTGCTCGAAAACAGCCTTGAATGCTTCCGGGTTGGCGATAGCCAGCTCGGACAGGGACTTGCGGTCCAGATCGATGTTGGCGGCCTTGAGGCCCTCCATGAAGCGGGAGTAGGTCAGACCGAGGGGACGCACAGCGGCGGAGATACGAGCGGTCCAGAGGCGACGGAACTGACCCTTACGCTTCTTACGGTCGCGGTACTCATACTGCCATGCTTTGTAAACAGCATCCTTGGCGTAGCGGAAGAGCTTGCTGCGGAAACCGCGGAAGCCCTTGGCGCGAAGCAGGATGCGCTTGCGGCGGGCGCGGGATGCCGGCCCATTTGTAGCACGTGCCATAGTTCTTTTTTATCTATATGCGTTGAACAGACTGTTCTTCCTCACCTCCTTGCAGTCTCGCCTG
>JAFWYD010000091.1 GCA_017517805.1 Akkermansia sp.
ACGAGTTTTGACAAGTTCTGCAAGGCTGGGCCAAAGCCTTTCCTGTTGGCTTTGCTGCTGTTCTGCTGGCTGATTTTCGGTGGCTACTGGTTGGTGAAGAGTGTGACACTATTTATTCATTAAGGGCCTTTCATAAAAACATCCTTTCAAAATAGAGGCTCTTTCATCTAAAAAAGAGTTGACAAAACTCTTCGATATACTGATGATGACCTCATCAGGAACGGATGTTCTGATTATACTTTTTCCAAAGACCTCCCGAGTGGCCGCTCAGGGAGGTCTTCTTTTTACCTTGACTGAATTAGTCACATGGCTATGAGACCAAGGGAGGTGATACGATGCACCATGGTATCAGCTGCAAGCTTGCTGCCGGCAAGCTCGTATTGTGCTTCATCGTAATTTCGGATATACATAACTGCTTTGTGTGAGGTTGGTATGTAGCATGTGATGCTCTTTGCTTTCCCGGTGTAATGAGTGTGATCCACCAAGGGAAGAACCTTCCGGGCTATACGTGACAATCCAGAAGGATATCCATAGCCGCGAGAGCGAGCTGTGAAAGATTAGCAGGAGTCATATGAATGCGCCAAGACCTATACCCAGCTTGTGAAACAAGAACTGGCAAGAATCCCCTCCCGCCGGTGATCCCAGCAGCACCGGCAATGTAGAAAAATCGATTTTTCTGAATTTTCTACACTTGTTCCATCAGCCTTTCTTCAATCTTTATAACCTTAGGATTATCGAAATCGTAATTGTAAATAGAGGCTATAATTATCTGATTGTCGGGGAAATCTCTCATCAGGATCGACATCATTTTTTGAATATTGGCATCATCTACCTCTTTGCCACGAGGAGAATCCAAAATTATTGGCAATTTAATATTCAATTTCTTCTGGATTTCAGATATATATGCCAATCGAAAAGCAAAGACCGTTTTATGTAGCTCTGCTCCTGATAACTCTTTCAAATTCGATGTAAATATATATCCGCATGCTATTTTGTCAGCATCTTTCACACCAAGTTCATTCATATATCTGAACACATTGTCATATAAAGAATTCAGAACCTTGCTGTTTGATCTTGTTTTACTTGCGATCTCGTCACGGACTCGTTTTCGAACTTTCTGTGTTTCTTCAACTTTTTTCTTAGCCGCAACGGCATCAATTGGAACCCTCATAATTGCTGTTTCATATTTATCATAGAATGACTCCTCCTCAAACAACAATAACTGCTCCTCTTCTTTTCGGGAATCTTGCTCAATAGCGCATATTTCTTTATCTATATTGGCTAATAAAGAGACTAGGTGTCTCTTCTGAGAGACCAAATAATCAATCGAATCTGAGTATCCAAGGATATTCTCTTTTGTTACTGGAATTAGATTTCCTTGATTATCTTGAACGACAATATTCATCTCTGCAATCATTCTTCCCACCCTCGCATTATCCCTTAAAGCAGAATTGACCTGCATAAGCTGGCGAGTATATGCCTTTTTTAACATGATAGAATTAGCAATGCGTGATCTACGCTCCGACTCTATACTTTTAGCGTTGAAACCGCCTGCCTGCTCTGAAATTTGGCGCTGATATTCAGAAACATTCAGCATGCTTTCCAATCTAGCAATATCCCTAGTATATCTAGCTTCTAACTCTAATAGGTCATCACATACCACATCAGAAAGCCCTCGTATTAGAGATTCGATATTAAATTTGTTCTTACCTATTGGATTACCTCGATTCAAAAGAGTCCATCCTTTCTCCTGATCGCAATAGAACGCCCCTAGTACATTTTCCAATATTTCTTCATTTTCAGTACGAAAAATTAGTGACTGTAATCGCAGCATATCATTTGGCAAGATGTAGGTTTTTCCGTCAACATCACAGTCTATGTAGTCCTTACCCTTTCGGGTTAATTTGATCTTACTACCATCATCTAATTCAATCTCACATATAGTTTCAACATGCTCAAATCGCATCCTCTTTGTTCCCGGGACTGAATATCCTAAAGAGAATAAAATCAATCTTAACAAAGTAGTCTTTCCTACAGTGTTCTTATCACTTAAGATCAAATTTACATGGGATGAAAAAGAGTATATTTTTGAGTCAAATCCATCCTTTATAGAAATAGATATTATCCTCATAATTTTATCTTCTTTTTAATTTCTTCAATCACTGTACGTCTCAGCAATACATTATAAAGGACAATCTTTGTTAGCGCATTGAGAATCTCCACGTTGCTTTCAAAATCCGCAAATTCTTGCGTATAATGAGACCATTCTTTCTCTATAAACGCATGCATTCTTTCACGGGGTGATCCTTTTGAATTAAAAGAGCAATATGCAAACAAAATTTTATTAACATATTCCCATCTATTACAAAAAGACCCCATCACCTCATCATATATTTCCTTAACCTCCTCAAGAACAGATTCGTCAAATTGACTGTAAAATTCTCCGGAATAATCTGGTTCTGTTCTCAAATTAATAAGAGGCCATATAATTTCTTTCTTTTTATAGGAGACAAACGTATCTTTTATGGTACCAGAATCAAATAAATCATTTTGCCACCGTTCCATGAGCCTTACCCCGAAGGCTAAAGGTGCATGAGAAATAAGAGACCCGACAAAGTTATTAACCGCTTCTCTTACGTATTTAAATCGTTGTTGTAAATCATCAGTAGCAAAGGGAATTACATATATATATAATTTTTCCGGAGGAACATCCGCCTCTTGTTCTTTTATTTTATTAAGAATGAAATTTTGAGTTTCCTCGGGTAAATCATTAAAACCCAAATATGTATCATTGTCAATAAGCTGCTTCAATCCCTCCCCATGCAATGGATCGGGAGAATTCGTTACATATATAAGTTTCTCTATTTCTTTCCCATATTTTTTTGAAGCGTCGGATAAGGAGTCTATGGCATGATAAAACTTGCTCTTTACATTCTTAAAATTTGTATACGGTTGTTCAACTGCCTTTGCCTGCGCACATATAACAAGACCATCACTTAATTTCAATTCTATATCCTCCGCGGCGCCCTCAAGCCTGATACTATCTAACCGCTCAATATTTTTTAGCATTATAATTATACCAGCGTTCGCTTGGAACGAGAATCCAAAGAGTCCCGCAGTATCATTTCTGCTTTGCATTGTCAAATTACAAATATATATAATTAACTTATTGAATCGGAGATAACATTACATTTCTCTTTCCGCTGCCATTAGTACACGATCCTCGTCCTCTCTATATTCAGACCAGCGCTCGCGGAGGAGGCGGTTCATGATGCTGTCCAGCAAGCGTGAGGAGAATCCGTTGTCCTTGTCGCCGTACAATTGCATGAGTTTCACCATATCATCCATACGCCCGGAATTAAGTACGATCTGGGCGGTCAGATAGTTATCTACGGCCGTTTTCAACGCAAGGCGTATATTCTCCTCATCGCTGTTAGCCATAGCGTCTGCCACATTGATGTCCTTGGCCATTTCGGGAGCGAGCTTGTCCAGAATAGATCGCACGTTATCCTCGTCCTTCCATTCGATATTACCGAATAGATCATGGAACTGCGTGAGAATATCGGAAAGCGGCTTCATGTCCGGCTCCGGAACGCCGCCACCTGCCACGGGGGATGGCGGAGCCATGGTGCCGTCTTCATCAGCCAGCGCAATGCGGATGGCGTGCCCGACTTCTGCTCTATAGCTGTTCAGCTCTACCGCTGATGTGATGTGGTCATCTTCATCTCGACCAATGCTGGGCAATATTTTGAGCAGCAGACGCAGGAAGCATGACAGCTTCTCCCAATCGGCATTTACATACGGCAATACCGTAGAGAGGAAGTCATAGTAGCGGACAAATGCTCTGGCCGTACTCTTGAAGTGTATCTGTTCATCCTGCTGGCGGGACTCATATTCCTCTTTGCATTCATCCAGCACCGCAGCCAGCTCTTGATTGCCATCTGGCTTGGTCAGGTAAATGCTCACAGCTTTGAACACCTGATATGAGGAATAAATCCCGGAATCGTCCAGCTCTGCTTTCAAATCGTGAAGCTTGTTCGCATCGCAATCGCCCGACAGGATCGTCGTCATATAGTACGGCTCAAAGTCGGCGCGAATGGATTCCTCATCGTTGTAGAAATCAAGCACAAAGGTCTTATACTTATCAGCACGAGAACGATTCAGACGTGAAAGCGTCTGTACTGTCTTAACACCGGAGAGCTTCTTATCCACATACATGGTCTGCATCAATGGCTCATCATAGCCGGTCTGAAACTTATCAGCCACCACAAGGATACGGTACGGGTCTTCCTGTATCTTGTCCTCTATCTGCGCAGACGGGAATCCATTAACCTTTGCTTCATCCCACTTCACGCCGTCAATCTCCTTTTCCCCGGAGAATGCCACAATGGCACGGAAATGGCTGTTCTGTCGCTTCAGTTCGGCTTCAATGGCATGGTAGTAGTCAATCGCCCGCTGAATGCTGGCACAGATAACCATAGCGCGAGCTTGCCCGGCTATCTGGCGGCTGCCTTGTGTCAGGAAATGCTCCACCATGATATACGCTTTTTTCTTAATGGCAGCCGGGTCGCTTTCCGCCAGTTTCTTGAGCTTAGCCTGAGCCTTTTTGGCATCATACTCTTCCGTAGCGTCCTTACCATCTCGGGGTTTCAGCCTGAAGTAGCTCTGAATCGGTGTGTAGCACGCCAGCACATCCAGAATGAATCCCTCCTGAATGGCCTGTTTCATGCTGTAATGGTGGAATGGCCTGTATGAACCATCTGGTGCCAACTGACCAAACATACGCAGGGTCTTCACCTTGGGCGTGGCGGTAAAGGCGAAATAGCTGGCATTCTGCACCAGTTTGCGGAGCTTGGCGCGGCGGTATGCCAGCAATTGCACATCCTGTTCTTCACGGCTCGCGCACATGGCCAGAACATCCATCAGCTCATCATCATCCTCAGCCTGATAATCAGTCTCCCCCGCCAGCCCGAGCACCTTGTTGAGCGCGGCTGCATTTTCTCCTCCTTGTGAGGAGTGTGCTTCGTCAATGACAATGGCAAACTTCTTGTTCTGTTCCTCCTGCATCTGTTTCAGAACAACCGGGAACTTCTGGATGGTCGATACCACGATGCGGGTGGAAGAATCCGGAGCTAATGCATCTCCCAGTTCACTGCCTTTCCGGGCATGCAGGATGTTACCCATTCGGCTGAACTTGCGGATATTGCCGTTTATCTGCTTGTCCAGATTGCGGCGGTCTGTCACCACGACTACGGCATCAAAGGCGTGTTTTCCATCTCCTCCTCGGGTGTTGGTGAGCTGCAGTACCAGCCATGTGATGGTGTTGGATTTGCCACTGCCGGCACTATGCTGAATCAGGTATTGCTGCCCGACTCCGTTCTGCTGCACATCTGCCAGCAGCTTACGAGTAGCGTCCAGCTGATGGTAGCGGGGGAAGATGTCAACCTTCCGCTTTTTGTCTTTGTTCTTCTTATCCTTTTCCTCTACCTTGCAAGCGTAGTGCTCGATGATGTCGCACAGGCTGGACGGTTGAAGAATATCCTCCCAGAGGTAAGCTGTGGCAAAGCCGTTCGGGTTGGCGGGGTTCCCCGCTGAGCCATCCTCCTTGCCACGATTAAACGGGAGGAAACGGCTGCGTTTGCCGCTCAGCATGGTGCACATATACACCTCATGTGTATCCACCGCAAAATGCACTGCACAACGTCCCGGCACCAGCAAGGGCTCTTTCGGGTCACGGTCGTTTTTATACTGCTCGATGGCATGTTTGACATTCTGTCCGCTGTACTCATTTTTCAGCTCCATCGTCATCACGGGTATGCCGTTGATATACACGCCCACATCCAATATGCCCGGGTCTTGAACATGCGGCTGGGAGTAAGCCAGCTGACGGATAAAGCCGAACGTGTTCTTGGCGTGCAAGGCCTTGGCGGTGGCGTTATCATCATCCGGCAGACTATGATACAGCTTGATGCCGCTGCATTGCTCATGGCTGATGCCGGAGCGCAGCACATCTATCACGCCTCTGCGTTTCAGCTCGCTGCTCACGCGCTCCAGAAAGCGCTTCCACGCCGAGGCTTCGTACAATTTGAGCTTATTGTAGACGGGTAACTGAGTTTCTTTCAGGAAATCCAGCAGCATAGAGCCGTCCACCGCATACACCTTATCATAGGTGTCCATGGTGCGCTTTTCATAGCCGCCCGCCAGCAACGCGTCTTCGATGCGTTGCTCCAGATCTTTCTCTTTCAGGTTTGTTTCCTGTTGTGCTTGCATAGGTGATAGTTAGGGTTAAATAGCGTCTCGAACGTCCACCTTGCCCGTAACCACATGGGCTATGGTGGAGGTCTTCAATTCCTTGAGCTTCTCGATAATTTGCTCCTGCCGGGCTATTAGCTCGTCTATCTCGGCACATTTTTTGTCGAGATAGGTAACGATGGCTTGTTGTTCCTCCGTGGAGGGGAGATAACAATAGTGCTGTCTAAGCCATGGTAAATAAAGATTTCGCTGGATAGAACCTACTCCTTTAGACGAATAAACAAACGAAGGATTCCATGCCTGTGAACGGAAAAAATAATTAGCGAACTTAGGTTCGAGCATAGAACTAAGATTGAAAATGATATAAGCAGGGCTGATGCGGCCTTCATGCTCAGAAACGCCTACAGAACCACGCCAAGCTTGCTGATTATTACATACGAAATTACCAGGCAGTACTTTTTGATATGCAGACATATCTTTACTAGGCTTATGAACCTGCATGCCGTCAGATTCAGAATGTCTTATAACGCCCCTATCCAAATAGACAGATAAAAGCTCATCTGAATCTGTTCCTGCTTTTGATGTAACCTTGAGTATGCTGGGTGTTCTATATTTCTCCCAATGTTGCGGCACCTCTCCAAGCCAATCAATACCACTGTCCTTCATGGGAGCATCCGGATTGAGCCCCTTGGTAATGGCCTCGGCAATGATGGATTGCTTGAGTTCCTTGAGGCGTTCGATGATGGCTTGTCGGCGAGACACCAGCTCGTCTATCTCAGCGCATTTCTTGTCGAGATATGCAACGATGGCGTTTTGTTCCTCTACAGGAGGAAAAATTGTTTTAATTGCACCAAACTGAGGAGTATACAAACGGTTAAATCCTGTTCCTATACCTTTCGAAGCGTTTGCAAACAAACTTACCCATATATGATTTCTGAAGACATACTCATAGAACTTCACAGATGTTGTGTTTGTATTTATTGCTTCAAAAACGCTATAGTCAGGGGATACGCAGCCATCCTTGTCAGCGCAGATGAACATACCACTCCATGCTTGCATTCGATTTTCTAAGAGCTGTCCTTTTTTGAGTACCTTATAGCAGCTCAAATCATCGGGAACTCCTTTTTTGTCTATTGGAGGGATTATTAACCCCTTTTCTCTACTAAACGAAAGCAGGGGGTATGAGGCATTCCCCTTTTTTATATCCACTTCCGAAAAAATACGTTTAATAGGACGAAACTCCCACTTCTCAGGGATTTCTTCTAACCACTCCACCCCACTGCTTTTATATGCTGGATATGCTTTCATACCCTTTACTCCTCTCCAATGATAGAGTTCAGAATAGCATCACTACCTGCATCCAGAGCGCGGATATCTGCGATAATATCTGCGATGTCGCGCAGCGGAGCGGGTTTATAGAAATAGCGGTTGAACGAAATCTCGTAGCCGATTTTACCGTTCGGCTCAGGCACAAAGGAATCGGGGGCGTAGGGCAACACCTCTCGCTCCATGAAATCCCTCACGGATTCGGTGAGGGGAATCTGTTCGGTTTCGCGGAGCTCTGCATCGGCGATGGGGTAACCGGATTTATCCGTACCCAGCACAGGAGCATCGGCAGATTTAACGCCGAGAGCCTTGCGCAGCTCGTCAGATATCTTCTTGGTGAGTTTGATGCCTTCGAGGGATTTCTCCAGCGCAGCCCATGGCATTGCGCCCTCGGGCAGAGCAGACAGGACGGACATGATGGCATCCCTTTGCTTCTCCGGGAGCTGATCTTTGAGCTGAGCCAAACGCTCAGCGGAAATCGCGGCGGAGAGACGAAGCGGGCGCTCCACGATAATGCTGCGATACCCCAGCTCATCATTGCTCAGCACAATGGAGTTCTCCGTGTTGCGGGGATTAAGGATAAGGTCGAGCACGCGGGCGCGGTCTTCCGGAGCCATCTCACAGTTACGCTCGCCGAGGTTCTTACGCAACGGTCGACTCCACTTTGAGGCATCGATGAGCTGCACCTTGCCACGCATAGCTTCTTTCTTACGGTTGGTCAGCAGCCAGATATAGGTAGCGATGCCCGTATTGTAGAAAATCTTTTCCGGCAGCTGAATGATGGCCTCCACGAAGTCATTTTCCAGCAGGTAGCGGCGGGCATTGCTTTCGCCCTGTCCGGCATTTCCGGTGAACAGGCTGGAGCCGTTGTGAACGGTGGCAATACGGGAGCCGAGTTCATCGGTCTTCATCTTGTTCACCATATTGAGCAGGAAGAGCATCTGCCCATCCCCCGTATCGGGAAGCATGGCATAGTCCGGGTCATCGGTGTAACCGGGCTTCACAAAGCGGTCATCGGTGATATCCTTTTTGTTGGCTGTACCATTCGCTGTCATGTTCTTCACCTCTGTACCCCAGCTTTTACCATAGGGCGGGTTACTCATCATGAAGTTGAATGATTTGCCGTAGCAGAAATCCGCCGACAGCGTGGAGGCACAGGAGATGTGGAACTCATTGTCCGCGCGGCCTTTGATAAGAGCGTCTGCCTTAGCGATGGCGTATGTCTCCGGGTTGATTTCCTGACCGAACAGCTGGAGATTGATACGCAGGTTTCTCTCCTTTGCCAGCTGCTTGAGGCGGTCTTCACCCACCGTCAGCATACCGCCGGATCCGCACGCTCCATCGTAGAGGGAATAGGTACCGTGCTTCAATTCATCCGCGATAGGCTCGAAGATAATATCTGCCATGAGGGTGACGATATCACGCGGGGTGAAGTGCTCACCGGCCTCCTCGTTGTTTTCTTCGTTGAAACGGCGAAGCAGCTCTTCGAATACCGTGCCCATAGCGTGGTTGTCCAGCCCGGGAATCTTATTCCCCTTACCATCCTTTTTGGGATAGGGGCTCAGGTTCAACGTGGGGGAAAGGTACTTGCCCAGCAAAGCCGTCAGGATTTCTGCTCGGGGCGTGCCATTGTCATCATTCTCGCCACGTACATCCATCAGTTTGGGGAATGTCACATTGTAGAAGTCAAAGCGGGTGAGAATCTCCTGTACATCGGAGGAAAAACCGCGCAGATACTCCATGAAATTGGCCTCCAGCTGCTCCAGCGTAGACGCACGAGTCAAATCCGCCATAGTATAGGGGGACGTGTTATAATAACCGCACCCGGACACGCTGCAAAGCAGCTTTTTAAGCGTATCCCCGGTGAGCTTCTTTCCGGCCTCGCTCTGAGCCATAGCCATCACGGCAGGCTTGGTAGGCTCCAGCACTGCATCCAGACGGCGCAGTACCGTCATGGGCAAAATCACATCGCGGTATTTACCGCGTACAAAACGGTCACGAAGCACATCATTGGCAATACCCCAGATGTACGAAACAATAGCGTTGTGATCGAAGTCAGACATATTAAAAACGTATGGTTATTTTAGCTAAAAATTGAAAGATTGAAAGTAAAAAACTGATTAAGAGTATGCTTTTTGCGTACGTTATCGCGGCAGCGTGGCACTTCGTGTGGCCAGCTTACCCTTCAAACCGGGACGCTGTGCCGCGATGAGCTCGAACGCCTCCAGCTTTTCCTTCAGTGTATCAAGGCGCTCTTGATACGTGCGCATCTTGGCCTCCATTTCTTCCTTTAGCTCAGAAACGCGATCCCGCAATGATGTAATATTACGGGTCAATGAGCCGTCCAAGGTTTCGCCTTCGGGTACCTTGTAGAAAAGAGCGGACATTTGGATATCGAAGTGCTCAGTTGTGCGGCTATGATCAATCCAGGCATTAGGAGCCATCGGCAGCACCTCACGAGCAAAAAACACGTCGGGGGACTCGTCCCACGCCACAATGAACTCCTCTCGCAAGGCTCGGTTAGCTTCGGGCTTGCCGTGCTTCATCTGCACTTTGCCCGTTTTGGTAAGTACGGGGTGATCGACCGTTATTTTGCGGTAACCGAAACGGTGATTTTCTACTACGCGGCATTCGCAGCGCATTTTTTCGGGATCACCTAGCACAGCTTCATTTTCAAATGCCTCGTATGCTTGGAGAATGAGATTCCTGGCTTCCTTAGGGAGGGCTCTACACCGTGCGACACCGGCTTTCTGCATTACTCCACCGCAGTTTGCCGCATCAATTAAGAGAACCTTACCGCGTCTCTCTTCGGGCTTGTTTTTATTGATAATCCATACGTACAGAGGAATGCTGGTGCAAATAGCCAGACGACTGGGAAGCTGAACAACGGCTTCGAGCAAATCGTTTTCTATAAGATACCGGCGAACCTCGTTGTCGGCACGGCGCGAAGAAAACAGCGAGCGCCCCGGCTGCAATATAGCAAGCTTACCCTGTGCATTCAGCTTAGATAACCCGGCCAGCAGAAAATAGAACGACGAATCCGTCGTGGCGGGATATCCTTCAATTCCTCGCGTACGATTTCTGTCCATCCTCATGCCGTATGGGGGGTCACATACCACATAGTCAAACATACGATCGGCAAAAGCATCTTCTTTGCTAATGTCTGAATGCACAATGTTCTCTGGGTTCCTCCCTCGAACAAAGGTAATGATTTTCGCAATTGTAGCGGTCAGTATATTGAAGTCAGCCCCGTATGCATCGATGCGGCACCCAAGTATCGTCTCCAGCTTTTGCTCCAGCGATCGGAGCGTCGTGGTGGAGCCAACGGCGATGTCACAAATGCTGATGTTTGTTCGGTTGCCCAAAGCCTGCCCGGATGCAAGCAGGTCACTCATTAGCTCGGATACCTCATTGGAGGAATAATGCATTCCACATTCATAGTCAGACTCCGCATGGCCTTGGATGAGCGTCGCCAATAATTCCACAAAGTCGGCATTGCTAAAACGCTCCGGTGAGAAATTGCCAACCGGCTCCAATAGAGCTTCCACAACCTTTTGAATAAAGACACCTTCTTTCTGAAGCCAGTCCATGGCTTCGATGAAACGTAGGTCTTGCAGTATAGCCTGTACATTCTGAGAAAAACCCTGACAGAATTCCTTGAGCCTTTCGATAGACACGCCCCCATATACAATCAAATCGGAGAATGCAATACCGCTAGTGTTTTCACAGGGCACGGAGGCCTCATCGTGCTGAAGACAGTCGTGGAGGCGTTTCAGGAAGGTCATCCCTATGGTAAATTCGTACTTTAACCCGCGGAAAATCTCGCCTTCGCGCATGGTGATGCGCGTCATATAGCTGAGAGCAACTTGAGCCGGGGACAGGTGACGGGATTCATGTGGCGTATTTTCGGCAACAGCCTTTTTAGCAGCACGGGATACAAGAGATTTTTCTTCGACGGCGACATCCGTTTCCATCAAAGAGATAAGTTCCCCTAGTTTATCGTGGCTGGCCGCCGGCACCTCGTTAAGCTCCTTCAGGTGCTCAAGGGGCAATTGGAAACCGTGCTTGCGAACAGTCTTGGCAATGAGCTCTTTGAGCAAACGGAAATGAAGAGAGTTGTCTGAAAGATATGAGGGTACTTTGAACCCGGGATAATCGAGTACCCACCAATTCAGGGCAATGGGAGAACACGCGTCAGCCAGCTTGATAAGCCTTTCTACATACTTATCCTTACCAAGGCGCAGAGCAGCGATGATGCCGTGCTCTAATGCATCGCGGCCAAAGCGACTGCGAGTTACCAGCGCTGTTACGGTTTCCTCATCATCTGTTCTGATGCCTTCAGCAATGGCCCGGCGTATCTCAGGAACGACGGAGCCGCGGACATTGGCCTGTGCAATAATAGCACGGTCTACATTGCTCAGGAAACCATGGCGGTTAATTGAGAATACAGAGAGCTTCAGAGAACTGCGTCCAAGCTGGTTTACCACGCGAGCCCCGGTGGTGACCTTATCCGTGATAAATACGATGGATTTACCGGCAAGGCTGGGCTCCTCCTTCAAAATAGCCTCTACAATGGCATCTGAAGTAGGCAAATCGCGGTTGAGGTACACAAAGCGTACAGTAGCGGGGGACTCCTGTGCTCGCGCAATTAAGAGATCAGCGTGGGGCAAAGGTTGATTCTTATAGGCGAACACAATGAGCTGGGCGTTTGCCGCGATAAGGGGGGCTTTGACGTGGCGGAGGAAGTCCGGAGCCTGCTCATGCTTCAACCCGGAAACATCAATGCACATAAGGGAGCGTTGGGCGGTGGCGCTGAGACGTTCCACCGCTATCTTCTCGGCCTCACATGAATACAGCAGATCAAAGGGATTTGCCAGCTCGCCTTTATCATTCACTCTTAAAGTTACCAGCGCGGGCAAGCTCTGAGCAGCCGCTGCATCAGCCTTACAGAGTTGGCGCAGCTCTTCAAGAAATGCCTTATCTTGGGCAATGACGATTTGCTTCTGTGTGCGGTGATTGGCGAACACAAAATTACGAAGTTCCTGCTCCTCTGTTGTGGCGGTGTCTCCCTGTACATCGAGAACCTGAATTTTACCGTTGGCGGCCGAACCGTTTTTCAGTAGCTGGGTAATAATAGCGGAAGCAGAGGAACCAGGGGCTGCGATCTTGGCGGCGTTAAGCACGCCAAGACCGGAAACCAGAATTGAGGGGCCCTGCAAGCGCGAATCCGCTTGCAGCAGCTCTGCCAGAAGCACCTCAATGCTTCCACAGAGTAGAGAACTAGAATGTATAAGCGTGGCACCGGCCTGCTCAGAAACCGTATTGTAATCGGCGATGAGCTTATCCTGAGCGTTGTTCCAGGGATCAAATACAGCGCGTTCATTCATAATGAAAAAAAGATTAAAGGTTTTCTGTTGGTAAATTAAGCAGCCTGCTGGGTGGTGTCGCTATCCTTCACGGTTTTACGAAGAAGCCCGCGTGCATCAATGAAGCACCCCCAGAACTCCTGCATCTTGTGGGTTGTAGGTATACGGCCCAGCACATATTTGAAGCGTTCCTTCTTATTAGTGATGAGTAGCATGTGGGGCTCTCTAGAAACGCGTGCTTCATCAAGCATAGCTTGGAAAATGGCCTCGTCTTCACGCATGCGGGGGCTGATAGCCTGCACAATATTGAACAGGTGCGGCATGGCCTCAACTGCACTACGAACCTCGGGATCGTAGAGGGAGGTCGTTACTACGTTTATCTTCTGGCCGGGACGAAGCGCATCAAACGTCTTCAGGTTAGCAAGGAATTCAGTTTTAGCAGCCCCGATGCCAAGAGCGTGACGCAGAGCGCAAGAGTCCATGAATACGGAACCGTTGTAGATGCTGTCATGGAAGTAGCGCTCAACCCATGGCTTCACTTTAGGCTCACCAATAACGCTCCATGCGGGGAGCTCAACACCGTCGGCGAGGAATTCAAGGCGGCTCTCGTGGTAGCGTGTGAGCTTGGCATTTTTGGCATCGATGAAAAGAACCTGCACCTGCCCGTGCTCCTCGCCCAGACCTTCAATGTAGCAGGCATTGAAGATGGAGCTGGTCAGACGCTTATCGCTGGTGAGGATGAGTACGTTCTTCTCATGGCGCAGCTTAAGAGTACGGGCGGCGTCAATCAGATTCGGGTCAGCATGCGTAACAATGCTGCTGGGAGGATAGGTATCAAAGAGGTCGCGGTATTCGGCAGAGCCAATCAGAGCCCAACCACGTGTAGCGCGGAGCTTCTTCTCATCATCCGTGTTGAGAAGATTGCGGTACAGCTCCATCATCACTTGGGGCGTTACATAGAACTTGATGCCATTGGCGCGAAATGCGGCGGCGTTCAGCTTAAGGAAAACTTCGAGACCAGGAGTCATCAGCTCACAGGTATCAATCAAAATTGCAAAGTAGCGACGAAGATCTGCAATCGTTTTATCGTCGAGCCCCTCAAAAAAGTCAGGGGTGGAAGGTGCCATCATAGAGGCAGCCTTGGAAGTGGAAACTACGTTCTTCTGCTCACGGCAGAAGCCAGCGGTGGTCTTGATGAATGTAGACATCGTGTATAATAATGTTTAATATTTTTGATTGCAGCTTGGCGGCAATCCTACCATTCCACCTTCTGAGACGGACCTTCCGTATATCCCAAATTGGGATCCTCGAAGAGGGAACGAGGGCACTCTAGCACAAATTAAACGATTTTGCAAGAAAAAAGGCAAACAAGTTTTCTACCATTTTATTCTCAGTGTTTAAGAATATCGAACAAATAACCATCAATCGAAGTCAGAGAGAAGTTTTCGCTTTTTCTTGGACTAAAATTCCAGTTTTTGGTACACCTTGACAATATTCTCCACCGGGATGCGGGTGCCGGTGTCTAGGATAAGGAGCTTCTCGTGTGGGAGGATCGTCTTGATGCGCCCGGTAATCTCCATGTAGCTTCCGCCGGTCTTGCGGGCGTCTGGGACGAAATAGACGATGTTCAGGACTTGGTTAGAATCGGTTGCGGCCAGTTGGAGAAGGTCAGAGATTTCCTGCTTTACGGATTCATCCAGAATAGGCCGCTCGTCTGTGAGGCGGGCGGCTTCGGCGATTGCTGCGTCATGGCCCGTGAGCGCAGCAAAGGGGGAGAACTGGGCAGCGCGATCAGCCATACTCATCTGTGGGTGATTCCGGGAAACGTGATGCGGCAGACGGATGATATCTGCGTATTTGTCTTCAGCATCGTACATCATGCCTTGTGTCCTCCTATCTGCTCGTTGCGATCGCGGGTGGTGGCTCCTGCTTCCAGATTCATGCCCCGGAGAATGGCATTCTTGCCGAACTTGCCTCTGATGCTCAGCAGGGCTTGCTGCATCTTGCGTTCCTTGTGCAGCTGTGCTTCCTCCTCTTCCTTCCGGGCTGCTTCTGCCTCGTAATCGGTAAAGAGGTCGAGTTGCAGCATTGATTGTTCCTGCTGCGGCGCTTTGTCCTCCGGGATAACGTGATTGGCAACGATGTTGAGCCGGCGTACCAGCAGATTCATATCCACAAGCCTGTCGGCCAGCTCGGTGACGGCTTGTAGAATCAGCTTCGTGGAGGAGGTGTAGCGTCCAAGGTTGTGTGTGCCGTGTGAATGCACCGGCACCTATCGCCCCGAGTGTTTATGTCAATCCCGGTTTTTACGGCAGAGAGTATAGTCAGTAGAATCAGGGAAACCTCCATCCCTTGACACAAGTGCAATTCTTGTCTCTGCTCCATATACTGTTACTATTATCATGTGCTATGAGGCTCGCGCCTTGGCGCAAGTCGTGCCTCGGGGGGCTTCCTGAATTGATGAAGAAGAGCCTCAGCTTTCCTCTCCGAAAAAAACGTTGGGGTTCATATGGACTGTTTTGCTTTGTTGTGATTTTTTGCTTGCTCCTCAGCGGTTTAAGGGGTAGAATCCTCCAGTACGCAGGTGCATGTTAGAGAAGGATACATTGGAGACGAGAGACCGCAGTAATATGCGGCGTACGATTGTTTATGTGATTTTGCTGGTGGTGTTTGTACCGCTGGGGATTGCAGGGGGGTGGTTTACCCTTGCGCCGACGCCGGATAAGCTGGCTGAGCGCGCCCGGGGTGGGTTGGATAGTGAGGCGCTTCTGGAATTGGTGTTGCAGGCTCCATACGAGCAGCAGGCGGCTGATTCGTTGCGTTTCCTGCTGGAGAATGATCCGGATGCGTTGCATTCGCTTGCCCAGCTTGCGCTGGGGCATGAGGCAGCGTTGAATTATCTGATTTCGATGGCGAGGACGTGTCCTGAGTGTGTGAGTTCTCTGTCTGACTGGGAGTTGGATTATGATTCTGCATTGAAGCTGTTGCAGCATATTCCGGCTGAGGGGATTAGCCATTTGGTGACGAGCGCTTCGCAAAGTGCTAATGCTGCGTTTGTGCTGGGGGTGGCGTATGAGTTGGGATACCATGTGGAGCAGAGCTGGTCCCAGGCGGCTCATTGGTATGCACATGCTTTGGAGATTGGGTACCCGCTTGCTGAGGTTCTGTATTCTCGAGCGGCGTACGAGGTGGGGGTTGAGTGTTATTCGCGTGGTAACCAGCCGGTGGAGACGGCGCGCTGGTTTGGTGTGGCGGCAGAGCTTGGGCACGCAGCGGCTCAGTGCGCGCTGGGTGTGTGTTATGCATCAGGGGTTGGGGTGGAAAAGAATTTGCAGTCTGCGGTGGCGTGGTACCGGCTTTCTGCCGAGCAGGGGTATGTGGATGCATATTTCAACCTTGGCTGGTGTTATTTGCGTGGTGAGGGTGTGGAGGCGGATGCGGAGGCGTCGGTGGCATGGTTCCGCGAGGGTGCAGAGCGTGGTGATGAGCTTGCGCAGTATTATGTGGGCCGTGCATATGAATACGGGCAGGGGGTGTATCAGGATGCTGCCGAGGCGGTGAGGTGGTATGCTCTGGCTGCAGAGGAGGGTGAGAGCGCGGCTGCCCAGTACGCACTAGGGAGTTGCTATGCTCGGGGGCAGGGGGTCGAGCAGAGCTGGCCCGCGGCTGTGTATTGGTACCAGTTGGCTGCTGAACAAGGGTGGACTGAAGCTCAGCTGGCGCTTGCACGCTGTTATGAAAAGGGGCTCGGGGTGCCTGTGAATGCAGCTACTGCCCATTATTGGCGCGGACGCGCCGAAAAAGAATCTCAACCTGAATGACCATGCGTATGAAGATTTTGTATTTGTTCCTGCCTGTGCTGATGGTGTCGTGCTCGGTGTTCCGACCGATTTCGAAGCCGTATTTTAATGACGACTGCGGTGAGGGGCGTATCGGGTATTGCATCAATGGGCGTGATGACCGCCGCTGGCATACGGCGGTTGCAGTAGCTCATGATATGCAGCTGCAGGCTGCTTCGAAGGCTGAGGTGGAGCGTGATTTCGGTGCTATGCACGTGACGCTGCCGGGGGCTGGCGGGGTGGAGTCGTTTGTTTATTTCTATTTTGAGCACCCTGAGAATACGCTGGAACACACGCACGCCCTGCGGTTCGATTTTACTCCCGCAGGGCGCGTTTCTCGCGCAGAGGTGGTGTTGATGCCGGATCCAGCCCTGGTTGAGCCGCATTAAAGCGCCAGCCAGGTTCCTGCGCGCGCGGGTAGGTGATTTACCAGCATTGCAGGTCGTCTGCAATGTCGGGCATTTTTTCCTTGCTGAAGGTGGGGTCGGTGATGCCCTGCCGCTTTTGCTCGCGGTAGTCTTCCAGCAGGCGGAAGGCGTATTTGCCCAGAAGTACGATGGCGATGAGGTTGCAGATGGTCATCAGCCCCATGAAGAGGTCGGCCAGGTTCCACACGGTGCTCAGGCTGGCTACTGAGCCGAAGAGCACCATGGCAATGACGATGACACGGTACACCAGCAGCACCCAGGGTTTCTTGCTGAGGTACTGGATGTTGGCCTCTCCATAGTAGTAGTTGCCCAGTACGCTGCTGAAGGCGAATAGGAAGATGGCTACTGCTACGGCGATGTTGCCCCAGGAGCCGATATGCTGGCTGATGGCGGCCTGGGTGAGCCTGATGCCGTTGGCTTCTCCGGCGGTGTCAAGACCGCTGATGAGGATGATGAAGGCGGTGCAGGAACAGATGATGAGTGTGTCGCTGAAGACGCTGATGGCTTGCACTTTGCCTTGTTTCACCGGGTGGGAGACATCTGCTGTGGCGGCTACGTTGGGGGCTGAGCCCATGCCTGCTTCGTTGCTGTACAGGCCGCGGCGGATACCTTGCTGGATGGCGGCTCCCACGCCGCCGGCGAGTCCCTGTTCCCAGCCGAAGGCGTGGGTGAAGATGAGGGAGAAGACACCGGGCAGTTCACTAATGTTCATGAGGATGATGACGAGGGCTAGTGCGATGTAGCCCAAGGCCATGATGGGGACGATGATGCTGCTCACTCGGGCGATGCTTTGGATGCCGCCGAAGATGATGACGGCGGTGAGCAGGGTGAGCACGGTGCCCATGTAGGAGGGGGAGATGGCAAAGGCTTCTTCAAATGCCTGGCAGATTGTGTTGCTCTGCACAGAGTTGAAGGCAAAACCGAAGGTGAAGATGAGCAGCACGGAGAAGAGGGCACCCATCCACGGTTTCTTGAGACCTATGCTCATGTAGTAGGCGGGGCCGCCGATGAAGGATTTTTCGCCTCTTATCTTGTAGAGCTGGGCCAGGGTGGATTCTACAAAGGCGCTGCTGGCTCCCAGGAAGGCGATGAGCCACATCCAGAACACGGCACCGGGGCCACCCATGGCGATGGCCACGGCTACACCTGCCAGGTTGCCTGTGCCTACCCGGCTGGCGATGGAGATGGCAAATGCCTGGAAGGAGGAGATGCGCTCTACGCCTTCTTCGCGTTCCTCGTGGGTGCAGTTGCGGAACATGACCGGGATGTCCCGCAGCATGGTGAGCTGCACAAATTTGCAGCGGATGGTGAACCAAATGGCACAGCCAATCAGCATGGCCACCAGCACGTAGGTCCAGAGGATGCCGTTGGCCCAGTCGACGATTTGTGTGAAAAATTCCATGTTATAAGCTGGTAAGTCGGGCTGACTATACCAGCTTATTTTTGAAAATCAAGCTTTTAATGCAGCCAGGAGAAGTCCGCATCCTACGCCGAGGATGAGGATGGAGGCAATGTAGACGCAGGCTGCGATGATGGCTTTTTTGCTGTTGGTCTTGAGTATGGAGCGCCCGCAATGGTAGATGAGAAGGATGGCGGCTATGAGGTCGCAGCCCCAGGGCAGGTATTCTCCCTGCCAGACGATGAGGGCGGTGACGGCCCCGGTGCCGAGTGCTACGATGCCGGCCGATTTCAGCATGGCACCGTGGGTGCATTGCTTCCGGGCAACAAGGAGGTAGGCAAGGTAGACGAGGAGGAAATCGAGAACGACTCCGCCGATGAAGGCGATTGTGGCGAATGAGGTCATAGGTTACAGGTAGAGTTCAGGTTGTCTGGGTTCTGCGGCAATGGCGTTGAGTCTGGCGGTGAAGCCTGCCAGCACGGGGGGCGGCAGGATGCGTGCTTGCCTCGGGCAGATGGCGATGCAGCGCATGCAGAGGATGCATTTGCCTGCATCTGTTGTGCGTGGGTTGGTGGAGGGGATGGCCCCTGTGGGGCATTTGAGGGCGCACATGCCGCAGCCGCCGCAGGCTTCGGTCACATGCGGGGTTACAGGCATCTGGGGCAGCGGGCGGTATTCCGGATTTCCGGGGACTGCAACGGTGTCGGTGCAGACCTGGAGTTTGGCTTCTACCGCAGCACCGAATTCAACCGCCAGTTCCATGTCGGTGGCATCGGGTCTGCCGGGGGCAATGCTGCGGGCGATGCTGTGCTCTGCAATGAATGCTGCTGCGGCCACTACCTTGAATCCATTGGCAGTGAGAACGTCCCGCAGTTCGAGCAAAGCGTCATCGTATGCTCTGTTGCCGTAGACTACTACCGCGATTGCGGGCGAATCGTTGCCGCGAATTTCGCGCAGCCGCTGCACAGCAATCGCAGGCAGACGCCCCCCATATACCGGCATGACTACCAGCAGGGGAGTTCCCGGTGCAAGATGGCGGGCGGTAACCGGTGCGGTCAGGTCAACGCGGGCACCCATGCGGGCTCCCGCTATGGCGGCTGCAATTTTGGAACATCCCCCGGTGGGGCTGAAGACGGCGGTGACCCAGTTGTTCATACGACCGTCATTCTACCATCACATAGCCGGGAAATCAAACATAAAGCGCAGCATCCATGGAGGAATCCACCATGGAGCGTGTGGATTTGTGACAAGGGGCTATGGTTAACTCGTATGGGTTGGCAAAATACGAAATTGTTGTGGTATTTCGGGCCTTTGTCAGAGCTTCAGTTTGCGATTCACGATTTTTGTGGGCAGGCAATCGTCATTGACACATCATGGCTTTTATGTTAAGTTGAGCGCAACCTGTTGAGATAGAAAATGCGGAACTCGTTGAAGAATATCCTTATCCTGCTTCTTATTGCGTTTGTAGTACTGGGGGCTCAGGGCTTTGCCGCGACTGAGGCTGCCGCCGTGAGCCAGAAATCTCCCTTCTGCGGCTCATTCTGGGCGCTGGCCCCGGCTTTGCTGGCTATTGTGCTGGCGCTGATTTCCAAGGAGGTGTATTCCTCGCTTTTTGCCGGTATCGTGCTGGGTGGGTGTTTTGTGACTCAGTTCTCGTTTTTTGAAACGGTGGATTTCGTGGTCAACAAGGGCTTGATGGCTGGTATGAAGGACACCACGGGTGTATTCATCTTCCTGGTGATTCTGGGGGCCTTTGTCTGCATGATCAACAAGACAGGGGCTGCCCGTGCTTTTGGCGAGTGGGCACAGAAGCATGTGAAATCCCGCATCGGCAGCCAGCTGGCTTCCTTTGTGCTCGGGGTGCTGATTTTCATCGATGACTATTTCAACTGCCTGGCTGTGGGTAGTGTGATGAAGCCGGTGACGGATGCCAAGCGGGTATCCCGCGCCAAGCTGGCCTTTATCATTGATGCCACAGCGGCCCCTATTTGCATGATTGCGCCGATATCGAGCTGGGCGGCGGCGGTTTCGCAGTATTCCTCCGGCACCGGTTACAATGGGCTGGAGCTGTTCATCCACGCGATTCCGTACAATTTTTACTCGCTGCTCATGCTCAGCTTTGTGGTCATGCTGGTGCTGATGCGCTTTGATTTCGGCCCCATGGCACGATATGAGCGCAATGCTATCAGGAATGGCGATGTCCACACTGTGGTGCCGGAGCAGGTGATGCAGGAGATTGAAAAGTTGCCACCCGGCCGTGGCAGGCTGGTGGATCTGGTGCTGCCCGTGCTGCTGCTCATTGCGCTGGAGACCTTTGCCTTGGTCTATGTGGGTGGTATTCTGGAGGGTAAATCCTTTGCCGATGCACTCAGCTCGACAGATGCTACGGTGGGGCTGCCCTGGGGTGCCATCATTGCCCTGGTGCTGGTCGTGGCATTCTACCGCATGCGCGGTGTGCTCAGTTTCCGTGCGGCCATGCGCTGCATCCCGGAGGGATTTGTGGCCATGGTGCCGGCCATCCTCATCCTTACCCTGGCCACCTCTTTGAAGAACATGACCACCGCTCTGGAAGCCCGCGAGTTCATTGCCTTCCACATGGAGCACAGCGCCGCCGGGCTGGTGAACTTCCTGCCAGCGGTCATCTTTGTGGTGGCAGGTATTCTGGCCTTCTCCACCGGTACCTCCTGGGCCACCTTCGGTATTCTCATCCCCATCGTGGTGAGCACCTTCGACCCCACCAGCCCGCTGATGTTCATCGGCATGTCCGCCTGTCTGGCCGGTGCGGTGGCGGGTGACCATTGCTCCCCCATTTCCGATACCACCATCATGTCCAGCGCCGGTGCGCAGTGCGACCACCTGAGCCACGTGTCCACGCAGCTTCCCTACGTGCTGACCGTCAGCGCCGTTTCCTTCGTGGCTTTCCTTCTGGCCGGCTTTGTGCAGAACTGGTTCATCGTATTCCCGCTGGCCCTGGTATCACTTTATGTGGTACTCTGCGTGCTGAAGAAGCTCGGCGCAAAGAAAGCCGGGTGATGCGGGCTTGCAGCGGCCTGCATCGCCGGGCGTGTGTTGCCTCTTTCTAAAAACAGCACTTGTTAACTTGCCCCTGTTTCCTGATTTTCTGGAAACAGGGGCTTTCTGCGTCTGCGGAGGGTTGCTTGTTGCTTTCGTATTCTAAATGCGATGTACAGCAAAAATATGTAAGTTGTTAAAAATAATTACCATCTTGCTTTTGTAGGGATTTTTGACACCGATGACTGATTTCGTGTAAATGATTGATTATTAAGAGCCTTACGTTATAGGAGACGTAATCGCATTTAGAATGCGATACAATGTCTCTGCTCCGTTGAACGAGTGGCGTATCCGCTCGTCTTGAACGAAAGCCTTTCACTCCTCTAAGACTCTGAACATGAAACTTCATCTGCCTGCTTCCTTGTTAAGCGCACTGCTGGCCGCCGCGCCCGCCGTCCATGCTGCTGTAACCGACATTACCCCAACTGTCAATCCAACGGAGATTGCGCCTTCTAAGCTGCCTCAAGGAACTACTACCGCCACCAATCAGTACTATGTTCTCACGCAGGATGTAACTATAAAGACAGAGGCGACGGGATCAACCACAGCATTTATATCGAGTGGTACCCAGCCTACCTATATATTTACTTCAAAAACACCTGATAACCCTGAAACTTCAGGAATTGATGAACGTTATGGGCTGACGTTCTCTGGTATTGATGGCACAACCGGGGTTCCTGATACGCATCGTGTTTTCCGGGATATCAGTCTGCATATAGAGGATTTGGAAAGTTTAGTGTTAGACGGAAATGCTGCCTCCGATGCGGCAGGATACACGAGTGCTCCAGGTGCTTTTCTCTCTGCATCGAAGGTGAGTAATTCCGTGGTAAAGAACGTGGGCAAGGTGTTGTTTGCAGATACGTGGTCACAAACGTGGTCTGTATCTAATAGAGGCGGTGTTCTGTCTATAATAAATCCTAATAATACATTCTCCTTCGAGGACTGTGGTTCGGTGACTTTCAGAAACACACGTGCAATTCAGATTAAGAATACTGAGCTTGCTGAAACGATACAGGTAGCTGGTGGTGCGATTTATGCCGGCGTCAACGCAAATGGCTTGAATTTCAAGAACAATGGTGCAGTGCTGTTTGATAGATCTTCTGTTTCTGCCGTAGAGGTGGATACAACAACTTATGGTGGTGCTATCTGTATTTATTCTGGCGACGTGAATTTTACGGGTAATGATAGCGTGACATTTACGAGTTGTGCTGCGCGGCATGAATCCAGTTCATCTTATGGTGGTGCAATATCCTTGCATAACGGGATAGAGATAAATCGATGGAGAAACGTACTTAGCCTCATCGATAATAAAGATGTTACGTTCAGCAATAATTCTGCGTCAGGTAAAGGTCATACCAGTGGTGGTGCTATAGCCGCGTGGCATGATGATCGAATTCTCATCAAGAATAATAGTGGTGCAGTGACCTTCAGCGGTAACTACGCGTATAACGAGGGTGGTGCTATTTTTGCTAAGGCTGCAGTTAAAGCGGATGGTAAGATGTATGGCCCCGAAATTACCATTTCCGGGAATCATAGTGTCAAATTTACCGGGAACTACGTTGGCCGAGAGGAGGATGGTAAAACCAATGTATACGGCGGTGCGGTATACGCTGCATCCGGTATGACTCTGGCGAATAACGGTACTGTTGAGTTCAGTGGTAATTATCTGACCACATCCAATCGTTATACAGGCTATGGTGCAGCTATTTATATAGGCGCTGAGCTCAGCGACGCCTCCTTGGTTATTGCAGGCAATGATCGCGTGGTATTTGGGAATAACTATGTCAAGGAGTATTCGAACAGCATTTCCGGCGATTGCCATATGGGAAGTATTTATGGTGAGAATGGAGATGCTGAGAATGTGTTCTCAACCTCCAGCTCATCTACATCCACTATTGAGTTCAGAGACGCTGTATACCTGATGGGTGACCTGGATATCAACTCATCATATCTTGATATTGATAATGTGAAGCAGGATGCTACTGGTAAGGTGGTTTTCGCGGGGCAGTACGTCCAGGGGTATCTGCAGAATCAGATGTCATTTGACAGCCGCTATGCAGCGAAAACAGATATTTCCCGCACCAGCACGCTTGGCGGCGATGTGACGGTGCATGGTGGTAGCCTGCAGATTGTGGAGGATGCCATCGTGAATATCGGCGGTATGCTGGATATTGGTGGTAAGCTGAGCGTTGATGGCCAGCAGGTGAATACTGCCCGTGTGGATGTGGCCTCCGGTAAATTGAATGTAGGCGCAACAACGGATGCGTCTGGTACGGGCCTGATTCGGCTGGAGACAAATGGCTCGTTGAATCTGACGGGCGATGCCGTGGTGACAGCCGGGCAGGTGACGCTGGATGGCGCTACGCTTGACATGAGTGGTACGGCAAAGCTCACGGCAACGGCCGGCGACCTGACGGCGAGTAATGCCGCTGGCATTACGATGACCGGTGGTGCGCTGTCTATCGGTTCGAAGGAGCTGACTCTTGACACTGGTGCAGAAATGAATCTGAGCGGCAGCGCTGCGGTGACAGCCGGGCAGGTGACGCTGACAGATGCCACGCTGAAGATGCAGGGCGGCACGCTGACGGCCACAGGCGGTGACCTGGTGGTGACGAAGAGCAGCGCGCTGGTAGATGAAGGCGCTGCAGAGAAGACCTATGATGTTGCCATTTCTGGCGGCACGCTGGATATCGGTGACCAGACGCTTGACCTGGGCTCCGGCACAAGCATGGAACTGAGTGGTGGTCAGGTGACAGCCGGCCAGGTGAAGCTGGAGAATGCTGCGCTGGATATGGCAGGCGATGCTGAGCTGACGGCTTCCGAGCAGGTGACGCTGGATGGTGCGAATCTGACGATGGAGGGTGGCACGCTGGATGCTTCTGCCCAGGGTATGGCGGTGCAGGCTGCCGGAATCAAGATGACAGGCGGCACGCTTAACAATGGTGAGCACGCTCTTGAGCTGGGCTCCGGCACAAGCATGGAGCTGAGCGGCAGCGCTGCGGTGACAGCCGGGCAGGTGACGCTGACGGATGCCACGCTGAAGATGCAGGGCGGCACGCTGACGGCCAAATCCGGTGACCTGGTGGTGGCGAAGACCAGCCCGGAAGTGGCGCTCGCAGATGAAGGCGCAGCAGAGAAGACCTATGATGTTTCGGTGACCGGCGGCACGCTGGATATCGGTGGCCAGACGCTTGAGCTGGGCTCCGGCACGAGCATGGAGCTGAGCGGTGGCCAGGTGACAGCCGGCCAGGTGAAGCTGGATGCCGCAACGCTCGAAATGGCTGGCACGGCAAAGCTGACGGCTACGTCCGGTGATTTGTCGGTCCTGAATGCTGGCGGAATCTCCATGACCGGGGGCACTCTGGATATCGGTTCGAATAAGCTGGAGCTTGGCACCGGTGCCGAGATGGATGTGAGCGGAGGCCAGGTGTCTGCCGATCAGGTGGCACTAACGGGTGCGAAGCTGACGATTGGCGGGGAGGCTCAGGTTGATGCTCTGGGTGGCATCGAAGCACAAAAGGCAGAGCTGGTGATGCAGGGTGGTAGTCTGAATGCCGGCACTCTGGAGCTGGTGGATGCAACGCTGCAGATGGATGCCGGTGTGCTCGATGCTTCTACGGGTGGAGTAAGATTGTCCGATTCTGCCAGTCTTGTACTGAATGGAGGTAGCCTGAATGTCGGTGAGAATGATATAGAGCTGGGTGCCGACATGAAGCTGAGCCTGGGTGAGAGTGCTTTGGTGAGTGCTGGAAAGATTACTGTCAGAGAATCAGCTACATTCTCGGTGAGTGCAGCTTCCTCCGGGAAGAAGCAGGCACCTCTGGCTCAGACGCTGACTCCTGTGGACAATATGGATCCCACTCTGAAAGGTGCTATGCTCAGCGCAGATCTGGAGCTCATGGGTGGGTCAACATACGATGCTACCGGCGGCTCTGTGTCGCTGGGCGGTCATGAGCTGACTCTCAGTACGAGCGATGCGAGCAAGATTAACCTGGTACTGACGCTGGATTCTCTTTCAGACCCCGATGCGCAGATCATTATCTTCAGCGATGTTGCTATGGTGAACTTCCTGTTCAATCATGAAGGCGCACCAGTGGTTGCCGGTGAGGATGGCAATGTGAGTGTGAGCGCCAGCAACTACTTTGACAATGATTGGAAGGATGATTATTATATCAATTTCGACAAGGCGGCTGGCCTGGTATACCTGAGCTCAGGGCTGCCCTCCGATCCTTCGGAGCCGGGTGCCACTCCGGGCACGCCTGCTGTTCCCGAACCCTCGTCTACGGCACTGGGTTTGATGGCTCTGGCAGGGTTGGCAATGCGCCGCCGCCGAAAGTAAATTGACTATCGAGCTTTGTTGGAATGCCGGAAAGGCCCTCGGGATGATGCCCCGGGGGCTTTTTCGCCATGGCCGTGGAACGACATGCCGCCAGGTATCCGGCTGAGGATTAATTCTGCATTTTCCATAAACAGACCGCCCTGCCTGTTGTGTTGACAGGCAGGACGTTTGTTCTGCGGAGAATGAACTTACAAATCAACACAGAGAGGCAGGATAATGCCGAGCGTCAGCACGATGCCACCGTAAATCAAGGCGGCGAACAGAGCAGGCCAGCGCCCGGTTTTCAGGATGCGGCGTCCGCAGTAGTAGGTGAGCAGCAGAGCCGCTGCCAGGTCTACCGGAAGGTTTTGCTCCAGCATGACGGTTGCCACGGTGACCAGAGACGCTATCAGGGCAACAACCCCGGCTGCTTTCAGAAGCGAACGCTGCGGGCAATACTTGCGGGCTGCAAGCAGGTAGGAGACATAGACGATGGAGAAGTGTGCCAGCAACCCGACGATGCACGCGATAATGATGGCAAGGAAGTACACGGTCAGATGTAGATTTCCGGTTGTTTCGGCTCACTGGCCACGGCATTGAGCCTGGCGGTAAAGGCTTCCACCATGGGCGGGGGAAGGATGCGTGCTTTGCGCGGGCAGATGGCCACACAGCGCATGCAGAGGATGCATTTGCCTGCATCTGTTGTGCGTGGGTTGGTGGAGGGGATGGCCCCCACCGGGCATTTGTGTGCGCACATGCCGCAGCCGCCGCAGGCATCCGTCACCAGCGGGGTGGCGGGCATCTGGGGCAGGGGGCGGTATTCTGCATTGCCGGGTACGTCTACCGTGGAGAGCTCCCCATTCAGCCTGGCTTCGACCGCTGCGCCGAACTCTACGGCCCTGGCTAAGTCGTCGGCATGAGGCCTGTCAGCCGCAATACTGCGGATGATGCTGTGTTCGGCAATGAAAGCCGCAGCGGCAATGACCTGGTGGCCAGCCTCGGTGAGCACGTTTTTGAGTTCCAGCAGGGCATCTTCGTATGCCCGGTTGCCGTAGACAACCACGGCAATGGCCGGGTTGCCGCTGCCCTGCAGCGCCAGCAGCCGCTGTGCCGCTATGGCGGGGATGCGCCCACCATACACCGGCACCACGGCCAGCAGAGGAGCCCCTGCGGGCATTTCCTGCGGCTCTACAGGGCTGCAGAGGTCGATTCGTGTTCCCATACGAGCCCCCGCAATAGCGGCGGCAATTTTAGATGTTCCCCCGGTGGGGCTGAAAACGGCAGTAGTCCAGTTGTTCATACTGGCAATAAGGGTATCACTCCCTGCGTGTTAAATCAAATAGAAAAACCAGATAAATCCGGCAATGCACGGGTCACATGAGTCCCGAAGTTTCATCTGCTGGGGCTGAAAAGCATGGCAAATGAAACGGTTAAGACGCAGTGCTGAATTATCATTTAGCGGCGGCAACGAGCGTTCTTTCCTGAATCGGAGCACGGGACTTCAGTCCCGACGGTTTAAGGCGTTACCAGGATACGGGACTAAAGTCCCGTGCTTCGATAATTTCCACGTGCTACCTCGCTAAACACTCATTTGCCGCTGAAGTGTGCATGAAACAGGTAAAGGTGAGTCCCGCCAGAAGGGCCAGTCCGATGAAGATGAGGCAGGAGTACCAGGCCTGTCTGTGGCTCTGCTGCAGCATTCTGCGCCCCATGAAATGCACCAGCGCTGCCGCGACGAGGAAGGAGAGGGAGCGGGGTAAATCAACAAATCCGAGCAGGGTTCCGGCCATCATGCTGTAGGCTGTCACCACGAAGGAGGTATGAAGCATCTGCTTCTGTGTCGCAGATCGGCTCGATACGGGAAGGTAGGAGAGGTAGATGGTCAGAAACTCCCCGCCGATGGCTGCTGTTAAAACGATGAAGAAAATCAGAATGTTCATGGGGCTTGGAGGTGAGTGGAACGAATCTAGCATGAAGCTCTTGTAAAATCAAACAGAAACGCCCGCTTTTCCGGAGAAAAACGGGCGTTGCGGGAAACGGAATCAGGAAGATTACTTGAGAATCATCTTGAAGTCCACCACCACGGCGCGGTCGGCGGTCACGAGAACCGGGTTGCCGTCGATAGCGGTGATTTCGGGAATCTCGAGCACGAGCTTCTGCACCTTGGCCAGGGTGTCGGCCAGCGGGCCCACAGCCTTGGGAGCCTCGCCGCGCACACCGTTGAGGATGGTGCCGACCTTGGTCTCCTTGATCATGTCGGTGAAGTCATCGGCAGGCAGGATGCGCATGGTGGTATCGCGCATCACTTCGGTGTAGATACCGCCGGTGCCGAACACCATCACGCGACCGAAGTTCTTGTCGCTGTTTACACCGATGATGGTTTCGGTAGCCTTGGTTATCATTTCCTGGATGAGCACGGAAGCGCCCTTGAGGTTGAACTTGGTGATGCTGCCCCACAGACCTTCCCAGGCTTCGTTGAAGGAAGCCTCGTCATTGATGTTGAGGTAAATACCTTTCATTTCGGTCTTGTGCAGAGCATCAGGAGCGGAGAGCTTGAGCACCACGGCGTTCGGGAAGATGGTCTTGCAGAAAGCAAGGGCTTCTTCCTTATCGGTGAAGTTGCCGCACTTCGGGTAGTCAATACCGTAGTGATCCATGAGCATGTTCACCGTTTCCTGAGGCAGAGATGCCAATCCGGCTTCCTTGGCAGAGGTCACAGCGGCCTTGATTTCTGCGGGTACTTCACCGATCTCGCAGGTGGCCAGCTTCTTGCCGCGGAATGCCATCTGAGCCTTCAATAGACCCAGCAGACGCACGATGTCGGCAGGATACT
>JAFWYD010000001.1 GCA_017517805.1 Akkermansia sp.
GCCCAGCAGAGGTCTGTAGAACAGCCAGGCAATGGAAATCACCACCAGTGCCACAATGGAGGACACGAAGAAGGAGATGATGGAGATACCGAATTCGAGGATGTTTCCGATGATAGGCAGCACATCACCCAGCACGGACAGGGGCTTGAGAATCATACCCAGGCCGATGTACATCAGGAACCAACCCACAAAGCGCAGAATCCAGGTCCACATGGTGTTGCCATCCTTAGCGGCCTGGAACATGACATCCTTGCTCTTGGTACCCATCTGCAACAGGTCAACCTTGTAACCGTTCTCCGCCACATAGGGGGTGAAGGTATTGCCCATCTGGCAGGAAGCCACAGAGATAGCCACAGTGTCCGGAATATAGGTCCAGGTGATACGCACATCGCCTACTTCGGGAGCGCCGGGATTCACCGTGCTGCCGTTGGCGGCAGTGGGAGCCAGGTTGATGTGAGCGCGCAGCATCACTCCGTTGTTGCTCACCACATACTGATTCTGCCAGGGTTTGATGAGCAGCAGACGATTATCAGCCGTGCGTACGTAGGCCTTATCACCGAAGCAGACCACAGGGAGCACCCCCAGGCGGTCCACATTGATGAGGCCAGGCAACTGCATGGTCATCGTCGGTGCCGGAGTAGCCAGATCTCCATAGCCGGTCACATTGCGGGGGCTATTGTTCACCATCATGTATACAGCGTCTGCAGCTTCATCGGCCACCATCGGGTACATCTCCCCCGTGGGGCCCTGAATCAGGGCACCGCAGGTGGGGTCATCCAGCACAAGCAACTGCTTGCCGGGGTAGGAATCCACCGTCACATACAATTTGGCCGGCAACTGCTGCGCCACGCCGGGCTGCATGCCATTGGGCAGCGGCATGCTTGTTGCGCTGGCAGGTGCGCCGATGTAGAGCACATTCCCGGAAACTGCCGTGCGGCCGGTAAGTTCCTGCGGAAGCGCCACATCCTTCAAATCCACCGGCTTATCTCCGGAAATCGAGTTAATTTGACCCGGGGTCAGCGTGAACGCGCCCAGGGTCACATTCGTGGCGTTCTGGGTTTCATTCTCCACACCGGTATAATGCACAATGTTATCATGCCCGGCTTCCTTGAATGAGGAAGAGTCCTCCGGCTCGCTCACCCACTTCTTGCTGTAGGAATAGGTGGTGATTGTCTTCACGCTGCCGCCCACCTGTTTTTCTTCGCGGGTCGATTCATTCTCCACCCACTGGTAGTATTCTACACGGCGGCGCAGCTCGATTGCCTTCATACTGATACCCGGAAAAAAATTGTCGGTCAGTATATCCTGAGTCACGGCATTGCCGGTAACATGCACCAGCTTGCCTTCATTCTGGGGGTCAATATTGTCCGGAGACGGCAGAGCCACGCAAGCGGATTCTCCCTCCTCCAAGGCCTTGGCTGTCTTGACAGCACGGCCCTCATTCCAGAACAACAGGGGGATACCGGCAAGGAAAAGCACGCCACCTGTAATCACTCCCTTGAAGGAGTTCCCGAGGCGGCTGCCCCAACTTTCTGTCTTTACTTCTTCTATAGCCATCGTAGTAGGTTGATTTCAGTTTTGTATAATGCTGCGAACAGCAGGCGGTTTTGTCATACTTAGTCCAAACGATTGCAGCAAGTGCTATCACCACAATGCTAGCGGCTAAGTTGTTTAATGTACTTAACAATACTCCTTCATCGCAATAAAGTCAAAAGAAAAAATGTTATTCCAACATTTTCATGAAAAACACCCATGAACGCAGAAAAGGAGGCTGACGATTTCTTGACAACGAAAATCGCTCCGGTGCGCACGAATGCTTCACCGGAGCGAAAAAAGGCAACGACAGTCGGTTTACTCAGCGCAAGGCATATCCGCACACTCTGAGGGGCAATCTTCCTCGCCGCCACCCATCATTTCACCCAGCATCCCCTGCACCGCAGGGCTGTCCACCCCCAGGCCGATAGCAAGCTTCAGTACATTGGCAGCAATATCCACCACTTGCACCTTGGTCTTGAACGGGAGAGAAGCCGACAAGGCAACCGGATCGCCCTCGCCGGAAAGGGCGGGCATGAGGGGGGCCGCAGCCTTACTCTCGCAGAGCGGTGCGGCAGCTTCTGCAAGCTTACCCAGTTCCTCAGACTGCATGATGCCCTGGATCACACTCAGGCGCTGTTCATCAGTCAGCGGTTCAAGCTGGGTAAGGATACCGGGCATAGCGGTAGCCAGCAGAGTATCCAGATCAGCTACCAGGGTGGGCAGGTCCTTCTCCTGCGAGCTGCTTACCAGGGTGGTCAGGTCACGCACAGCAGCCTTCAGGGAATCCAGAGCTGCCACCTCGGGGGTTGCCTGGGCAGTCATGCACACAACAGGGGCCAGAGCCAACGCAAAATAGGTATATCGATTCATCAAGGTTAAGAATATGGTTTGGGGTTGAAGTCTTCATGAAATAACATATCCGGGAATCAGATGTAAAGAAAAAAGAGCTTCATGAACGACGATTTTGCGTGTGCAGTTTTTTTGACTGGAAAAGCGCAGGAGAAGCGCGTATAATGAGCAGCGTTATGGCAACACCTCCTTTTGTCTACCAGGAAATGTTCCCCATGGGGGAAGACACGACGAAATACCGACTGCTCACGAAGGACTATGTGAGCGTGAGTGAATTTGAAGGCAAGCCCATCCTCAAGGTTGAGCCGGAGGGTCTGCGACTGCTGGCCGAGACCGCCTGGCACGATGTGGCATTCTACCTGCGCCCGGAGCATCTGCGCATGGTGCAGGATATCCTGCTCGACCCCAGCTCATCGGAGAACGATAAGAGCGTGGCGCTCACCATGCTGCGCAATGCCGAGGTAGCCGCCCAGGGCGTGCTGCCCCTCTGCCAGGACACCGGCACTGCCATCTGCGTGGGCAAGAAGGGCCAGCAGGTGTGGACCGGCTTCAACGATGCCGAATATATCTCCCGCGGGGCCTACGACTGCTACACGAAAAACAACCTGCGCTACTCCCAGAACGTAGCGCTGGATATGTACAAGGAAATCAATACCCGCACCAACCTGCCTGCCCAGATTGACCTCTTTGCCACCGACCACGGCATGGAGTACGACTTCCTCTTCATCGCCAAGGGTGGAGGCTCGGCCAACAAGACCTACCTCTACCAGGAGACCAAGGCCCTGCTCAACCCCTCCTCGCTCAAGAAATTCATGGTTGAGAAGATGAGCACCCTCGGCACCGCCGCCTGCCCGCCCTACCACGTGGCCTTTGTCGTGGGTGGCACCAGCGCCGAGCTCTGCCTCAAGACGGTGAAGCTGGCCTCCACTAAGTACTACGATGCCCTGCCCACCAGCGGCAACGAGCACGGCCGCGCCTTCCGCGACGTGGAGCTGGAAAATGAACTGAAGCTCGAAGCCGAGAAGCTGGGTCTGGGTGCCCAGTTCGGCGGCAAGGCCTTCGCGCTCGATGTGCGCGTGGTGCGTCTGCCCCGCCACGGTGCTTCCTGCCCGGTGGCGCTGGGTGTCTCTTGCTCTGCTGACCGCAACGCCAAGGCCAAGATTACCCCGGAGGGTATCTTCATCGAAGAACTCGAATACGACCCGGGCAAGTACATCCCCGCCGAATACCGCGAAACCAAGAGCGAAGGCGTGCCGATTGACCTGGACCGCCCCATGAAGGAAGTGCTGGCCGAGCTGAGCAAGTACCCGGTCAAGACCCGCCTCTCCCTCACCGGCACCATCATCGTGGGCCGCGACATCGCCCACGCCAAGCTCAAGGAACTCATCGATGCCGGCAAGGAGCTGCCGCAGTACATCAAAGACCACCCCATCTACTACGCCGGCCCCGCCAAGACCCCCGAGGGTTACCCCTCCGGCTCCTTCGGCCCCACCACCGCCGGCCGCATGGATTCCTACGTCGAGCTCTTCCAGAGCCACGGCGGCAGCATGATTATGATTGCCAAGGGCAACCGCGCCCAGTGCGTCACCGATTCCTGCCAGAAGTTCGGCGGCTTCTACCTGGGCTCCATCGGTGGTGTGGCGGCCGACCTGGCCAAGAACTGCATCACCTCCATCGAATGCATCGAATACCCCGAACTGGGTATGGAAGCCATCTGGAAGATTACGGTCAAGGACTTCCCCGCCTACATCCTGGTGGATGACAAGGGCAACGACTTCTTTGCCGACATCCGCGCCAACTGGGCCTGCCCCGCCTGCGCGCACTAACAAACATTGATTATGGCTTTCTCCCAGGCCCCTGCTGCCACCAGGCAACAGGGGCCTGAACGTTAACCATCTCCCGCCAGCCATTCAGGCACAAAAAGGCCGATGCCCGTTTCCGGGCATCGGCGCTTCTATTACTAAAAGTCACTTATGACTCAGCGGCGGCGGCGGGCTGCCAGACCACAGAGAGCCAGCAGCGAAAGCGTAGCCGTAGCAGGCTCGGGAACAGTAGGTACTGCCGAAGGATTGGCAACCTCCTCTGCCGTGACCTCACCCTGCCAGGTGACTACTTCTTGCACAGGAGCTGTTTCCATTGCCACCTCTCCACTCTTAAAAGACATCTGCGAAACATTAATCGTTGTGGGTAGAGTATAACCATCATTGAGCGCCACAGAAGCCAGGACGACAGGTTCCTCATTCAGGAAATACAGAAGCGACACATCTCTGGCATCGTTATCATACTGAATAACAAATGGACCGCTAACATCAGGCAAGTTCATTATGGGGTCACTCAACGTACTATTAACAGAGTAGGTCATCACTGGCCCAAAAAAAGGAGAAGATAAAAGGGAAAAGTCAACCCTGAACGACCCATTAACCCCAGCATCTGTCTTACCTCCAAGAATCAAACTAAAATTAAAGGGAGCATCTGTGGCATTAGAGGCAAGGTTGAACAGGGTATCATTCAATTCGAACGACACAGCAAAGGAACCGTTAGTCGCCCAGGAGTTTGCATCCTTCAGCGTCACGGTACCACCATCGGTATCATAATCAGTACTTCCCACATAGGCAGCAGAGGCAACGGAAAGACCGTAGAATGAAAGTATAGCAAGAAGAAGTTTTTTCATGGTATTGAATTTTCTATGCACCACCGGCTGCAGAATATCACCCAGCATGAAGGTGCGCAATTGATATACCGCATTTTGTGTGCGATAGCAAGACTAAATGATAAAACTTATTAAGAAAAAGCACATAGCGGATGCATCCCGGAGCCGAAAGTCACAGATATTTTCCGGTGTTGAGCATATAATCCATTGCAACTTAATAGCAAATGCAGTATCGCACACAAAAAACGATATCGCATTGGCAGGCAGACGCACCTTATGGATTGATATAGAATACAAAGGGGTAAGCAGGCAGATAAGAGGCGGCAAATAAGCTTGCGCGGAGGGGAGGAATCTGGTACGCTCTGCGCACCCCGCGCGAACCATGGCAGAAAAATTCGATATCAACAGCCTCAACGCAGCCCAGAAGCAGGCCGTGCAGACCCTCAACGGGCCGGTGCTCATCCTGGCAGGAGCCGGCACCGGCAAGACCCGCACCGTCACCTGCCGCATCGCGAACATGATAGATAAGGGAGTCAACCCGCGGGGCATCCTGGCGCTCACCTTCACCAACAAGGCAGCCAACGAAATGGCAGACCGCGTAGCAGGGCTGGTGGATCGCAAGGCAGCCCGGCAGATGACGGTCTGCACCTTCCACTCGCTGTGCGTGCGCATTCTCCGCCAGGATATCGGCAAACTGGGCTACAAGGAAAACTTTTCCATCTACACCGGCAGCGACCAGAGCGGGCTGCTCAAGCGCCTGATCATGGAATACGGCGCGCGGCGGGAAAAGCTGGAGCCGGCGCAGGTGCTGGCCGAAATGTCGCGGGTGCGAAACAATGGACTGGAAATCGAGCACATCGAGGATACCCTCATAGCCGCAGTAGCGAAGGCATACATGCGCGAGCTGAAAGCGCAGAATGCGGTGGACTTCGATGACCTGCTCATCCTGACTGAGCGGCTGCTGCGCTGCTACCCTACCATCCACGAGAAATGGAACAAGCGCTTCTCCTACATCACGGTCGATGAGTTCCAGGACACCAACTCGCTGCAGATGAGCCTGCTGCGCCAGCTGGTGGGACCGGAACACAATGTCTGCGTAGTGGGCGACGATGACCAGTCCATCTACGGCTGGCGCGGGGCGCAGATTTCCAACATCCTGGATTTTGAAAGCTTCTTCCCGAATCCCACCGTCATCAAGCTGGAGGAGAACTACCGCTGCACCCGGCAGGTGCTCGACTGCGCCAACGAACTCATCCGCCACAACGCAGGGCGGCGCGAGAAAACGCTACGCACCAATAAGAACGGAGAGTTTCCGGTACGACTCATGGCCATGCCGGGCTCGCAGGAAGAAGCCGAATTCATCGCCGATGAGATTGAGCAGTTCCGCGCGCGGCAGAGTCTGCCATGGGAGGCCTTTGCCATCCTGTTCCGCGCCAATGCGCAGAGCCGGGCGTTGGAAATGGCCATGCGCGAACGCCACATTCCCTACCGCATGGTCGGCACCAAGAGCTTCTTTGACCGCCGGGAGGTGAAAGACCTGCTCAGCTACCTGCAGATGATGGATAACCCGGATGCCGACCTGCACCTGCTGCGAGTGCTGAACACGCCGCCCCGCGGTATCTCGGCCACCACCGCCTCCTTCGCCATCGACTGGAGCCGCGACAACAAGAAGAGCCTCTGGGCCACCCTGGTGGATATCTCCTTCCTCTCCGAATGCTCCACACGCTCGCAGAACAGTATCGAAGCCTTCACCGAAATGGTCACGCGCTACGGCAGCGAATTCGCCTCCAGCGAACGTCCCTTTGTCGATATCCTCCAGGACTTCCTGAATGAAACCGGCTACGAGGAATATATCGCCAAAAACTGCAAGACCGAAGAGGAAAAGATGCGCCGCCAGGCCGCTATCGACGACATCAAGGTCGCGCTGCGCCAATTCTGGCTGCCCGGACACAAACTCACCGATTTTCTGGCCGGCATCTGCCTGGATGACAGCCGCGATGAGGACGATATCGAAAGCAAGAGCGGCGTGTGCCTCATCACCATGCACGCCGCCAAGGGGCTGGAGTTCCCGCAGGTCTACATCGTAGGCGTGGAAGAAGGACTGCTGCCCCACACCCGCTCGGTGGATGAAGGGAGCATGGATGAAGAACGCCGCCTGTTCTACGTGGGCATCACCCGCGCCCGCGAACGCCTGACCATGACCTACTGCGCCAAGCGCAGCCGCTACGGACACGAAGAGCGCTGCCAGCCCTCCAGCTTCATTCACGAGATACCCAGGCACATGTACGAGTTCGTGGATTACGACAAGCTCATGAAATCCCCTGCCTCTGAGGAAGAATGCGCCGATTTCTTCTCCTCCATGCGCGATTTGCTGGCAGACGACTGAGCCGCTCTGCATGTGTTCCAGAAGAACCACACGTGTCCCAACGTTTGAGTCCGGCACTCGGACAATTGGCACTTGGAGGGGAGCGTGGGCTGGTACACTCAGTCGGAATTCCGCTGTCGCAGATCGGAATCGACTCTTGCGAGCCATCGAAATCAGCCTTGCCAGACCGTCGGAATTGCAGCCCGCCTTTCAGGCTGCAGCAAAGTTTGAGTGCCGCTGCCTATGGCTGCATGGTTGAAACTCTACCTCCGTTCCGGCGGTAATTTCGATGCCTGCTTTGCAAGTCAATTTCGATTTGCCCGGCCACGGGCAAGCGTCCCCACCAAAGCCCCCATTTGCGAGCTGAGGGGAATTCTTCAAAAAAGGTTGTTAATGATACTATTACTTACAAAACTGTGCAGAAAGACACATGGTACTAATTGCTGCTTGCAGCGAAAGGACAGCTGTGCTACAATGAACGCATGAACATTTTACGCACACTTGCAACCACCGTTCTCCTCTGCTGCGAGCTTTGCTATGCCCAGTTCGATGGGATGATGGGGTTTGACGCACCTGCCACGATGAGTGTAACGCAGGCTCCCAGCGTGCAGAATTACCAGCCTGGCAAGCCATTCTATCTGGCGATGAAGGCCAGTTTCACCGCTCCCTGGCATGCCTACTGGAAAAACCCCGGCACCGTGGGCGAGGCCATGAGCGCCGAGCTGACAGCCCCGGCAGGCTTCGAGGTGAAAGGGCCATACTGGCAGCCACCGCACAGACACGAAGGAGTGCTGGGTGTGGCATACACTTATGAAAATGCAACTGTGGTGTGGGAGATAACCCCCACCGCAGATGCTCCGGAAAAAGCAATCTTCACCATGACCGCGAGCGCCCAGACCTGCTCCGATGAAGGCTGCAATCCACCGGAATCTCAGACAGTCAGCGTTGAGCTCTTGCGCGGCGACGGTGCGCTGAACCCGGCATGGGCAAATGAGGAGAAGAATGTGGAAACGCTGGGCGACACTCCCACCGGCGTCACCGCCACTCAGGACGGTAACTCGGTGAGTCTGCGATTCACGGCAGAACCCGGACTGGAATCGGCCTATTTCTTCTCCCGCGATAACAGCATTTCCCCCACCGCCGCACAGACCCTCACAGACAATGATGATGGCAGCTACACACTTGCCCTCACTCGCAACGACAACAGCGACACCATGTACCCGGTGCAGGATGCTGCGCAAGTCGGTAAACCGCTTGCCAGACTCGAAGGCATGCTCGTCTATGGCGGCAAGCACTACACGGTGAGCACCGGACTGAATGCCGCCCCGGTTGCGGCAAAACAAGCCGGGATTCCCGATGGCCTCGCCGCACTCTGTCTTTCACTTTTCATTGGCGGACTCATCCTGAACCTCATGCCCTGCGTATTCCCGGTCATCGGGCTGAAGGTCATGAGCTTTGTGCAGATGGGAGGCGGCAGCCGCCGCAAGGTGCTGGTACATTCACTCACCTTTGTGCTGGGGGTTCTGGTTTCTTTCTGGATTATCTCTCTGCTCATGATTATCTTCTCAAACCTGAGCACGATGGCGAGCGCCCCGTGGTCGGAGTGGTTCACCATCCTCTGGAATGACGCAGGCTCTGACACACGCAGCTGGGCAGAGTGGATGCAGAATCCCTGGATTGTGTATGGCATCATGCTGCTGCTGCTGGTGCTGGCCATGAGCATGTACGGGGTCTTTGAAATCGGAGCCGGCATCACCGGTGCGGGTCAGCAAGTGCAGAGCAAGGAAGGTCTGGCGGGGTCCTTCTTCCAAGGCTTCTTCGTGACCGTGGTTGCCACGCCGTGCAGCGCGCCCTTCCTGGGCGCAGCCATGCCGGCCGCCATGGCTCTGCCGGGAGTGTGGATGAGCGTAGCACTCACCTTCATGGCACTCGGGCTTTCCTTCCCCTACATCGTGCTGGGTATGTTCCCCAGTCTGGTGCGTCTGCTGCCCCAGCCGGGAGAGTGGATGGAATCACTCAAGCAGGGGCTCTCCTTCCTGCTCTTTGCAGCTGCTGCCTGGATGCTCTACGTATACCTGGCCTTCTGGCCCGCAGCAGAAAGCACCGCAACCATGTGGGTCTACATGGCCCTGGTGGTGTTCTGCTCTGCCTTCTGGGTTTACGGTCGCTGGTGCCTGCCCTTCCGCCCGCTTCGCACGCGTATCATCGGATTTGCCGCAGCGCTGCTGCTGGCGGCTGCCGGTTTCTGGGGAGCCCGCCCATATTCGCCCGATGAGAACCACGTTGAGTGGGTCGAATGGAGCCCGGAGGCGATGAAGGAGGCGCTGGAAGAAGGGACCCCGGTGTACGTGGACTTCACGGCCAAGTGGTGCGCCACCTGCCAGATGAACAAGAAAGTGGCCTACACCGATGAGGTATATGCGGCCATGCAAGAGGGTGATGTGGTGCTGATGCGCGCCGATAAGACCGCCCCGAACGAGAAGATTGATGCCGAGATGCGCCGGCTGAAGCGCAGTTCGGTGCCGGTGAACGCCCTGTATCTGCCGGATAAGGAACCTGTTGTGACCAGTGAGCTGCTCACTCCTGATTACCTGCTCGATTTCCTGCACAAGAACCTCCCGGAAGAAACGGAAGAATAAAAACACAGTCCACAATTTTTCCCGAATGATTCAAAGCCCGGTTGCGCAAGCAAGCCGGGCTTTTTTCAGGAAGCGCCCGAGGCTCAGGCAGAGGAGGCTCAATGAGCTTCAGGCAAATCATCCCAACTGGTGGTGTAGCAACGCGAGGTGAACTCGCGTTTCCAGGGAGCAGTAGCCACGCGGTTGGCAAAATGCACATCGTGCCCTGCCCGCTGCAGCTTATCCAGCACCTCCATGAGCGGACTCGGCGCAGAATCCGGGCAATCAAAGGTCGGTTGCACACAATCCCGGGGCATCAGACCGGTCAACAGGACACCCAGCTTGCGATAGGGATAGCCGGGGCGGTAAATCTGCTCCAGCAGCCGGGTGGCGGCACCAGCAAATTCGCGATTGTCATCGCTGTGGTGCCCCAGGGTGGTTGAGCTGTAGTTTGCATAAAGCTTCCCGGCATCGACTTCATAGCGCGAGGTGCGCAGCACGACATGCACCTCGGAAGCCATCATCTCCTCCTGGCGCAGGATACGCCCGGCCTTTTCCACAAAGAGGCAGAGGATTTCGCGCAAGCGGGGCAGCTCCGGCACCGCCTCCTTCAACGAGCGCGATACCATAATCTGCGAGCGAGGCTCTGCCGGCTCCTCATCAATACAAGGTATACCATTGAGTTCCAGAGCCATACGCTCACCATGCACACCAAACTGCTTGCGCAGCCAGGTCTTATCTGCCGCAGCCAGTCCGGCAGCAGTGCGGATACCCAACGCGTGCATGCGTGGCAGCAGGCGGCGCCCCACACCCCAGATATCGCCCACAGGAGTCTGCTGCAGAAGCATCGCCCAATCTGCCGGAGCGAGGAGCGCCAGTACCCCGCGCATCTGAGGGTTGTGTTTGGCGGTTTCATTGGCCAGCTTGCAAAGCGTGCGCGTGGGAGCCAGCCCCACACTCACCGTGATACCAGTCCAGCGGCGAATCATGCTGCGCAGCCGGCGGGCCTCGGCTTCCCAGTCCACGCCGGGAGCCACCACGGCAAAAGCCTCATCGATGCTGTATTGCTGCACCTCGGGCAGTTCCTGCTCCAGAATGGAAATAAAGCGGTCAGAGAGGTCGCTGTACAAGGGAAAATTCGCCGAACAGACCACAGCGTTCATGCGCTCCAGCCTCTCCTTGCACTTGAAATAAGGCTCACCCATGGCAATTCCCGCTGCCTTGGCCTCCGCACTACGGGAAATAACACAGCCATCATTATTCGACAGCACCACCAGCGGGCGCCGCCGCCAGTCCGGGCGGAAAACCTGCTCACAACTGGCAAAGAAGTTGTTGCAATCGAACAGCAGATACATGCCTTACTCCGGATTGGAGCCCATGATTAAACGGTAGAAATTGCACCCCACAAAATTGCCGATAACAATGGAAGCATAAAACACCATGATTTCGCCCAGGTGAGCCTGCCAGAACGCAAGAGGAGCCGCAAGATAGTAGAACGCATCTGCCACGCAGTGCGGAAAGCCGCACATGATGAACAGCGGCACACCAATCATGAGAGGCAGGTTATTCCCTTTCCGGGCAAAGGTAACCGCCGTGGTCATGATGAACCCGCAGCCAATGGAGAGGATGCCGCCATTGAGCGCACCGGAAGAAAGCCGGAGTTCCAGAACCCCCTGAGCCGTCTGTTGCAACGGCATGGGCGAAAGGCGCGCCATGAGCGCCACCAGCAGGCAGCCGATGATATTTCCCAGGAGGATGAGGGCCAGGCGCCCCAGCTCCCCCTTCTTCACAAAACCGGCCGTGCCGGTGTAGAGCATCATTTTGTAATTCACGACAGCCAGCAAGGCAAAGGAGAACAGCACGCTGCCCATCAGCTCGCGCGTGACGATGAATCCCGCCCCGGCATCGCGCGAGGCAAGATACCCGAACCCCGCGATACCCACACTCACCCCCGCCAGCAAGGAGGACTTCATCACTTCTGCAAGCTTGCTCATATCTGCTCGAGAGTCTACCATATAGAGCGGAGCCTGAAAAGAAGATTCTGCTTCTTCTGCGGTTATAAATTCCCACAAGTACCCCAACGATTTTGTAATTTCAGCAACATTTTGGAATAAGCCCCTCTGCCCGACAAATCGGAATTTGGCCCTCAGGTGCGCAGCTCCTGAGCATGCGGCACAACGTGCCGCTTTCATACCGCAGCAGGCATGTATGAAATCCCTCACGCTGGCGCATGAGGGATGGGATTGGGGCGAGCAGTTGCGAGCTACTAGAGGTTCCCCATTTACCTTTGCGGGAGCAATAACGGCTGATTTACAGACCAAGCTTCGCGAGGATGATTTCGGTCACCATCTTGGGGTTGGGCTTCGGGTTGCTCACTTTCATCACCTTACCGGTGAGGGCGTTGATGAGCTTCATGTTGCCACCCTTCACGATAGCCACCATATCCGGGTTTTCCTCCAGCACCTGAGCCACCACGGCATCCAGCGCATTGGTATCCGTCTTCTTGAAACCCATGGCATCGGCAGCCGCAGCGGCACTCATGCCGGTTTCCCACATCTTTTCGAGCACCTCGCGCGCCTGGTTGTTGGAAACGAGGCCATCCTCGATGATATCCACCAGCCCGGCCAGTGCCTTGGGAGCCAGCGGGCAGGTTTCGATGTTCAGCTCCTTCTCCGTCAGCACGGCAGTCAGGTTGTTGATGACCCAGTTGGCCACCTTGCGGGGGAACTTGCTGCCGGCGGCGGCTTCCTCGAAATAGCGGCAGAGCTTGAAATCGCCTACCAGGGTGTTGGCATCGGCCACCGGCAGCCCGTAGGCACTCTGCAAGCGGGCATGCAGAGCGTCCGGCAGCTCGGGCAGCTCGTGCTTCACCTTCTCCACCAGCGGAGCGGTCTGCACCGGGATGAGGTCCGGGCAGGTGTGGTAGCGGTAGTCGTGGGCATTCTCCTTGGTGCGCATCACGATGCTTTCGCCCAGGGTATCATCCCAGCGGCGGGTGGACTGCACCTGGGCAATCCCCATATCCAACTCCTCAGCCTGGCGGTGAATCTCGTAAATAAGTGCGCGCCGGGCGGCAGACATGGAGTTGATGTTCTTCATCTCAATCTTGGCCCTCAGTTCCTTCTGCCCCTTCGGACGCAGCGAGACGTTCACATCGCAGCGCATCTGCCCCTTCTCCATATCGGCATCGGAGATACCGGCACAGATCATCATCTGCTGCAGGCTCTTCAGGTAGGCGTAGGTTTCCTCCGGGCTGGTCAGGTCGGGAGCCGAAACAATCTCCATGAGGGGAGTGCCGCCGCGGTTGTAGTCCACCACGGAATAGCCGCTGTAGTGGGTGAGCTTGGCCGCATCCTCCTCCAGATGGATGTGGTCCAGCTTCACCGTGCGCACCACCGGGCCATCGGCCTTCACCTTGCAATCTGCCGGGTAGGCCCAGGCATACAGCGGTACCTCACCACCGATGCAGAGCGGCAGGTCCAGCTGGCTCGTCTGGTAGTTTTTGGGCATATCGGCGTAGAAGTAGTTCTTGCGGTCCCACTTGGAAACAGGTGGCGTGGTGCAGCCCAGCATCATGCCTGTCAGAATCGTGCGCTCAATGGCATATTTGTTCAGCACAGGCAGCGCGCCCGGCATACCCAGGCAGGTGGGGCACACGTTCGTGTTGGGTTCATAGCCGAACCCGGCCTTGCAGGAGCAGAACATCTTGGTTTCGGTCTTAATCTGGCAGTGAACTTCCAGACCAATGGTCACGAGGTAATCAGAAACAGGCATGCGGTAAATGTTTGTTTATTGTGATGAAAGGTTGTTTTCCTGGAGCGCGGACTCCAGGTCGGCACGGAAGGAAGCATCGAACACCGAATTGAACAACACGCAGTGTGTGCTCTCCAGTCCTTCGAACACGCGGTCAAGCGCATCCGAAAAAGAATCATAGGTTTCGGCCTCATACCCAGGCAGCGCGGCGATGCGGACAATCTCACTCCGGATAGCCCAGAGCACTGGCTCAATGGCTGCCATAGCCTCATGAGCCGTCCCCGCCATCGTTGGTGAAAAATCGCGATTGATGCGCAGCTGCGCAGGCTGGAGGGCGGCAAAATCCTGGGAAAGGTGCATAAGCGCCACCACCGCATTGGAAGCGGTCTTCTCATCGCGCACCGTGAGCAGCAGCTCCAGTACAGCGCGGTCCGGCCCCTGCAAGCGCAAAATGCGGACAATCTCAGCCTGGGACTCCACATCAGTCAACGGAGCTCCGGGCTGTTTCATCAGCGCCAGGTCTTCCTCGGCAAACATGCCCATGCGCACCGCCTCGCGGAACGCCTCACGGAGCACCTCCGACCCGTAGCAATTCGCGCGGCAGAGGCTCACAAACTCCACGTGCATCTCATCCAGCGTTTCGAGGATTCGCATCTGCACCCCATCCATCATGCCCACACATTCTGCATCGGGAGAAATCAGAGGCATGGAGCTGAGCTTGTTATCCAGCTCATAGGTAGTTTGCACCAGCTCCCTGAACCTTGATGCGGCCTTATCGGCATCCTCCTGTGAGCCGATACCCGACAAAAGGAACCACATCTCCGATGAGGTCTGCAGGAAGTCCTGCCACATCTGCCGGGAATCGGTCTCCTCTCCTGAAGCAGGCTGCTCATCCACGAGCAACACCTCCTCCTGCGCCGTGGTCAGCTGACCCAGCGCCAGAGCAAGCCCGGCAATGTAGAGCATCTTCTTCATGCAGTATTCGCCCGGGCATTATACTCCCTTTATCTCAAAAAGCAAGACAAGATTCCCGCATTTCGAGATTTCGAAAACGACAACAGGATTCAGCATCATCCTGTGCAGTATCCGGGTATCGGTATGATTTCAAATCAAGTGCTGCCTGGTATGACACCATGGAGCTATAATTGAAATACGGCTCAAGCATGAGCGGAGGAGCAGCTGCACAAGAATCATACGTGAGTCCAACTACATAGGTTGCACGTTTGCGTGTGGGTTCATTTCCTCACGACTGGAAGCGGCGGTTAAGCTCGCTCATGGGGAAAGGCAGCAGGGTACTCTTGCCGCCGGGGCTGCAATAGGGTATTTCACACTCCAGCAGGGCAGCCAGCAGGGGCAAGGGATTGCGCAGATATTCTGCCACATCCTCTTGCTGGGCATACTGGCGGGCAAGCTGCCGAGCAAAGGGCTCAAACGGACTGCGGGCGCGGTTCAGACGCACCTCTCCGCTTGTGAATACTCGCAGCAGTTCCTGCACAAAATCACCCACTTTGCGGAGGGGGAGAATGGCGGGGACCGCCTCGATTCTAAGGGTGTTGCGCCCGAAGGGAGAAAGCTGGAACCCTGCCTGCTCCAGCTGGGGTTTCACCTCCAGCGCTATCCCCATATCGCGGGTATCGAGTTCGAGTAGTTCCGGCACGAGCAGCTGCTGGGAAACCAGCGGATACCGGTTGCTGGTTTGCAGGCGTTCGAAGATGATGCGCTCGCGCGCTGCCCGTGGTGCCATGAGCACCATGCCCTCCTTGTTCTCAAAGATAGCGTACTGGTTGTGCAGGGTGCCGATGTGCCGGAAGTTGGGCAGCGGCGGCTGGGGCTCAGGAAGGGGCTGCGGCGCTGGTGCAGGAGGCGCTGGCGGTAGTTCCAACTCCTGCTGGCGGGGTGTCACCAGGGGTTTGAGCACCAGCGCCGGGCGTTGGGCAGGCGTGGGTGCAGAGACTGGTGCAGGAGACTCCCGGTGCGAGGGGCTCTTCAGCTCCTGTTCCCTGGGTTCAAAGGCAGGCAAGGCTGATTTCGGAGACTCAGCCGGGGTATCGGCTTCACCGCGGGCGTGAGCCGCCAGCGTGGCGGCCACGGCATCCATCACCGCAAGCGTTACCTCTGCCGGGCGGCGGAATCGCACCTCGCGCTTGGCCGGATGCACATTCACATCCACCAGCGCAGGCTCCACCTCGAGATACAGGAACAGGGCCGGGTGCAACCCAGGTGGGAAACCGCCATAGCCATCGCGCACCGCCCGGTTGATAATCTGGTCCTCAATCGGGCGACCGTTCAGGAAAACATACTGCATGCGCCGGTTGCGCCTGGCAGCGGAAATAGGCATCAGATACCCACTCACCCGCACCCCGGGAGCCTCAGTCGGGCGCACCCGCATGAGGGCCGCTGCAGTTTCGCGCCCCACAAAATCGGCAATACGCTGCCGCATGTCATGCGTAGCAGGCACATCGAAAATCTGCTGACCATCGCGCACAAAGATGAAGCGAACCTCCGGAAATGCCAGGGCGTGCAGACGCACCTGGTGCTCGACATGGCCGGTTTCGGTCTCATCGCTCTTCAGGAATTTCCGGCGCACCGGAGTATTAAAGAATAAATTGCTCACGCTGATTTCCGTACCCGGAGCGCAGCCGGCATTCATCATGGGGGTCTCCACACCACCTTCGCTACTGAGGGTCCAGCCCTCCACATCATCGGGGCGCCGGGTGGTGAGGCTCAGGTGGGAGACAGAAGCAATGCTCGGCAACGCTTCACCGCGGAACCCCAGCTGGCGAATGGCAAATAAATCCTCCACCTGCACGAGCTTGCTGGTGGCATGGCGCTGGAGACAGAGAGCGGCATCAGCCTTGCTCATGCCGCAGCCATTATCCGTCACCTTGATAAGCGAGACACCCCCGCGGCGGATTTCAACGCGCACGCAGCTTGCCTTGGCATCGATGCTGTTTTCCACCAGCTCCTTAACAACGGAAGCAGGCCGCTCCACCACCTCCCCGGCAGCCACCTGGCTGGCAAGGATATCACTCATCAGATGAATATTCTGCTGGGTGGGCTCACTCATAACACCGCGCGAATTTACCACGCTGCGCAGGCTGCGTCAACTCTGCATTTGGGGATAAGGGACAAGTGCTGACACAGAAAGACACGCAGATTGCTGGAAAATTGCCGCAGTTAAGTGTACGCTGTGGGTGTGAAAAAGTGCCAGATATGCGGCAAGCGCGCGTCGATGTTTCTGACGCAGATAGTCAACGGGCAAGTTTCAGAGCTTGCCCTCTGCGAGGCGTGCGCCCGCGCGAAGGGGCTGTTCGACCCGCAATCGCTGACCTTTGCGGAAAAATTCTTCCCTGAAGAATTCAAGAACAGGGTGGATAAGCTCGTGCGGGAGCTCACCCAGGGTGAGCACACTCAGCCAGCAGGCAAGCAACTGGAAAACCTGGAGAGCTGCCCGGTCTGCGGGTTCGGCATCGAGGACTACCGACGCACCGGCCACCTCGGCTGCCCGGATTGCTACAGCGTCTTTGCCCGGGAGCTCGACCCCACAGCAGAACCCGAGCAGGAGGAGAAGGAAGAATCCACCCCGGTGCTCCTTGCCCGCCTCCAGCAAGAACTCCAGCAGGCCGTTGCCCGCGAGGATTACGAACGCGCAGCCCGGCTCCGCGACCAGATAAACGCCCTATCCCCACGTGCCAGGAATGAAGGTTGAAGCCATACTCAACACGCCCCCTATGTGGGAACCAGACCGCAACACCACGGGTGGAGTCGTGGTGGGCAGCATTGTGCGCATGGTGCGCAATCTGCCCGGCCATCCCTTCCCGGGCTGGAGCACAGCGGAATCGCGAGCGGAGGTGGCAGACAAAGTGATACCGGCCATCAAGAACATCCGCGGGTTCAAAAGCGCCTTCACGGCAGAAATGACCAGCCTGAGCTATGGTGAACGCCGCGCCCTGCTCACCCGCAAGCAGCTCACTCCGTGCATGGCCGCCCGCCAGGACGGCTGCTACGTCCTCATCCCCAGAAGCAGGCCCCTCGTCTTCATGGTGAATGAGGAGGAGCACCTGGTGGTGCACCACTTCCAGAACGGCCTCGACTTCGATAGCGGGCTGGATGCCCTGTTCCAGCTCGACAGCCTCCTGCAGCAGGAGCTCAAGTTTGCCTACCAGGGGCAGCATGGCTACCTGACCAGCATCCCCTCTGAAGCGGGAGACGCACTGCAACTCTATTGTCTGCTGCACCTGCCCGGCCTGACCTGCGCCAACATGATGAACCAGGTTACCAAGGCCCTGGAAAAGCTGCACGTGAGTATCTCGCCGTATTTTTCCGATTCACAGGATGACACCGGGCACCTGTACGTGCTCTTCTCCATTCCCGGCCCGGAAGAAAGCACCGATGAACTCAAGGATAGCTTCCTGCATGTCATTTCACACATTGTGCGGCGCGAACAACAGGTGCGCGACAAACTCCAGGCTGACCCGGGACTCTACCTGCACGATGCCATCAGCCGCGCCTACGGGTTGCTGACCAACTGCCGCAGACTCAGCATCAAAGAACTGCGCGATGCTGTCTCCCTGCTGCGGCTGGGTACCCTCCAGGGCATCATCCGCTGGCAGGAGAACGAGCGGGATATGCTCATCGCCCTCAACCACTTCTGCCTGGAACAAGCGACCCTCACCGCCCAGGCCGAAGAAAAGGGCGACCCCCTGCTCTGCATCAGGCGCGCCGCAGCCGCCAGACTTTTCCTTAACAACCACCCTCACCAGTTCTCAGATACCCTCGCATGAACAACAACTTCACACCCAGAGCACAGCAGGTGCTCAACATCGCCCGCCGCGAAGCCGACCGCTTCCACCACAACTATATCGGAGCCGAGCATGTTCTGCTCGGTCTGCTCAAACTCGGTCAGGGTGTCGCCATCAGCGTCATGGAAAATGCCGGAGTCGATATAGCCGACCTCACGCTCAAAATCGAACAAAGCATCGTGCCCGGCTCTGCCGGAAGCGATGGTTCCCTGCCCCACACCCCACGGGTGCGCCGCATGCTCATCCAGGCTGGCGAAGAAGCCAAGAAGCTCCGCCACACCTACGTGGGTACCGAGCACCTCCTGCTTGCCATGCTCAAGGACGAAGATGGACTGGCCTGGCATAGTCTGGTCTCCTGCGGCCTGAGCTATGATTCTGCACGCCGAGGAGTCATGGAGGAAATCAACCCGGGATTTGGCATGGATTCGCAGCCCCCCGGCCCGGGAGAAACGCCGATGGACGGCCCGCAGCGGCCACGCCGCGATGAAGAGGAGGAAGAAGACAGCAATGCCTTCCTGCACCACCACACCGCAGGCAATAATACCGCCGCCTACAACAACCGCAGCAACACACCAGCGCTGAGCGCCTTCGGACGCGACCTGACTGCAAGGGCCGCAGCGGGAGAGATGGACCCCGTCATCGGCCGCCGGGCTGAGCTGGAGCGGGTCATCCAGATTCTCTGCCGCCGCACAAAGAACAATCCGGTGCTGCTGGGCGAGGCCGGTGTGGGCAAGACCGCCATTGTCGAAGGGCTGGCGCAGCAGATTGCAGCCGGCGATGTGCCTGAGTTCCTGCTTGGCAAGCGAATCATCTCGCTGGATATGGCGCTCATGGTGGCAGGCACCAAATATCGTGGTCAGTTTGAGGAACGGCTCAAGGCCGTCATGGATGAAATCCGCAAGGAGAAGAATATCATCCTCTTCATCGATGAGATCCATACCCTCATCGGTGCTGGCTCGGCCGAGGGGACCATGGATGCTTCCAACATCATCAAACCCGCACTCTCTCGCGGCGAAATGCAGGCTATCGGTGCAACCACGCTCAACGAATACCGCAAACACATCGAAAAAGATGCTGCCTTCGAGCGCCGCTTCCAGCAGGTCCAGGTCAATGAACCGAGCGTGGAGGATACCGTGCTCATTCTCAAAGGCATTGCTCCGCAGTACGAAAAGCACCACCATGTGCACTATACTGAAAAAGCCCTGGAGTGCGCCGCCTCGCTCTCCAAACGCTACCTGACCGGCCGCTTCCTGCCCGACAAGGCCATCGACCTCATGGATGAAGCAGGCTCCCGCCTGCGGGTCGCCATCATGACCCGCCCGGCCAGTATCAAGAAGGAAGAGGAAAACCTGCGTACCCTGGAAGCCGCCAAGGCTGAAGCCGTAGGTAAGCAGGATTTCGAAAAAGCCGCCAAATTGCGCGATACGATCAAGGGCATTCAAGAAAGCATCGGCAGCTCCGTGGCTGAGTGGAAGAGCGAAATCGACTCCAACTATCTGGAAGTGACCGAAGATGACATCATGGCGGTCGTCTCCAAGTGGACCGGAATCCCCCTGGCCCGCATGGAGGAAAAGGAAACCGAAAAACTGCTCCGCATGGAGGAAGAGCTCAAGAGCAAGGTCATCGGCCAGGATATTGCCTGCTCGGCCATCTCCCGCGCGCTTCGCCGCAGCCGGGCCGATATCAAGGACCCGCGCCGGCCGATTGGCTCCTTCCTGTTCATGGGCCCCACCGGTGTGGGCAAGACCTACCTGGCCCGCAATCTGGCTGAAATCATGTTCGGCACCGCAGAAGCGCTCATCCAGGTAGACATGAGCGAATACATGGAGAAGTTCAGCACCAGTCGCCTCATTGGCTCGCCCCCCGGCTACGTGGGACACGATGAAGGTGGGCAGCTGACCGAGCGCATCCGCCGCCGACCATACGCTGTCATCCTCTTCGATGAAGTGGAAAAGGCCCATCCGGATGTCATGAACCTGCTGCTGCAGGTACTGGAGGAAGGCAGCCTGACCGATTCGATGGGACGCAAGGTCAACTTCAGCAACACCATTATCATCCTCACCTCCAACGTGGGTGCCAGTCTGGCCAGTCAGAAAGGCACCATGGGCTTCGGCACCATGACCAGCCAGGAAGATGATTACGAAAGCATGAAGGAAAAAATTACCGAGGCTGCCAGAAATCATTTCCGCCCGGAATTCATCAACCGTTTTGACGAGCTGATTGTCTTCCGCATGCTCAATCGCCCGGATTTGGAAAAGATTGTGGAGCTGGAGGCCCGCAAACTCATCCGCCGTCTCGCTGATAAGCAGATTACCCTCACCCTGTCGCAGGATGTCATCAGCATGCTGGTCGACAAGGGCTACGACCCACAGTACGGAGCCCGCCCCATGCGCCGCGCCATTGAGCGGCTGCTGGAAGACCCTATTGCCGAAGCCATTCTGCGCGGCGAGCTGGCAGCAGGCTGCATGAGCCGGGCCGTGCGCCCCGAAGGCACCAGCGATATCGCCTTCGAGGAAGACAAGCCCAAACCAACCAGACGAGCCCCCCGTAAGAAGAAGGAATCGTGACCCATTCACCTCTACCAGCCCGCTGCATAAGCGGGCTGGTTCGTATGGGGGGGCAGAAATCCCGGCCGAAGTTAAGCCTTGACACTGCGGTGCACCGGGAGTACCATGCCCGCATGCCAGGCAGCATGCAGATGCAGTATTATCTCCAGCTCCCCCAGGGAGAGCTGGAAGGCCCCTATACTGTAAAAGAGTTGCGAGAAATGCTGCAACGAGAGCTGATAGCGGCAGATGACCTGGTAAAAGAAACAGTCAGCGGCGCTACATGCCATATTGATGAGCTTCTGAACAGCCATGAGGGCAATGCCCTGGATGATTTTACGGGACTGAAGGGGCTGGGGGGATTCTCGCTCTGGAAGTTCTTTGCAGATGTCTTCCGGCGCCATTCCCGTGAGGAACTACTCGAGACATTCTGCTGCGGAACTCCCGGCACAACCCCGCCCCTGCATGCTGTCAGCGGCACATGGCCCAGCCCCTGGATATTTGCCCGCATGCTCCTGGGCTGCATCCTGCTCTATTTTGGCTTCAACTGGGCATGCAACACCTTCCAGAATCCCAATCTGGTGCCGGGCCTCATGTTTGTGGGCAATTTTGCCATTCCCTTCTGCGTAGCCGTACTGTTCTTCGAGCTGAATGTGAGGCGTGAAGTTCCATTTATGGAGCTGATGAAAGCTATGCTGTATGGCGGCTTGATGGCGCTTATATTCGCCCTGGTACTCATTGAGTTCAGCCCGGCGGTTCTTTCCTGGATTGCCGGCCCCATCGAGGAACCGGCCAAGCTGCTCGCCGTGGTCATCATTGCCGACCGCCGGCGCAATGGCCGCATCCTGACCGGTTTGCTGCTGGGTGCCGGCGTGGGTGCAGGATTTGCAGCTTTTGAAAGTGCCGGCTATACGTTTACAGAACTGACCCGTTTCATTTCCAGCACAGCAGCGGCTGAAGTGGTCAGCACCATCAACCCGGCGCAGGGGCAGGCCATTGCCCGGAGTGCCCAGGCATTCGACCCCGATACGGTCATGCAGGTCCGCGCTCTCATCACCCCCTTCGGCCATATCGTGTGGACGTCTATTACTGCTGGTGCCTATTGGCTTGTCCTGCACCTCCGCATCTCAGAAGGAAGGCGGGATTACAACGCCACCGGTATTGACTGGGCTGCCTTTGCCGATATCCGATTTCTGCGCATCGCTGTCATACCGGTGGCCCTTCACCTCGCCTGGAACACCCATTGGCTGGCGGAATTCGGTCTGTTGAGATTCCTGGTCCTGGGTATCATCGCCTGGGCCGTTGCCCTGCGGCTGGTGCAAGCCGGGCTGCACCAGATTCGCGAGGAGAAGCGGAGCAAGGGACTCCCCGCCTGAATTACTCACCCCTTCAGGCTCCGGCAAAGCGCCAGATACGCCGTGGTGAGCGCATCGGCCGCACCGGTGCGTTTCTCCGGGTGAAGCGTCGCCTCGCGGGATAAATCCGCTATCGCCGTGAACAAGGAGTCCTCCGGCTGGAATTTCGGCAGGAAGAGGTGGGATTTATTCAAACTGAATCCATTGGTCTTGAAGGTACTGTGAATGTATCGCACCACAATGCTGCTATTGAGCACTCCATTGATATAGTGAGCCTCATCTTCCGTGATGAACCGCTTGTCCTTATCCTGGCTGATGATGATGGTGTGCTTCACACAGATAGTCTGTTTCCTCTCTCCCCATGGCGTGAGCACAGGCCTCACCACCGCCGCGCAGAAGCTGGTATTATCGCGCGCTGCCACCATCACCGGGGCAAAGGTGTATGGCCCGATTTTGGATAAGGAGTAAAATGCCATTCCCTGGTGCATAGCCTGGCTCTTTTTAGATTGCCGGGTAAGAACGGGGCGCTGCAACTCCAGATACGAGGCAATCTCAGGCTGTGTGTTCACCAGTTTCGACATCGGCACAGGCCGATTGGTCCTTATCTGAATGTAGGGAACCAGATGAAACGAGTCTGCACAGTCAAACTCAAAAGGCTTTATCCTGGGGCCTTCCAACATCGGGTAAATGTACTCAACCGGAAAATCCCATCCCTCTGGCGGAGCATTCATCACTTTGAGACGCGAGTGGCGGAGTATTTTGTTTCTGAAGCGGTAGTGGTGCGGATTCTCTGATGCACCGATGCCTTCTAATTTGAATACCTCGCAGGGGGAAGATTCCACCCCGGTGCGGTATAAATAGGCGCTTTCCCCTATGATGACTGAGAAATCAAGCGAAGCAGAAACATAGGTAAACGCAGTCGAGCCAGGTGCAAACTGTCTGGCTGCACCATGCCTCAAGCTCAGGAAAGGGAGCGCTGCATCAAAAGTGGAGCAGCGGCTCAAATTCTCATCTTTCACACCAGCCCGCTTCGTGATTTCTGCCACGCTGATCCCGCAGCAGTAGTCCTGCTTCCTGAAGCCGTAGTAATAGGTATTGAAATCCTGCTTGACGGCATAGTGACCAAGCTTGAACGGCCGCAAAGGAGGCATCCAGCGGTCCAGTTTCTGGAGATAAAGACGCTCGGTCCGCGTTTCATTCACATAGAAATCGCGAAACTCATCGTATGAGTTCTGAGACATCAGGCTATCCGGCATCAGAAAGGCGAGAATTCCCTCCCGGGAGAGCCAGTTGGCAGCCGTGGTCCGGGCAATCAGGGTGCAAAGATTCAGAGGAGCCCCGCCATACATGCAGCCATCGTTACAAAAAATATGCTGGTGTTGGCAAGTAGCCACCAGTTTGCTTCGGTAGGCAGGCGGCAGATTCTCCCATTTCACCCACGGGGGATTTCCCACAATCAAATCGTACGAACCGGCATGGTTCCCCGCGGTTGAATCTCCGCAGTATACAGGAATCTCTGTAGCTTCGATACGGCCCAATGAGAACACAGCCAGGTAATAGTTGACCCGGGCTGTCAGCACGGATATGGGATTGATATCCATACCATGCACGCGGGAAAGTATCGCCTGCTGCAAGGATTTTCCATCCTCTGCGCTCAGCGTGTGAATTGCACGGCTACCCACAATCTTCCTGATGAGGGTGAGCAGGAAACTGCCCGAGCCACAACACGGGTCGATGGCATTCCACTCGCTTTTACCCAGCAGCGGCAGCGCTTCTGAAACCACACGGTCCGCCAGCCAGCCGGGAGTGAAGTACTCGCCCATAGCATGACGCACCGATTGGGGCACGATGCCCATATACAAATCCTGGAAAATATCCACCGGTTCATACACCACATCCAGAGAAAATACGGAATACTGATTGAGTCTTTCTCCCAGTTTCTTCAGTTGCAGCAGTACGGCTTCATCCTGACTCCATTCAAAAAGCTCCATCTCACCGGAAAGAGCGGCCCCGCACTTGCGGGCTATCATTTTAAGAACCTGGGCATAGCATGTCTGCAAAGCAAAGATTGCCCTGAACTCTGATTCTGCATCCGGAACCGATTCCCCAAGGATGCGGGATAAATCGGCCCGCCTTTTTTCAACAACATCTCGGCTTCTGCTCTCCGTAGCAGTCGTCAAGTGCATCTGCTCCTTCCATCTGCAAAAAAGCATCTCAGCTCTTGCACAGCTGTTGGAAATGAGTTCCTGGTACAGAAGGCGGACAAGCCTTTTCGTCTCTGATGACTCCTTTGATGTGATGCCGAAATCCTGCACCAGGTTGGCCGGGTGCAACTTTTTTGAACCACTGCTGGCAATAGCACTCATCATCATACCGATATCAACCAAGCCCAGAGGTTTCGAGGAAGTGTGTCTTACGGTATCGCCGTGGTGGGAAAAGTATGCAATCTGTGTACCATCTGTCAGGATGGCATCGAAGCACCCGATACGCCTGCTCCCCGCCTGCTCGTATAAGTAATGCTCCACCAGGCGGCAGGCATCCGCTTGTAGTGTCGGGGAGCTTAAAACCTGAGGCTTCCAGTATGCGATAAGCAGATGATTCTGCCCTGCTCTCCAGCGTTTATTCGCAAAAACATGGAAGATGCCATCATCTACCACCGCAATGCTGAAATCCGGAACCGTGCCTTCTTTTTCCCGAGGGATGATGGCCGGGTATAGGATACGCTCAAAGGTGCCGGCAATTTCTGCGGCAGAGGCAGACGGGACTGAGCCACGAAGAATATCGCCCAGAAGAGCTTCCACCTCCTGCTGAGGATATGCGTTCATTCTCATTGTCCCAGAGTTCCCTGTGAAGTCTGACCTCCCGGGGAAAAGCCACTTTCCGGCAAGGGCAAGTGGCCTTTATCCTCACACTCGGCATCACCGGCAGCGACTCACCATTGATTATTGAGGCTCTTCGTCTCTTTGAGAATTTCCATGTTGCGCTCCTTCTTGCCGGAAATGGCAGGCGGCGTATCCGTCTCCATAAAGAGGTCAAGAATCTCGATGGTATTCCGACCATGCTTCAGAAACTCGCCGGGGCAATAGAGACGCTCCTGAGGACCGATATTCCAATAGCGCCCCAGCAGGTGACCATTCACCCACACATAGCCTTTCTGCCATTCCTTCATATCAAGGAAGGTATCTATGGGATGGGTTAATTCCACCTCAGCGCGGTAGAGGGCTCCCTTCCAGCCATTGCCATCACCCGCCTTGCAGGGGACTCCCTTATCAAGCGGCATGAGCGTCAGCCACCAGTTCTGCAGCTCCTCATCGCCCAGTTTCACCTTGCCGATAATGCCCTTGCGATCCTTCTCCATGAATTTGGAGAAATTCACATGACCAAAGGTATCCACCACTACATGCAGGTCAGTTGCTTCCTTGCGTGCGGGCAGGTCCAGGGTAGTCTGATTCAGACGGCGGTCGAGCGTGCCGATGTATTGCTGTCCCAAGTACACCAGAGCGTAGTCATGAACCTGGCAGGTAAGCGTTGCGGCAGGCCCAGCCGGTATACGGGTTCTGTACACGCCTATGCCCTGATTCTGCCCCACATTTTCAAAGGTTCTCGGCATCCTGGAACTGGCTTTAGCCGCGGCGCTGCGACCCAGAGCCCCGAATCCGCAGACTTTTTCAGGAGTAAAGGAAGGCACTTCCATCGCAATGGGCTGGACTGGCTCAGGAAGCCGGGTACCTTCTGGCAATGCCGCCGCGATGATGTCGCGGTACTCGAAATACTCGCGTGTCAGGTTGCCATTCTCACCAATGGGAGAGCCATAGTCATAACTGGTCAGGTCCGGCTGGAAGTTGGAGCCATCAGGGTTGGTATTAGCCCCTGCTGTAAGCCCGAAACTGGTGCCCCCATGCAGCACAAAGAGATTGAATGACACACCGTCCTTCATATACCAGCGCACCGAATTCAGAGCATTGCGGCTGGGGGACCAGTTCCCCTCCCCCCAGTGGCGCAGCCAGCCCGGGTATGTTTCGCTGGAGAAAACAGGCACTCCGGGAGCCACTTTCAAAGCAGTCTGCATCTGCCAGGCATTATCAGCAGGGTCGAGCCCCACCGCCACACCCTTCGGCACAAAACGCAGGTGATGCGGAGCACTGCCTTCGGAAAGATAGAACGGGCCAGCCCCCTTCTTCTCCCAGAAATCCTTAAGCCACTCGATGTAGGCCATTTCATCGTGCTCGCTCTTGTAGCTGCCGTATTCATTCTCCAGCTGCACCATCAGAATAGGGCCGCCATTCTTGCTGAGACGGGGGATAGCAATCTCTGCCATCTTTTCCAGATAGCGGGTCTGTGCCTCCATGAACTGCTTATTGCCGGTGTAACGCAGGGGTGTCACATCATCCTTCAACAGATAGGTGGGCAGGCCACCCAGATCCCACTCGCCGCAGACATAGGGACCGGGACGAAACAGCACCCACATGCCCTCCTGCTGGCAGAGATCGAGGAAGGCCCCTATATCATTGCGCCCGCTGAAATCCCAGCTGCCGTCTGCCTGCTCCAGCTCATTCCAGAAAGTGTAGAAAGCTATCGTGTTGAGTCCCATCGCCTTGGCCGCACGGATACGGTGCTGCCAATGCTCCCGAGGCACCCGCTGCGGGTGAATCTCGCCCGAACGAATCTGAAACGGCACACCATCCAGCAGGAACTCACGCCCGCCTTCACCGCCAAACGAAAGCACGGCAGCCTTTCCCGCCTCCGGCTTCTGCAGATTCTTCATGGCCTCCACCCCACCCTGAGCTGCCAGGGCCGACATTGTCAGTATACTCAGCAACAAGCTTTTCATGCCTGGGCATATACCACAATTTCAATCGGATTTCCAGCAAAAAAAGCTAATCAATCAAAACTATTGAGAAGTTTCTCAATGATGGGAGCCATATCATAGTACTTATACTCGGCAAGTCTGCCGCCGAAAATAACATCGGGCTCAGCATCAGCGAGAGTCTTATACTGCTGGTAAAGGGCATTGTTCCTGGTATCATTCACCGGATAAAACGGCTCACTACCCTCTGCCCATTCCGTGGAGAACTCGCGGGAAATCACCGTCACGGGATTCTCTTCCAACGCATCGCCAAACACCTCAAAATGCTTGTGCTCAATAATGCGGGTATAGGGAACCTCGCGCTCAGTATAATTGATTACTGCACAGCCCTGATGATTCGGGCAAGGCAGCACCTCCTCCTCGAAGCGTACGGTGCGGTACTCCAGCTTGCCGTAGCAATAGCCGTAGAACTCATCAATGGCTCCGGTATAGAGCACCTTATCAGCCAATGCAGACCAGTATTCGCGGCGATTCAGGAAATCCTCGCCCGTGTGACACTCAATACCTGCCAGAAGCGCATCGGTAAGCTTGTTGTACCCCCCGATGGGAATTCCCTGGTAGGAGTCATTGAAATAGTTGTTATCATACACAAAGCGCACAGGGAGACGGCGGATGATAAAAGCCGGCAACTGGTCACACGGGCGCCCCCATTGCTTTTCAGTATAGCCCTTGATGAGCCTTTCGTAAATATCACGACCCACGAGGCAGAGAGCCTGTTCTTCCAGATTCCGGGGGGAGGATACCCCCTGCTCCTTCATAGCCGCCAGCACCTCTTGCCGCTGAGTCTCGATGATGGCGCGTGCCTCTGCCGGGGTGGAGCATCCCCACATCCGGTAAAAGGTGTTCATGTTGAACGGCAGGTTGTAGCGCTCTCCCTGGTACTCTGCCACCGGGCAATAGGTGAAGCGGTTGAAGGGAACCAGACTGTTCACAAAATCCCACACCCGCTTACTGGAGGTATGGAATATATGGCAGCCGTACTTGTGCACATTGATACCGTGCTGCTCCTCGCAGTAGATATTGCCGCCCGTGTGGGGGCGTTTATCAATAACCAGGCAGCGCTTCCCTGCCTTAGTCGCCAGGTGCGCAAAGGTAGAGCCGTACAGGCCGGCTCCTACCACGAGATAATCATACGGCTTCTTCATCAGCCTATCCGCTTGTAATCGAACCCTTCCTGCGCGGCCTCCGCAGGGTCATACAGATTGCGGCCATCGATGATGAGCCGCTGGCGCATTGTCTTGCGCAGCACCGCCCAGCTGGGTACACGGAACTGCTTCCAATCGGTCACAATCACCAGGGCATCAGCATCCACGCAAGCTTCGTACATATCACGACAATAGCCGATGGTATCCTCTCCAATGCGCCGCTTTGCCTCATGCTCTGCTACAGGGTCAAAGGCACACACTTCGCATCCGCTCCGAAGCAAGGAATCGATAAGCACCAGGGAGGGAGCTTCGCGCATATCATCGGTGCCGGGTTTGAACGCAAGCCCCCACACGGCAATGCGCTTCCCCTTCAGCTCCGGCATTGCAGCCTTGAGCTTGGCAAAAGGAACCTGCTTCTGCCGCTCATTCACGTCTTCCACCGCTTCGAGAATGCTCATGCGGTACCCCAGCTCTGCACCGCTGCGGATAAGTGCCTTCACATCTTTCGGGAAGCAGGAACCACCGTAGCCGCACCCCGGATACAGGAACTTCTTACCGATGCGGTCATCTGCCCCCATACCACGGCGCACGGCATCAACATTGGCACCAACCAGTTCGCAAAGGTTGGCAATGTCGTTCATAAAGGAAATCCGCGTGGCCAGCATGCTGTTGGAGGCATACTTAATCATCTCAGCACTTGCAATATCGCACACCTGCACCCTGTCGCTTACCAAGGTGAAGGGGCGGTACAACTGACGCATCAGACGAGAAGCCTCCTCATCCTCCACCCCCACAATAATCCGGTCTGGTCGCATGAAATCTTCTATGGCGGTCCCTTCCTTCAGAAACTCCGGATTACTGGCGACCCCGAAAGGCACACTCTCTCCGCGTTTATCAAGTTCTTGCTGGATAACAGCCCTCACCTTTGCCCCGGTCCCGACAGGCACGGTACTCTTTGTTATCAACAAGGTATACTTCTTGATACGGCGGCCAAACTCACGAGCGACTTCCAGCACGTATCTCAAATCAGCAGAACCATCTTCGTCTGGAGGAGTACCCACCGCAGAAAAAACAACATCAACGCTATCAATACAATCCGCCAGACTAGTCGTAAATCTGAGGCGTCCGGACTCCTGATTCTGCAGCACCATTTCCTTAAGACCAGGCTCATAGATTGGCATGATACCCACCTGCAGGTTATGAATCTTTTCCTCGTTCACATCCACACAGGTAACCATATTACCCATTTCAGCAAAACATGTACCACTTACCAGGCCGACATAGCCTGTACCAACCATAGCGATATTCATACTAGAGAGACAGCAGGAATGAAATGAAAATAACTGCGAAATGCTAAACCCTGTGGAATGGAATATAACCATTCATCACACAATCAAATTGTCTATCAAAAAGTTATTAGAAAGTCAAGACTCAATGGTGTCTGCAACAAGTTAGAACTCGCAGGTTGCCTCCCTCCCGTTCATGCCGCAGGCATGAATATCGTTGCCGCGCAGCGGCAATATCGTTGGCCAAAGGCCAATATCGTTTTTGCCGCAGGCAAAAATATCGTTCTCCAATACACCTCACCCCCAAACAACAAAGCAGGCATTGGGGAACCACCTCCCAATGCCCGCAAAAGTTCGTCAGAACTTATATCCAGCCCCGCCCGTTCATGCCGACAGGCATGAATATCGTTGCCGCGCAGCGGCAATATCGTTGGCCGCAGGCAAAAATTTCGTTCCCCAATTCACCTCACACCCAAACAACAAAGCAGGCATTGGGAAACCTCCTCCCAATGCCTGCTTTCTAATCTTACAGTCCGTTATCAGAACTTATACGTCGCGCCCACGTTCACGCTGTGCGCGTTCGCGTTCTCCACGACCTCTGCCGTGTAGCTCGCGTTCACGCTCCACTGGTCGCTCAGCGCATAGCTGCCACCGATGGTGA
>JAFWYD010000002.1 GCA_017517805.1 Akkermansia sp.
TATCCCAACGAAGCACAAGTTCCCGTTTGGGGCAAAGTGAATACCAGCCCATGCAACCAGATGCTTTGCGCATGAATCGACCATTGGCATAGAACAAGACATCATCCTTCCAATGCGGGTGAACACCTGGGATGGTTGCCATTGGCTGGGTGTAGAAAAGCAGGTCTATATCGCGGAGCCTGTCTGGAGGGCACCAATGGCAGGAAACAAGTTCGTTGCCTTGATGCGGAGCCGGAGAGCTGTACATGCCTAACTTCTTAGAAGCCAGCATGGGTACACCTAATTCGCAGGCCAGATGCCCGAAAATCACATCTTCGGCACCGGTGGCTGACACCTTATCCGAGTTCTGCACGAAAAGTTCCACCAATCTTCGGCTCATCAGATAACCTGCACCGCCACTTGGAGCTTTGCGGATTTCAACACTCAGGTCGCCAATGAGGTCATAGCACGAATCGCAAAGACCCGCCAGACGGTCAAGTGCCAGATAGGTATCATCATCACACTTGAAGAGCCAATCGAAATCGTAATTCTCCAGCGCCCATTTGTAGAAAGCCAGCCCCTTGGCGGGGAGATGGTAGTACCCATCATCCACCCAGAGATTCACCACATCCGGCTCGTTTTCCAGAGGTGTGCGGCGACCAAGGAAGAATCGACATTCAATACCCGGCTGAGGATGTGAGAGCCATGTCTCGCGACAAGCATCCCGCCGTTTGCCTGCCGAGTTACAGCTGCAGATGCCGACGAGAATACCGACTTTTTTCTTCTGCGGGTTAGCGGGGATGATGGAGTGACCAGGCAGGTGCTTATCCAGCAACTGACCTACAATGCTGTTGCGTGAAACGTTCTCCAAAGCATCAGGCTCGTGGCGCAGCATTTCGCCCCAGAGGTGGATTGCCCAGGCGTTGTTCAGTTCAGAACTACGGAGGTTACAATCACCATTGTAACATTTTCTCCAGACGGTGTAGTGGAGCGGGTACAAACGAGAGGGTGGAACAGACTGGGATAACATGCCGAAATGCCGGAGGACACGGGTAAATCCCTCCGGGCCACAATGTCCCCAGGGAGCCTTGCGGCGGCGCTCGGCTACGTCAGGTATCTGTTGTGCCAGATTGTTTTTAGCAAGGATTTCTTCGGCTGAATCCCAAGGAGCAGCCGCAGCCGGATCTTCAGCCATCGTACGCAATGCTTCCATGAGGGGGTGTCCAGGAGGAAAGGCAACAACCCCGACCGCTACCAGCCCCGGTTCCTGCGTGCAGAACCAAGTATCGGCATCCGGGAACTCATCGCTCAGACAAGCGACATCGAGGTCAGTCCAGTAGCCACCCTCGCGGACGAGGAATTCGTTGCGGAACCAGTCGGCAAAAGGAGCCAGACTGCCGTTTTCGTGGTAAAATACCGCTTCCTCCGGCAGAATCTCGCGGGCATCACGCACGGTGGTGCCGGATGGGATGTTGCCGTAGGAACGGTAAGTGAAGAGCTGGAACTCATGTCCGTGGTCAAGGAATGACTTGATGCATAGCTGAGCCAGCAGGGGCAGCGTTTCACCTACCCAGAGACCAGTAATTTTCTGATTTTTCATTGTTTTGTACGTAAATAGGTTAAAGTTTAATCCAATGCGGTTCGTAGACATCCTGGTAGTCATATATATGCCCGGTGAACCACTTTCCGGGCAGAATGACCTTCTGGGTTTCTCCAAGCCATGCTCCCCACCAGGAAAAGGAGGAACAGGAGATAATGAGTTCCTGCATGGCAGTCATGCGCCGGATGGCATCGCATGGGGCGTTCCGGTCTACCTCAACGCTGAAACGCTGGTATTCCGGAATATCGGCCAGCAACTCCAGAGCAGCTTCCGGTTCATCAGAGAATAAGATGAGCCGATTTATCTCTGGCGAAACATGCTCCACCGCCTGACGCAGAAAGTCCTTATCCAGAATCCGATACAAATCGGGCAGATTCCTGTAATCGCCCATGCGGATATGCACTCCCAGCGTGCCGGGCTGCTTTTCCGCAATAAAGGGCTTGAACAGCTCGCGGATGGCGGCTTTCTGGTCGGCAAAGTAGCGGGAACTCTGGAAGTAGCCACAGATACCGCCCTCCAGCACATCGGCAGGAATCTTGCAGAACGAGAAGCGGGGCTCGCGGTAACGCATGGATTCGTTTGCGCCGAATGGAGTGGCGGGAAGCTGAACAGGCTCGTGTTTCAGGTAGTCATGCAGAGCCAGAGACGCGTCATTGTACGCCCAGGGAACCCGGCAGGGAGTATCGACACGCAGCGAATGGGCGTAGATGGCTGCCACGGCAAACATGATGTTGCCAAGGCGCATACCCGCAATGAAATGCGGTGAAACGTGGGGTTCTTTGTCTAACATGGGATGAGAGGGATGTTTGAAATTATTCCGGCAGCTTTTCCATGGCCGCAAAGACCTCTTTCCACGACTCCATGGAAACCTCCAGCCCGCCCAGTTCCTGGCCACGAAGGCGGGCGGCCTCGGCCATATCGTCGCACAGGTTCGGTTCGTAAGCCATCTTGGAAGCGTAGTAGATAAAATCGCGGGCATCATTGCAGAGCCAGCCGGTCTTGCCATGCTGCACCATCTGCTGCCAGCCGCCGCGATTATCCACAATCAGCACCGAGCCGCTGGCCATAGCCTCGAAACCGACACGCGGCCAGTTCTCCGTGGTATCGGTGGGTTGCAGCACGATGCGGCAATGCTTATAGAAAGCCTGCTGGGAGACCTCGCGCTGGTTGTGGGCAATCTGAATCCAGTCGAACGGACGGCCGATTTTCTTTTCGCTGCGCTGATCGAAACCAAGGAACAGGCCGTGCTTGGTGATGGGCGCGACAAAGGTGTCGTAGATGTGCAGCGTGTTGGCGGCGAACTTGTCGGCATCCTGCCGGGAAATACGACCGCAGCCGAATTGGTCGGTATCGCGCTCCACGATAAAGGGGAAAGCCTCTGCATGGAAATAGGGCTTGAAGGTCATGAACTGAACCGCCGGATTCGGGTTGAGCTTGCGGAGGATAGGCATGACATTCTGCCGCACTGCCTCGTTCTGGTAGAGGAACATGGTAATGTCTCCGTTCTGCATGGCTTCCTTTTCCTTGTCGAACAGCCAGGTCATGCAGTTCACAAAGACGGTACGCTTCGTGCGCTTGCGGATGGTGGGCAGACTGTTCAGGAACTCGGCATTGCAGAAGCCCAGCACCGGGTCGCCGGGCTGCACGGCAGTCCAGTCGCCGGGGGCATGCATGATGACACCGAGGGTGACCATCTCATTGTACAGCGGCTCGGTATGATAATCCCACGAGGGGACGAGGTGAACCTCCATACCCAGCTTGCGCCAGACGATAATCTGGTGATGTAACTCCGTTCCCGCGCCACCGTAGAGGCTGGGGAACCCATTGACGAATACTCGTTTTATCTGTGTACTCATGTTTTTGGATTGGTTTGTTGGTGAAATAAAATGGGCCTATACTCATATTCCTCGTAACGCAGCCGGAAAAACCGCGT
>JAFWYD010000003.1 GCA_017517805.1 Akkermansia sp.
AAGTCTTTAGCAAGAATGAGAAAACAAGCAGCGTGGAATACGGCGGTACTGGAGGAGATTCTCTTTACTGCGTTTGCCACAGAAGAAGCAAAAGCGGAAAGTCAACAATAAAAAGAGTCATCGAAATGCGTTTGCCCTGGCCACCGGGTTTTTTGATTTGCGTTCAGCAGGCAAGATATGCTATCCTCTCTGCGGTCAGGATATATGGAAGCAATTATCACATACACACAGGAGGTGACAGCGGTGGTGCCGTGGCTGCTGCCTTTGTTTTTCGGCCTGTTCGGGGCGTGTGTGGGTTCGTTTCTGAATGTGGTGATATACCGCCTGCCGCGGGGGCTGAGTGTGAATGAACCCAGGCGGTCGTTCTGCCCGCAGTGCAAGGCCCCGATTCCCTGGTATCTGAATCTGCCGGTGCTGAGTTATTTGATGCTGCGGGGGCGCACGGCATGCTGCGGGCGGCATTACACGGCGCGCTATTGTGTGGTAGAGCTGGCGTGTGCGCTGCTTTTTGCGGCTGTGGCCTGGAATTTCTGCACGGATGATATCATCACCCAGGTGCTGCTGTGCGTGTGGGTGGCGGTGATGCTGGCATGTTTCTGCATCGATTGGGAGCAGATGGTGGTGCTGCCTTCGCTGGCGCTGGTGGCGGCGGTGGCGGGGGGGGGGGTGTCGCGGTTGTCTCCCTGGTTCAGCGGGGAGGGTACGGAACTGCTGCAGGGGCTTATGAGCAGCCTGAGCGGCGCGTTCGGCGGCTTTCTGTTGTTTCGCCTGGTAGCGCTGGCCGGCAAGTTCCTTTTCGGTCGCCGGCAGCAGGCTTTCGCTGCCCCGCAGGAGTGGTTGCTGCACCAGGCTGCTGATGGTGAGGATGTGGAGCTGCTGATTGGGCAGGAGCGCCTGCTGTGGAGCGATTTGTTTCTGGAGAGCAGCAACCGCTTCACCCTGGTGGCGGGGACGGTGACTGGCCACGGTGCCGGGGCAGGGGAGTTGGTGTTCACGGTGGATTCTCTCACGCTGCCGGATGGTACGCGCCTTTCGCTGGAGGAGCATGATGAACTGCGCGGCACCTGCTGCGGATACGCCGCCCGCAAGGAGGCCATGGGCAGCGGAGATGCCTGGCTTGCACTGGCTATCGGCGCGCTCTGCGGCTGGCAGGGGGTGGTGTTTGCGCTGGTGGGGGGCAGCTTTATCGGCATTGCTGCGGCGTTGGTGGCCCGCGTCGGGCGTGGCACGCCCATGCCTTTTGGCCCGGCGCTGATTGCCGCTGCCCTGGTCTGGTTGTTCTATGGCACCGAGCTCAGCTCGGCATACCTGGAGTGGGTTGAATCTCTTTTCTGGTGATTGGTGTATGGCACTTCCTGATTTTTCAGCATTTCCGCTTTACCTGGCTCCCATGGCCGGGGTGACCGACCCGATTTTCCGCACCTTGTGCAAAGCTGAGGGTGCAGATGTGATGGTGACCGAGTTCGTATCGGCTGAGGGGGTGCTCCAGGCGTGGAGCCGCAACCGCCGATATGTGGAATTCGAGGATGCTCACCGGCCTCTGGGAATCCAGATTTTCGGCTCTGTGCCCGAGCATTGTGCCGCTGCGGCCCGTATCATCGTGGATGCTATGCAGCCGGATTTCCTGGATATCAACGCCGGTTGCCCGGTGCCCAAGGTGGTGGGGAAGAACGGTGGCTCTTCCCTGCTGAAGGATTTGCCCCTCTTGCAGCGTATTGCGGCGGCGGTGGTGCAGGAGCTGGGGACTGATTGCCCGGTGACAACGAAAATCCGCATCGGCTGGGACCAGGAGCATATCTGCGCACCTGAGGCGGTGCGCAGGCTGGAGGATGCCGGCGTGCAGGCCATTGCGATTCATGGCCGCACCCGCTCTCAACAGTATGGAGGTAGGGCCGATTGGGAGATGATTGACCGCTGCGCCCGCCTGGTGCACATTCCGGTGATTGGCAATGGCGATATCTGCACGCCGCAGGATGTGCAGCGTGCAAGAGAGACGACAGCTGTTTCAGCGGTGATGATTGGTCGCGCGGCCATGAATGCCCCCTGGTTGTTCCGCCAGGCGAAGGAATACCTGTGCACCGGCGTGGTGCCCGAGCCTCCTGCGGCTCCGGAACGCCTGGATTTCATGCTGCGCCATACTCGCATGGCGATTGAGAGCGGCCACTATGGCGATGAACTGGTGACAATGCGCGCCATGCGCTCCCGTCTCCTCGCTTATGCCAAGGGGATTCCCGGCACCAAGCCTCTGCGCCCCCGGCTCTCCCGCGTAGCATCGTATGCCGAGTTGACGTCGATTTTGGATGAAGTCCGCGTGTAGCGCGGAGCTCGTTTCCAACAGACCCGGCAGGAAATTGCTCATGGATGGGCTCCCTGGCGGCGAAGCCGCAACGGGAAACAATATCCCCGCCCTGCGGGCGGGGACGATAATTGCAGACCTGCTCCCGGGGAATCACATCTTGAACTGCTCGCCCAGATAAATCTTACGGGTCTTCGGATCGTTGGCAATTTCATCGGCATTGCCTTCCTTGATGACCTTGCCCTCGAACAGGATGTAGGCGCGGTCCACAATGCCGAGCGTTTCGCGCACGTTGTGGTCGGTAATCAGGATGGAAAGCCCATCGGTTTCGCGCAGGGAGGCGACAATGTGCTGGATGTCCTGCACGGCGATGGGATCCACACCGGCAAAGGGTTCATCGAGCATGAGCAGTCTGGGGTTGGCTGCCAGCGCGCGGGCGATGGTGAGTCGGCGTTTCTCACCGCCGGAAAGCTGGATGGACTGGCTCTTGCGCAGGCGGGTGATGTTGAAGCGCTCCAGCAACTCATCGCATTTGGCTTTCTTTTCCTTGCGGGTGAGGTCTGAGCGGGTTTCGAGGATGGCCATCAGGTTCTCATTGACGGTGAGTTTGCGGAAGATGGATTCTTCCTGCGGAAGATAGCCCATGCCCAGGCGGGCGCGCAGGTGCATCGGCAGCCCGGAGACATCTTTGCCGCAGAAATCAACGGTGCCTGTATCCGGACGCACCAGCCCGGCTACCATGTAGAAGGAGGTGGTCTTGCCTGCGCCATTCGGCCCGAGCAGACCGACAATTTCGCCCTCGTGCACGGTGATGTTCACATCGCTGACGACCTGGCGCTCGCCGTATGATTTGCAGAGGCCTGTGGCCTTGAGAAGGATTTCCATAATTATTGATTGGATTTCTGGGATTTCTGTTGTTCAATCTGCTGCTTGATATTGGTAGCGTGTGTGGTGTGGCGTGCGCCGGTGATGCTGGCGTTATTGTTGGCATCGATGCTGATGGCCGCACCTTCGCCGCTGGCCACATGAGTGTTGTTGGCATCTGCCAGGGTCACTTCCTTGCCCTTGAGAACCTTCATGCCGGAGGCTGCATCAACCTCCAGGAAATCACCCGTGGCGCGGAGCATGCGCCCGGTGCTGTCCTTGCCCGCCACGGCCACATTGCCGCGAGCGGTGGCGCGTTTGATGCCTCCGAGCATCTTGTCCTGCCCTTTGCCGGAAGTATCCATGGTCAGGCGCACGGGACCCGTGCACTGCATGGAGCCTTTTTCGGTCTGCACGGTGCAGCCCGAGTTGGTGGTTGCTTCCTGGATGCCGGTGTAGTTAAAGTTTCCGATGGGCGAGCCGCCCTTGGACGGTTGGGTTTCCTGCTTGTCACTGGTGAGTTTGGCACTCAGGGGACCTCTGGTGGTCAGGATGCCCGCTTCGCTGTTGATGCGGGTGGCGCTGCCGGTTTCCAGGCGGTCCTCGGCGCGTATGAGGCGCACATAGTCCCGGCAGCGGGCTGTGGTGGTGCCTTTATCGCTGAGCATGACGGCAGAAATGCGTTCGCCATTGAGCCTGATATCGCCGTTGGCCTGCATTTCCATGGTAGCCATCTTCCCTTCTGCCGGTGTGGCTTCAACCCGGTTGCCATTATACACAGCGGTGAGTTGCTGCCCAGGTGCGCTGGTGATGAGGGTTTCTCCTGTGTTGATATCGGTCTCTACGCTATCGGCTTTTAATTCGCCTATGCATTTACGGGTGGCGGGGGCATAGCGATGCGCGATGACATTGCCGCTTGCCTTGGCACGGGCGATTTCGCCAAATTGCGCAATGGCCAGATTGGGCATGCCCGGCTTCTGCTCGGGGACTTTTGCTCCCGGTTTGCGGGCCAGTACCAGGTGGGTGGGACCCTCGCTGCTGAAATCCATTTCGGTATCTGCGATGGTGATTCCCTTGTTTGTGGTAATCGTACCCAGATCTGCGCGGAAGATAACATTGTCATTCGCTTTGAAGGTGCCGGCAATCGGGCTGGCTCCTTTGTCGCCCCCGCGTGTATAGTTGCCGCTGATGTCGCTGCCGCGCAGCTCAATGTCGCCATTGGGAAGAAGGTGGATGCCTTCATTGGCATTGACGATGTACTCTCCGTATACGATGCGGCATTTGCCTCCTGTAAGCGAGCAGTCACCCGTCTTGCCATTGTAGCGCAGTTCGTCACCGTGGAGCTCGGTGCCTGGCTGGTCTTCCCTGGCGCGTTGCGAAGCCACGACCTGTCCCTTGGCGCTGGCGGTGTCGATGCCTTCAAATTTCAGTCCGGTGAACTGGCTCATGAAGCCTTTCTTTTTGCCGGAATCGGTAGCCGCAGCCGGTGCCAGCCTGACGCAGAGCATTTCTGAGCAGGAGAGTGTGCCATCAGGATGATTGAAGCTGCTTTTGCCGGGGATATGCAGAGTGCTGGTTGCCGCGTGGTAATACACATGCCCGCCGGAGGTGCAGAGCTCGGAGCGTTGTCCTTGCTCATCGACCATGGCAAGGTGGATGATGCCTCCTTCCAGCAGGATGTTGCCTGCGGCATCTGCCAGCAGCCGCGGGGCAGGGGCGCTGCCTTCTCCCGGTTTGATACGGATGCTGTTCTTACCGTAATCGATGGCGATGTCCTTGCCCGGTGTCGGTGCGTACAGGAGAATCGTGTTGGAAATGGTATCTGCTATGGCGTGCTCGGTGTCGATGGCGGCTGGTTCGCCTTTGTACCCGCTTTCTTCTTCCTGCGCGGCTGGGTCTTCGGACGCCTGCTCCGGTGCGGGTGTTGCTGCATCAATAACCTGACCTGGCGTTGCTTCTGCCGCAGGGTTATCTGCCTCGGATCCATCTATGGCCTTGCTTAGCCCCGGCAGGTGGATGTGCAGCTGTTGTGCTGCTTTGATGCTGAGGCGTCGGTCGATGAATCTGACATTGCCCAGGTAGATGATACGGGAAGTATCTGCATCGAACATCATGCCCAGCTCCGACATGATTTTGGTGTCATCTGTCACCGTTTCATCCTCGTAGCTGTATTCGGCAGAGGGGGCGGGCAGCTCCACGCCCAGCTCTTTCAGGTCTCCGGTAATCCGGGAGAGATTGTTGCACCAAGTGTCTGCCTGGGTGCGGGCTTTCTGCAAATCGGCACTATAGTCTGCTGCTGATGCACAGAGCACGGGGATTGCCAGTGCTGCAATGACGGCGGCTTTAATCATTTGTTCCGGCCTTTCTTCTGGTTCAGTTTGGCTGTCGAGATGATAGTGGTTACCGGGCCGCGCAGGAATCCCTTGCGGGTGGAGGTGTTGAAGATGACTCCGTTGCCTGTAGCCGAAAATCGCGGATCCTGCACCGATGCTTCACCGGTGGTATGCGCCGTCCTGGTGCTGAAGTGGTAGTGGATACTGTCTGCTTTCACATCGGTCTGGGCCCCATCGTTTCCGTAGAGTGAGGCGCTTAACTTCTCGAGAACGACTGATTTGCGAGTCTTGACGATGAGTTTTTCTGCCAGGAGCAAGGCACTGACCCGGTGGTTGTCGTAGCGGGGAATAGAAATCTTTTCCACCACGGAACCGACCGGAAGAAATTGTAGTGCCGGGAAATCATCGCTTGCGGCGGTATCCGGTGCCACCAGCTGCCCCATGCCTGGCAGGGGCAGCAGGTTGAGCGCGCAGAGCAGTATCAGGTGCTTTCTCATCAGATGCTGGCCATTTGCTCGCAGGCTTTGCGCACGAGCATGAGGTTGCTGAGAATCTTTTCGAGGTCCTTGAGGTAGACCTGGTTGGGACCATCGCTCATGGCGTGGTCGGGGTCCTTGTGCACCTCCATGAACACGCCATCGATACCCATGGTCATGGCGGCGTTGGCCAGCACAGGTGCCAGCTCGCGGTCGCCACCCGTGGCACCCCCCAGGCCACCCGGGCGCTGGACGGAGTGCGTGGCATCAAAGACGACCGGGCAGCCGAACTTCTTCATCCAGTACATACCGCGCATGTCGACGATGAGGTTGTTGTAGCCGAAGGAGGTGCCGCGCTCGCAGAGCATGTATTTATCGCAGCCGAAGGCTTCCATCTTCTCGCAGATGTTCTTGCAGTCCCAAGGTGCCAGGAACTGCCCCTTCTTGATGTTGACGGGGCGACCAGTCTTGGCGCAGGCTTCCAGCAGGTCGCTCTGGCGGCTCAGGAAAGCCGGCACCTGGAGCAAATCCACAAACTGGGCAGCGTATTCGGCCTGCTGCTCGGTGTGCACATCGGTCACGACCGGGCATTTGAGTTCCTTGCCGATTTCGGAGAGGATGCGGCAGCCTTCCTCGATGCCGGGGCCGCGGAAACTCTTCACGCTGGTGCGGTTGGCCTTATCGTAGGAGGCCTTGAAGATGAACTGCACTCCCAGTCGGGTGCAGATTTCCTTGATGGCCGTGGCCATCTCCCAGGCAAAGGCTTCGTTCTCAAGAGAGCAGGGTCCGAGCAGGAAGAAGGGTTCCTGCCCGCCGATGACTACGTTCTGAATGTTGAAAGACATGGCAAAAGTTGTTTCGATGTGTACATTATGCCCCAAGCCCCAGTTGAAGTCAATGAGATTTCGCTTTGCGGGCCGTAAAATTGCCTGATTGCCGTGCGTCTTGTGATTTTGGGCTTGCATTTTGCGCGGGAACATTGTAATTTACGCCGCCGCTTTCGCGGAGCAACCAGAATCTATCATGGAAACAACACGAATTCAGCGCGCCCTGCTTTCCGTATCGGATAAGACCGGGCTTGATAAGTTTGCCAAGGGGCTTGTAGCCCAGAATGTTCAGCTTATTTCCACGGGTGGCACCTGCCGCTACTTGCAGGAACTGGGCCTGCCGGTTACCGAAATTTCTGATTACACAGGGGCCCCTGAACTGTTCGATGGCCGCGTGAAGACCCTGCACCCGAAGGTGCATGGAGGTCTGCTTCAGCGCCGCGACCTGGAGGAGCACCAGCAGCAGGCCAAGGATAACGATATCCCCACGATTGACCTGGTTTGCGTGAATCTCTACCCGTTCGAGGAGACGATTGCCAAGGAGGGGGTGACCTTGGCCGAGGCTATTGAGAAAATTGATATCGGCGGACCTTCGATGCTGCGTTCTGCTGCCAAGAATTATGCCTCTGTGACGGTAGTTTCTGACCCGGTTGATTATGATACCGTGCTGGAGGAAATGGAGAACCACCAGGGCAATACCACCCTGAAGACCCGTGAGAAACTGGCGGTGAAGGTGTTCATGCGCACTTCTTCCTACGATACCGCTATTTCCAACTACCTGGGTCACCGCGCTGAGGATAGTACCAAGAATAACTTTACATTGTCTCTGCCTTTCAACCAGACGCTGCGTTATGGTGATAATCCCCACCAGCCCAGCGTGATGTATGGTAACTTCGATTCCATCTTCACCCCGCTTCAGGGTAAGGAACTTTCCTACACCAACATCCTCGACCTGGATGCCGCTGCTTCTCTCATCATGAACTTCCGCCGCCCGACGGTGGGTATCCTGAAGCACACCAACCCCTGCGGTGTAGGCCAGGACGATGAGGACCTGGTGGAGGCATGGAAGCGCGCCTACCAGACAGATACGCAGGCTCCCTTCGGCGGTGTTATCGTGATGAACCGCCCGATGACTGAGGCTCTGGCCCGCATCGTGGGTGCCATCTTTACCGATGTGATTATCGCTCCCGACTATGAGCCCGAGGCTCGTGCCATCCTCACCAAGAAGAAGAACTGCCGCATCATGCGTATCGATATGGATGCCTGGCGCGAGTTCTGCAAGGTGCCTATGGTGCGCACCGCTCCTGGTGGCCTCATGACCGTGAAGCGCGATGACGAGGTGATGGGTCTGGATAACCTGGAAGCCAAGGTGGTGACCAAGCGTGTGCCTACTGCTGAGGAACTGGAGGCCATGCGCTTTGCATGGCGAGTGTGCAAGCAGGTGCATTCCAACGCCATCGTCTTCACCAACAAGAACGGCACGCTGGGTATCGGCGCCGGCCAGATGAGCCGCGTGGATTCCGCCAAGATTGCCGTGTGGAAGGCTGGTCAGGCCGGGCTCGACCTCAAGGGTAGCGTGATTGCTTCCGATGGTCTGTTCCCCTTTGCTGATGGTCTGCAGACTGCCATCGATGCCGGTGCTACCGCCTGCATCCAGCCGGGTGGCTCCATCCGCGATGAAGAGGTGATTGCCGCCGCTGATGCTGCGGGTATTGCCATGGTCTTCACCGGTGCCCGCCACTTCCTGCACTAAAGCAGCAGATTTCGGAACCCCGGTTCTGCAAGCGGCAGGGCCGGGGTTCTTTTTTCAACATCTCATCCATTTCTCAACTCTCATCATATAATATGCATCTCGGTGTCAATATTGACCACGTAGCAACCCTGCGCCAGGCGCGCTATGCCACCATGCTCGATTCACACAACGTGGAGCCGGATATCGTGGCTGCAGCTCTTGCAGCCCAGGCGGGCGGGGCAGATTCCATCACTTTGCATGTGCGCGAAGACCGCCGCCACATGCAGGATGCCGATGCCTTTGCCGTGCGCCGCGAGGTGAAGCTGCCGCTGAATCTGGAGATGGGGGCCACCCCGGCTATGTTGGAGTTTGCCCTGCGGCTCAAACCGGATTTTGTCTGCCTGGTGCCGGAGCGGCGCGAGGAGATTACCACCGAGGGCGGCCTCGATGTAGCCGGTCACCTGGAGGAACTGCGCCCGCTGGTGGCCGCTCTGTTGGCCAACGGCAGCAAGGTGAGTATGTTCATCGACCCTGATGCCGGGCAGGTGCGCGCCAGCGCTGCCCTGGGGGCTCCCATGGTCGAGCTGCACACGGGCCGCTTTGCCAATACTCTGGGCGAAGAGCGCGCCGCCGAGACAAAGCGCCTGGTGGAAGCTGCAGAGCTGGCCCATTCTCTGGGGATTGAGGTGCACGCCGGGCATGGCATTCAGGTGGGAAATCTTGCAGACCTGGCTGTGGTGCCGCATCTGACGGAGCTCAATATCGGCCACACCATTATCTGCCGGGCTATCTTTACAGGCCTTACCGAGGCTGTGCGCGAGATGAAGACCGCCATCGGCGTTTACCGCTGGTGAGCGTTGCGCTGAGTATTTCGGGAAGCCTGGTGCAGCTTGCCTGCGTCAGGCTTTTTTTTGTGCTCCAGCCTAATTTTGTGCGTTTTTATCTTGCAATGCGTTCAGGGCGTGTTATGATGAAGACCTATGAACAAGACTCAACTCGTTGACTGCATTCAGGCTAAACTCGGTGAGGGCGCTACCAAGAAGTGCGCAGAGACGGCTCTCAATGCCGTGCTCGGTGCTATCAAGGAGGCCGTCGCCACCGATAAGGTTCAGCTGGTCGGTTTCGGTACTTTCGAGATGAAGACCCGCGCAGCCCGCACGGGCCGCAATCCGCAGACCGGTGCCGCCATGAAGATTGAAGCTTCTCAGACTCTTTCCTTCAAGCCCTCCTCTGTGTTCAAGTCGGCCGTTCCTGCCAAGAAGACTTGCAAGAAGGGTGGCTGCAAGAAGAAGTAAGTCGCTTCTCGTACGAGTTTCCTCAGTCCCGTTGCCCGGCTCCGTCTCGCCGGGTCGCGGGATTTTTTGCGCATACATGATGCTTGTTGGAGAAATACGGCCTGAAAATCCGGAATCTGCCTGGCAAGACCGGACTTTGTGATTTACATCGTGTGCGCAATATGGTAAACATATTGCGCTATGGACTTAGAGCAACGCGAAATAAGTGCAGAAACGATTTCTCCGTACTTTGAACAGTACTTCGGTCACAAGCCCACGGTTGTTGCAGCCTCTCCCGGCCGCGTGAACCTCATCGGTGAACACACCGACTATAACAATGGCTTTGTGCTGCCGATGGCCCTCAATAATATCAACGTCATTGCCGTCGCTCCCTCTCCCACCGGCAAGCATCGCTGGATTGGTGCCCTGGGCGAGGATATGATTGAGATTGACCCGGCAGAGGTGACCAAACCTGGCGACCCCTTCTGGAGTAACTATGTGCGCGGTGTCATCTGCATGCTGGAGCGCCGCGGTATCAAGGTGCCTGCGGTGGATATGCTGATTGATTCCAACGTGCCTCGCGGCGGTGGCCTTTCCTCCAGCGCTGCGTTTGAGGTATCGGCCTGTACTGCGCTGGCCGCTCTCTGCGGGGTTGAAGTCACACCCACCGATCGCGCCCTCATCGGCCAGGCTACGGAGCATGAGTTCGTGAATGTACCCTGCGGTATCATGGACCAGTTCATCTCGGCCAACGGCCGCAAGGACCACGCCCTCATGCTCGATTGCAAGGACCTTTCTTACAAGCTTATCCCCATGACGGACCCCGCCGTGAGTGTGCTGGTCATCGACTCTGCCGTGAAGCATTCCCTGGCCGATGGTGGCTATGCCGCCCGCCGCAAGAACTGCGAGGATGCCTGCGCCATCCTGGGCGTGCCTTCTCTGCGTGAGGCTACGCTGGAAATGCTCGAGGAGAAGAAAGCTGCCCTCGGTGACCTCTGCTACCGCCGCGCTCGCCACGTCATCGGCGAAAACCTGCGCGTTGCTTCCTTTGCCGAAGCGGTGCAGAAGGGCGATTGGGATGCTGCCGGTGTGGCCATGCGCGCCTCCCATGCTTCTCTGAAGGATGATTTCGAGGTTTCCTGCGGTGAGGTGGATACCCTGGTTTCCCTGGCCGATACAATCCCCTCCGCTGCGGCTGTCTATGGTGCCCGCATGACCGGTGGTGGTTTCGGCGGCTGCATCGTGGCGCTCGTCAAGAGCGAAGCCGTGCAGCAGGTAGCCGAGGAAATGATTGAGGCCTACCGCAATGCCCTCGGCATTGAGACCGATTATCTTATCACTCGTCCGGGCGAAGGTGCCCGTGTGCTTTACCAAGCCTGATTCACAGAAAATATCTTATGAAACAAATGCTGACAATGCTGGGCGCTCTGGCGCTCATGAGTGGCACCGCGCTGGCACAGGATGCCGCCGCTGCCGCCCCGGCGCAGGACGTGCTTCCCCTCTGGGAAATGATCGTCTTCTGCGTGGTTGTAGTAGGCGTAATCGCCCTGGGTATCTGTAAATCCGGAGACTCCGGCGAAAGCTCCGAAGAGAAGAAGGAAAAAGGCGCTGCCGATTACTTCCTGGCAGGTCGCGGCCTGAGCTGGTGGCTCGTGGGCTTCTCCCTGCTGGCGGCCAATATCTCGACCGAGCAGTTCGTGGGTATGAGCGGCCAGTCGGCTGACTGGCTGGGGCTTGCCATCGCCGGTTACGAATGGCTCGCTGCCATTGTGCTGGTCATCGTGGCCTTCACCTTCCTGCCCATGCTGCTCAAGCGCGGCGTGTTCACGATTCCGCAGTTCCTGGAGGAACGCTACAATGGTGTGGCCCGCGTCATCATGGCCCTGGTGAACCTGCTCATCCTTGTGGGTGTGCCGACTGCCGCCGTGATTTATGCCGGTGCCAGCGTGGTGTCCGTGTACTTTGATCTTTCCGTTCCCACCGGCTGCCTCATCATTGCCGGTGCTGCCACGGTGTATGTGTATGTGGGTGGCCTGAAGGCCTGCGCCTGGACCGACCTCATCTGGGGTGCCGCCCTCATCGTGGGTGGCGGTGTGGTGGCCTACTATGCCATCATGGCCCTGGGGGCCTACCCGACCCTGCCCGAGAGCGTGGTGGCTACTGCTACCACCACCGCTAATACCAGCGCTGAGGCTCTGGCCTCCACCGGTTCCCAGTTCTGCGATGGCCTGAGCCGCATGGTGAACCTCAATGCGGGTGATGTGCAGGGTGCTACCAATGGCATTGGCGGCAAGCTGCACATGATGCGCGAAGAGAGCGACCCCGTCATGCCCTGGACCGTGTACCTCCTGGGCCTCTGGATTCCCAACTTCTTCTACTGGGGCCTCAACCAGTACATCATGCAGCGCACCCTGGCCTCCAAGAGTCTCGAAGAAGGCCAGCTGGGTATTGTGTTTGCCGCTTTCCTGAAGCTCCTCATTCCCTTCGTGGTCATCATCCCCGGCATCCTGGCCTACAACCTGTACAGCGATAAACTTGCTGCCAAGGCTGATTCCAACACCGCCGCCATCGTGGCTGCTGCCGGACAGTCTGGCAAGAAAGTGATTTACGACGTGGCCGCCAGCCGTCTCGTGCGTGCTGATGCCTCTGCCTCCTCCGTGGACTTCATCAAGAAGAACCTCGCCGCAGTCGGCGCTGCCGACCAGGTGCCGGCTCTCGAGGCCAAGGCTGCTGAGCTGGCTGCCATCCCCGCCAAGGACATCGCCGCCCGCGAAGCCAAGGCTAAGGAGATTCTGGCCATCGACAAGGCCGCTACCAAGGCTGCCCGCTCCAACACCACGGAATATACCGTGACCACCACACTGGCTGCCTACCAGTATGACTACGCCTTCGCCACCCTGCTGCGCGAACTCCTTCCCGGCACCGGCTGGGCATGGTTTGTGCTGGCAGCCCTCTTCGGTGCTGTGGTGAGCTCCCTGGCTTCCATGCTCAACTCTGCCTCCACCCTCTTCACCATGGACCTCTACAACAAGTCCAAGGAAGTGGTCACCGGCAAGCCTGCTTCCGATAAGCAGCTCGTTGCCGTGGGCAAGGTGGCTGTGCTTGTCTGCGCCGTGATTGCCACAGTAGTGGCTCCCTTCCTGGATAATCCCGCCTTCGGTGGTATCTTCACCTTCATCCAGGAGTTCCAGGGCTTCCTCAGCCCCGGTGTGCTGGCCGTGTTCCTCTTCGGCTTCTTCGTACCCAAGTGCCCCCGCGTGTTCGGTTGGCTGGGTATCCTGGTCGGTGCTGTGGCTTACACCGTTTTCAAGTGGGTTGCCATCTACAACGATATGGGGCAGGCTATCTTCGACTTCACCGGTGATTCCTTCCTCAACCGCATGGGCTACTCCCTCATCGTAGTCTGCGTGGTGGGCCTTATCCTCACCATCGTGAACTACCTCAAGGGTGGCGAAGCTGTGGTGCTGACCGACAAGGGTATCATCGAAATGAAGACCTCCGGCCGAGCCAAGGCTTTCGGTCTGGCGGTCATCGTCGCCACGGTGGCTCTTTATATCCTCTTCTGGTAAAGATTATACCGGAACATATTTTCATCCCCGCAGTCCATAAGGATTGCGGGGATATATTTTTATTATACCTGAGCGAAGCGAAGGTATTTCATCCACAGCCGAAGGCTGTGGGTTTCATGCCCTGTGCAACAGGGCTTTCATACCGCCGGGACGGCGGTATTTCATCCACGCAAAGCGTGGATTTCATTGAGGCCCGCGCAGCGGGACGACTGCCCAACGGACTCTCTTCGATATTCTTCCGCGCGTCATACCTTCAGTCGGTCGCGCTGCTCCCTCAATGAAAACACACCTGCGGTGTGTATGAATTACCGCCGGGACGGCGGTATGAAAGCAGGGCGTTGCCCTGCATGAAATACGCCCTTTGGGCGTATGAAGGCCACCGCTGCGCGGTGGATGAGAGGCAGAAAAGCTTACGCTTTTCTGCCCCTGGGATGAAAACTTTGGTGCAGCGAGACCAGCCGCTTCTGGTCCACATGCGTATACACCTGGGTCGTGGAGAGGCTGGCATGCCCCAGCATATCCTGAATCACTCGCAGATCAGCTCCATTTTCCAGCAGATGCGTGGCAAAAGAATGGCGCAGGATATGCGGGTACACATTCTCCGGAAGCCCGGCATCGCGGGCTCGTTCCTTGATAATCTGGCGGATGCGGTCGCGGGTGAGGCGTTCGCCCCGGTTGGAGAGAAAGAGCACATCTGCCCGCTTCCCGTTGCGGAGAAGCCTGGGACGCGCATGCTGCAGATAGCTGCGCAGCGCCCTGGCTGCCACACCGCCCAGCGGCACATAGCGGGTTTTATTTCCCTTGCCGGTGATGCGCAGGAACTCCTCCTCCCAATCCACCTGCTCAGCGCGCAGATTCACGAGCTCGCTCACACGCAGCCCGCTGCCATAGAGCATTTCCAGCATGGCGCGGTCGCGCGCGCCGAAGGGTATATCGGCCGGGTCGATGCTTTGCAGCAGGGTGTTCACAGCATCGGCCTGCAGAGTCTCAGGCAGGGGGCGCCCGGCGCGGCCGCATTCCAGCAGGGCTGCCGGGTTGGCCTGCACCACTTTCTCACGCGACAGATAGCGGAAAAATTGCCGCAGGTGTACCATCGCCACCCGGCACGATGAAGCTGCCAGACCGCACTCGCTGCGCAACCACCGGTGATAGGTGGCGAGTCGCTCTTCGGTAATGCCTTCCGGTGTGAGCTGATGCTCCGCGCACCAGTCAGCGAAACGCTCCAGAGTCTGCTGCACTGAGAGCCGGTAATTGGTACTCAGCCCCCGTTCTGCCGCCAGATACAGCAGAAAACTGCCTGTCAGGCTCGTGAAGGGGCGACTCATGGTGTGAGCGTATTATTCGGCTGCACTACCGGCAGGCTCGGGCAGCTCGGCCGTCGGGGTAGGCAGAGAGGAATCCCCCTCTGAGGCAGGTGCCGGGGTGTTCATCAACTCGCGGCGGCGGGCATTGAATTCATCCGACTTCTTGGATTTCTTGCTCACCACCAGTACCGTGCGGCCGCTGGTGTTGGTCATCAGCTTCTGGTCACCGCCCATGAACTCCACATCGTCCCAACCATCGACTGGCGGGAGCATACCGGTGGAGGGCAGGGGGCCATCCCCCAGTATTTCGGCTGTAGAAACCAGCTTGACCGGATTCACGAAATCGGTTTCTCTCAGGAAACCCTTGTTCCCGTTATCCAGCTCTACGAAATAGTACAGCCCCTCGCAGGAGATGATTTTCGCCTGGGCAGATTCCACCATGCGGCCCTTGGCGCCTTCGTAATAATCCGGGTTGCGGTTGAAGAGATAAGCCTTGCCCTGCTGAATCTCCAGCGTCTCACCATCCTTGTACATGCCTTCCTTCACGTATTTGGCACGTGCCTCGGCGCGGACGGCATCCATGCCGGGAGGATCCAGCGGCGAGGGCTCCTGCAGGTAGATGGGAGTGTATTCACCAGGAGTGGTGAGTCGCTCCAGCATGCTGCACGATGTCAGTAGCGATACACTCAGCAGGAATAGAACGGTGCGGAATTTCATGCGCGCGATACTACCACCGATTGCCCCAAATAGCAAGTCTCTTTATCTAACCATTGTGTGCCGGCAAAAGGGTTTGTGAAGAATGCGGTCGCGTGTGCGGATCCTGGTTCTCATGCACCCATCAGAGCCTCGCGGTTCACAAAGAACACGGCCCCCATCACGCAGAAGAATGCCCAGAGGTAGTCCCATTTCCACTGCTCACCCATGTAGAAAATCATAAAGGGTACAAAAATACTCAGCGTGAGTGCCTCCTGCATAATCTTGAGCTGCGCCAGAGAGAGCCCGTAGGCTCGCCCCAGGTGGTTGGCCGGCACCATGAAGCAGTACTCAAACAAGGCCAGCCCCCAGCTCATCAGAATCAACTGCCACATGGGCGTGCTGGTGGCTTCTCCCGGTTTCCTCAGAAAACCATACCACGCAAACGTCATCACGACGTTGCTCATAAACAACAGGCAGATGGATAAGGCAAGCTTGTACATGGAAGGGCCACTAAAATAGACCTGCCGCCTCCCATTGTCAAGTCTTTGTACAGCATAAACCCCGCAAATGCTGATAAATAAAGCACTTGCGGGGTTCTTTTTACAAGAGCCGGATGTCAGGGTCGAACTGACGACCGTCCGATTACAAATCGGGTGCTCTACCACTGAGCTAATCCGGCAGATTGCGGGGGCATTCTACACGACTTCAATTTGCCATGCAAGCTTTTTTTTCGTTGCAGACAAGAATCAGAAGTAGAACCCGCAGTCGATGCCGATGGCGATGACGAAGTCATCCACGATTTCTACGCCATGGGTTGCATCATGTATCTGGCGGGCATTGTTGCCGGAGTGGGAGCACTGCACCCAGGGTTTGATGTAGAAGCGGGCATCGCGGCCAAGGCTGCCCGAATGAGTGAAGGGCAGCAGGGCCGCCTTCACACGGTACGCATCAATCCCATCGGCCCGGTTGCTCCAGTAGCCGAATGACGGTGCCAGGCCGGCAGAGACTTCCAGGTCTGCCCCAAGTGTGCTGCCGCTGAAAATATCGGTAAAACGGTAACCAGCCTCGATATCGGCATACACTCCGGTGAGCCCGGCCACTCCCGCGCCTATTTCCACTTTGCCGAAGAACCCGCGCTGGTGGTCGTTGTAGCTCACGCTGGCCGAGATATCATGCGTGCTGTGGTGTCCGGCTCCGCCGAATTCGCGGGCCATGTAGCCTTCCAGCCCACCGTGCCGGAAATTGTAGCCTAACTCAGCCACCAGGTTCGGGAAGATTTCCTTGCTGAGCGCATAGCTGAAACGGGTTGCCCGCGGGGTTGAAAGCGCGCTTTCAGAGTCCCAGATGATGCCGTATTCTCCGTGAATCCGGTGTTGGATGCCGCAATGGAACAAGTCCCGCCCGGGCAGGGTATACGATGCGCTCAGGGAGGAATACCCGCCTTTGCTGAGGGAATCGCGCACCCCCAGGCCTCGTACTGTGTAGGCCGAGCTGTAGGCATTCAGGTTCACATACCCGCGGGAGAAGGAGGCCTCTTCGATGACCGGTAACTCTGGCATGGCCACGGAAGCTGACTCTGCCTCCACCAGGGCGGGGGCGGGCTCCTCTTCCGGCTCCGGGGCGCTTTCGTAACTTACCCCGCTGTATTCGATAGGACCATCGGGAATGATGGGGGGCATATCGTTGGCATACAGGGGCAGGGCGGCGGTGAGCACGAGTAGGGCATGGTTCCTCATATGCCCGGCATTGTATCTCCTGTGCTTTCTGTCTGCAAGCGCAAATCACGTATCCGCGTCAAATAACCAGCGAATGCAGATTTCAGAACGCAGAAGGGAAGGCATGCGCACCGGGTTCAGGTATCGTATGGGCAGATAAATCGCCGGAGATGGTTCGGAAAGTTTGGCATAATGATAAAACATCATTCTGAAAAGCCTGAGCGTTTCTCAGGCTTTTTTTCGGATTTTCATACCGCCGGGAGGCTGTATGCTTGCTTCCATTCAGTATTCAGAAAATTGCATTTATAAAAGGTTTGACTTGCAAATGCTTCGCATTATAATGGCGGAGATGATGGATGCGTTGAAAGCTCGTGGAATGAAGGCCGCTTTATATGTGGCGCTCTTGCTTCTTCTGCCCGCCATGCCGGCGGGGGCAGAGACGGAGGGGTTTATAGGGGAGGGTAAGAAAAAAGCCCTGCAGGTGGTGGATTCCCTCATGAAGCACCGCCGCCAGGATGTGCGAGAGGCTGAGGCGGCGGCTGAGCTGGAGGCTGAGAGAAAGGCAGCCCCCGATGTCTTGAAGAAAAAGACCAGCTCGAAGGCAAAGGCTGATGAGGCCGAGGTGCCACAGCTGCGCGTGGTGGAGACGCTTCTGAAGGGGCGCATGCCCGCAGTACAGGTGCCCGATGGTACCAAGCTCAAGACGGCTGTTGAGGTGGTATTGGAGAAAATTAGGGATAAGGCCGGCTCGGTGGAGTTCACCTGCCCGGAGGTGCGTGAGTATACGCGCAAGAAAAGTGCTAAGAAGGTGAAGGAGGAGGTGCGCGTGCGCGGTGAGGTGAATATCAGCGGGTGCACTGCGGCTGAGGCCCTGGAGCTGCTGTGCGATGCCGCCGCCTGCCAGTATATCGTGCGCGGCGACCAGGTGGTGATAGAATCGCTGGATTACCAGCCGGTGACCGAGGTGCTCATCTACCCGGACAAGGTGTTTCACCAGTGCTTCACCTCGCAGCGCATGAACCCGGATCCCCGCCAGCCTGGCAAAAAATGGGCACGCCAGTACCGCATTACCCAGAAGGTGCACCTCCGCCACCGGGGAAATTGCCGCGGTGTGTATGAGTTCGACCGCTTCCGCCTGGAGCTCACCGGCTCGCCCCGCCGCATCATGGAGTGCAAGGAAGACCTCGATGAGCTTTACCAAAAATGGTTGCGCTCCCAGAATGCCAAGGATTACCATGCCCAGGACCCCGGTAGCCGCCGCTACAAACTCGAAAGCAAAATGGCTGCCTTCCCCATGGTGCCGGTGGAGTTTGAAGCTGGTGCCTCGCTCGAGTCTGTCCTGGAATATGTTTCACTCTGCAGCCGCTTCGGTAAATATAAATTCCCGGCCCGCATCACGGCCGATAAGAAAGAGATGCAGCGCGACCTCGACCATAAGCTGGTGATTCAGCACGATTCGCTGCTGGAGGCTCTCTTCCGCATCTGCGATGCCTTCAGAGGCTCCTACACCATGCGCGGCAGCAAAGTGACCATTCACCCCGAAAAACTCGAGAAGCGCCGCTACCAGATGACTCAGAATTGGGAGTCGTTGCTCAGAGATGAGACTGGAAGGTTTCTGCAGACGGAAGATGCGAAGGTTGAGTCGGCATTGCGTGAGTTGGGTATTATCTTCCCGGTGCATGGTGGTGCCTCCTACGACAGCAAGACGAACATCCTGACCGTCGATGCTTCGCCTGCCAATATCCACCAGCTCAACCGTCTGGTCCGGTATACCGTTATCATTGAGAATGATTGAGGCGATAACAGCTCTTTTCCGAACTTTGAAATTGACTTTATAGGCATCCGGGTGCATCATACAGAGTATGAGACAACCTGAATTCCTCGCCGCTCGCGATATCAACAGCCGGGCAGAGACGCACACCTCCTTCTCCATCCCCGTGAGTACCGGCAACCCGGTGCTCGATGCGAACTTGTTCGACCTCTCCCGCCGTTTCTGTGGCAATCATTCGCCCGATACCGTGCTGCAGATGCTCGCTACTGTGGTGAATGCTGCGGCTAGTCCGCTGGGGGAGCACGACCTCGAAATCATGAACCGCGCTATGGAGGAGATGTTCCGGGCAGACTCCATGTTCCTCCCCTATGAAAACCGCCGTAAGATTGCCTGTTTCGGCTCGGCTCGCATCAAGGAATCCGACCCGAGCTACATCCAGGCTCGCGCCTTTGCCGACCTCGTATCCAGTCAGGGCTATATGGTCATCACCGGCGGCGGCCCCGGGCTCATGCAGGCCTGCAACGAAGGTGCCACCGAGGAGCATTCCTTCGGCCTCAATATCACGTTGCCCTACGAGCAACACCCCAATCCCATCATGGCGGGTAGCGATAAGATGATGAATTTCTACTACTTCTTCACCCGCAAGCTCAACTTCCTCAAACAGAGCGATGCCCTGGTCGCCTTCCCCGGGGGCTTCGGCACCATGGATGAAATCTTCGAGGCCATCACCCTCATCCAGACCGGTAAATGCACCATCTTCCCCGTGGTGCTTATGGACCCGCCCGGGGAATCATACTGGCACCGCTGGATTCACTTCATCGAAAAGGAACTCCTTGAAGCCGGTCTCATTTCGCCGGAGGATATGAAGCTCCTCTACGTTTCCAAGGATGCAGAGGATGCCTACCACCATATTGCCGCCTTCTACAGCCGCTACCACTCCTACTACTTCGAAGGAGAGGCCCTCTCCATCCGCCTTTCTCACCCGCTGGCAGAGTCCTCTCTCCCCTGGCTGCTCGAGGACTTTGACGATATCATGCCCCTTAAGGATCTCCAGCAGCTCCCCTCAGACTCTGCCGACCCCGATGAACGCCTCGGCTTCCTCTACCGCCTCCGCTTCACGTTCAAACGCGGTAACTATGCCCGCCTCCGCGAGCTCATCGATGCCATCAACGACCTGGACTGAGAGGGCGTGATTAGTGATTAATGTGAAGTTTCCTGCGCTTTGCGCAGGGACAATGAAAAGCCCCGGAGAATCTCTCCGGGGCTTTTGGTGAAGTGGTGCTTCACTTCGGCCAGTTGCGGCCTTGGCACGCCAAAGTCTCGTTTAGTGACGACGGCGGCGGGCAGCCAGACCAGCAAGAGCCAGCAGGCTCAGCGTAGCCGTGGTAGGCTCGGGAACAAGAGCTGCACTCATGGCTTTTGCATCATTCAATGTTGTGTAGATTGAACTTACCTCGTAATTTTTTACGTAGGTTTCATTCACTTCGATACCCGTTGCCGCAAAGCCGGAAACGCCACTAAATACGATGTTGGATTTCGTTTCTCCTGTTGTTGTTGCGGCTGTGCCATCCAGATATGCTATGGTAATTGCCGTATTGACTGTAGTGGCTCCTGTTTCGGGAGTACTGAAGGAATACACCAGGGATACAGCCCCGATGTTATCCCAATTCGTAGATGAGGTAAAGATGGCTCCAAGGCCAGTATCTGTAGCTTGGGAAGAGCTATTGCCTTTCACCCAACTGCTCCATACACCTGTAGTATCGCTACTAGAGGAGCCATTATTGGCTAACCCCAGCTGACCAGCCTCGTTGTTTGCCCAACTCCCTGTAAACATGAAGAAATTGGGCTTCGTTGACCCATTTCCAGTAAAGTTAACGTCACTAATGGATTCCAGTGCATCCACGTTGAACGTGAGTGCTATGGTAGCCGTTTTAGTGGTAGCAAACGAATCTGCGCCGCAGGCCAACCCTCCAAGAGCCAGCAAGGTAATAAGTGTCTTTTTCATTTTATTTGTTTTTTCTTTGCTTGTGTCTAGGTTATGCAGCCCGGCGGGTGTACTTCCTCGCGCGATGGAATGGCATCCCCTCACAGGCTCACGCGCGTAGTGTATCGCATTTCAGAGTAGATATTCGCATTGTATGAAGATTGGCTTCTACTGCCCTTTTAGAAAGAGCAAATATAATGTCATCTATGGGCTTCCATTGATACACTATGAGCCTATCAACATTTCTCGCCATACACAACACGGCTGAAGACCCCTGAAGAAAGGAAGGCAGATATATGCTACACATGTCTTGGTGTCGCTGCGAATTTTGTTGGCGTATATGGTGTTTTTTAATATTCGTTGACAAATGATATAATTTGTCTATAATTTGTCCAAAAAAGCATCATTTCTCCTCCTTGAAAACAAAATCAACCAAATCACCCTCCAGAGGGACTCTCTATTATCGGGAGAGCGTGGGCAAGCTGATTAAGGTTATGCCCGGCTTTTTTGTGTCTGCTGATTCTGTCCTTAGCGACGTAAATATGATGCAGTGGATTCATGCTAAGCAACCTGAGGCTGTGATGAACTTAATCTCAGCGTTATCTTTTCATGGGCTGACCACACAAATCCCCGCCTATCTTTCTGTGGCTCTTCCCAGGGGGAAAGTCATTCCTAAAAATTTTGTGACTCCCGTAAAAGTCTGGTATACAAAGAATGAATGGCTTCTCTGCGGTGTCACACAATACTCAGGAGCGTTTGGCCCCTACCTCGTTACCTCGCCGGAACGAACACTTATAGATTGCTTCCGCTATAGAAACAAGATAGGGCTGGATATTTTTCTGGAATCCTTGCAAATCGGCATCAGGGAGAAAAGCTTTAATCTGAATCAGCTCGCAGAACTGGGCGATATTTTCAAAGTCTCAGCACTTATGAAACCCTACATCAAAACCGCAGTTTCATGAATATCCGTCAGTTATTACAGCTTAAGGCCCGGAATGAGGGTATAGCGTATCGGCAGATATTGACCCACTATGCCATGGAACGATTCTTGTACCGCCTTTCAACCTCGTCCTCAGCAAACAGATTTTACCTGAAGGGCGGAATGCTGCTTATGGGGATGGGGGCGGTACCTGCACGCACGACCATGGACATTGACCTGCTGGGCAGAATCGACCACAACCCGGAAAACATCAAAAAGACTTTCAACAGCATTCTGCATACCAACGCTCAGGCAAAAGACCAGGTGACTTTCTCCTCAGATTTTAAGATTGCCGAAATCATGAAGGATGCCTTGTACTCGGGAATCCGGGTGAGTCTCAACGCCTCTGTCTGCGGTGACTCCTGCCCCATCTCCATCGATATTGGTTTCAGTGATGAAATTTACCCGGAACCCATTTTGATGGAATACCCGCCTTTGTTGCCAGAGGTGCCGCCAGTCCGCCTGCTGTGCTACACGAAGGAATCCATGGTGGCAGAGAAATGGCAGGCAATGGTTCAACTGGGACGTTTCAATTCACGTATGAAGGATTTTTACGACCTCTGGTTCTTGTCCCGCTCGTATCATTTCCAATATCAGACCTTGAGAGATGCTGTAGAACGCACTTTCCAACGCCGTGGTACAGAAAAAGAGCAATACCAGGTTCTGTTCGAATCAGCATATTCCAACACTCAACAGCCAGAATGGTCGGCCTATGTATCAAAGTTGAAAGCCGCTTCTTTCCATCGGAAACTGACTGCAGTCCTGCCATCTCGAGATCTGACTGAGGTCCTGGCAGAAATCCGTGCATGGCTAGAACCCGTCATGAACGAAGCTGCCCCTTTTACGAGGTGGAAGCCGGGTAAGGGCTGGCAGTAAGATATCAACCTCTTGGTGTTTAATGAAAAGCCCATGAGGGAGTCTCCTCATGGGCTTTCGAAATTGGTTTATACTTGTGTAAAAGTTACTTGCGGCGGCGGCGGGCGGCCAGACCAGCGAGAGCCAGCAGACTCAGCGTGGCCGTGGCCGGCTCGGGGATAGAGGGAAGAACACCTTTATTCAGCTCCCATGCCTGATCTGCAGTTGCATAACCGTCATTGATGGTAAGTGCATCCAGGTAAGTTGTTGTGTAGCGGATTTCGGTTACGTCATACTTGTTATCAACCCACCGGGTGCCGTCATTACCTGCGTTCAATGTTACAATGCTGCCATCATTCATGGCAACAGAGAAATAAATCTGAACACCGAGGGGAGCGGTTCTGGAACTGATTCCATTATAAGTAACGGTAAGTGCAGCACCTGCTGCATTTGTCCAGTCGATGCTGGTCAGAGCGCTTGTAGCGGCAGTCCCATTAGAACCAAATACCGTTGCGCCTGTTGAGGTGAATGCAGAAGCGTCATCGGCGCTCTTAAAGTAGAAGCCACCGGTTGTAATGTTGCCGCTGCCATTGCTGTTGTTGTTGACGCTGATATTGACGGTATGATCTACGTTTTCGGTACCAGCATCATCGACTTTCCATGAGAGCAGCGGAATCTTGCTGGCTCCGTTGGTGGACTTGCCTGTTGTAAAGACAGACAAAGCTTCAACATCCAAGGTTAGAACGGCTGAAAAGGCCTGCTTAAAGGAATCGTTGGTCAGAATAGTGGTCGCATCAATGACCGTTGGGGTATCCTGCAGGGTGATTTCTGAAGGATTTGCCAGTTGTTTATCGCTCAAAGCGCCCATGGATACACCACCAAGCGCCAGAAGTGTAACGATTGTCTTTTTCATTTTGTTTGGTTTCTTTGCTTGTGTCTAGGTTATGCAGCCCGGCGGGTGTACTTCCTCGCGCGATGGAATGGCATCCCCTCACAGGCTCACGCGCGTAGTGTATCGCATTTCGGATGCTCGATTTCGGCAACTGCGCTTATTCGCCAGGGATGCCCAACGAGATTGAGCTAAGCCGCATCCGGAAATGCCTGAAATTGTTATGATGCAACCCTATATACAAAGAAGCTAATTGTGCTACTCGGAATACGGGGACGTAGAGATGTCAATATTGATGCAGTTGCTTTTACTTAGAATTTGGAAAACGAGTCCCAAATTCCCGCGAATCGGGAATTTGATTCCCGATTCGCGGGAATTGTATTGACAAAACCTATCTCAGATGCGAGAATACATGTCATGAAAGCGAGGCGTAAATTGACGTATTTAGAACGGTCTGCAGAAACGCAGGTAAATTCTCTGAGCCGTTTTTTTCCCTGCGTAATGGTAACAGGGGCCCGTCAGGTAGGCAAATCTACCATGCTGAAGAAATTGATGCCGGAAGGGATGCGTTATGTTTCATTGGACGATTATTTGGTGGCAGAATATGCCCGAAAAGATCCGAAAGGTTTCCTGGATGAATGGGGGCATCCTCTTTGCATAGATGAAATTCAGTACGCACCGGGACTTTTAAGGGGAATCAAGCTGAAAGTGGATGAATCCGGGCAGGAACCCGGCATGTACTGGCTCACTGGCTCCCAGCGTTTTGTGATGATGAAAGGTGTAAGCGAAAGTCTTGCCGGACGCATCGGAATAGTGGATTTGCACAGCCTTTCTCAGCGGGAAACCGGGCAGGAAAATCTTAGCTGTTGCCCTTTTAATCCCGAGCATCCGGCTATGCAGATGCAGCAGAACAATATCTGTGGTGTGACTGAGCTGTTTGAAAGAATCTATCGTGGTGGCTATCCGCGCCTGATTCAGCAGTCTGCCCTTAGTCCTGCGGCCTATTTTAGCGCCTATGTGCAGACTTATGTAGAGCGTGATGTACAGGCTCTCACCCAGGTGAGCAATCAGGCTTCCTTTATGAAGTTAATGCGCTCAGCTGCTATGCGGACAGGTCAGCAACTCGTTTATAGTGATTTAGCACGTGATGCAGGTATTTCTCCTAAGACCGCTGCAGCCTGGGTTTCTATTCTTCAGGCATCCGGAATTGTAGAATTGCTGGAACCTTATTACATCAACACTACTAAAAGACTAGCCAAAACTCCAAAGCTGTATTTCATGGATACAGGGTTATGCTGCTGGCTGGCTGGTTGGGAAAATGCCACCCAGCTCATGAATAGTGGCTACGCCGGTGCTATCCTGGAAACGTGGGTGTATGGACAATTGGTTCGTAGTTATGCTAATGCAGGTCAGGCTTGTCGTCTTACATATTACCGAGATAGAAATGGAGCGGAGGTAGATTTCGTGCTCGAAAAAAATGGATGTCTGTATCCCATGGAAGTAAAGCGAAGCAGCTCACCTTCTACTCATGATTTGCGCTGGGTGTCACAGATTCCGACTGGTAGTGCAGAATTGAAACCAGGAATTATTTTCTGCACGGCTGATTCCTTTATTCCTATGCCCTTTGGGGCGGCAGGATTCCCTATTTCTGCTTTATAGCAAAGCAGATGTTGTTAAAATACAGTTCCCGCGAATCGGGAACGTCAGGAAGAGTTATAACATGCAAAAAGCCCTTGGGGATGTCTCCCCAAGGGCTTTTCTGATAGCATTTGTCGCGGTCTCGCGCTTTACTTGCGGCGACGGCGGGCGGCCAGGCCAGCCAGGGCCAGCAGGCTCAGCGTAGCGGTGGCAGGCTCGGGAATGGGAGCAGCCACTGCAGCGGCGTTGGAAAGAGCCTTCATATCGGTCTCCGAGCCCCCCATATAATTGTTGAAGTAGTAGCTGCTGGACACAGCATCACCGAAGGACAATGCATCAGCAGCAGCTGAACCGGACTTAAGAGTCCCAGCAGTCACATAGCTGTCGATAATAGCGTTACCGTTAGTGTCAATCAGGGTGAATGCCACGGCGGTACCACTTGTTGCACCAAAGGAATAAACAAGACCAGCAGAGGCAATATTATCCCAGCCGGTACCTGCAGCATCACCATTCAGGTCGGAAAGATTGTCTGCTCCTTGCCAGGTAAGACTGTTCCAATTTGTTGTATTACCCCAGCGAGCGTACAGACCGGAGGTGTTAATTTTATTACCGCTAGAGCCACCATTCACAGTAACGCCGGTCTGTGTGCCGTTACATGTATAACTCACAATATCTGTGCCCCAGGCAGGCGTCTGCCCTTTCTCTAACAATGTTTGAAGCTCAGTAACGTCAAGCGTAAGAGCAACAGTGAAATTGTTGCCCAGCGTGTTGTAACCAGTATTGCCGCCCGTTACGAAGGCTGCCTCTTCCAGAGTCACACCCATGGCGCAAGAGGCTGCGGCCAGCAGGGTAATAAGTGTCTTTTTCATTTTGTTTGGTTTTCTTTGATTGTGTTTAAGTTATGCAGCCTGGTGGGCTCGCTTCCTCGCGCGATGGAATGGCATCCCCTCACAGGCTTACGCGCGTAGTGTATCGCATTTCAGAAGAGAAAAGAAAAACATGTAAGCATCACGTTATTCTACATTCTACCAAAGTGGACTTTGAATTATAAAAAGTGGTTCTATTATAGGGGGGGTAGAAAAATGCTTAATTGAAAAAATAAATGGCAATGAATTATATTAGTATAAAAAAACACATTGTTACAAATATGCAGATTATGTATTTCGAGAAATATTATTACGAGTGTAATTTTATCGTGAATTTTTAACTAATAAAAACCGCTAACAAAATCGCCCTAAGTTCAAAATAAATAGCGATTAACGGCAAAAAAATCTGTACATCGCATCTGAAATGCGATATACCGCGCGAGTAGGCCTGTGAGGGGATGCCTTCCATCGCGCGAGGAAGTACATCTGCTGGGCAGCATAACCTAGACACAAGCAAAGAAAACCAAATAAAATGAAAAAGACGTTTATTACCTTGCTGGTCTTGCTGCCCGCCGCCATCGTCACTAAAGTGACTATGGTGTGTTAAGACTACAAGATGCACCATTTCACCAAAAGCCCCCGGAGGATTACTCCGGGGGCTTTTTATTACCCCTGCGCAAAGCGCAGGAAACTTCAAATTAATCATTATTCACTAATCACTATTCACTTCAATGATGTTTACTTCCGGGGGGCAGAAGAAGCGCATGCGGAGGATGGCGCCGACGCCGCGAGTGACAAAGATGCGGCGGTTGCCTTCGAAATCGAAGAGGCCGGCGGGCATGGAGGAGCGCAGGGAGATGAAATCACCGGTGAAGGGGTTGCCGAGCTGGCCTCCGTGAGTGTGGCCGGAGAGCATGAGGTCCCAGTCGTAGCGGCATAGTTGCCAGCGGCTTTCGGGGTCGTGCGAGAGGAGGAGCACGGGGTGCTGCTCCTGCCCAGGGGGGAGCATGCAGGTGGCCGGGGCATCATCTCCTTCGTTCCAGTCGCCCAGGCCGATGATGCGGAGGATGCGGCCACCTGGGGTAGGCCAGTCGATGGCCTGGTTGCGGAGGATGGGGACTCCGGCGGTGGCAAAGGCTCGCTCTACTTGCTCGAGTTTTTCGTAGTCCTGGTTGCCGAGTATGGCATAGGTGGGGGCGATGGAGCGGAGCTTTTTGAGACCATTGACGGCCCATCTGGTGCGCATGAATCGCTCGGTGACCATGATGAAATCGCCGCCGAAGATGATGAGGTCTGGTTTGGCGGCTTCGATGTGGTCAATGGCTTTGCTGAAGAGTTCGGCATCGTTATGCAGGTCGGCAAAGAAGGCGATGCGCAGGGGGCCGGCACCGGGCAGGGCGCTCTGAGGAAGCTGGATGCGGTTGCACTGCAGCTGCGCTGCGCTGTATTCCCCGAAATATTTGCTTCCCAGGCCGCAGATAAGCGCCAGCAGGGTGAAAATAATGAGCCATTTGCGGAGTTTTCTTCTGCAGGACATGGGGGGTGATGATGTTTAGTTTGCGTTGAAAATGCTCAGCTTCGGGTCGAGGAAGAGGCCGTCTTTGCGGATGAGGGTGTCATCGAACCAGATTTCGCCGCCGCCGTATTCGGGGCGCTGGATGCAGACGAGGTCCCAATGGACGGCTGAGTTGTTGCCGTTGGGGGCTTCATCGTAGGCCTGGCCGGGGGTGAGGTGGAAGGAGCCGGCGATTTTTTCGTCGAAGAGGATATCGCGCATGGGGCGCAGGATATGCGGGTTGAGGCCAAGGGCGAATTCACCGATGTAGCGGGCACCTGCATCGGAGTCCAGGATTTTGTTGAGGGCCTCTTCGTTGCCGTTGCAATGGGCTTCGATGATTTTGCCGTTTTCGAAGCGGAAGCGCACGCCATCGAAGGGGATGCCATGGTAGATGCTGGGGGCGTTGTAGGTGATGGTGCCGTTGATGCTGTCGCGCACGGGGGCGGTGTAGACTTCGCCATCGGGGATGTTGCAGTCGCCGCAGCAGGGAATGGCGGGTATGCCTTTGATGGAGAAGCTGAGGTCGGTGCCGGGGCCGGTGATGCGGACTCGGTCGGTCTGTTCCATGAGGTGTTTGAGCTGCAGCATGGCATCGCGCATGGCGGCGTAGTCGGCCAGGCAGCAGCGGAAGTAGAAGTCTTCGAAGTCTTCGGTGCTCATGCCGGCGGCCTGGGCCATGCTGGGGGTGGGCCAGGCGAGAACGGTCCATTTGCGGCGGTTGCAGGTAATATCGCTGGCGGGTTTGAGATGGCGGCTGACGATTTGCATGCGCTCGCCTGGCACATCGGCGCTTTCGAAGGTGTTGGCATCGGCGTAGAAGCAGATGTGCACCTGCATGTCTTCGGCGCGTTGCAGGCGGTAGCGGCCATCGAGTTCGTATTGTTCATCGGTGGCGCCGGCGGCGAGTTCTTTGGAGACGAGGGCGTGCGAGAGGTCGACGTGGGGGATGCCTCCCGCGCGGCGTACGGCGCGGATGAGTTCGATGACCATGGCATCGGGGATGTCTTGCATGCGGAGGTTTACATGCTCGCCGGGCTGTACGCGCACGGAGTAGTTGACGACCTGGTCTGCCAGCTGAGTATAACGAGGATCCTTCATGGGGAGTGATTAGGGATTAATGATTAGTGATTAATGGAAAGTGGAGGACGGTGGTGGATAATCGGGGGCTGATGTGGGGATTGGAACAAGCTAAGGATTTATTAGTAATTAATCACTAATCATTTTTTTAATCTCTTTTGGACGGTCAGGGATGAGGCGGTCATGATGGCGGCTATTTGGCGCGCTTCGTCCAGTAGTGAAGACAGTTTGGCTTCTGGTAGGATTTCTCCCGCAATGAGGTATTCTATCCACAGGATGGACTCATCGGCTTCTTCCTGGCAGATTTTGATTTTGTTGTAGAAATCAGCTTCACTTTTGGCGAGGCATGCGGCGCGATAGTTGGCGGCAACGGAAGTAGCACTGCGGAGCAGTTGTTTTCCTAGTACTTTGGCTACGGTCGTATTGGGAAGTTGTTTCCACATGCGTATGACGCGCAATCCAAAATCTTTGGTGCGCTGCCTTAAATCCGCGTGTTTTCTTTCATCTGCCATTGCTGCATCCATAATTAATCACTAATCATTGTTCGGATTCAGAATTTCCAATTCTGAATCCGTAAAGATTCCGTCTTTGCGGATGAGCTCGTCGTCGAACCAGATTTCGCCGCCGCCGTAGTCGGGACGCTGGATGCAGACCATGTCCCAGTGGACCTGGGAGCGGTTGCCGTTGTCGCAGTTTTCGTAGGCCTGGCCGGGGGTGAAGTGGAAGGAACCGCCGATTTTTTCGTCGAAGAGGATATCGCGCATGGGCTGCAGGATATAGGGGTTGACACCGAGGGCGAATTCGCCGATGTAGCGGGAGCCGTCGTCGGTGTCGAGGATTTTGTTGAGGGCTTCTTCGTTGCCGTTGCAGTGGGCTTCTACGATTTTGCCGTCCTTGAAGGTGAGGCGGATGCCATCGAAGGGGATGCCTTGGAAGAGGGTGGGGGCGGTGTAGTGGATGGTGCCGTTCACGCTGTCTTTGATGGGGGCAGTGAAGACTTCGCCATCGGGGATGTTCATTTCGCCGGAGCAGGGGTGCGCGGGCATGCCTTTGATGGAGAAGGTGAGGTCGGTGCCGGGGCCGGTGATGCGGACGCGGTCGGTGCGCATCATGCGGGCTGCGAGTTTGTCCATGGCAACGCGGAGCTGGGCGTAGTCTGCCAGGCAGCAGCGGAAGTAGAAGTCTTCAAAGGCTTCGGTGCTCATGCCGGCGCCCTGGGCCATGCTGGGGGTGGGCCAGCGCAGGACACACCATTTGGTTTTGCAGACGCGGTGGTTGTGCACCGGGCGCATGTGGCGCTGGGCCAGGGCCATTTTATCGGCGGGGACGCTGGAGTTTTCAAAGCTGTTGTGGCCGCCTCGGATGGCGATGTAGGCATCCATGGCCTGCATTTCGGCGAGTTCAAAACCGGCGATGGAGGCGTATTGTTCATCGGTGGCACCGGCGAACATTTCGCGGGTGATGCGGCTGTGGCGCAGGTTGATGTGGGGGTGGGCTCCGGCTTCGCGCACGGCCCGGATGAGTTCGATGCCGATTTCATCGGGTGCGTCGATGATTTCGAGCAGGACGTGTTCGCCGGGTTGCACGCGGCAGGAGTGGCGGATGAGGTTCTGGGCAAGCTGTGTGGTGCGAGGATCGGTCATGGGGAGTGATTGGTGATTAGTGAAGGATGAAGGATGAAGGATGAAAGGTGAAAGGTGGTGGGGGGATTATTGGGGGAGGAGGTGGGTGAGGGCATCGCGGAGGTCCTGCCGGGTGATGTCTTTGCTGAGGATGGGGTACCCGAGTTGTTTGAGGAGGACGAAGCGGATGCTGCCGTTCTGGAATTTCTTGTCGCTGGCGGTGAGGGCAAGGGCGTGGTCGATATCGACACCTGCGGGGAGGGTGAGGGGGAGTTCCAGCGCGCGCAGGGTGTCGAGGATATCGCGTTCTTCGGCGGCGCTGAGGCCGGCGTGCTGCCGCGAGAGGTGGAGGGCGGCCCGCAGCCCGAGGCTGACGGCTTCGCCATGCAGGAGTTCGCCATAGGGCAGGGAGGCTTCGATGCCATGGCCGATGGTGTGACCCAGGTTGAGGAAGGCGCGGATGCCGAGGGTTTCTTTTTCGTCTTCTTCGACGATGCGGGCTTTGATGGCGATGTTGGCGGCGATGATGTCGGGGAGGCGGTCGATGGTGCTGAGGGTGAAGCCGAGGTCGATTTCATCGGCCAGCTCGCGCAGGGTGTGGATCATGCCGGGTTTGCGGATGGCGGCGTGCTTGACCATTTCGGCCATGCCTTCGCGGATGAGTCGCGGGGAGAGGGTGGTGAGGGTGGTGGGGTCGATGAGGACGAGCCGGGGCTGGTGGAAGGCGCCGATGAGGTTTTTGCCGCAGGGGATGTCGACTGCGGTCTTGCCGCCCACGGAGCTATCGACCTGGGCCATGACGCTGGTGGGTATCTGCACGAAGGGGATGCCGCGGTAGTAGATGCTGGCGATGAAGCCTGCCATGTCGCCCACGACACCGCCGCCCAGGGCGACAACGAAGCTGGTGCGGTCGTGCCCTTCGGTGACCATTTCGCAGATGATTTCTTCTACAGTGGCGAGGTTTTTTTGGGCTTCTCCGGCGGGGAAGCTGTGCAGGCTGGTGGTGAAGCCGGAGTCTTCAAGGCTCAGCCGCACGCGTTCGGCATAGAGCGGGCCGACGTTGGTGTCGGTGATGATGGCGGCTTTGCCCTCCAGCCGGGCGTTGCTGCAGAGGTAGCCGATGGATTCAAGAGCGCCGTTGGAGACGTGGACTTCGTATGACTCGGGACCAAGGGATAGGGATACGTTCGCCATGTGTTCATTATATCGGACTGGGGCGCTGATGCAAGGAGATAAAGCGTCAGAGGGCAATGGATGGGGCTGTTTCAGATTGGTGCTGGAAAAAGAATAAGCGGTTTCCTGAAACAGCCTCAATCGGGTATTCTGCGCATTTTATATGCGATGGCAAGAATGAATATCATAATTGCTTGTATAAAAGCATTTTTTGAACTTTTATCAAGCAAATAAACTGTGCGTACGTGTGTTTAGTGTTGATTCAATGTGCAGATATTAAGTGTGTAATGAGTAATCGCATATAAAATGCGATAAACTACCCACGAATTGAGCGTTGGCCGACAGCCTTGCGTGGTTGGCATATGCTCTTCACTCATTAACTCAATACTCAGGAATATGAAATTACATTTACCAAAACTACTTAGTGTGGCAGTAATGTCAGCTCTCGCCCTGCCGACAATGGGCGCGGTGTTGACATCAGCCAATGTTGTTACTCCTGTTGAAGGAGGAGATTCTTATCTTAATGTCGGTACGGAGGTTGATGTTGATACCTGGTCCGGCGATTTAGTCATTGGCGACACGTCCGAATCTACGGGTGACGTTGATAATGTGGGCGCTTTCAATGATGACTGGGACTGGGTGACACCAGATAAGACCGTTCTCACGAGTGAATTGAAGGTTGAAGGCAACATTACTGTTCAAGGCAATGGTAAGGTAGTGTTGGGCGGCTATTTTAGCGATACTCGTTATATGGGGCTGGAGGCCAAGGGGGATATCACCGTCAACGGTGGCAGTCTCACGGCAACAAAAATTATAGCCAACAATCTGGTAGTAAACGGAGGTACGGTATCGACCCACACCGCTGGTTGTAACAACGGGGTCTCTAGTGTTGGCGTTGCCATGACAAACTTGCAGTCATATATCAAAAACAGCTTGATTGTTAATGGCGGGTCTCTCTCCTTTGGCTATGCTGCTGATGATATCAAGGGCAATGGAGGAAACCATGACCGCATGACTACTTTCGGGGATATGGTTAGTGGCCCTGTCTCTATACTGCAGACTGGTGGAACCATGCGCGTTTATGGTGATATGGGCCTGTGGGACGGTGCTACTGTTACGCAGCAGGATGATGCGGGCATGTTGATGCTTCGAGATACGGTATGGCTGGATTCCTCCGGTACTACGACCTTTGATCAAAGTGCAGATTCCGCTACGTTGGTTATAGGTAGATTGGAAAGCTCCAAAACAAAAAATGTTCATGGCATTGTGTTCAATCAAAGTGGTGACGGGTTGATTCACCTTGCTTATGGCAGCAATTTTGCAAAGGAGGGTACCATCGCTTTTAATCAAATGGGTAACGGTACTATCAATATCGGTGGTGGCCATGATACTGCTTTGACTGGCGCATTACCCACCGATTATGCGTTAGACAAAGTTGAGTCGGATATCAGCACGTCATCGTTCGAAGGCAGAAACACCACCTACACACTCGACCAATCCGGCGCTGGTACCATTAACGTAAATGGTGCGTTGAACGCTGATGTAGTGAAGGTCAGCGGCGAGAGTAAGCTTAATCTCAATGAGGATGTAAGCATCAACAGTCTCACCCAGAGCGAGAGGGGGAAGATTACCGTGGCTGAAGGCAAAACGCTGACGGCGGGGGAACTGACCATTGAGGGCGGTGTGTTTGAGAACAAGGGCACCATTGAGGGTGATGTGTTCATGAGCAGCGGCTCATTCACGATGGCAGATGAAGCGGTGGCTGGTGGTTTGACGGCTACAAGCGGCACGATTTATCTGCAAGGCGATGTCACTTTCACGGGTGTTGTCAGTCTGGGGAATGTGAATTCTTCTGCTGTGCAGGCGCTGCTGAGCGGTGAGAGTTCTCCCGCGTTGACGGTCTATATTGCGCAGGGGGCCAACATTGTGTTGGATAATTCCCTGCTGTCGGTGGAGGGGCAGCAGTTCGTGATGGGTGATGATACGCAGATAGTCGTGGACCTGGGTTCTCAGGATTCGGATTATGTGGGTGGGGCTCCTCTTTTTACGCTGAGTGGAAAAGACGGAGAGACCCTGACTAACACCGCCTCGGCACTCGAGGATAAGTTGCAAATTACCTGGCAGGATAGTACCGGCACACAGCAGACAGTAAGCGGTTCTTCCGTTGAAGGCAGCATTGCCATTCAGGTTGTCCCGGAGCCTGCCACTGCAATTCTCGGTTTCCTGGCTTTGGCTGCCTGGGCTGCCCGTCGTCGTCGGCAGGCATGAGGCGATTCGCTTGCCTGTTGACCCTGTTTCGATGAATGTCCCCCCCGGAGGGTTTCCCTCCGGGGGAGCTTTATTGGGTGAATTGAGGGTGCAGGAGGGATAATAAAATCCCCGCAAGCCGGGGCTTGCGGGGAGGTTGAGGGGTGAGGGTTGCTGTATTTATCAGCTCATGATGAGGAGCAGGGGCATGGTGCCCAGGTAGATGAGAGCGAGGGCGCAGAGGGTGAGCACGATGCCGGTGCACACCGGCACCTGCAGGGCTTTTTCACCAGGCTGGGCTTTCTCCCAGTACATGGCACGGATTATCTTGAAGTAGTAGTAGAAGCCGGTGGCGGCGGTGATGACCATGATGGGCAGCAGCCAGCAGATGCCGCACCAGTTCCCGATGGCGGTGATGGCTGCCACGAAGGAGTACATCTTCACCATGAAGCCCATGGTGAGCGGTACGCCTGCCAGGGAGGCAAAGCAGACGGTGATGAGGAAGGCCGTGCGCGGGTTGCTCTTGCCCAGACCGCGGAAGGCGGCGATTTCTTCGCTGCCACGCTGGATGCGAATCATGGCGATGGCATAGAAGGCTGCCAGGGTGGCCAGGGCATAGGCGAGCAGGTACTGACCCACCAGATTCACCATGAGGGGGTTGATATTCAGGAAGAATACCACGATGAAGCCGGCCTGGGCGATGGAGGAGTAACCCAGGAGTCGCTTGAGGTTGGTCTGGCGCAGCGCACCGAGGTTGCCGATGATGAGGGTGGCTGCCGCAATGATGGCAAAGCTCCATACGATGATTTTGCCGATGATGCTGCCCGGGGCGCAGAAGGGGGCAAAGGGCAGCGCCAGCGCGCAGAGCACGATGAAGCCGGCGGTCTTGGAGGCTACTGCCAGGAAGGCGGTGGTGGGGGTGGGAGCTCCCTGGTACACATCGGGAATCCAGACGTGCATGGGGGCTGCACCTACTTTGAAGAGTGCTCCTGCAAAGAGCAGGGCGGTGGCCAGCATGAAGCCGACGGCCAGCTGCGGTGTGCCTGCTACGCCTCCCTTGAGGGCGGAAAGGACAATCTCGGGGCCGATGTTGAAGCTGCCGACCATGCCGAAGTACCAGGCGGTGCCGTAGACGAGGATGCCGGTGCTCAGGGCACCGAGTACCAGGTATTTGATACCTGCTTCGATGGAACCCTGGTTGCGGCGGAAGTAGCCTGCCAGCACGTACGAGGTGAGGGTGACGACTTCGAGGCTCACGAAGAGCATGACCAGGTCGCGCGCCTGGGTGAGGCACAGGATACCAGCGCAGGCGACGAGCGGCAGGGCGTAGAATTCGCCCGTGCCTTCTTCATTGCCGGCCCCGGCGATGGATTCGCAACTGATCTTCTTGTAGTCGAAGGCCAGGAGCAGGGAAAGCCCGGTTGCGATGGCGGCGATGCATCCCAGGAAGTTGGAGGGGCTGCCGGTGTAGAGGTAATAGGCCGCTACAAAGGTTCCCACGGCTCCGGTGCAGGCGTAGATGCGCTTGGGAAGCCTGGGCAGCAGGGCATCTGCCAGGATGAGCAGGGCTGCCAGACCCACCAGGGCGAATGCCGGTGCGAACTGACACCATGTGTAGGTTGATACGATGTTCATATGTTGCTCAATGTTGGGGTGTCAGAGTTATCTTTAGAGGCAGGTGGGAGGCACGATGCCGAAGAGGACGATGAAGGCTGCCAGGAAGCAGGCTGCTATGATGTCGAGCGTGCTGAGCTGAGTGGCGCGTTCGGAGGCGGCGGCTACCGGCCCTTCGAAGATGCGGCGGAAGGCGCGCAGCATGTAGATGGCGCTGATGACCAGCCCCCACAGGGCTCCAATGGTGGCAAGCTGCACCGGGCCGAGACCTCCGAAGAAGTTGGCGACGCAGGCCAGCCAGCAGTCGCAGTTGACGGTGGCGGGTTGCCAGCCGGCAAAGCAGGAAACGAAGATGCTGAACTCACCTACGAAGTTGGCCAGCAGGGGCAGGCCGATGGAGGCCATGCCAGCAAGGCCGAAGAGGAAGCCCAGCGCCGGCAGCTTGCTGCCCAGGCCCCCCATGGAGTCGAGTTCCAGGGTGCGGGTCTGGGCTTCGATCTGCCCGGTGAGCAGGAAGAGCAGCGCGATGGTGAGACCGTGGGCCAGCATGAGCATGGCGGCCCCCTGGAAGGCGAGCTCGTTGTTGCCGTTGCAGGCGATGTAGGCGGCAAAGGCCAGGAAGATGTAGCCCATGTGCATCACGGAGGAGTTACCGAGCATGTTGTCGAGGCGGCTCTGGGAGATGGTCACATAGCCCACCCAGAGCACGTTGCCCAGCAGCATGATGAGCAGCCAGTTGTTCCAGCAGCCGAAGAGTTCCTGGCACTTCGGGCCGAAGACGTAGGCCAGGGTGAAGAGACCGTACAGGCCAAACTTCTTGAGCACGCCTGCATGCAGCATGGCGATGGGCGCGGGGGCGCTGGCATAGGCCGGAGCTGCCCAGGTGTGGAATGGGAACAGGGAAACCAGCGCGCCAAAGCCTGCGATGAGCAGGGCTGCGATGATGCAGGCTGAGCTCGGCATGAGTCCTGCCTGCACGGAGGCGTTCATGGCGCTGAAGCTCCAGGCGTGCATCTCGGCGCAGAGGATGAGCAGACCGGCCAGCAGTACCATGGAGGCGATGCCCAGGTAGATGGTGGCGGTCCAGGCAATGTGGCGGCGGTCGCCGCGGCCGTAGCAGCCAATCATGATGAAGGTCGGGATGAGGGCCAGCTCATGGAAGCCGTAGAAGGCCAGGATGCTGTCGGACATGAAGGCTCCCATGGCACCGGTGGAAATCAGCAGGGCGGAGATGGCCCAGCTGCGCTCGGCATCCGCATCGGGGGCTTTCATGCCGGCGATGGCGGCAAAGGTGACCAGAATGGTCAACAGTACCATGATGCGGCTCAGCGGCAGCCCGAGGGTGAGCTGCACCGGGGTGCCGCAGAAGGTGGACAGGCACTCGCTGCAGCATTCCGGAGCCAGGATGGCATACATGCCCAGAATGAGGGTGAGGGAGGCGCTGACCAGGGCTGTGAGACGGCCCGGGGTCTTGAGCAGCCCGATACAGGCCGCTGCAATCACGGGTATAAGAATAAGCCAGATAAGCATATGGGTGAAAATAGTTTAGAATTGGAAGGCAAGGAGGAGTACGAGGATGACCAGGCCAATGCCGGTGATGAGGGTGTAGGCCCGCAGGGATCCGCACTGAATCCAGCTGCAAAGGTAGCCGATGCGGACGGTGAGCCACATGATGCCCTGGCAGAGGATGCCGCGGATGATGTAGGAATCCAGGAACTGCATGAGGTGGGCAAAGCCTTGCTGGAGCCCGCCGATGAGCACCTTGTCGTACAGCGCGTCAATGTAGAGACGGTTGCGGAGTGCCTTGGAGATGCAGTTGCCGGCCAGCGGGTCCTTGGTGCGGCCACCCAGGCCGTAGATGGCTACCGCCAGCAGGATACCCACTACCAGCGAGCCCATGCTCGCATAGAAGGGCAGGCCCAGCTCAAAGCCATGGGCGTGGAAACCGTTGGCGGGAACCAGGTCGTTGGCAATGAATCCATAGCCGGAGATGATGGCCATGACTGCCAGCACCAGCAGCGGCAGTGCCATGGTGAAGCCGGCTTCCTTCGCGTGCTCGGCACCGTGCTCGCGGGCCGGACCCATGAAGGCGACGATGCAGAGGCGCAGCATGTAGAAGGTGGTCAGGGCGGCTACACCGGCACCTACCCAGAAGAAGACCGGGTACTTGGCCAGGGCGGCTTCGAGGATGGCTTCCTTCGAGAAGAACCCGGAGAAGCCCGGGATGGCGATGAGCGCGCAGGTGCCCATCATGAAGCAGAGTACGGTGAGCGGCATGCGCTTGGAGAGGCCTCCCATCTTCCAGATGTCCTGCTCGTGGTGGCAGCAGACGATGATGGCGCCGGCACCCAGGAAGAGCAGGGCCTTGAACCAGGCGTGTGTGTAGAGGTGGAACATGGCGGCTTCTCCGGCCAGCAGGCCGACGGCCATGACCATGTAGCCCAGCTGGGAGAGGGTGGAGTAGGCCAGGATGCGCTTGATGTCATCCTGCTGCACGGCCATGATGGCAGCCAGTACGGCGGTGATGGCACCTACGCTTGCAATGATGCAGCAGGCTGTCTCGGTGAAGGCTTCGGCACCCATGCTCACTTGCAGGCGCACCAGCATGTAGACACCGGCGGCCACCATGGTGGCGGCATGGATGAGGGCTGATACCGGGGTGGGGCCTTCCATAGCATCGGGCAGCCACACATGCAGCGGGAACTGGGCGGATTTACCCACGGCACCGCAGAAGAGGCATATGATGGTGACGGTCAGCACGGCCGGGGCAATGCCGGCGGCCTTGCCGCTCATATCGGCAAAGTTCATGGTGCCGAAGAGCCCCAGGGTGAGCAGGATACCCAGCAGGAAGCCGAAGTCGCCCACACGGTTGGTGATGAAGGCTTTCTTGGCGGCATCGGCAGCGCTGTCCTTGTCGAACCAGTGGCCGATGAGCAGGTAGGAGGAGAAGCCTACCATTTCCCAGCCGATGAAGGTCATGGCCAGGTTGCTTGCCAACACGATGGTGCTCATGCTGAACATGAAGATGCTCAGACCTGCGTAGTAGCGGCTCAGGTTGGAGGAGTCGCCCTTCATGTAGCCAATCGAGAAGAAATGCACCAGCAGCCCGATGCCGGTGACAACCAGCATCATGCGCATGGCCATCGGGTCCATGAGAAGGCCCAGGTGCAGGTTGAGCTGCTCCAGGGAGCTGGGCATCCAGGTGTAGGTGTCCGGGGTGCCGGTCTGCAGACCGGTAAGGTAGGCGATGCAGAGCCCGAGGGTGCCGGCTGCGGAAAGCAGCGACAGCGTGGCTGCCAGTCGGGGATGCTTGTTGAGGCATACCCAGTCGATGGCGGCTACCACCAGGGGCAGCAGCAGGAATAACCAGGGGAGATTATGAATCATGTTCATGCTGGTAATTAGTCTTTAAGTGTGTTGAGAGCCGTGCTTTCCACCGAGCGACGCGCACGGAACATGGCAACGATGAGGGCAAGGCCGATGGCAACTTCTGCTGCGGCGATGCCGGTGATGAAGAGCGAGAGGACCTGGGCATCATACACGGGTACGCCCGCGGTGCCTTGTGCGCGGGAGAATGCTACCAGCGCCACGTTGGCGGCGGTGAGCATCATCTCCAGGCACATGAACACAACGATGATGTTCTTGCGGATGAGCACCCCGGCCAGGCCGATGGAGAACAGGATGCCCGACAGAATCAGGTAATGTGCTAACGGTATCATGGGTTGGGAAATGGGTTAGTCTTTGCGGATTTTGCGGGCGAGAGCCACAGCCCCCACCGTGCCGGAAAGCAGGGCGAAGCTGAGGATGACGAAGGGAATGTTGTAGTGCGTGAAAAGGCACTTGCCGAGCAGTTTCACATCGGGGATGCTGGTGGCTGCAGCGGCATCTGCTTCGCTGATGGAGGGATTCTCCATGCGGGCGGCTGCTGCGGCGCTCAGCTCAGGCAGACTGCCGCCGTATGGGGCAGCGGCCACGGCGGTTTCGCTGGTGGCCCTGGCATCGCCGATGAGGAGTTCACCGAAGCTGTCGCACATGGTGACCACCGGGCAGGTGCCGCTGGTGGCTCCCGGAAGCCCCAGGGAGATGTTGATGGTGAGCCCGGCGAAGAAACCGGCGATGAGCACGCCGATAGCCGCGTGGATGTAGCTGCCGCGGCTCTTGTCTTCATCGTGGATGTCGAGCATCATCACCACGAAGAGGAAGAGCACCAGGATGGCTCCTGCGTAGACGATGAGCTGCACGATACCCAGGAACTGGGCACCCATGCCGAAGAAGATGGCGGCAACCATGGCGAAGCTCAGCGCCATGCACATGGCAGAGTTCACCGGGTTGCGGAAAGCTACCACACCAACGGCGCAGAGCACGGCAATGGCCGCCAGCAGGTAGAACAGGATCTGACAAAGGGATGATTCAAACATAACGGTATTTTATTTGTACTGGTTCCACTTGTTGACGAGACCCTTGCGCGTGCCGCCCAGGCGGTACAGGGTTTCCTTGTCGCGGATGGCCTGCTTGCGGTCGGTGAGGGTGATGAGGTATTCCTTGGAAAGGAAGATGGCTTGCTCCGGGCAGGCTTCCTGGCACATGCCGCAGTAGATGCAGCGCAGCATGTCGATTTCGAACTTGGCCGGGGCTTTTTCCTGCTTCTGGCAGTTGCTGGTGGGATCCACCGCACCGGGGGTGATGGTGATGGCGCGTGCCGGGCAGATGAATTCGCAGAGCTGGCAGGAGACGCAGCGTTCGCGTCCGTCTTCGCCGCGCACGAGCGTGGGGGCTCCGCGGTAGTATTCCGGCAGGCGGGAATCCCAGCGTTCATCGGGGAACTGCATGCAGACACCCACACCCTTGGTGCTGAAATCTTTCTTGCCGCGGCTCTTGCCCAGCAGGGAGAGCACCAGGTGACGCATGGTGATGGCAAGCCCCTTTACGAGCTCGACCACATACACCTTGTCCAGCAGGCTGAACTTGGGGCGTTTAATCTTGATGTAGGACATATTCAGGAAAGGGGGTTATTTGACAAAATAGAGGACGGCAGCGGCCAGGAAGATGTTGGCCACGGTGATTTCAAGGAAATAGAGCCAGCCAAGTTTCATCACCTGGTCCCAGCGGAAGCGCGGCAGCGTCCAGCGCACCCACACGAAGAACACGATGAAGGCCAGCAGTTTCACGATGAACATGCAGAACTGGCAGAGCACGGCCAGCCAGTCGCAGTAGGCGGCCAGGGCGGCATCTGCCCCGAAACCGATGGACCAGCCACCCAGGAACAGGGTGACCACCACGGCAGAGCCGATGACCATGGCGGCGTATTCGCCCATGAAGAAGGAGGCAAACTTCATGGAGGAGTATTCGGCGTGGTAGCCGGCCACAAGGTCGGTTTCACACTCGGCCATGTCGAAGGGGGTACGGTTGGCTTCGGCAAAGACGCAGGTGACGAAGACGATGAAGCTGATGCCCAGCGGAAGCATCATGGCCCAGCGTTGCCAGCTGAGGCCTTCGCCCCAGAGGGGAAGGAGGGTCCAGCCGTTGTCTGCCTGGAATTGTACAATCTGCTGCAGGTTCAGGGTGCCGAACATCATGAGCAGCGGGATGATGGAAAGCCCCATGGCCACTTCGTAGGAAATGAGCTGGGCCGTGGCGCGCAGACCACCCAGGAAGGGGAACTTGGAGTTGGAGGACCAGCCGGCGAGTGTCAGACCGTACACGGAGAGGCCGGAGATGGCGAAAATCCACAGCGGGCCGATGTCGAGCTGGGCTACGCACATGGAGATGTTGCCGTAGCAGGTGTTCACCTCAGAGGCAAAGGGCACGACTGCGGCTGCCACCAGGGGTGGCCCAAGCACCAGCATCGGTGCCAGGATGAAGTAGAACTTGCGAACGTAGGAGGGGGTGGTCTCCTGCTTCAGGAAGAGTTTGCCGCCGTCCAGACAGGGCTGGATGAGGCCCCAGCAGGGGATTTCACGATCCAGTCGCAGCCAGGTGCAGAGCTTGGCAATCCAGCAGCTTTCGGGGATGCCGAAGAAGTGCAGCCAGTTCTTGAGAGGCTGCTTTTCCTTGCTGCCGAAACGCTCCAGCAGGAAGAGGGGCAGACCCGCGCGGTTGGGACCGGGGCGGTCCTGAATCCAGCCTGCTACGCGGCGCTCAATCCACACGGAGAGCACCACAAAAGCCAGAATAACGGCAAACATGAGGACCAGCTTGAGCAGGGTGTGAATCAGGTAGAACCAGATTTCATTGCTCATGAGGTCGTTGTACCAATCGATAATAGCGTCCATTTGAGGTATGCGGTGTTAGCGGTTTATTTCTTGGCTTTTTCGCGTTCAATGAGGGGGATGGTCACGCCGGTTTCCATGATGACCTTGCCTTCGTTGCCGATGTTGCCCCAGGTGATGCCGTTGAGCGGTTCGAATTCCTGGGCCATTTCATCCAGCACCGACATGGGGGTGGGGCAGGCAATCACGCGCACGCAGTCGCAGCCCAGCCCTTCGGAGAGGTTACGGCAGATTTCCCAGTCGGGGCGGGAATCACCAATGGGCTCGATGGCCTTGTTGAGCCGCTGGATGCGGCCGGTCACGTTGATCATGGTGCCGTATTTCTCTGCGAAGGTGACACCCGGCAGCACCACATCGGCTGCCTTGGTGGTGGTGTTTTCGCTGTGGTGCACCACGAGGAGGTACTCCAGTCCTGCGAGGTCTTCGGTGGTGAAGCCTGCTTCTTCGGTGAGGTCTTCGCCCAGCACAATCATGAAGCGGATGCTGTTGTTGCGCACTCCGCGGCGGATGTTGGCCAGGCCGGCACCAGTCTTGCCGAGGATGAGTTTGGCACCGTTGGTGTTCGGGTTGCGGTCCTCGCTCACGAGCATGCCGTCGTTCTCTCCCTTGCGGGGGACGATGTCCATCTTGGTGATACCCAGCTGCTTGGTAAGGGCTCGCACCATGTAGAGCTCTTCGTTGGTCATGCGGGCAGAGCAGATGAGGGCGGTTTCTGCCGGGGCCATGCGGTGCAGCTGCTCTACTACCATGGCGATGGTGGCATCCCAGGTGGAGGGGCGCTGCTCAGCACCGGCATCTGTCTTCACCAGCGGGGTGGTGATGCGGGTGTCGGCGTTGATGAACTTGTAGTTGAGGCGGTGGTCATCAGGCATCCAGCAGCTGTTCACGGCATCGTTCTGGCGCGGGGTGATGCGGTAGACCTGTTGCTCGCGGGTCCAGATGTTGATGTTGGTGCCGGTGCCGCAGTTGACATCGATGGTCGGGGTGCTCTTGAGGAACCACACGCGCATCTTGAAGCGGAAGTCCTTGCTGGTCATGGCACCCACGGGGCAGATATCCACTACGTTCATGGAGTAGTTGCTGTCCAGCTGGGTGCCGGGGTAGCAGGCGATGGCGTTGTGTGTGCCACGCCCCACGACACCGAGTACATCCTGCCCGGCAATTTCCTTCATGAATCGCACGCAGCGGCGGCAGAGCACGCAGCGTTCCTGGTCGAGGTTCACGCGCGGGCCGATGGAAAGGTTCTTGCCCTTCTTGGTCTTTTCTTCGGTGAAGCGGTGGGTGCCGCTGCCGTAGTCGGTGGTGTATTCCTGGAGTTTGCACTCACCGGCCTGGTCGCAGATGGGGCAGTCCAGCGGGTGGTTGGAAAGCAGGAATTCCAGCACACCGCGGCGGGCTTCCTCGGTGAGCTTGCTGGTGGTGCGGATGCCCATATTTTCGGCCACGGTGTTGGCGCAGGCGATGATGGCGCGGGGCATCCAGCTGATGGGCAGGTAGCCGTCGTCGCCATACTGCGGGGTGGTGCCGGGGGCCTGGCGCGGGGGCATGCCTTGCTCAACAAGGCACATGCGGCAGGAACCGGCAACGGAAAGTTTGGGGTGGTAGCAGAAGCAGGGTACATGCGCGCCTACTGAGTTGCAGGCATCTGCAATGCGCGTTCCCTTCGGGAAGCGGTACCATTTGCCGTTGATCTGGACGTTCACCTTGCCTTCGGCGGCGGCGGCGTCTTTCGGCAGAATTGCGGGGGGTGTACTCATGGGTTCAGTAAAAGGGGTTAGTCTTCGCGGGTCAGGAACTTGCGGGCTTCCTTGGCTTCTTCCGAGTGCGGCTTGAGTGCGTTGATCGGCTTGGTGAGTGCCAGGAATTCCTCGCGGAACTTGGTGGTGAAGGCCTGGGTGGGCCAGGAGCATGCCTCGCCGAAGGCGCAGACGGTGCGGCCGCAAATGTTGTCGGCCACGCTCTTGAGCAGATCCACATCTTCCGGGGAGGCCTTGCCTTCGCAGATGCGGGTGGAGAGCTTGAGCATCCAGGGGTTGCCTTCGCGGCAGGGCGAGCACTGCCCGCAGGATTCCCAGGCGTAGAAGCGGTTGATGTTGTTGAGCACCTTGGGCATGCTGCGGCTGTCGTCCATCACGATGATGCCGCCCGAACCACTCATGGAGCCATGCTGGGCGATGCTGTCCAGATCCAGCGGAACATCGAAGATGCTCATGGCGCGTACCGAGCCATCGCTGTTGCGGCCCTTGAGCACTTCATCGCAGCGCATGACTTTGGCCGAGGCACCACCGGGGATGATGGCCTTGAACTTGCGGCCGCGCTTCGGCCCGCCGCACACGTCGTACAGCAGCTCACCGAAGGTCATGGAGCCGGAGATGATTTCGTAGTAACCCGGGCGCTTCACATCGCCGGAGACACCGATGATGCGGGTGCCGGGGGAGCGCTGGGCTCCTTCTGCGGCATAGGCTTCTCCACCACGCATGAGCACCTGGCGGACCTGGCAGAGGGATTCCACGTTGTTGACGATGGTGGGGCAGCCATACAGACCAATGGCGGCCGGGAAATAGGGCGGCTTGATGCGCGGATACGGGCGCAGGCCTTCGATGGAGTTGATGAGACCCGTTTCCTCACCGCAGATGTAGGCACCGGCACCGCGGTGCAGGATAATCTTGAGGTCGTAGCCCTTGCCCAGGATATTTTCACCCAGGAAGCCTGCTTCCTCGGCTTCGCTGAGAGCCTTCTGCATGATTTTGGCGGCTTCCGGGAACTCTTCGCGCATGTAGATGACACCGTAGTGGGCCTGCACGGCGTAGCAGGCAATAATCATGCCTTCGATGAGCTGGTGCGGATCCTGGTGCACCACGAAGCGGTCCTTGAAGGTGCCGGGCTCGGATTCATCGCAGTTGCAGACGACGTAGACGGGCTTGGTGTTGCCCTTGGGGATGAAGGTCCATTTCACGCCGGTGGGGAAACCTGCACCACCACGGCCTCGCAGTCCGCTCTTCTTCACCTCTTCGGTGACAGCGGCGGGCTCCATTTCCATGGCCTTCCTGAGGGTTTCATAACCGCCGTCCTTGATGAAGCATTTGATGGAGGGGTCGTAGCCCTTGCGGTCGATGTTGCGGAAAATACGGCGAGTCTCGCGCGGGTGCGGTTCCCTGCCGGGTTTGTAGGTGATTTCGCTCATGGTTCGCTAAAGGGGGTTACTTCTTAGGCTGGTACTTGGCGATAATCTCGTCAATCTTCTTGGTGGTGACCTGCGAGTAGAGCACGTCATTCACCATCACATTGGGGCCGAAGCCGCAGTTGGCCAGGCACTCCACAGGCTCGACGCTGAACAGACCATCCGGGCTCACCAGCATGGGCTCCTCATCGCTCATATCAGCGAAGTTCACGCCAATCTTCTCGCAGATGTAGGGGATGAGTTCCTCACCGCCGGAAAGAGAGCAGGCGATGGTGCGGCATACGCGGAAATGGTACTTGCCGGGGCACATGGTGTGGATGCCGGGGTAGAAGGTGACGATGCCGGCCACGTGGATGGGCGTGCTGTTGCACATTTCGGCAATCCAGGGCATGGCATCGGCGGAGATGTAGCCGAACTTTTCCTGCACCAGGTGGATGATGGGTAGAACGGCAGACTGTTCCTTGCCTTCCGGGTACTGGGCCACGAGAGCCTTGGCTTCTTTCACCAGGCTGGGGGTCACCTTGAATTTCGGGAAATGCTGCTCACCGGGAGACGGCTTGGCTGCCGTGATGGCATCAATCGCGTTGGGGGTATCAGACATGATAAGTGGTTTCGTTGTCAGAGAGTTTTCAGATTCGGTTTAGCGGTCGCATTCGCCCTGTACGAAGTCGAAGGAACCAAGGATGGCACCGATGTCGCTCACCAGGTGGCCGGGAAGCAGCTCGGGCAGGATGGAAAGGGTGCAGTACGAGGGGCTGCGCATCTTCAGTCGGTTGGCGATGCCGCCGCCCTGTGAATCCAGGAAGAAGCCCAGCTCGCCCTTCGGGTTTTCGGCGGCAAAGTAAACCTGGCCTGCCGGGGCATTTACGCATTCGGTGGTCACCATGAACTGGCGGATGAGTTCTTCGATACCCTGCATGGCATCGGCCTTCCTGGGCAGGATGCCCTTGTCGAGCTGCACCCAGATGGGGCCTCCCGGCATGGTGGCAATCACCTGGCGGATGATGCGTACCGACTGGCGGATTTCTTCCATGCGCACCTGGAAGCGGGCGTAGCAGTCGCCTTCTTCGGCCACGGGTACATCGAATTCATACTTTTCGTAGCCCAGGTAGGGATTGGTCTTGCGCAGGTCGCGCTGCACGCCGCTGGCGCGCAGGTTGTTGCCGGTCATGCCGTTCTGCAGGGCCATCTCCTTGGTGATGACACCAACGCCGACCAGGCGGTCGATGAAAATCTTGTTGTGCAGCAGGAGTTTCTCCATCTCATCCACGGTGCGCAGGGCGCTGTCGCAGAAATCGAGAATCTGCTTCTCAATACCCTTGGGCAGGTCGCGGGTCATGCCGCCGATGCGGGTGTAGCTGGAGGTGAAGCGGGCTCCGCAAATCTGTTCGTACAGGTTGTGCACACGCTCTTTTTCCTCGAAGGCATAGAGGAAGGCGGTCATGGCACCGGTATCCATGGCGTATACGCCTGTACCCAGGAAGCAGGAGGAAATGCGGGAAAGCTCGCAGCACAGCACGCGGATGGCCTGGCCTCGCTCCGGCAGTTCCCAGCCCAGCAGCTTTTCCACCGCGCAGGCGTAGGCGATGTTGTTGCTCATCGGGGCCAGGTAGTCCATGCGGTCCGTGTAGGTCACGAACTGGTTGTAGTGGCAGTTCTCCGCAATCTTCTCCATGCCGCGGTGCAGGTAGCCAATCACGGGGTCGCAGGATACTATCTCCTCACCGTCAATGACCAGCTTCAGGCGCAGCACGCCGTGTGTCGCCGGGTGCGAGGGGCCTACGTTCAGGGTTACCAGCTCGCCACGATCATCTGCATCGTTCTTCAGATAATCCATCGCAGCGCTCGCTACATCAGGCACTTGTATAAATTTTGTCGTGTTCATAACCTGGGAATACGGGGCCACCTGCGGCCACAGTTACGCGTACACATTAAACACCTTTCTGTTGTAAAGTGCAAGCCTAAAGTCGACACGTATACCAGAAATCAGGCGCTCTTAATGTGTTAGTTTTGGCAAACAAATGGTGCTTTTTTGGAGTAAGTCACGCTTGTTTCTTGAAAACGGCAGAAAGGTGGGTATGATACGGCTATGAGCAAGGTGACAGCAGAGCAGCTTGATATGGTCCGGCAATGGGCAGCCGAAGGAATAGATTTGAATGGTATTCAGAAGCATCTGGCAAGTGAGTGCGATGTGCATCTGACGTATATGGACGTGCGGTTCCTGCTGCTTGATTACGGGATTGAGATAGCAACCCCGAGCGCGGCGGAACCTGCTCCGGCGGCAGAATCTGCGTCTGCCGCTCCCGTTGCATTTCCCGAGGAGCCAGCTCCTGCCGGTCGTGCGGTTGAGGTGACGCTGGATGAGTTGACGATACCCGGGACTCTGGTTTCAGGCAAGGTGAAGTTTGCATCCGGTACCACCGGGGCCTGGCAGATTGATCAGTTTGGCCGCTTTGCATGGAGCGAGCTGAATGGTCAGCCCACGCCGGAGGAGTTGCAACAGCTGCAGCAGGAACTTACCCGCCTGCTCAGTCGCATGTAAAGAAGAAACTACCGGGCGAGGGAAGAGAGGTTTTTCTGAGCGAATTCAACAAATAACAAAGACCCCCGGCGGTGCACCTGCCGGGGGTCTTCTGATAAAGTTTGTTGTAGCCGGAATTAGTCGTTGGAGAGACGGCAGTAATCATACTTGCTCTGGAAGCCGAGTTCCTCCGGGAATTCGGAGAAACCGCCCCACACGTTGTATTCCTTGAGACCGCTGCGACCGCAGGAATCCTGGTAGCAGGGCTTGTAGGTGCACTTGTAGGTGGGAGCCCAGAAGGTCACGAGTTCGTAGAAACCGTAGCCGATGCGGGAGAAGGTGCGGCCGATACCGTCCACAACGCCGACGGAAGCTCCGGCGTAATTGCCATCAGCCTCATTCCAGCGGATGATGGTAGTGGGGATTTCTTCTGTAGCGTAGAGGATGTTGCCAATGGCACGACCCAGCTTGCGGGTGGAGGTGTACTCTGAGGCGGGCGGTGCCTGAATGTCGGCATACGTCGTGCCGGCCAGAGCCAAGAGAATTGTTGAAAGGAGTAAGCGCTTCATGACGCAATCACAAATACCACATCATCCCGTCTGCTGCAAGCAAAAAAGTCAACTTTTCACGCCTGAAGGGTAAAATTTATCCTAAAAGGGCTGAAATATCGGTCTGCGTTTCCTCATCGGTGAGATAACAGCCGGTATCGGACCCATACCAGTGGCCGTTTGCAAAGGCTGCTCTGGTGCGGAATCCCCCGCCGCAGAGGGCGAAGTGTTTGCAGGTGGCGCAGCGGCCGCTGAGCTTTTTCTGGCGCTCCAGCGGGTCATCGCTACCGCGAAGTTCCTGGAGTATGGCGGCTGAGGGGGTGTTGGCGGCTTCCCAGACTTCTGAGAATTTCTGCGTCTTGACATTGCCGAGGGTGACACCCTGCCAGAATTGGTCGGGGTGGATGTTGCCCTGGGTATCGATATTGGCAATTCCGCGGCCGGAGCTGTTGGCTCCGCCTCCGTTCCAGCTGAGCAGGCGCAGGGTTTCCTTGGCCAGGGGGTGGCCTTCGCGCAGCTGTCGCAGCAGCAGGTAGATGCCGTCTGCCGGCTGGGTGACGGTGAGTAGTTCACGGGTCTGCCCGGCGGCATGCCAAGCCTCGGCTCTTGCTATGAGCATATCGAGCGCGGCGCGGGCTTCTTCCGGTTTCAGACTGGAGACATCGACCCCGCGCCCCGTGGGAACCAGGTGGTAGAAGCAGACGCGCTGGATACCTTCAGTCTCGATGAAGTTGAGAATCTGCTCCATGCTTTGCACATTGTTGCGGGTAAGGGTGAGACGAAGCCCCGTTTTCTGGCCTGTTTCTTCGCAGAGTTTGAAGCCGCGGATAGCTCCTTCGAATGCTCCTTTCACGCCCCGGAACTGGTCGTGCACGGTCCCGATACCATCCAGCGAGATGCCCACGTAGGCCACGCCGAGCTCCTTGAACAGGCGTGCGTATTCCGGGGTGATGCGGGTGCCGTTGGTGGAGATAGTCACTTTGAGCCCCTTTTCTGTGGCTCGCTGCAGAATCTGCGGCAGCTGGGGGTGGAGCAGGGGCTCGCCGCCCGAGAGAAGCAGGGCGTTCACTTTGTAGGCGGCAAGATCATCGATGACATCGCAGCACTGCTCCCAGTTGAGTTCTCCGGGGTAGCGTTCGGCGTGCGAATCGGCATAGCAATGCACGCAGCGCAGATTGCAGGTGCGGGTGATATTCCATACCACGATGGGTTTGCGGGCGCGGGAGGAAGTGGGGGTGCAGGCGGCGGTGCTGCTGTTGGCGGCGGTGTCGCCGTGTCCCTGGCCGTAGCGGATGTGGTCTGCCGGCTGGGCTGCACCCGTCCAGAGTTTGGTGATGTTGATCATGACTGGGGAGAATCACCGCGCAGGGCGGTGGGTATGTAGTTGCAAAGGGGTTCGGCTGCCATCATATCGCCGGTGCTGCCGTATGCTCGTGCCCGGGAACCACCGCAAATGCGGCGGTATTCGCATAGCCCGCATTTGCCGCCGATGCCATCGTCATTGCGCAGCTGCACGAAGAGTGGGTGGTGGCGGTAGGTGTCGGCCAGATTATCGGTGCGCACGTTGCCTGCTGTGATGGGCAGGAATCCACTCGGCTGGATTTCCCCCACATGCGAGATGAAGAGCACTCCCTTGCCGTCGCGTGTGGGAACCAGGTGGCGCGGGGCGGGAGTGCCGCTTTGCCGGGCTGCCTGCATGAGGGCCCGGCGGTAGTGGTGACCTTCGGTGGTCTTGATGGCAAAGGGAAGTTCGCTGCGCAGTTGCAGCAGACGCTGCCAAAGGGTTTCCAGTTCTGCTGCTGCGGGCAGTTCCTCCAGCGTGGCGCGGCCGGTGGGAACCAGCAGGAAAACACTCCACACATCCGGCCGGATTTCCTTGAGCAACTGCACAAAGCCCTCCAGCTCGGGTAGTGTGGTGCGCGAGATGGTGGTGTTGATCTGCAGCTGGATGCCGGCTTCTCTGGCCATGCGGGCGGCCTGGAGTGTGCGCTCGAAGGTGTGCGGCACCCGGCGGAATGCATCGTGGGTTTCCTGGGTGGCACCATCCAGACTCAGGCTCATGCTGACCACGCCCGCGGCGCGCAGCCGGTGAAAGTCGGTGTTCAACAGTCGGTTCGTGGCAGCGGGACTGAGCGCGACTCTCAGCCCTTTGGAGGCGGCGCGCTCGATGATGTCGAAGATATCCCGCCGCATCATGGGGTCGCCCCCGGTCAATACCAGCATGGGGGGTGCCAGCTCGGCTATTTCATCTACCAGCGCGAGCGCTTCCTCGTGGCTCAGCTCCCTGGGGTGGGCTTGCGGCTGGGCTATGGCCCGGCAGTGCTGGCACGCCAGAGCGCATGCCCGGGTCACCTCCCAGAAGAGGATGAACGGACGCTCGGCAAAATCGCACATAGGCAGATGCTGGGGGTGTTTTTTCGCAGGCACGCGCGCATTGTACACGCTCGCGCTCCCCATTGCAAGTCCGGATTCTGCCCCTCCTGGTGCGAGTTTGTCAGCAATTTTTTGGAAATATGCGACAAAATACTTGACAGGAACTCTCAATTGCTGTATCTTGCCTCCCCGTTCCCGGACAACATATCAACAACATCACAATATCATGCGTTCCGTATCTGTACGTAAAGGAGAACCGATCGATCGCGCTCTGAAGCGCCTCAAGACTAAGCTCGACACCGAGGGTATCCTCGAGGAGATGCGCCGTCGTCGCGCTTTTGAAAGCCCCATGGATGAGAAGCGCCGCAAGGCTCGTTCTGCCAGCAAGCGTAACAAGGTGAAGTGGCACTTCACCAACAAGGAGGAGATTCCGGCTGCTGCCGTGACCCCCGCCGCTGTTGAGGCCTAACCCCCACTCGTTCGGGAAAGTTTTCAGAGGAGGATAAACCGGAAGGTTTATCCTCCTTGATTTTTTGTCAGCGGGTAGAGCGGGCGCTTGCCTGCTGCCGGGCTGTCTGCTATGATGCTGCGCATGGCTGAGGTGAAACATCAAATACGATTCACAGAGAGTATGCCGGGGCGTGTGGCCGGGTGCTTGCTTGCGGCGTTGTGGATATACTCGATGAGCGGGGTGGATTCCCACGCGTTCAGCGCCTTTCCTGCCTGTGTGGTGCTGGTTGCTGTGTTGCTGTGTGCTGTGGTGGGTGTGTTGATGGGGCGTTCCCTGGTGCAGATGCCCTGGCTGGGCTGGCTTTCTCTGGTCCTGGGGGCTTTCTTCATGGTTCGCTGCCTCAATAGTTACTCTCAAGTGGAGTCCTGGTATGAGGCATCCACCATTCTGGCTGGTTTTGTCTACTATGTAGCCGGCGTTTATGCTGCTCAGAACCGCAACCATACGAATCTGGTGCTGGTGGTTGGACTGGCTCTTTTGCTCAATGTGCTGATGCTGTGGATGGCCAGGCAGCCATGGTTCTGCATTGAATGGACGGGGCGCGCGCAATTTACGCCCGAGGGCAAGAATGCCATCCCCATGACATTGTTTATCTACAAGAACTTTTCAGGAGCCTTTCTATTGACTTGTGGCCTGGCGCTGGGCGGCTGGGCGTTGTGGCAGGCTCATGGGAAGAATCGTTTCCTGCTGCTGGCGATTGTGCTGCTGTCTGTTGTGGCTTCGTTCCTTTGCCAGACCCGGGCTCCGCTATTCCTGCTGCCGTTGGGGATTCTCTTGCTCTGGGCTCTGGATACGGTGGTGGAGTTGTATGCAGGCAGGCCAATGGGGCGGATGCGGTATCTGACTGGTTTCATATTGCTCGTATTCCTCGGTTTCATCCTGAGCGGCCTCTTTTTCAATGATTCAGTCGGTCGCTTTTTTTCAGATATTGACTCGCACCTCCGGTACAGAATATGGGCTTCAGCCTGCGAGTTGATACCGCAGGCCCCATCCTGGGGATTCGGAGCCGGAGCATTGGAATGGGAAATTGTGCCTTATTATAACGAGTGGAAATTGCCGAATTACGCCCATAATGAGTATATTCAGGCGTGGGTGGATTATGGCGTGATTGGTATAGCCGGCATGCTTGCGGTCATTGTGCTGCATGTGGTGCGAGGCTGCCGCTGTATAGCCTCTCACCAGGTTGGGGCTGAGCGCCGGGCTCTGGCGGGGTGCGCCATAGTGGTGCTGCTGTTGCAGGCTGCTTATGCTGTGGCCGATTTCCCCTGGCATGCATTTGCTTTTGTTTCGATGACTGCTTTCGTGTGCGGTATTCTGGCCTCCCCTTTCCCGTATCAGGGTGAATCGACACTCGATAATCCTAGCGGATTGGTGCGTGTGCGGGCTCAGAAGAACTTGGGGAAATGTATGGTATCGGGCTTTATTCTTGCTTTGGGTGGAGTGGCGGTCTGGCTGGGCTTGAAATTGTATATCCCCTGGAAGACCCAGTGGGAATACAATGCACTATGCAAGTCTTCGGAGGATCCGTATGCGCATAAGCGCCGTGCTTGCATTGCCCGTTTGCTGCCGCAGTACCCGTGCCCGGCACTCATGGATACATACTACATGCTGCCGCCATATCAGACCAACTGGGCAGAGCGTGAGCGCCTGCTCAAGATTGCGCTGGCAGGTAACCCCAGGCAGTTGTTTACACTTACCTTGTTGGTTGATGCGCTGGGCAAGCAGGGGAAATATGCGGAGGCTGAATCGCTGATGCGGGAGAATTACGCAGGCGACTGCATGCGCGGAACCATGTTGACGAACTGGCCGGCGTTCTATACATTGAATCTGCTGATGTGGGCGCGCGAGGATATGCGGAATTCGCGCTTCGCTTCCGCTCTTTCCAAGTTTGAGTACGCTATGTGTATCAATTCCTGGAGGCGCACCGATTTTAATCTGCCTTACTGGGGGAAGGATATGCCGTGGAAAGAACACGGTGGAATCAAACCATGGCTGCCCGGGTTTATCAAATCATGCCAACGCGATGTGCGACTTCTCCGCATGCTGGGTGTTCAGCCCGATGATGCATGGCAGCAGCCCATGACTCCGGGGGGGCACCCGTCTCTTTACCGTGCTGTTGTGGAGAAAGCTCGGCAAACAAACATAAAGAAACCGCAAAAGTGAAAAAAATAGCCCGCATATGTGTTTTCAGCTTGCAAAAGCCGAAAAAAAATGCAATATAAAAGGAAATCCGCATCAGCGGCACCAGACTTTACTGACGTTATGAGCACTCCTCCTCTTCCTCCGACTCCTCCGCGCCCTGTTCCTCCCACGGCTCCCGTACCCCCTGTAGCCCCGCGCCCCGTGCCGCCGACTGCACCACGCCCCGCCGTACCGGCTGCGCCGACTGCACCTATTGCTCCCCGTCCTGCTGCAGTGCCGCCTAGCGGCCCCCGCGCCTCTGCAACGACCGTGCCGCTGGCTCCCCCCCGTCCTGCAGCTCCTGCCGCTCCTGCAGCTCCCGCCGCTCCGGCCGCGCCTGTACCCCCCACGGCTCCGCGCATGACCCCGACGATGCCTCTTCAGGTGCCGACCCGTCCGGTGATGCCCGCCGCCCCGGCAGCTCCCGCCGCCCCGGCTGCTCCTGCTCCCTCTGCTGCTCCGGTGCCTCCCTCTTCCCCCGTGGCTCCGGCTTCTGCCCCCACGCCCACGACTGCTATGCCCACGGCCACGGCCCCGCTTCCCAAGGCTGGAGCCAAGCCCGCCAAGCCGGGTGTCAAGGCAGGTGGTGCCAAGTCCGCCGCTTCCAAGCCCGGTGCCAAGACCAAGAAGAAGCCCGTAGAGGTTATCGAGGAGGATGAAGAGGAGAAGCCCACACATCCTACCGTGCTCGTGGTGGCGGTTATCGCTCTCCTTGTAGCCCTTTTCTTCTGCTACCAGCAGTACAGCGTCGATACCACCTTCGGTCGCATTACCGAGCCCACCTTCGGCTGGCCGGCTGACGGTTCTGAGGAAGGTGGCGATATGGCCGCTGAAGAAGAAGCACCCGAAGAGGAAGCTTCTGATGAAGAAGGTGGCGAAGAGGAAGCTGAGGAAGAAGAATAAAAATTCAACGGAAGTTCCCTCTCGGGTTTCTCACCCTCACCATGGCATTACAGATTACAGACAGCAACTTCGCGACGGAGGTCCTCGAAAGCCCCGTGCCGGTACTGGTGGATTTCTGGGCTCCCTGGTGTGGTCCCTGCAAGATGATTTCTCCCATTGTGGATCAGATTGCAGCCGAGTTGGCCGGGCAGGCCAGGGTCTGCAAGGTGAATGTGGACGATGAGGATACCCAGGAACTCTGCAACCGCTTCAATATCCGCTCCATTCCCACGCTCATGTTCTTCCGGGGCGGGGAGTTGGTGGATACCGTGGTGGGTGCCACTTCCAAGGAAAACCTGGTGGCGCGTCTGCGAGCCTGCATGTAACGTAAGCGCCACCGCATGAACATCTGAAAAAGCAGCACCGCCGGTGGCTCAGCCCTGGCGGTGCTTTTTACCCCGACACAATAAACGAAAAACAAACACATATATGGCACTCAAAGAAGTAACAGAGAGCACGTTTGAGGCTGAAGTCCTCAATTCCCCCGTACCCGTCCTAGTGGATTTCTGGGCCACCTGGTGCGGCACATGCAAGATGATGATGCCTGCCGTGGAGCAGGTGGGCGCAGCCTTGGGCACCGAAGCCAAGGTCGTGAAAGTTGACGCAGGTCAGCCCGCCGGTCAGGCTATTGCGGTGCGTTACGGCGTGCGTTCCCTGCCTACCTTCATCATCTTCAAGGGTGGTGAAGTGGTGAACACCATCACCGGCATGACCACCAAGGATAAGCTCATTGCTGCCATCAAGGCTGCATAAATCTGACAGAGGTCTTATATCCATTGCGCATTGCAGCACAATCTGCAATGCGCTTTTTCTTGCTAGATTGGGGAAAATATGGTAGAATGCCACCCATGAAAGCAACGACCTGGATTGCCTCTGTGAGCATGCTGCTCCCGCTGGTGCAGGCAGAGGTGCCTGCCCGTTTCTCTGACCGCGCCAAGGAATTGCTGGCCGACTCCGTGGCGGTGGCTCCTGCAGAACACCCCCTCAACATCGTCTATTTCCTTGGAAATGACAATGAACCGGTAGCAGACTACGAGCGCCGCCTTAGCGAACTCATGCTCTATGTGCAGCAGTTTTATGCCAAGGAAATGACCCGCAACGGCTTCCCTGGCCGCAGCTTCGGGCTGGAGCGCCTGGAGAACGGCAATGTGAAACTCCACCTGGTGCGCGGTAAGCGGCCTTCCCGCGAGTACGCCTACGCCACGGGACACAACTTCTGCATGGCCGATATTAAGGAATATGCCGAAGCTAATCCCGGCACCCTGCGCAGCGAGCACATCCTCGTCATCATGCCTACCTTTTACAATGAGGAGTACAACGACATGAGCCCTGGCGGCGTGCCCTTCTACGGTCTGGGTCGCAACTGTTTTGCTCTCGACTACGCTCATTTCGACATCAGGCACCTGGGGCAGAATACTCCCGAAGGCCGCCTGCTCACCAAGTGGCTCGGCGGTCTGGCTCACGAGCTGGGGCATGGCCTCAACCTCCCGCATAATGAGGCTACCGTGACCGATAAAGCCGCCATGGGAACCCCGCTTATGGGCGCGGGTAACTACACCTTTGGTATGTCGCCCACCTATCTTACGCTCAATTCGGCACGCCTGCTCGACCGCTGCCAGGTCTTTGCCCCGGCGGGCGATGCCACCCGCTTCTACGCCGAATGCCCCAAGCCCGAAATCAAGTACTCCCGCCTTCAATGGAAAGGTGACACTCTGGAACTCGATCTCACCTGCACCAACTGCGCCTATGTGAACGTCCTGGTGCAGGACCCTCCCTACCAGGTGAACCGCGATTACGATGCCGTTGCCTTCTGCTCAGAGCAAGTGGCTGAAAATCAGTACAAAGTCACCATCCCTCTTGCGGAACTGGCTGCCCGCCAGAACACCGGTAAGGCAGAGCAGGGCATCGATGTGCTCCTTGTTCAGCCCAACGGTAACCGCTACCGCTGGCGCACCGTCTTCGACTGGTCGAAACTCAAGCCGGGCGATTGCATCCCCATGAATCCCGCAGAAAACTTCTGGGGTGGATATTAAGGAAGGAAAGTCTGGGGAAACAAAAAAGCCTGAGAGTATCTCAGGCTTTTTTTGAACCTCCATGCTACCGGGAGGCAGCATGCAAACGTTTGATTCTGCGTTCCTCAAATCGGTTGCTGCTGGGTGATGCAGTGAATCGCGCCTCCCTCAATCACCAGGCGGCGGGCATCAATCCCCACCACGCGGCGACCGGGAAAAGCCTCGCGCAGAATCCCCAGCGCGCGGTCATCCTCCTTCGGCTGCATGAAGATGGGCACAATTACGCTGCCATTGCAAATCAGGAAATTGGCATAGCTGGCTGGCAGCTGCTCCAGGCGCCAGTCCTGCGCCACCAGCGGCTGCGGCATAGGCAGGGGAATCACCTCCACCCGGTGGCCGGAGGGTGTGCGCAGATCCTGCAGGCGTTCGTTGTTCTCAGCGAGCGCCCGGTAGTGGGGGGAATGCGCATCCGGCTCCACGATGGAGACCACCGCCTCCGGATTCACAAAACGCACCATATCGTCAATATGGCCATCCGTATCATCTCCTTCAATCCCGCTGCCCAGCCAGAACACATGCGTGGTACCCAGCAGACGGTGCATTTCTGCCTCCACCTCAGTCTTCGTGCAGCCCGGGTTGCGGTTCGGATTCAGCAGCACTGCTTCCGTAGTCAGCACCAGTCCCTCGCCATTGCCCTCAATTGCGCCGCCCTCCAGAATCATCTCGCTGCGCACCTGTGGCAGCCCCAGACTCTCTGCAATGCGGGCCGGTACCTCATTATCCAGGTTCCAGGGTGCAAACTTGCCACCCCAGGCATTGAAGGTCCAGTTGGCCAGCTGCATGCCCCCATCAACCCGTTTCGTAAAAATCGGGCCATGGTCGCGGCACCACACATCATTTGTCGGGTGGTCGAATAAACGGAACCGCTCCACCCCGTGGCCGCGCAGCAGTTTTTCGAGGCCGGCGTGCAGCGGCGCCGCTGCGTTGATACGCACCTCAGCCTCCTGTGCAATAGCCGCCGCCAGCTCGGCATAGCGCCCGTGCAGCTCCTGCAAGCCACCCTGCCACAAATCATCCCGGTGCGGCCAGGAGAGCCACACCGCCTCCTGCTGTTCCCATTCGGCAGGCCAGCGCAGCTGGCTTCCCTGCATCGCTTCCATCGTCATCTTCACATCAAGCTGTTTGAATTGTCTCGTAAGGTGCATTCAGCAGCATGGCCACCGGGGTCAGCCCGTCAAACTGTTCGCGCTTGTCCCCCTCCTGTTTGCCGAACACCCCCACCTCAATCAGATTATACACCAGATCCCCCACATGCGTCGATTCCGAAATGCCCCATTGTTCCATCACCGCCATGGCCAGCGGACCATACTCCTCCAGCGCATAAGAACAGAAACCGAAATACAGCTCCTCTGCACTCAGATGCGGATTCTCTGCCGGTTTGCGGCATTTCTCCACCGTGGCATCCAGCGCCGCGCGTATGAAAAAGTAGGCATCTGCCGGATAATCCTCCGTGCGTTGCATAATCTGCTCCACCGCATCTTCAAAACTCTGTGCCATACGCGCATGCTATCATGTTCCCCCTGCCAACGCAATAGCAAATCATTGCATATTCACTTGTCAGCGCGGCTCGTTTGGTATAGAATATGCGGCATGAATGCGCAGCCTCGCCTTTCCTTCACCCGCCCGCTGGTGGTGGGTTCTGTTTCCGACCTTGCCGCCTGGCAGGCAGCCTGTGCTGCGGAATCGCTGCCTTGCGACGTGGTGGAGCTGCGCGCCGATGGGCTGCCGGCTGATACGGATTGGGCAGCCCTGGCGCAGATGCGCTGCTGCCGCCCGGTGCTGGTCACCGTGCGCCACGAGAGCGAGGGCGGCCTGCGTCCCATGAGCACCGCGGAGCGAGTGCAGATTGCCCGCAGCCTGCTGCCCCTGGCCGCTGCGCTGGATTGGGAGATTGCCCAGCTGACCGAAGTGCCGGAGCTGGTGGACGAAGCCCGCGCCGTCGGGGTACCCATCATCGCCTCGGCCCACGATTTTGAACAGACCCCCGCCCTGGAAACCCTGCTGGAAAAAGAACAGCAGGCCCGCGCCCTGGGGGCCACCGTGGCCAAGTTCGCCTTCCGCCTGCACAGCGCGGAGGATATGATGGTGGGTGTGCAGCTCCTGCGCCGCGCCACTGGCTCCACCACCGCCATGGGCATGGGCCCGCTCGGCGCCGTCAGCCGCCTCCTCTACGCGCAGCACGGTGCCTGCCTTGTCTACGGCTATCTGGGCGACACCCCCACCGCCCCCGGCCAGTGGTCAGCCTCCCTCTGCCGCCAGGCGCTCAACGAGATTGACAATTGACGAATGACGATTGACAATTGAGGCGTTCCCTGCGGCTGCTGCCACAATCGATGCCTACGGACTCAGGCCTGCGCATACTCACAAGAGCGTGAGCGTAATCATGATGCCCATGATGATGAGCTTGGCCAGCACGCCGGCGAGCAGGCCCAGGGTGGCTCCGAAGCCGGATTTTGCGGAGTCTCTGGCGGTTTTGCTCTGGAACTTGTACTCTGCAATGAAGGCACCCACAAAAGGCCCGATGATGATACCGAAGGGGAAGATGAAGAAGGCACCCACGATGAGGCCAATCATGCTTCCCCAGAAAGCCTGCTTGCTGCCGCCGAACTTGCGGGCACCCAGAGCTGTGGTGATGTTATCGGCCAGCGTTCCGAGCACCGCCAGCGCCAGCAGAATGCCCCAGAACCACCAGGCGGGGTAGGGCTCGCCAGCGGCCAGCGCATAACACACGCTGCCCCCCAGCGCCACCAGGCAACCAGGGTAGGGCAGCACCGCCCCCATAAAGCCGGCGATATACAGCAACACCGCAGCCGCATACAACGCCCCGCTCAGGTAATCCACCCCCGCCAGCCAATTCCAGAACTCACTCAACATCCCCATTTTCCACTAATCACTAAACACTAAACACTAAACACTAATCACTAAACACTAAACACTAAACACTAATCACTAAACACTAATCACTAAACACTAAACACTAAACACTAAACACTAAACACTAATCACTAATCACTAATCACTAATCACTAATCACTAATCACTAATCACTAATCATTGCCCCAGGTTCGCTTCCTGGATGCCGGCGCGCTTGCGGGCCGTGGCATCCAGAATACGCTTGCGCATGCGGATGAAGTGCGGGGTGGCCTCCACCAGCTCATCCGGCTCAATATATTCGATGGCGCGCTCCAGCGAGAAAACGCGCGGGGGCGTGAGCTGGATGGAATCGTTCTTCGTGGCCGAGCGGTGGTTCGTGAGGTGCTTCTCGCGCGTCGGGTTCACCGGAATATCGATGGGTTTCGGGTTTTCGCCCACAATCATGCCTTCATACACCTCATCGCCCGGAGAAATGAACAACGAACCACGCTCCTCCATAGCCTGCAGGGCGTAGGGGCGGGCAATGCCGTTCTCCATGGAGATGAGCGTGCTGGTCTGGCGGGTGGTGATTTCGCCGGCGTAGGGGGCGTACTCCTTGAACAAATGCGAGAAAATACCATGGCCGCTCGTCAGGTTCACCAGCTCAAACTCGAAGCCGATGAGCCCGCGCGTGGGAATGGTGGCCTGAATAGTCGTGCGGCCATTGCCGCTCGCCTCCATGTTCTCCAGGATGCCGCGGCGGTTGCCCAGGATGCGCACCGTGCCGTTGGCGCATTCGTCCGGCACTTCGATGAAAACCGTCTCGAAAGGCTCGCAATTCACGCCGTCAATCTCGCGCACAATCACCTTCGGGCGGGAAACCAGCACCTCGTAATTCTCGCGGCGCATCTGCTCCACCAGAATCGCAATCTGCATCGTACCGCGGGCCGACACCATGAACACACCGGCCAGGTCCGTATCTTCCACCTTGATGGATATATTCGTGCGCATCTCGCGCATCAGGCGGTCGCGAATCACGCGGCTTGTCACATTCTTACCATCGCGGCCACCCAGCGGCCCATCGTTGATGCTGAACTCCATCTGCACCGTCGGCGGCTCAATCTTCACAAAGGGCAGGGGTTCGCCCTCCGGGGCAGCCGTCAGCGTCTGGCCGATATCCACATCCTCGAACCCGGAAAGACCGATAATGTTACCCGCCTCGCCCACCGTCGAGTCCGTCGTCTGCAAACCGCTGTACTCAAAAAGCTTTGTCACCTTCGCCTGCACCCGGCTGCCATCCTGGCGGATCAGGTGCAGCGTGTCGCCCTTCTGCACGCGGCCACTCGTGATGCGGCCCACCGCCACGCGCCCCACATAATCATCCCAATCGATATTGGAAATCAGCATCTTGAATGGCTTATCCGGGTCGGCATCCTGCGGGGCGGGGATGTGCTTCACAATCTGGTGCAGCAGCGGACTGCAATCCACCGGTGCCTCGCCCTCCGGGTTATTCATGAAATACCCATCGCGAGCCGAACCATACACAAACGGAGCCTCAAACTGCTCTTCCGTGGCATTCAGATCCAGCAACAACTCCAGCACCTGGTCATGCACCTTCATCGGGTCCGCATGCGGACGGTCGATCTTATTGATGACCACGATAGGCAGCAAGCCCTCCTCCAGCGCCTTGCGCAGCACAAAACGCGTCTGCGCCTGCGGCCCCTCGTAAGCATCCACCACCAGAATCACGCCATCCACCATCTTCATCACACGCTCCACCTCCGCGCCGAAATCCGCGTGTCCCGGCGTATCCACGATATTAATCGTGTAGTCATTCCAGTGAATCGACGTATTCTTCGCCTTAATCGTGATACCCTTCTCGCGCTCCAGATCCATCGAATCCATGGCGCGCTCCTGCACCTCCTGATTCTCGCGATACGTGCCACCAGCCTTAAGCAGCTGGTCCACCAGCGTTGTCTTACCGTGGTCTACATGGGCGATAATAGCCAGATTGCGGAATTTACTCGGGTCACTCATAACAAAAAATATACCTTACCGCCACATACTGCGGCTGCGCCGCAGAGTCTAGCACACTCATCCCCGCTTGAAAAGCCCAAAGTGAGGTGCGAAGTGCGAAGTGGGAAGTCCGAAGTGGAAAATCGCCACAGACTTTAGCGCGTGCCTGTCTCGGCGTAGCAAGAGTCCGCAGGGCTACGCGGAGACGGAAAAAGCCCAAAGAGAGGGAAAGTGCGAATTATGAATTACCAGTTGTGGAGTAAGCCGCCGGAGTTGATGGATGGTGGCTCGCTGGTAATCAATTCAGTAACTCCATGAGTTCCTGCACGGAGAAGGTGGTGGTGTCGGTATCTCGTTCATTGATGATGGAGTCAAACATCTCGCGTTTGCGGGCATGCAGGGCCAGTACTTTTTCTTCGATGGTATCAGCGCAGACCAGTCGGCATATAGTGACGGCTTTCTGCTGACCGATGCGGTGGGTGCGGTCTGCGGCCTGGTCTTCCACGGCTGGGTTCCACCAGGGGTCGAGCAGAATCACATAATCAGCCGCCGTCAGGTTGAGCCCGATGCCGCCGGCTTTGAGCGAAATGAGGAAGAAGTCGGTTTCGCCTTGTTGGAATGTATCGACCAGTTGCGTGCGTCTGGCGGCCGGGGTGGAGCCATCGAGGTACAGGAAGGAGTGTTGCTCCTCCTTGCAGAGTTGCTGTACGTGAGCCAGCACATCAGTAAACTGGCTGAAGATGAGAGCCCGGTGGCCGCTGGCTTTCAGCTCGGAGGCGAGTTCGCGCAGAGCCTCCAGTTTTGCAGGGTGTTCGATGCCGCATTCCGGCGCAATGAGCCGGGGATGACAGCACAGCCGCCGCAGACGGGTCAGGAGGGCCAGCACCTGGAAGCGCGCAGAATCCTGGTTCACCTGCTCCAGGGCCTCGCGGCGGACTGATTCGTACAGGGCGCGTTCATCCGGGCTCAAATCCACGTGGATGGTCTGCTCTGTTTTTTCAGGAAGTTCGTCGAGAACATCGTTTTTGAGACGCCGAAGGATGAATGGCGCCACTAATTTGCGAAGCTGGCCGGGGGCATTCTTGAAGCGAGCCATGAAGGACCCATGGGCTCCCAGGTAGTCCGGGTTGAGGAATTCCATGAGGCTCCAGAGCTCCATCAGGTTATTTTCCAACGGGGTGCCGGTGGCTGCAATGCGGTAGCGCGCCTGCAAGCGCCGGGTGGATTCAGCCCTCTGGCTCTGGCTGTTTTTAATGGCCTGCGCCTCATCCAGCACCACCACATTCCACTGCATGCTGCTCAGGAGTTCCGCTTCGCTGACCAGCAGACCATAGCTGCACACCAGCACATCCCGGGGACCGAGGTTCCGGAGAGTTGCTTTGCGCTGGGGGGTATTCAGCCCCCACAGACGCAACGTGGGGGTGAAACGGGCCGCTTCGCGCACCCAGTTGCCACATACAGAGGCTGGCGCCAGCACAAGACTGGGACCCTCCTGGGCGCGGGCCAGCAGTACTGCGAGAACTTGGAGGGTCTTGCCCAGGCCCATGTCATCGGCCAGACACGCTCCCAGACCACATCCGGTCTGCTGCATGAGCCAGCGGAACCCGTGCAGCTGGTAATCCCGCAAGTTAGCCTGCAACGCACGGGGCAGGGAGGGTGCGCTGCATTGCTCTGCCTTTTCTCGAAACTCCGCAACGTGTTTTTCCAGCGCATCGGGGAGCTGCCCGGCGGGGCTGTTTCTGGCCAGCAGCGCTATGGCTGCCGGGGTGAGTGAGAGCTTTTTCCGGATTTTTCCGTTCTTGTCGGGGGCTGGTTGCAGGGCGCTGAGTGTCTCGAGCTGGCGGCAGATATGGGACGTCAGCTTCAGGTAATGCCCTTCATCGAGCTGCAGGTAGCTGCCTCGTCGATTGCGGTACAGCTGAAGCAACTCTGTGAATCCCAGCACCTTCTGCTCATCCACTTGAACCTTGCCGCTGATTTCAAGCCAGTAATCAACGCCTTCGGAGCAGGAAATCTGGAAGGCCTTCATGCTGCTCAGCGTACTCAGCGACAGAGCGCAGCCCACCGGCCAGCGCACCTCTGCCTCCCCGGCTTCCAGCTCTTGCAATTCATGCAGCACCTCCAGCGCGCTTTCTAAATCCTGCGTTTGCAGATTCAAATCAGCAGAGATATGCTCATGCAGGGTGGGGCATTGCTGCATCAGTTTCGCTACTTGTGATTTTTCGTGGGTCAGGTGGCGCTTGAGCAGCATTTGTTCCGTCCCCCGCGTGATGACCTGCTGGGAATCTCCCTTGCCCGGGAGCAGGAGGGGAGCCCCCTCATACGGTTCGATGCGGATGTTGCCGCTCAGGTTACCATGCTCGCCCTTCAGATTGATGACGAGGCGGGATGCTGATACCAGCTCCGGCAGGTGTTCGTGCGTGAATTGCAAATCGCCGCTCAGGGTGAAATGCGAATCGAGTGCACGCAATGCCTGGGTAATCTTATCCTTGGCACTCAGCGGGAATTGTAATTTATTCTTTCCTCCGATGTGCGTGATGAGTTCTCTCAGTTTGATGACCCCGGAGGAGGGAAGGCACAGGTCAAACGTATTCTCGCCTGTGCGCACCAGATGCACCTGGTGCGCCTCTTCCGGCAGCGCCACCTCCATCTTCTGACCCGTCTTCCGTATCACCAGTTTAGGAGTTGTGGCGGTGAGTACAGCCTGTTGTGTCTCCTCCCCTGCCATCAGCACGCGCACATAGGGGTGGCGACAAAGCTCCTCCGCAGCCTGCATCGGCAGGTAATAGTAGTCCTCGTAGTAGGATAGCTTATGTTCAACCCGGCTGAGAAGCCGCTTATCTTCAGGCGTCACCCATTCTTCGTAGTTCCCCTGAAGCAGGGAAAACAGCCCAATCTGCCTGCCCTTCGATAAGCCCCCCTTGGCTGTGCGTTTGCGGAGCAAGGGAGAAATGGCACTCACAATCCCCTGAGCATCGGCCTCAACCCTCCATTCCAGACGCCCGTCGTCGGTTTCCTTAGAGCCATCCGGGGATGATAACTCCTGCGCCAGCTTCAGAAACTTTTCCACCAGCAAATCTTCAGCATTAGAGAAAACCGATACTCCCGGAAGCTTGGGTAAATCCTGGCGGCTATTGATGATATCCAGAAGCCTGGCGCGTTCCTCCGCGCGCACCTGTTGCATGCTGCAGAGAATGCAGGCCATATACCACGAATAAAGCGTCAGCCCCCGTTCGTGCAAGGTGTAACAGGCATCAATCGAAGCCCGGAGCAGATCCGCATGGGAATTCACCAGTCCCGAACGCATCGAACTCAGCAGCAAAGGCAGCAACGCAAGCGGGCGCTCCGTATGCCACCTGCACTCGGCATGTTCCTCCTCCGTCATCAGGAGATTGACAAAATTGGCCGAAAGCAGGGAGCGCCCCTTTCCGAAAACCGATGACCGCTCGTACTTCAGCGCCTCAATTACCACCGGCATTCCCAGCCGATTCACCCTGTTCGCAATCGCAACGATGGGAGCCATCATCAGCCTAGCCTCCTCGGGAAGCCGCTTCAAGATGCCTTTCAAAGCCGACCAGTTACCCTCCTTCTGCCACTTGCAGAACTTGGCTGCAATTATGCGGATGTTCTCTGGGGCATCCTTCCGCGCGGCAAGACTGGTAATGGCATCCCACTGCCCGGCCTGCAGACCATGAAAGATGATGCTGCCCAGCTCAGCCTCATCATCTGATTGCTGGCAGAAATCCAGAACGCTCTGCCGATCGCGCATAATATCATCCTCCACCCGTCTGGCAAGACTTTTCAGGATGATGTTATCACAGGCCGCCCTCATCTGCATATCCCGGGGCAAGGTACTGGCATTCTCAGCCTTGTTGCCCAGCAAACGGTAGAAAATAACCCGCAATTCAAGCCGTCCGTAGGAATAAAGAGAATGTGTGCTGCGGAGGTCCATCAAATGGGGGACTGGGGCGAAAATCTGGAGCAGGTCGTACGCCATGGCATGTTCCCCGCATAACCGCAGCAACCTGGCCAGCATGAACGGCGTCAGAAAATCCGGACCTTCATTGTAGCTGACGCATTCCCGGTAGCAATCCGTAAGGGTCTGAGCCCCTCTATACCTTGAAAGCAGCAACTCAACAGGTACCGGACTTTCTTCTATGGCCTTGAAAAAAGAGCAGGCTGTCTTCCTTACCTGCTCACGCAAACGCGCAAACGCAGCTGATTGCAGCCACTTTTGCATCTGCTGGCTGGTGGGCATGTGGTAGAGCAGGTAGGTGAGCTCATTCTGGAAGGCAAGACCACGATCCTGCATCTCATCCAGCACCGGGCGCAATCTTTTCTGCGCCATGGCAGTATCCGGGTACGCGTTCCTTATCATCTTGAGACCCAATCCCGGCAGAAGTGCCACCAACAGCAATACACGTAACGCGTGGGGCTCTCGTTGAATCAACTCCACACACGCCTCACCCCCGCAAGCCTCCACTATTTCGTGGGAAAGTTCGCGTGAAAGCTCTTTCAATGTAGGAAACCAAGCCCTTTGCATGCTCTCATTGTATTCAATAAAAGCGCATGAGCAAGATTATGTCGTGACTTAACAACTGAAAAATCCTCAAAACTCAAAATGCTCTGAAGAATCAGACAATATTACACACGAATGACCACCCCACCCGGCGCCGGGCAAGGGGAACGCATGCCCTGAGTGAAGGAAAGGGAAAATCTTCCAGGTCGTTCAAATTTCTCCAATCGTCAACAGTCAATCGTCAATGCCTTGTTCCTGCCGTTGATTCAGAGCTATACCAATCAGTCTGTCTGTTTCATCTGCCATGAACAGAGGTATGTTCAGTACGTCGTCATCCAGCTTCAGGTTATCCAGCGAGAACCGCACGCGGAGCTTGACTTTATCCGGGAAAAGTTCTTTGAACTTCCTCATACTTGCGCTGGTGAGGTTGGTAGCAGACTTTACCTCGATGGGAATCACATCATTTTCGCGTTGAATCAGAAAATCTACCTCATAGGGAGGATTGTTCTGGCTCCAGTAACGAGGCGTTCCTTCAAACTGAGGAATCAGGGATTGCAGAACATAGTTCTCTGTAAGTGCTCCCTTGAATTCGGTGAAAAGCCGGTTTCCCTCACCAAACGCCGAAGGTGCCAGCAGCGCCAGCCTCCGCAGCAGCCCTACATCCACCAGGTACATCTTGAATGCGGAGATATCATCGTAGGCCGACATGGGTAATCCCGGGGCACTGCTGCGGAATACCTTATGCACCAGACGGGCGTTGACCAGCCATTGCAATGCATCCTCGTATTCCCGGGCCCTCGCTCCCTCCTTGACCACCTTGTATATGAATTTTTTGTTTTCCCTTGATAATTGAGATGGAATAGATTTCCATATCATCGAAATTTTGGGGAATTCATGGCTGTTTGGATGCTTGGCAAAGTCCCGCTCGTAAGCATCGATGATTTCAGAGAGAGCCGTCTGCATAGCCTCCGTATCCCGGGCTTCGGTCCACATCTGTACAGCCTCCGGCATGCCGCCGGTAATGAAGTACATTTTCAATTTCTCGCAAAGCGGATTGAAAAATGCATCCGGAATGGGAGCAAGCGTGTCCACACTCTTCATATACCTCAGCATGTTCTCATCTCCATTCGCCAGTAGAAACTCGCTGAAGGACATCGGGTCAATCTGCATGAAATTCACCTTTCCCACAGGGAAAGATGAGGGCTTTGCCAAGGCAATACCCAGCAGCGAACCGGCACTGGCAACATGATATTGAGGGGCATTCTCGCAGAAATACTTCAGCGAGTTGATAACCTGCGGACAATCCTGAACTTCGTCAAAGATAATCAGAGTCTTCCCGGGTTCTATTTTCTGCCCGCTCACCAGCATCAGATTTTGCAGAATGCGGTTTACATCCTTAGTGGTCTCAAAGAATTGTCTGTATTCCGCATTCTCGTCAAAGTTGAAGTATGCCGTGTTCTCATAATGCAGCCTTCCGAACTCTTTCAGAACCCACGTCTTTCCCACCTGCCGGACTCCTTTCAGGATGAGGGGTTTCCGGTAGGGCGATTTTTTCCAATTCAGTAGTTTTTTTAATATAAGACGTTCCATGACCGATTGCGAGACTGTCTGCCCTCAGCTTTCTTTTGGAGAGCCGGCAGAGCAGGGAGCTACGCTCCCATTATATCTTGCGTACCCTTCCCACGCAACTCTTTTTTATTGAATTTTGTATAAAAATGAGGCTAAAATCACATTTTTATGTAGAATTATGTGAGCGGAATCACGTTTTTATGTGGAAAAGTGTGATGTTAATCACATTTTTATAAGAAAACACACCCGCGAATCTCACCTATACTGGGCAAGCGGAACGCACGTCCCATGTGCCGGGAATGGGATAAACCTCCAACCTGAGCCAGATTCTCCAATTGCCAATCGCTTGCCTCGGCGACCTGTCTCGGCGTAGACTTGCCGGAGACAGAAAGCTTGCCGGAGACGGAATCCCAACGGGCGGAGTCGGGGACTCGTCAATCGTCAATATATCTCGTTCCTGCCGATTGTGTGATAAATGCTTGCTTGTCGATTAAAAATGAATGGAGTAGCACTAAAACGTGGTTCTAGGGTGCAAAAGGCTTTAATAAGATGCCAAACTTCCCCAAATTTATACTTGCAGCCTGGCGTTTTCGTGGTACTATTCCGTTATGAACTTCCCGATGAATAATTATTATGGACTTACGACCGATCATGCCCGCTTCCTCAAAGCTGGCATAGATGCGAATCAGCACCTTTCGGCCTGGGAAAAATATATGGAAAAATGCGCCATATCAAACCAGATAGCCGATCCAATCGACCGCGAAGCTGAACTCCGCTGCGATTGGGTAGACTGAGGGAAGGAACATGCTTAGATGATGGTAAAGCAATATTGCTCGTCATTTATTGCTTCCCAGGCTGATGCTTGCATTACGTATCAGCTTGAAATAAAGCAGCAACGCATCTCCCAAACGCTGAAACGGTACACCGCTGGCGCGATTCCTGCTAGCTGTATAACGTTACTAAGGGAGCTTCTGGGAGGATATAAAGAGCTCTAAGAGCTTGGAAATATTTCTTGTTCCCAATTTTTTATGACTTGCATCTTAGTGTTGTCAAGCATACAGAAGAGATGCAATTCATGTGTATCTTTGAGGAATAGGAGGAATGATTTGGCGATACGTTGTACCTCTTCTGGAGCAAATACCTCAAAAACCGGATTATTGCTTCTAATTTTTTCTTGCGTATGGCTCATTCCATGGCAAATAAGACGAAATAAGGTGTTTCGGTAATGCTTTTTTTTCGACTCATCGATATTTAATAGAAGTTTTTCATCTCTGAACAGTTCCTCTATGCCAAACCCATATAAAAAGGTTGCAATGGATTCTGCAACTTTTCTCATCTGATTTCCAATGTTGTCTTTTTGTGGGAGAGTGGAAGGATTTTGTTGAGTAGCAAAGTCGAAAATGTTATTAATATATCCTTGATATTCATTAATTGTTATGCATTCTCGGTTATTTGTTGCTGAGGTCAGTTGTGCTTTTTCCAGAATCCAAATTGCGTGGTCGATTTTTTGGTTAGGGGCGATTGACTTTTTCCCATTTATGTTTTTTGCAAATTTACCCAAATCAAATATGGTTTGTATGTCATGACTTAAGAATAGTATTTTGCTGCTTTCATTTCCTTTGATTATTTGTTCAGTTTGCCAGTGAAGGAAAGAAAGCATGCCGACTCTGTTTTCTATGTCAAAACTAGCGATAGGGTCATCAATAATAACAAGCCTGTCTTTTTTATACATTTCTGCCTCTCTGCATTCCTCGTGCATTGAAGCAAAGAAATAGGCTAGAGATATCGCATTGCGCTCTCCTACTGAAAGTGCACCAGGTTTTACTTCTTTTTTTCGAGATTTTACGCAGTATTTCCCATTTTTGCTTTCCAGAGATAGTCTTTCTGACGCAAAGAAAATAAATCGCAAAGAGTCATTAATGTTGTTGAGGGCGATGTGTACATTTTTTAACGAGATTTCTAACCCTGATTTTGTTTCACGTAGATCTATCAATTGTTTGTATAGATTCGCTGCCTTGTCTTTGAGTTCATCAACATATTTAGATTTTAGTAAATAGTTCTTTATAACAGTATAGTTTTCATAAACGGCTAAATTTTTATTATCTTGTAATAAATCGTTTTCTATTTTATTAAGTTCTGAACATTTTGTGTTGTGCCTGGCAATGGCTTCATTGATTTCAGAGATTGAGTCTGAATAATTTTTAAAGTCAGATTTCGCTTTTTCCACGATATCTACAGGTGCTTCTTGATACGGGTGTTCTTTCTTGATTTCGAGTGTTTTTAGTAATATTTCAAGCGTGCTTACAATTTTTCGTTCTCTATTTTTGTATTTTTCTATTTCTTTTAATATAGGCGCTTGAGGGAAAATAATCGATAAATCGGCTAGTGAACGTATGTGCTTGAGATCCCGATTTATTTCTTCAATGTGCTGATTTATATTTTCTTTAAAAGAAACAACATCTTCATTCAGAATGTTGCTTAGTGTGTTCTTTAGCTCTTGTATATCTAACTCATTCATTGCTCTCATGCAGAATGGGCAGACATTCTCGTTCTTGCTGAAGAAGGCTGAAGATGCACTCAGGTAATCAGGCAATACTTTTTCTTTTATTTTCTCAAGTATGACCTTGTCGCGATTACTTAGCGTGGGTTCGTTAACAATTTCTGCTAGGTTTTGACTAATTTTGTCCCAGTTTGGAGAAGTAAGGGATGTATTGATGGTTTGCTTAATTGCACCATGAGTCTTTGCCTTAAGGAAGTCTTCAATATCTTGTTGAATTCTGTCACTTATAGTACCGAACATGTTTTTGCTTTCGTTTGTTAAATTAATTTCTTCCGTAATCGTATCATGTGTTGAGAATTGAAAGAAATCATTTAACAAGTTTGAAATAAAAGTATCACTAACTGGTCCATTTGTTCGTGTGTCACGGATCTTTCTGTATCTTTCGGCCCAGAAGTTTCCTTTTTTTCGCAACGCGTTTTCAAGTTCTTTTCTCCAATAGTTGGGAGAGTTTGAGTTCTTGTCTGAACTGAGTGTTGTTAGTTCTTCGATGCATGCATCGTATAGGCTTTGTGTAGTTTCTATATTTCTTATGCATTCATCAATTTTTTCTTGAACTTCATTTTGCTGCCCAAACATGACAATAGTATCATATCCGTCATGAGATATCTTTATTTTGTCATCAATAAATTTTTCATCATAAACGAAGATTCTCTGTTTTTCTGCTGAATCAAGCGTTGTATCGAATTGAGCAGTAATGCCTTCAATAGGTGTATCGGTTATCAACCCTCTAATAGAATTTGCAATAGTCGATTTTCCGCTTCCGTTTCTACCATATACGATGTTGATCCTTTTCTTAAATAGTTCCAAATCGGCTCCTGGCGAGTAACATTTTCCGGAAATTGTCAATTTTGTGATGTCTTTAAGCATGGTTTCAGTTTGTTAAAGATGATAATAGTGAGAAGAGAAATGCAATGTCTTACTGTTGGTGTCCCTATTCTACTCCTAAGTGTCGCGATTTTGCAAGTTCAAATTTTTAGTTTGTATCACTTTGCGTGACTTATTGGCAGGGTGTTGGTGAAGGATGTCCCAAAATAAAGCAAAGCCAGCCTGGTGTGGCTATACCAGGTTGATGAGTGGAGGGGGCGGCTGTACCTGAATGCTTGGGTGCCAGGTTAGCGGGTAGAGCTCATTTCAATGCATTCATGCTATCTATCAGATCCTGATAGCTCGCCACTTTGTGATACCTCACATTTGCGGTGGAGAGGGAGTTGAAGAGTTTTTCTGCGCATTTAACCTTAGCTTTTTCGATGGTAGATAAATCCATGGAGGACATGGAGCCTTTGGTCTCTGCAATAAAGAAGATATGCTTCACTCCTTCTCGTCTCATGGCTATAGCCCAGTCGGGTGCGTAGTTACCCACCGGAGTTGGTATCTGAAAAGAGCGGGGAAGTTTAGCGTACACAATCACGTCGTTTGCTTCATCAAGGTCACGGGCAAACTTCTGTTCTCCCTTGCTGTCCCAGAATACGTAATCGGTCACGTGTTTCTCAGCATCATAGGCGCGGTCAAAGTCCATCTTGCCCTTTACGGTAAAGATGTCGCTGTCGTACTTACCCTCCGTCATATTGTAGTGGATGTGCTCTACAATCATGGTTGATTTCTGCTCTTTGATGATGCGTATCACATTGCGGATGAAGTCCTCGGGATTGTTCTTGAACAGGTAGAACTTGCTCTCGTTGATTCCCTGCAAAATCTTCACTACTGAGCGGCGAGTGAGCTTCGCACCTTTAGCAATATCTCCCACCAAATCATATTTCACAGATGAAGTGCAGACTGTGGTCAATTCTGCATTGCTCGACCGCGTATCGCCGAATTCCTCGACCTTGTTTTCATCCTGCAAGCCCTCCACCATTACATAGCGAAGCTGTTTTACCTCCAGCCCGGTATTGATGCATGAAATGACCTTCTCAATCAGTTCGTTGCTGTCGTAGCTTACTGTGTAAACATACTGGTGGTTGATTTCTTTCCACAAGGCTTGGAACTCGGCCTTATCGAAGTTCGCATTCAGCTTGTTGTCCGGCGTGGTGGTTTTCACCTCCACCACCATATCATCCAGCGCTTTCGGATCAAAGATAGCGTTTATCAGGTTATTGACGCCCTCTGCTATGGGCTGCAGCTGCTTAGGCAGCGGAGCAACCGTCCCCTCGGCAACAGCATCGCGATAGGCCGGAGTAATGTTATTGTTGTCGTCAATGTACCCATTATCCTCCAGATAGACAATAATGCGGCTGGCTTCTTTTTCTGTGACGGTGTGTATTTCTTCACCCAGCTTAATATGCTTTCCGCAGAAATAGGCAACGGTTGCCTTAACGGCACGCTCGCGCAGCACCTCCCGGGTCTCGCGCTGAAGTTCCTTCGTGAAGTCACCATAGCTTTCATTGGCTATCACGGTTAGCTTGTTTACCTCGTGTACCTCTTCTCCCAGCAGTTCGGCATCCATGCGAGTACCATGTTTGTCCACACAGATACGCAAGCCGCGCCCTACTTCCTGACGCTTGGCGGTGGTGGAATCACTATGGCGCAGGGTACATATCTGGAACACGTTGGGGTTATCCCAGCCCTCACGCAAAGCAGAGTGCGAGAAAATGAAGCGCGTAGGCTCCTCAAAGCTCAGCAAACGCTCTTTGCTTCGCAAAATGAGGTCGTAGGCGGATATATCATCCGACAGGCCGGTTTTCTTGTCCACCTTGTCATCTACTGCTCTCTTCGTTTTCTTGTCGATGGAGAAATAGCCTCGGTGCACCTCCTCGGCAGAGTAACGACGCACATAGTCATTGTACTCCGTATCAAACAGAGTCAATTCGGTACCTATCACGCTGGCATATTCTTCTTCAAAGATTTGCTGGAATACGCCCTTTACCTCCTCTCCGTTCTCATCGTAGCTTTTGTATTTGGCTACTTCATCAATGAAGAACAGAGACAGGCATTTAATGCCGCGCTTATACAGTTCCCGCTCCTTGGCAATATGCGCCATAATAGTCTCACGAATCTGCACGCGCTGCATATTCAGTTCGTTGGTATCGCCTATGACCTCGCCGTAGCGAATTGTTACGCCATTGAGGAAGGTAACGGCTCCGCTCGCATGCACTTCGGAAACTACATAGCCCTCGTATTGAGCCAAGCCGGATTCATCCAGCAAGCTATCGCCCACACCGAATGTCTTAATCTTGCGTACGATGGAGCCGGATGCCGTTTTGAGCTCGATTTCAATGCGTGCCATGGGTGGCTTCTTGGGCGAAAGCTCTATCTTATCCAGATACAGGTAGCTGCTGGTACCACGCAGGTTCTTCACCTCAAAACCTTTCACATGGATGCGCTTTACCAGTCGCTGGCGGTAGGCATCCAGCGCATCGAGCGCGTAGATGGTATCATGCTTGGTCTTGTGAGTGGCCGAGTAATTGAGCACAAACAAGGGCTTAAAGCGACTGATACCGGCTTGCGTAGCCGCACCCTCCATCTTCTGGGGCTCATCCATGATGATGATGGGGTGGTTAGCGGCAATCACGTCAATCGGACGTCGGCTGCCGAACTCATCGCGCTTGTCGTAAATGATGCGGCTCTCCTTGCTCCGTCCGCCCTCTTTCAGAGAGGCTGCAAAGGCCTGCGTGTTGATAATCATGACATTCAGTCCGGCATCAGCAGAAAAGTTATCGAGCTGTTGCAGGTTGCTGCTGTCGTAGATGAACCAGCGGGCTTTTTTGCCATAGTGCTCCATGAAATGCTCTTCCAGCATTTTGAAGCTCTTGGCCACGCCCTCACGGATGGCGATACTGGGTACCACGATGATGTACTTGCTCCACCCGTACTGCTTGTTGAGCTCAAACATGGTCTTGATGTAGACATAGGTCTTGCCCGTACCTGTCTCCATCTCAATGTCGAGATTCACCGCGCCCATTCCTTTGCTCAGGGCTGTGGAGGGGGTGATGTCGTAGAGCTTCTGGACGGCATTGATGTTTTTGAGCAGCGTGGCCTTGTCTAATTCAATACGGTGGTTGCGGTAACCGGAAAAATCCAACAAATCCTGTTCATGCGCCCCTTTTTTTTCTTGTCCGAGGTCTCGCCGATATTCGGTTATCCGGTGCGAGGGTTGCCCGGCAAACACCGCCACCGTATTGTCTACGGCATCGCTCTGGTATTGCTGAATCTTAAACTTGAATTTCATAACACGCAGCGCTTAGAGGACTCGGCAATTGGTGTCAGGGGAATAGTGCTTGAAAATCTGCTCGAAATTGTCAATCACGTTGTCGTTAGCCGCAGAAGAATCGCGCATGACGAAATAGACTGGTTGCAGCTTGGCGATTTCTTTGATAGTGCTCTCGTTGATTTCGTTGTCAAAGCAAGCAACAAGATAATTTTCATCCACAAAATGCACCGTCTTACCGGCTATCTGTTTGGCTTGAATCTTGGCAGACAGTTCAACGCCCAAATCAAGCATCACTTGGAACAGCAAATCTTCATTGCTGCGGTCTGGTTTCACGTTCTCGTCAAAGAGGGTTTTCTGCGCCGAATCCTGCGGGGTGTAATAGACATCAGCCATGTTGGAGCTATCCAGCTTCAGTACACGGAAGCCAATGTCGAGATTTTGTCCGGCCAATCCAGCTTCTTCCTTGACCTTCTTTCCTGCTCGGCGAATGCGTTCCTTGCCAATTTCACAGATGTTCTTGTAACCAGCCTTGAAGGCTTCGCTCTTCTCGTCTGTCTTTTCAGGCAATTGAACCATAATGAACTTGCGATTGCCCTCTTCCTCTGCATTTGCTTGAATAACTGCTTGCGCAGTTGTGCTAGATCCAGAAAAGAAATCGAGAACTATAGCATTCTCATTTGGCTGTGTTGCGTAAATTATTAAGTCAGAGATCAATGTGGATGATTTTGGGTTATTAAAATCAACTTTCCCCATTAAACTGCGATATTCTTTTGTGGCAACATCGGTGGAGTAGGCGGCGCCTGAAAGAACCGATTTTGGTCGTACCCTTCGAGCCCCTTCTTCACTTTCCAAATAATCCTTTTGATAAATATTGTATTTATTGCCAACCTTTCTACCGTATAGCACGTTGAGGTCTTTAGCTGCTTTATCTTTTCCCCACCTCCATCGCCCATCTTCACCATCTGATATGACAGGCAACGCAATTTGGGTATATTTACTGTTTTGCTCAAGAGAAACCTCCCCTGTTTGCACATCAACGTAAAATGGATAGTACATATTTGGGCGGTCTTTTCTTGTGTCGGGACCTCCGCGTTTGCGAAGTTCTAATAATCTATACGCTCCTCTTTCATCTTTTTCGCAATAATCAGACAAGACTTTATTATCTAACTCTAGGCCATGCTCCTCAAATGCTTGTGATTTTACATACATGAGTAATCTTTCATTTGCTCGAGCTATGTATTTCTTGTCATTTCTGCCTTTAAGATTATTGACGACACATAAATCAGCCACATAGTTACATTCTCCAAAGATTTCGTTACACGCTTTTCTTAAATTATCCAATTCTCCATCATCAATGCTTATGAAGATAACGCCCTCGTTTGATAATAAATCTCTCGCTATTTTAAGACGAGGATAAATCATGTTTAACCAGTCCGTATGAAAACGTCCGTTTGACTCCCCGTTTTCTTTTGGGTTAAACTGTAAGTTCCCTTCATCATCATAAACTTTGCATGATTTAGAAAACTCTTCATAGCTTCCCACGAAATTATCATTATAAACAAAATCATGCCCTGTATTGTAGGGAGGGTCGATATAAATCATCTTCACCTTACCGAGGTAAGTCTCGCGCAGTACTTTCAGCACATCCAGATTATCGCCCTCAATATAGAGATTCTGGGTATTATCAAAATCCACGCTTTCCTCACGGCAGGGGCGCAGCGTCATCGTGGTGGGAGTATTAGCCAGTCGAACGGCAGCACGCTTATCCGGCCAAGTAAACTGATAGCGTTCCTCGCCCTCTGCAATAATATCATTGCTCAGTTCGGCTTGCAGCTTCTCGAAATCAATGGCAAGCTCCGGTTTTCCGTCCTTGTCCAATCGTTCTGTGACACAGTTTGGGAAGAGATGGGCAATTTTCTCGACATTGGAGCCAATCACATCGAGGCTTTGCATGTTAAGCTTTTTCATGGTATCTGAGATTTAAGGGTTGAAATTTGTTGAAAGAGGTCGCGTTTACGCCGAGGCTGCTTTTCGTTAGCCATCTTTTTCTGAAGAGTGGCAATCTGAGAGAGAATTTTGTCACGTTTATCATTGGCTGCAATCTGTTCAACGAGAGTCTTGTCATTGTCTACCTCAATCTGCCCGATGCTTTTGACGATATTGTCCCACACGGAATCGAGATTGAGCCCGGAAATAGGAATCGAGACGTCCTGCATAGCCTGCCAGCCGGAGGAAATGAGCTTGGTATGGAATATAGCGAGCTGCGCTTCCTCCTCGTAATGCAGGACAAACACCAGCTTTTGCGGAATGAGTTTGGTAAGCAGAGCGATGTTCCTGCTATCGTACTCTTTATGCTTTAATTGCACATGCAGCACATAGAACTCTTGAACCAGCTCACCCGGACCAAGCGCCGGAATGGTAGAAGAAGAAACACAGCCCACGATATCGAGGCGGGCAATATCCGCATCAAAGCAATCTCGCTGTGCAGCGTTCAGATTGAACTTAGCGTAGATGGCTTTTTTGGGAAGCTGTTTTTTCACTTCACAGGCTGGTGGCAGACCGTACATGCTTACTTAATAACCAGGAAAGAAATGAGTTCAAAATCATCCAGACCGCGAATTTCCTGCGAGAAAAGCGAGCCCTGCACACCACTCAGGAAGGAATCGATATCACTCTCTGATTTGACGTGGATAATGGAGGAAATAGCTTCGCCCAGCAGAGCTGAGTATTTCTTCATGTTTTTGCCATCGCGAGTCAGGTGGTTAAACTCCCGGCAGATATCCGCATTCGGAGCATCCTTGCCCTTGCACAGGTAACGCATGCGGTCGAGCAGCTCCTTAGGCGCGAGATGGTTCACAATGACCTCATTATCCTCCGAGATATAGACCATGTAGAATGGGTGCAGCCGGTTTTTGTGGTCGATGTTGACCGAGTTGTTGCGGTTCTTGAGCACGAAAACGCACCCGGCTGGGCTATCCTCCCGCGTCGGAACAACGGCATGCAGACCGAACGGAGTGTGTTCGATATCGGGATGCTTCTTCATGTAGGCAAGCAAATCGAGTCTGAACTCATTTAAGCCCAAATCCATAATGCTGACCCCGGTATTCATCTCCTCGATATCCACCACCTCGCTCTGCAGGCGTTCCAGCTGAGCGCGGCGGTATTCTAAATCTCCTTTCTCTTCGGGGGAAATGGGGTTGTCATCCCCGGTACTGGTCAGCACCGAGACTTTCATGCGTGCTTCTACGCGCCCTTTGAGGTCGATGTATTCATCCAGCGTTACGTTAGGCCAATAGTTCACCAGCTGGATAACCTTGTTGCGGCTGCCAATACGGTCGATACGCCCGAAGCGCTGAATGATACGCACCGGATTCCAATGAATATCGTAGTTGATGAGATAATCACAGTCCTGCAGGTTCTGGCCTTCGCTGATGCAATCCGTGGCAATCAGAACATCTATTTCTTCATTGATATGAGGATAGATGGCAGCCTTATTTTTGGAGATGGGAGAGAACAGTGTGAGCAGTTTGTTAAAGTCCAGTTTCTCCCTTTTGGGTAGCTGTAAGGTGCTGCGAGATTCAATATCGCCTGATACCAGAGCTGTATTTAAGCCATGCTTGTCTGCGCCAGACAGTCGTAAAGGTATTCCGCAGTATCGCTGAAAGCGGTGAAAATGATGACTTTTTTGTTTCCTTCGTTGATGGGATGAGCAAACTTATGCCTCAGGTCGGAAATCAGCTGTTGCAGTTTGCAGTCGTGCTCGGGCGTGATATCCTCCAGCATCCGCAACAGGAGTCTGAGGTTTTTCAAATCGTCTTCGAGATACCGACGCCAAGAGATATAATCAATATCCTGCAGGGAAATCTTCTTTTTCTTGCTCCCGATATATACGTTTGCCTCGCCATCATCGTCATCACAATCAAAAGTGAAGTCGGCAGCTTCAAGATGACTGCATACACCCTGTTCCAGTTCCTCGATTTTCTGCAGTGTAGATGCAATCTGTTCTTCAATGCGTTTCAAGGTCAGACGGAACGAGTTGACAGAACTCTCCAGACGCTTCAGAAGGTTAATGCTCATCAACCTGCGGATGCCTTTTTCACGTCCCTCTGCGCTGAGTCCGACAAAACGCTCATCTTCTATATTTGCTCCGAGGTATTTGGCAGCTCGGCTCGGCAGCAGGAAAACAGATGGCGTGTATATCGCCAGATTCAGGTTGTTTAGGATGGTATATATTTCATTGTAATTGATGGCTTTACCAAGGTCTGTCAGCTCCGGCTGGCGGGGAATGGGGGCTAAGCGGGTCGGAAACTTGCCGATGTCAGCAGTATCATAATATTGCTCAATATGCTTGCGGCTGCGGGCAATGGTCACACTATCAAGCATCTCGAAGAAGTCGAAGCTCAGGCGATTCAGCAGTTCTTTAGTTGTGCGCTCTTCTGCCGGGAGCTTCGCCCAGATGTTATACTCCTTCTGAGCCTGACGGAAGATATCATCAATGCTGGCAGATGTATTGAGAAGCTGGTCAATCTTATTACTTTCTCCCTCGTAGGCCAGCTGCAGCTGATTCTTCAAGTCGTTGAATCGGTTGTTGACAGGAGTGGCGGAGAGCATCAGCACTTTGGTTTTTACGCCCGCACGGATGACTTTGTTCAGCAGCTGCAGGTAGCGGTTCTCTCGTGGATCCTCGTCTTCGTCATCACCGGCGGAAACTCTCCCGCCGTTGCGGAAGTTGTGGCTTTCATCGATAACGACAAGGTCGTAGTTGCTCCAATTGATGTGAGCCAGGCTCATGCCGTTTGTGGTTCCTCCATTGCGAGATAGATCGCTGTGGAAGAGTATGTCGTAACGGAGCCTGTCTTTGGCGATGGGATTATTCAGGTAGTTGCTCTTGTAGGTGAGCCAGTTGTCATTGAGCTTCTTGGGACATAAAACCAAGACCGACTTGTTGCGATTTTCGTAGTACTTGATGACAGATAAAGCGGTAAATGTCTTACCGAGGCCTACGCTGTCTGCCAGAATGCAGCCGTTGTATTTCTCCAGCTTATTGATAATGGCAAGGCAGGCATCCTTCTGGAAATTATACAGCTTGTTCCATACATGGCTCTCTTTGAATCCCGTGGCTTCATTGGGCAATTCGTCTTCCGTCAAGTCATCGAGAAATTCGCGGAAGATATTGTAAAGTGTGACAAAGTAGAGGAAATCCGGGGCGTTTTCCTTGTAGGCGTTCGTGATGTTGTCTAAAACCTTGTCGGTTACCACCTGCATTCTGGCGCCGTCGTTCCACAGCTCATCAAACAAGGTCAGATACTGCTGAGAAAAGGGAGCTGATGTCTTGGTAATCATCGTATAGGCATTGTCGCCCCGTTCGCAGCCCAGTTCCACGGTGGTAAATCCCGTAATGGGAGCGTATGCCTTGTCTTCAACTGTGGCAAAGCCCATCATGCTTGCTGCTGTGCGATTGGATTTAAAACAGGCTTTCTGGCGAATCCATTCTGCACATTCTCTCGCAATGGCTTTCAATGACAGTTCATTTCTGAGTTTGATTTCAAACTCGGAGCCATAAAGACTGCGTTCCCGGTGCAGCCGTGGAATATAGAATTCTCTCTGCTGCTTGTTTGCCTTCTCGGTAACGAAAGTGGGAGAGGTAAAGATAAAGCGCAGCTCGTTGATGTCTTTTAACTGGTTTTTGAGTTCCTCGAATGCATAAATGGAGAAACAAGATGCGGCAATGGATACTTTGCTGCCTTTCCTCAGCTCTGCGACCAAGTCGTTTTTTAAGGTCTTGCTTTTGTTATCAATAAGCTCCATACCAGCAGTTTCCATAGAGAGGTGTTGTATTCTGCCGGATTGTATCAGCTTTCAGTATGCTTATATATTTCCAATTTAGTTTATAATCAATGCATTAGGTTGTTTTGACGAAAAGAGGAACCCGATTCAAAAATTTTCTCGCCTATATCATGAAGACAATATATCATTTCAAATACGCACATTAACAGTCTGCGATAACCTTTTTAGTATTGATAAGCATACTGAATGATTAACTACAACTATGAATACGAGAATAACAAAGGAATTGATGAAGTCGCTGCCGCTGGGCGGCGTGGATGCTGCGAGGCTGGTGCTGGAGTGTGTGGAGGGCTTGGGTGACAGGGTAGAGGGACTGGGGCGAGTGGAGCTTATGGAGCTGGTGCGGAGGGTGATGCGGGCGGGGATGGCGGCGCTGGAGCAGCAGGAGCAGACGGTGCCTTTTGAGCAGGCTGCATGGGAGAGTGTGGCGGCGCGGGCAGGGCGGCGGCCTACGACAACGCGGGATTTGCGGCATTATGTGCGGCGGATGCTGCGGGTGGAGGGCGTGGCGCAGTTGCCGCTGCGGGCGATGACGGTGGGACAGTGCCGGGATTTGCTGCACAAGGCGTTCGGGCACAGCGCACACAGCTTCCGCAAGGGCAGGGCGACTCTGCACAGCATTTTTGCGTACGGAATGCGGCGGGAGTGGTGTGATGCGAATCCCGTGGCGCGGATTGATGTGCCGCCTGCGGAGGAAAAGGTGATTGAGCCTCTTTCTAATGAAGAGGTGGCACGGTTGAATGAGGTGGCGCAGGGACGGCGGTTCCGCGATATGCGGTTTTCTCTCAGCTTGTTGTTGTACAGTGGTGTACGCCCGGCCGAGGTGGCCCGCATTGCTCCTGATGATGTGTGCTGGGAGGAGCGCCAGGTCATTATCCGCCCGCAGAAGAGTAAGACAGGCGGCGGACGTGTGGTTCCGCTGCGTGCGTTGCCTGGCATGCGACGGCAGGATTGCCACGTGCCGCGCAACTGGCAGAACCGCTGGCATGCACTCCGTCGTGCGGCTGGGTTTTCCCGCTGGGTACCGGATGTGTGCCGCCACACCTTTGCGAGTTACCACGCCGCCCATTTCCGCAATCTGTCTGAGCTGCAGCTGGAAATGGGGCATAGAGATTTATCTCTTCTCCGCACCCGCTACATGATGCCCACCTCCCGCCGCGCCGCCGCCCGCTTCTGGCGCATGCTGAAATGAGTCTGCAATGCTCCCCCAACGAAGCAACCGAGCCCTGAATGTGTGGACGAGACGAAGTCGACCGTCCACCCCAAGCGGACGAGCCCCCGGCAACCGTCCGCCAGCGTGCACAGCGAGGGCTCCCCGCGCGCACTAAACAACCCACCACCTCTACTTATTGCCCATTTTTATATTACCCTCTCCCTCCTATTGCCCAACCTTTTCTCTTCAATAATCAGGAAAAGTTAAATAATAGACCTGTGCGGGTGGTGGTCGTGATGTAATGTTCTTGTATGTTTGCATGATTTTATGTTCCTTGGCTTTACTGCATGGGGTGGTTGTGATAGACTGGCTGAGGTAATTCCCGACAGGGGGTGCTTTTTTAATTCATGGCTTACGATAAACAGGATTCTTTTTTGCTGATGTACACCACGCCGGATGGTGTGACTAAGGTTGACGTTACCTTTGAGGAGGATACAGTCTGGCTGACGCAGGATCAGATGGCAGAGCTATTCCAAAAGGCGAAGTCAACCATCAATGAGCATATCAAGAATATATATGCCGATGGAGAACTTGTTGAAGCCACGACCATGAGAAAATTCGGAAAATCCGAATTTTCTACTAAGCCGTTGAACTTCTATAATCTGGATATGGTGATTTCGGTGGGGTATCGCGTTCGGTCGCAGCGCGGTGTTCAATTCCGCTTGTGGGCTGCAGGAATTATCAAGGAGTACATGCGGAAGGGCTTTGCCATGGATGATGCCCGGTTGAAAGAGCTGGGCGGTGGCGGTTATTTCAAGGAGCTGCTGGCGCGTATTCGCGACATCCGCGCGTCGGAGAAGGTGTTTTACCGGCAGGTGCTGGAGATTTATGCCACGAGCATTGATTATGACCCGAGGGCGGAGATTTCCCTGGAGTTCTTCAAGAAGGTGCAGAACAAGATTCACTATGCCGTGCATGGTGAGACGGCGGCGGAGGTGATTTATCACAGGGCGGATGCCGAGAAAGAGTTCATGGGGCTGATGAGTTTTGCCGGGAGTCAGCCGACGCTGGTGGAGGCCAAGGTGGCGAAGAATTACCTGAACGAAAAGGAACTGCGGGCGATGGGGCAGATTGTTTCCGGTTATCTGGACTTTGCCGAGCGTCAGGCAGAGCGTGAGCAGCCGATGACCATGCAAGACTGGGCGGCCCATCTTGACCGTATGCTGACTATCAGTGGGGAGCAGTTGCTGCTGGATGCCGGCAGCATCAGCCACGAGCAGGCCATGCAAAAAGCTACAGAGGAATACAAGAAGTATAAAGCCCGGACTCTCAGCCGCGTGGAGCAGGATTATCTGCTCTGCATGAAAGATTTGCAGAAGAAGGGCAAAGAATTGAAATAAGCTACCGCTCCTCTCTTCCTCCCCACCCCGACCGAGCTCTCGATTTCACCGCCTCCCGCCGTACCCCATCCTCGGACGAGCCCCCAGGCAACCGTCCGCCCGCGAGCGCAGCCTCGGCACCTGACTGCGCCGCTCTCCTCGCTCCCCACCCCATTCATAAAATACCTCGCCACCCTTCTTATTGCCCAATCTCTTCTCTTCAACTATTGCAAAACGATAAATAATATGAGCTTGCCGCCCTATTTTTTTTGACCAGGGCCAAGGGAGCCTTGCCCTTCTCTGAGCCACCCGCCATACAATCTGCCACCCCGCCAGCCGGCGGGGTTCCGGATTGTTTTGTTGTTATACGAGTGGTTCCGCTGCTGACGCAGCTGCACCACTTATGGGTATGTCGCCCGCTCCGCGGGCTGGATTTAATCGCCCCGAAGCGGACTGTGGACGAGACGAAGTCGATTGTCCACCCCAAGATGCTGCGGACGAACCGCCAGGCAATCGTCCTCGCGCGCAGCCACGGCACCTGACTGCGCCGCTCTCCTCGCTCCCCACCCCATTCATAAAATACCTCGCCACCCTACTTATTGCCCATGAATTATTATTTAACTATCAGGAAAAGTTAAATAATTTACCCTTGCCCAGCTCCCGCTGCACTGCCGCCCACTTCGGGCTCATGCTGAAATTAACCACCGCTCCATCCCGTCGCCCAGCCTGCCTTCTCCCTCGGACGAGCCGCCAGGCAAGCGTCCGCCGGCCAGCGCAGCAACGCCGCGAAATATACGCGACAATGAATACTTAGTCCATTAAAATACGCCCTCATCCTTCCTATTGCCCATCTTTATATTGCATTCCCCCTCCTTATTGCTCTCCTTGTTTTCTCAACTATTGCAAATTGATAAATGATATAAGCGTGCCGCCCTATTTTTGTCCTGAGTCAGGGAGCCTTGCTCCTCCCTGAGCCTCCCGCCATACTATCTGCCACCCCGCCAGCCGGCGGGGTTCCGGATTGTTTTGTTGTTATACGAGTGGTTCGGGGCTACGCGTCTCGCTGCGCTCGCTTGCTACGCCCTCGCTGGCCGCTGCTGACGCAGCTGCACCACTTATATGGGTATGTCGCCCGCTCCGCGGGCTGGATTTAATCGCCCCGAAGCGGACTGTGGACGAGACGAAGTCGACCGTCCACCCCAAGCGGACGTGCTCCAGGCAAACGTCCGCCCGCGAGCGCACCGCACTTCAATTACCCGCGACAGTTAAAACTTTGCCCTCTAAAATACTCCCTCTATCTTCCTGTTGCCCATGAATTATCATTCAACTATCAGGAAAACTTAAATAATCTGCCTGGGGATAGATTCAAAATCTCCACTTTCCTTTTGCCCTGATTGTCAATACTGATTTGAAAACTCCAAGGGACTTTGGGGATTGACGAATGACTATTGACGAATGACTATTGACGAATGACTATTGACTATTGACTATTGACGAATGACTATTGA
>JAFWYD010000014.1 GCA_017517805.1 Akkermansia sp.
CGCAGCTTAGGACTTGTAACGCAAACGCTTCTTGTGGCGGTTCTGGCGCATGCGCTTGCTGCGCTTGTGCTTGTTAATCTTGGCCTTACGTCTCTTCTTAAGCGATCCCATAATGATTTATGTGTCGTTTGTGGTTTTCTCTATCGGGAGAATTTTCGGCGCCCGGTAGGGCTGACGGGGAAATATGTAACTATCTTTTGACCGAAAAGTCAAGCCGAAAGCGAATTTAAGACTGATTTTATACCTGTTCTGTCATGATTTGCTCATGCCAGGTCCGCAGGATTTCCAACACGCCGGAGGCCGGGGAAACATAGCCGCCATGCGCCCTGAGGTAGGCCAGCACATCGGGATGCGCGGTGGCAGGGGCCGCGCAGAAGGCCTGGGGAAACAAACGGAAGGCATGCAGGTCATTATGCCCATCTCCCAGCATCACCCAGCGCGCGCTCGGCACCTGCCACTCCCGGGCGACCACTTGCAAGGCAGAGCCCTTGCAATACCGCGAATCTGCCAGGCGCATATACCGCCCTGCCCGCTGGGCGGCGACCCCCTCCAGCGTATCAATATACGGCACCAGATACGCCATGATGGCATCCATCGTGGCCGAATCCACCGCCTCTACCGAAAGCGGATCTTCGTCTGCGATAATCCATTCTAAATGCGGACATTGAACACGCAAAACATCTAATTGCGCATGAAACCCGGGACAAATGCGTTCTCTGACCTCCATATTATGCTGGTGGCACAAAGCATTGTGTCCGCTCAGGGGGGATAATGCCCCATCAGCCTGGGCCACATAGGCAAAGCGCTCGCAGGTGCAGATGAAATCCGGCAGGAAGGGGGAGCATGGCAGCAGCTCTCCACAAAGGTACGGCAGGGAACGCCCCGTGTTGATACCCCAGCGGATTCCCATGGAGCGCCAGCTGCGCATCAACTCAAAGAAGGCTGGAGGCACCGGGTGCAGCGGGTCATTCGTCCGGAGCGTCTCATCGTAATCAAACGACAGCAGCCAACGGCAGGGCCCCTGAAAAGGCAAGGCGCGGCCGGGCAGGACCTGGCCTTCCTCAACGTGCATTCCTGCCCTTTTTATTCTTGTTCTGCTCAGCGGCCCTGCGCTGCTCCTGGGTGGCTCCCACCGGGAGGCGGAACGACGGGGTCTGCGGGACCTTCACCCCCTTAGCAAGCTGCTGGGTAATCTTGGTGGTCAGGTCCACATCATACTTGAAATCGCACGCACCAGCAGGCAGTTCCTCACCACCGGCGCGCATGTGGATTTCTACGCGGCGGTTAAGCTTTTGCTGATCGCGATTGCCAGTCGTGGGAGCCAGCGGCATCGAGCTGCCACAGGATCGGATGTAGACATTCTCCACCGGCACCCCGTTGCCCACCAGCCAGGCGCGCACCGCAGCGGCACGCTGCAAGCCCAGCAAGGCGTTGTAGGAAGCACCACCCATACTATCGGTGTGTCCCTCTATCACGAAATAGGTCTCAGGATTTTTCTGAATCAGGGCAGCGAGCTGCAGCATGGTGATACGGGCCGAATTCTTCAGCTGGCACTCATTGTAGCCGAAAAGCACATCTGCCCCGAGACGCGCCACGCCGGACTTCGCCCCCAGTCGTTCCTCACCCATCAACTGCGCGAGGCTGCGAGTATCCCCCGGCACATTGGAATCACCGGATTCGGAGGCAGCTTTACGCAGTTCCTGCTCCATGAGCGATGAAGCATCCTCCAGCACCTCCTGCTGAGCCTGGGCGGCGGCCACCACCTCATTGCTATTCACCGGAGTCGGCTCGGGTATAGCCAGAGCATCCTCGCTGAGGCTCTGCGGTTTAAGCGCGTTCACATCCAATTCTGCCGGGGGGATTTCGCTTACCGGCGAGACCTCTTCCTCCGCATACACTGGTTCAGCCACGGTCAGCTCGGTGGGGCCGGGGGCCATCACCAGCTCCGGCACCTCAATGTCGAGGATATCAATCTCCTCCGGTTCGTGGGCAATCTCTTCAATCTCCTGTGGTTGCTGCTCCACAAGCTCCGGCTCCAGGGATTCCTCCACCTTTTCCTCCTTGGGCGGATCCTTCACCACCACACGCACAATCTCATCAATCTTCACCTCATCCGGCACATCCACCAGATTCCCGAGCCCCAGCACAGAAAGAGAGGGGAAATACATCCACAACATGGCATGCACCACTACAGCCGCACAAGCCGCGCCCATGGCAATAGGCACCATATCGCGCTGGCGGGTCAGCTCATACCCATTGCGTCGGCGGTTACCCACGCGCTTGGGTATATTCACGGTATCAACATCTTTGACAAAGCCGGTCATCTCAGAGCATCTCTTACAGTTTCATATCAGTTGCCGTCAAATCCGGCCGCGCGGGGTCAGCAACACGCGGAGCCTCCACAGCATCCACCACACAATCATTCATCCAGCGCACAATCGAACTCATCGCGCGGTCCTCATCCTCCAGCAGACCGACCATGACCGGCTGGCTGCGGCGACCGCGCCCCAATCGCAGCTCACGGTGCGTGGCATCTGCCGGGTCCGTCTCCGAGCGGAGCGTCCACACATCGCGGTGGTCGCTGGGCAGCTGGCGGTAGATATTAAGCGCATCCTTGAAATTGCTCACCGGACTATCCTGGGCCAGATTCACCACCAGCACCGGTACATTGCGGTTCATATCAGCCGCGCGTTCGACCGGTGCCACATCGAAACTCTCCATCCCAGCCGTGCGGCTGATGCGCTGGTCCATGAGCCAGAGTACAACCGGCCGCAGCAGTCCTTCCGGCATCGTGCGCTCAACCGACTGCCGCAGCGACGCATAAGCATCGATGGAAACCAGTCCGCGGATACGCGGTTCTGTAGCAGCGGCCTGCAGCAGCAATCCAGCACCGAAGCCCTGCCCCACCGCAGCAAAAACCGGGTCTTTCTTGCCGCTGCGCGCTGCCACAGCATCCAGCAGAAGCGGCACATCGCGGCACTCCTTCAACCCGTGCGTGCAATAGGGTCTACGGTCATCCATCCCGCGTGGTTCCCACAAGACACAGGTAAGCCCCGCCGCCGTAAGCGACTCTGCTACTGGCAGAGCCGAACGGATACCATGATCCCAATCCACACACACCAGCACGTAGTCAATCTGGCGCAGACGCTCCACCGGCTGATTCATCAGATCACCAATCACACTCAGCTGGCGGGAGGATTCCTCGCCATCCTTCACGGCAATCACCGCCTGAACCTCACCACCGTCCCAGCCCTTGAAGGTAAACGGCTCCATGTGAAGTCCCGGTGACTTGCGCGGCACCTTGGTATACCCCACATACGACTGGTTGATAGGTTTGAGCACGGGCTGAGCCAAGTCATTCACGTAGAACCAGCAAGACACACCACCCCACACCACGCCAACAAGTGTGATACTCAGCAGGAAACGTCTTACCCCATGGCTCTTCATACGTACGCGCACACTATACCAGAGCGGCCCCTGCTCGGCAATGGCAAAATCCGCCATGAGGCAAGAAAAAACAAACACACGCATTTGTCGTGCAGCGATGCAACCAGCATTTTTTCTTGTCTTCCCCTGAAAAAAATGATAGCATCAAGCCCAGTATAGCTTTTATTGAACCACATTTTGTTAACAATGAATGCAAAATTACTTTTTCCCCTCGTAGCGCTCAGCGTAAGCGCAGCCTGGGCAGGAGACCGTGAATCCTTTGACTTTGGCTGGCGGTTCAAATACTTCGGCAGCTACGACCCAGCCAATGCCGGCACCCCCACCGCCAGCTCCGGCCACCAGGGCGACCATCCGGAAGCATTTGCCGTGGATAACAACATGGAAACACGCTGGTGCGCCCCGAATCAGAAAGAAGGGCATCGCTTCATCGTGGCCCCCGGCTTCAAGGACCCGGTTAAGCTCTTCCTGATATACTGGGAGCAGCCGAGCACTTTCGATGTGGAAATCAAAGTCACCTGCTGGGATGAGAGCAAGAACTTCTCCCTCTCCTTCAAACAGGGAGGTCAGGCGGCCAGCTTTGTCATGATGCCGGAGCCCACCGCCATCCGTTATGTGGAAGTATGCGTCCCCAGAGGGACGCACTCCAGACAATGGATGAGCATCCGCGAAATCCTGTTCACCGGGGCAGATGATAAGCTGCTCAAAGTGCGCCGCGGGCCGGGCGCCCTGGTCCACGGTGCAGTAGATGCCGATGAAACCGGCTACAAGCCAGTGCAGCTTCCGCACGACTGGGCTATCGAAAGCCCCTTCCTGGAGAAGGAACCCAACGAAACAGGCAAACTCCCCTGGAAAGGCTGGGGCTGGTATCGCAAGAACTTCGATGTGCCAGCTGATTTCAACGCCGAGAAAGACCGCTGGTATCTGGATTTCGACGGCGTGATGTCGCAGCCGCAGATATATGTGAACGGTCGGAAAGCGGGAGAATGGGCCTACGGGTACAATTCCTTCCGGGTGGATATCACCCCCTTCCTGAAACCCGGGCAGAAGAACCTGGTGGCGGTCATGGCCAGCAACCTGGAGCTCTCCACCCGCTGGTACCCCGGCGCAGGTATCTACCGCCACGTGTGGCTGGAAAAGACGGGACCCGTGCACCTGACCCAGTGGCCCACGTACGTGACCACCCCTGAAATCACAGCTGATTCCGCCCTGGTCAAGGTGCAGACCACTGTGGTCAACACCGGCAGCACCCCGGCCGAAATCACCGTCAACCAGCAGGTGGAAGGCACCTCCGCTCAGCCATCCACCATCACCATTGCCCCCGGCACCGAATCCGTGGTAGAACAGGAACTGCGCCTGCCGAATCCCCGCCTCTGGAGCTGCGAAACCCCGAACCTCTACCAGCTGCAGACCACCATCGCCATGAATGGTAAGGAAATTGACTCCCGCAACACCACCTTCGGCGTGCGCAGCGCCGAGTGGCGCAAGGAAGGCTTCTTCCTCAACGGAAAGCGGGTGCAGATTAAAGGCGTGTGCGAGCACCACGACCTCGGGGCACTCGGCGCAGCCTTCCACACCCGTGCCTATGAGCGCAAGATTGAAAAGCTCAAGGAAATGGGGTGCAACTCCATCCGCATGACCCACAACCCGCCTGCCCCGGAGGTACTCGACCTCTGCGACAAGCACGGCATCCTGGTCATCGATGAGCTTTTCGACATCTGGAAGCGCCAGAAGTATGAAAAGGTGAATGGCTACCACATCTACTGGGACAAGTGGTGGCAGAAGGATGTGAAGAACTTCATGCAGCGCGACCGCAACCACCCCAGCATCATCGCCTGGAGCGGTGGCAACGAAATCATGGAGCAGACCATGAGCAATCACGACAAAACATGGAATGACTTCAACTTCCGCATCGCCTACGGTCTGCGCGATGAAATCCGCAAGTACGATATGACCCGCCCCTACACCGTGGGCTGCAATGACCAGAACGCCTGGAAGAACGGATTCATCGACACGATGGATATCTACGGGTTCAACTACAAACCGCACCTCTATGCCCAGTTCCGCCAGACTCACCCGGACAAGCCATTCTACGGCTCCGAGACCTGTTCCTGCGTCGGCACGCGCGATACCTACAACTTCCCGCTTTACTGGAATGTGGGCGGTGGCTATTTCAAACCCGGAGCCGTGCCGCACCAGGTAAGTGCCTATGGCCTGGCCAGCACCCATTGGGGCAGCTGCCCGGATACCGAGATGCACGCCCACACCAAGGTGCCGGACTTTGCCGGCGAGTATGTGTGGACCGGGTTCGACTACATCGGCGAGCCCACTCCGTACAACCAGGATGCCTCCATCGAAAACAACATCAAGCACCTGCCCAAGGCAGAGCGCGAAGCCATCATGCGCGAGTACGAGGCCATGGGCAGCCGCGCCGTGAGCCGCAGTTCCTACTTCGGCATCATCGACCTCGCCGGATTCCCCAAGGATATCTACTACCTCTACCAGAGCCAGTGGAACCCGGACAAGGCTCAGGCCCATATCCTCCCGCATTGGAACTGGAAGGGGCGCGAAGGCCAGATCACCCCGGTCATGGTATTCACCAGCGGTGATGAAGCAGAGCTCTTTGTAAACGGCAAGAGCCAAGGGGTGCGCCGCCGCGGCGAAGGTCCCACCTTCACCCAGAAAGACCGCTCTCTGGCCGTCAGCAAGAACCAGTACCGCTTCACCTGGGAAGATGTTGTCTACGAACCCGGCACCGTAGAGGTCGTGGTGAAGAAGAATGGGCAGCCCTGGGCCACCGCCAGGCGCGTCACCACCGGTGAATCTGCCGCTGTGACCGCCCAGGTTGACCGCTCCACCATCACCGGCGATGCCCGCGACCTTTCCTTCGTGGAGCTGGCACTCACCGATGCAGCAGGCAACGTGGTACCCACCGACAGCCGCAAGGTCAGCTTCAGCATCGAAGGCCCCGCCGAACTGGCAGGTTTCTGCAATGGCGACCCCACCGACTGGACCTGCATGCAGGACCACAACCAGCGATTCTTCAACGGCCGGCTGCTGGCCATTGTGCGCGGCAAGCGTGGCGAAAGCGGCACCGCAACCGTCACCATCAAGGCCGTAGGTCTGCCGGAAATCAAAGTCCCGGTCACCATCGCCCCGATGCCTTAATCTCCACGCTGAAGATCCCGGCCCGCGAATATGCCGGCAGCCCCGCCAGGCTGCCGGCTATTCCACGTTAACGCGCCACCGTGCAAGCCGGGAGCTGGTCTTCATCCTTGCGTTTGTCGCGATTTCTGCTATCATACAGCTCATCATGGGCCAGCCGGAAAAGAACTACAACAAGACGCTCATTGCCTGCTACCTTGGATTCGTCACCCAGGCAATCACCGCGAACTTTGCCCCCCTTCTCTTCCTGACCTTCAAGGGCACCTACAACGTCACGCTCGAACAGATTGCCCTCATCCCCTTTACCTTCTACCTGACCCAGCTTTTTGTTGACCTTGCCGCCACCCGGTATGCCGATAAAATCGGCTACCGCACCTGCGTGACCGTCTCGCAAGTTGTTTCAGCACTAGGGCTCGGGCTCATGGTTGTATTGCCCGAGCTGCTCCCCGTCCCCTTCCTGGGCATCATCATCTCCGTGGTGCTCTACGCCGTAGGCAGCGGCCTCATCGAAGTGCTGGTAAGCCCGGTTGTAGAGGCATGCCCCTTCAAGAACAAAGACGGCATGATGAGCCTGCTGCACTCCTTTTACTGCTGGGGCGCGGTGGCAGTCATCCTCGGCTCGACCATATTCTTTGCCCTGTTTGGCGTAGAAAACTGGAAAATACTCGCCCTTATCTGGGCACTCATCCCGCTCCTCAACACCTTCAACTTCCTCACCTGCCCCATCGAGCACCTCCCGGTAAGTGCCGATGGAAACGCCACGCAGAAACTCCTGCGACTCCCGCTCTTCTGGCTTCTCATCCTTCTCATGATCTGCGCCGGAGCCTCAGAAGCAACCATGGCCCAGTGGTCCTCTGCCTTCACCGAATCAGCCCTGGGTGTAACCAAAGCCATAGGCGACCTTGCCGGTCCCTGCCTGTTTGCCGCCTTCATGGGGCTCTCCCGCCTGCTCTACGGCAAGATGAGCACCCGGCTCAACCTGGTCAGGACCATGTTCATCTCCGGTATTCTGTGCAGCATCTGCTACTTTGTAGCCGCGCTGGCTGCACTTCCCCTCATCGGGCTGGCCGGCTGCGCCCTCTGCGGCCTCGCCGTCGGCATCATGTGGCCGGGTTCTCTGAGCATCTCATCCCAGAAATGCCCCCTCGGCGGCACCGCCTTGTTTGCCTTCCTGGCCCTGGCTGGCGACCTGGGTGCAACCCTGAGCCCGACCATGGTCGGCTACATCTCCGAACTTTCCGGCGGCAACCTGAAAACAGGCCTGCTTGTCGCCTCCGCATTCCCCATCATGCTCGTCATCAGCCTGCTGCTGATCAAAAAAGCCCATACCCCAGCACCAGTGGAGACCAGGTAACTGCAACCTGCGCTCACCTCATCATCCAGGCTGGAGAAAGGAGCAGCGTCCTCCTCTATAACGGCAAAAAAGAGGTTCGCAGTATTGCATGCGGCAAGGCTGAGCCGCATGCCCCATGGCTATCGGCTCAGCCAAGGCAAATGCTCATTTCGAGAGCATAACAGCTAAAGAAATCGCCGGGGCGCTCACTTGGAGCACCCCGGCGGAAAAGTTACTCTCAGCAGGCTTGAGCCTTACTTCTGAGCCGCTTCTACAGCGGAGTAGGTGTCGGCGTAGGCCTTTTCTGCTGCAGCCTTGGCAGCGGCGGTAGCCTTCTCAGCCGTCTCAATCTCAGCATCGAGCTGGGCAGCGGCAGCATCGTAGGCAGCCTTGGCGGCAGCATCGCCAGTCTTGGCGGCATCATAGAGATTCCAGAGATCCAGCTTCTTCACAGCAATCTTCTGGGCCTCAGTATAGGCGGCAGCGGCAGCCTCTGCGGCAGCTTCCTCTGCAGGGGAAGCCCAGGCGTGCTGGTAACCCTTCACGTCGTTCCAATGACCGCGGGTGAAGTCAGGGAAGGCTACGGAGCAGTTGCCGTTGTCCATAGACAGGGTACCAAGCTCAGCCAGGCAGCACCATTCAGCCAGGTCGTACACATCCATATCCAGAGGCAGACCATTCTGCAGGCAGTACACCATGCGCACGTCCATGAAGAAGTCCATGCCGCCGTGGCCACCCACCTTCTCGGCCATCTCGCCGTACTTCTTGATAATGGGATGACGGTAGGTCGCGCGGAGCTTCTTCATATTCTCCTCGCTCATGAAGGAGTGGGAGTCGAGGTCCTCCAGGTCGGGGGCTCCCTCAGCACCCTCGAGGTGGGCACTTTCAAGCACAAAGCCTTCGATGGGATACTTATTGGCAAAACCGCGAGTACCCGTCAGCTGGAACAGGCGGTTGTAGGGCTGCGGGTTCATCACGTTGTGCTGAATCTCCACAACCTTGCCGTTGGCGGTACGCATCAGCGTGGTGGTGTGGTCGCCATTGCGGAATTCCGGGCAGGGCTTACCAGTCTTCTTCTCCACGTATTCACGGCCATGCACAGACTTGGTATCCATCGCCACGAGGGTGGTGAAGCGGTCACCGCGGTGAATATCCATCACCTGAGCCACCGGGCCGAGACCGTGGGTGGCATACACGTCACCACGATTCTCCTTGTTGTACTTCATGCGCCAGCCGAGCTTCTCGGGGTCATTGGAGGGGTTCACCCAGTAATCGTCCCAGAACTGGTCAAGGTTATGAATGTAGGCACCCTTGGCGTAAAGAACTTCACCGAATACACCCTTCTGGGCCATATTCAAGGAATCGAGCTCGAACCAGTCGTAGCAGCAGTTCTCCAGAATCATGCAGTGCTTGCGGGTCTTCTCGGAAAGGTTGATGAGATCCCAGCACTGCTGCAGGTTCATGGCGCTGGGCACCTCGATAGCGGTGTGCTTGCCATTCTCGAGCGCGCACTTGGCCACGGGGAAGTGGTGATCCCAGTCGGTCGCGATGTACACCAGGTCGATATCATCGCGCTTGCAAAGCTCTTCATAGCCCTTGGCTCCGTAATAAATGGCAGCGGGAGCCAGGCCAGCCTTGCGGAGACGCTCCTGGCACTTCTCAGCGCGCTTCTGCTCATAGTCGCAAAGTGCCACAATCTCCACACCGGGAATATGGGTAAAACGGGAAACAGCACCCGGGCCACGCATACCAAGACCGACGAATGCCACGCGAACGGTCTTCATCTTGGGAGCCTTCAGACCCACCACGTGCTGCTGACCTTCCGGACGCACAGGGGATTCCACCACGAGGGTACCCTTATCCCAATGAGTCTTGGTATCCGGAGACAGCGACTGTGCCTGCAGCCCGCTTGCAGCGAAGAGGGCGAGGAACGCCAGTGTCAATACTCGATTCAGTTTCATATGTACAATAAATACGAAGTTTCTCCTTCTTTTCTTTCAGAAAAACTTTTCAGAAACCCAAAACGTTTTTCATCCGCAAGAAGTTGTGTATAGTCTAGCTTTTCTTGCTCAGCAGGTCAAGCTGTTTTTCCAATAATTGGAATCAGCGGGCGGCATATTCCCGCGCCAGGCGGATGTAGTCCTTCGCGTGGTCAATATTGGACTGTTCAGTTTCGAGAGGCAACTGTTTCACCACCTTGGCGGGGGAACCCAGCACCAGGCTGCGGGGCGGAATGATGGTCCCCTTCGTCACCAGGGCATGCGCGCCCACAATAGAACCATGGCCCACCACCGCGCCATCCAGGACCACCGCCCCCATGCCGATGAGGCAGGCATCTTCCACCGTGCAGGCATGCAGGGTGACGCTGTGGCCAACGGTTACGTATTTGCCGAGCTTGCAGCCTTGCGCGTAATCCACATGCAGACAGCAGTTGTCCTGCACATTGCTCCCCTCGCCTATTTCGATAGGGGCAACATCGCCGCGAAGCGTGGTATTGTACCACACATTGGAACCGCGCTGCAGAGTCACCTGCCCGATGATATCGGCACTGGCCGCCACATAAGAAGGCTCGTTCAACTGAGGCCGGATTCCACCAAAAGGTTCGATTGCCATATTGTCTGGAAAAATGCTTCACCGGCAAAGTGTCTGACCTTGCCGGTGAAAGGTTGTAAGAAAGTAGAAGGAAAGGAAATCAGGCGCGGGGTTTCACCACAGCAATCTTGCCGGAGCGTGTCACCATGTCCACATCGTAATCACCCAGCAGGTCGAGGAAGCGATTCAGACGGAACTGGCCACCGGAAATCTCGATGGTGAGCATCTCGCGAGTGGCATCAATCACCTGGGCGCGGAACATGTCACAAAGTTGCAGGATTTCGGTCTTGTGCTCCCCGAAGCGCACGCGCACCAGCACGATTTCACGGTAGAAGGTGGGTTCGTTGCGGAAATCGATTACCTCTACCACATTCACCAGTTTGGTAAGCTGTTTGATAACCTGGTCCAGCTTCTCATTATCCTCCTTCACATCGATGGTCATACGGGAGAACTTGGGGTCCTCGCAAGGGGCCACGTTGAGGGAGTGAATGTTATAGCCGCGACCGGAGAACAGACCTGCTACGCGGGAAAGCACACCAAACTTGTTTTCCACGAGCACGGAGATGGTATTGATCGGTTTATCAGTCGGCATAATGTGTAAGGGGTGAAATCGTGTTAAAGAATACCTGATTCGCACATGCGCGTCAAGCAGTATCTTCCGGTGCAGACGCAGTATTTTTATCGGTCTGTATCCTGGAAACGCGCAGCAGTTCCGCGAGCCAGATAAATGGGAATCTCACAACAGGGGCCAGGCATCAGCAACATCTGGCTGCCCCCATCTGTTTTTCATGCGGGAGAATATAGCGAGATGGCTATTGATTCTCACGATTCCCGGCTCCCCGATACTTCTGCCCGAAGCGCACCAACAGAAGAGACAGCAGAGACAGCATACACAGGGCTCCCAACACATAGCCCAGAATATGAACTACCTCCAGGCACCAGGGCAAGGGCCCCCGATAATGAAGAGCCTCGGCAGCGATGGAACACACCAGGCCAAGCCACAGCAACAAAGAGAGGACATCGCATCGTCGACCGCCGGTGGATCGGCTCAGGGCAAACTGAACCAGAAACACCGCCCCCCAGATAAAGGGTAACGTGCCCGCTGAGACAATGACAACACGCCCCAGATGAAGCCAAAACTCAGATGGGCCATAAAACTGCTGACGGCAATAAAGCAACGCGGCTGCATCATCATCATGTACCAATGTGTCACCAATCTGCGTACCCAAAAAAGCAGTTTCTCTCCCCTCCGGCAAGCACAGATAACACAATTCGGCCACTCCTCCATCTGAAAGTCGGAAGCGCGGAGGATACGTTCCTTCCACATACCAGGACTGCAAATCCTGTGGAATCCTGAGCTTCTGTCTATCCTGAGTTCCCGGCAAATCGAGGGACTCCCCTGAAAGGAGAGAGCCCGCATCTTGCCCGCGCACCCGGAAAACACCCACCCGGCAGGATTCTGAATAACGAATCCCGCTATGATGATACTTACGCAGCGGCTCCGGGAGCTCGAGCCTGTCCTTACCATCCACGCGCCGGAAATAACGGCGAAGAAACGCTGCGCGGCTCGAAACACCAAAATCCGGGTCTTTCAACTCTGAGCACCCTTGCACCGGGGCAGACACCACCTCCACCACCCGGCCTTCCAGTCCGGGATTCACCGGTGCATCAGCCTCCACCTGAACAATGCGCCGGCAACTTAAATACCGCAGCGCCGGGTTCAGCGAATCTTCCATGGTTTCGATAAGCATCGCGCATGCCAACCCCAGAAGCACCGTGGCCACGGGCAGCAACACAAGGAGCCACAGCACACGCACCAGAATTTTACAAAACAGTTTCATCTACTATCGAGTAATAGCTTTTCCCGTCTTTCATTCGGGCTCAACAAATAGAAGCCCAGCCTGACTATTCCGCGCGTGTGAACGTGATCATTCAGCCTCTGCCAGCGAGGCTGCAGCGGCAGTTTCCCCCGTAGAAGATTCCTCAGTCGGCGCTTCGGGCTTCTTGCGGGGCTTCTTTTCCTTCTTCACGTTGTACTTGTTGGCGGCGGCCTGGAACCCCTCTTTCAGCATAAGGATGGTGGCTTCCTCTGCCCTGGCGAGGCATTCCTCCAGCAGCGGGCGCTCATCCGGGGCAAACTTGCCCAGCACATGCCCCACCATTTCCTTTTGCCCCGGCGCACCGATACCGACGCGCAAACGCGGAAATTTTTCGCCGCCCAGGTGCGCAATGAGGGATTTCATGCCATTGTGGCCACCAGCAGAGCCCCCTGCCCGCAGGCGCATCGTCCCCACGGGGAAGGAGATATCGTCATAGATGACCAGCACCTGTTCCGGTTCAAACTTGTAGTAGCGCATGATGGGACCCACGCATTCACCGCTGCAATTCATGAAGGTCTGCGGTTTGATGAGCAGCACGCCTGGCCCCGCAGCCAGCTCACCCTTGCGCGCTTTGTCGAGCTTCCATTCAGCGCCGAAGCGCCTTGCGAGGCGCTCCAACACCATGAAGCCGACATTGTGCCTGGTCTCAGCATAATCGCGGCCTGGGTTTCCCAGACCGACGATTATGCGAATAGGTAAATCTGCACCCATGAGCTTAAGCCTGAGCAGCGGCCAGTGCTGCCAGCGAGATGTTGCGGTTCACGGCGTTGAGGTAGGCACGCGCAGAGGCTTCAATCACGTCTGTGGCGGCACCCTTGCCAGAAACCGGCTTGTTGCACTCGCAGTTGCCAAACTGCACCTTCACGGTCACTTCACCCAGAGCGTCCTGGCCGATGGAAGTGGCACGCACATTGTAATCCACCAGCTCACCCTTGCTCTTGGTGATGCGGTCGATGGCCTTGAAACAGGCATTTACCGGGCCATTGCCAATGGCGCAGTCCATATAGAGCTTGCCATCCTTCTCCAACTGCACGGTGGCCGTGGGGCGGGCGGCTGAGCCGGCCACAAACTGAATGTCGACCATCTTCCAAGTTCCATCGCAGGTATCCAGCGAGTCATTCACCAGGGAAGCCAGGTCATCATCATACACAAACTTCTTGCTATCGCCCACCTTCTTGAAACGCTCGAAGACGTGGGTGATTTCACTATCAGAAAGGTTATACCCCAGCTTCTCCAGGCGGGATTTCACTGCGGCGCGGCCGGAATGCTTGGTGAGCGGAAGCTCCGTCTCGCCCCAGCCAACTTCAGCAGGGTCGATAACCTCATAAGTTTCGCGCTTGGCCAGGATGCCGTGCTGGTGGATGCCCGAGCTGTGCGCGAAAGCATTCTCACCCACAATGGCCTTGGAGCGCTGCACGGAAAGCCCGCTCATGCTGGCCACTACGCGACTGGTCTTCACGATTTCGCGGGTTTCGAGGTTGTGCGGTTTTTCTCCAGCAGCAAAGCCAAAGGCCTCCGGTCGGGTGGAGAGAGCCATGGCTACTTCTTCAATGGCGGCATTACCAGCTCGCTCACCGATACCGTTGATGGTGCCTTCCACCTGGCGGGCACCGGCAGTCACGGCGGCCAGGGAGTTGGCCACAGCCAGACCGATGTCGTTATGGCAGTGCACAGAAATGACCGCCTTGTCGATATTCTTCACATGCTTGACCACGTAGTCAATCATGGCGATATACTCCTGCGGCGTAGTGAAGCCAACGGTATCGGGCAAGTTCACCGTGGTGGCACCGGCCTCAATGACCGCCTCCACCACCTGGGCCAGGTAATCATGCTCGGTGCGGCTGGCATCCTCGGCAGAGAACTCCACATCGTTCACCAGACTCTTGGCCAGCTTCACGCCCGCTACGGCCATCTCGATGATTTCTTCCTTGCTCTTCTTGAGCTTGAACTCGCGGTGCAGCGGGCTGGTCGCCAGGAAGGTGTGAATGCGGCCTCGGTCGCCAGCAGGAGCCACGGCGGCAGCAGCGCGGCGGATATCATTCTCCACGCAGCGGGCCAGACCAGCAATACGGCACTTCTTCACCGTGTTGGCAATGGTGAACACGGCCTCGAAATCACCATCCGAAATGCAGGGGAACCCCGCCTCGATAATATCTACGCCTAGTTTCTCGAGCTGACGTGCTACCTCCAGCTTCTGCCGGAGATTCATCGAAGCTCCAGGGCACTGCTCACCATCGCGAAGCGTGGTGTCGAAGAATAATACTTTGTCGCTCATACTAGACGTTTCTATGGTTGGTTACGGAACCCTCACTATACAGAAACGCCACGCAAAAGCAAGCTGATTGTGTGGCATTTTTTATAATAATTCCAATCTAAAACCACTTTGCTGGCCCATTCTGCGTCACGAAGCGGAATTCCTCACCTCAATCTCAAAAATTTCAACCTTTGCAGGAGCCTTGTCCTTCTCCCATGGGCGGCTGTAAATGAGGCGTAGCGTTAACTTGCCCGGCTTAAGAGCAGTAACAACCAATGTAACCGGCACCGGAAAGCCACAGCAATTCGATTCATCAGGCTCCACCCCGGTCAGCACTGCAGAGACTGGAGCATCCTCAGGTACAGGCTCAGCGAGCTGCCAGGAGAAACCGGTCCCGGCATTATTTTGCAGCATAACGGTACGGCGCTGCCCCGCCTGCAGGAGTACAGCCGTAGAAGCCATCTGTGGCTGCGCAGCAGGGGGTACAGGTACTGCCGGTACGGCCACCGGGGGAGCGGGAGTCTCCTGAACCGAAGACACACTATCAAAATAAGCAACCAGCAACATCGCAAGGCCAGCAAGCAGAGCCCCCGCCATCCAGAGTCCTTTTGGCATCATTTTCATTCTTTAGATTTGTTCCGTTGTATTTCTGTTCCGGGAAACAAGACCCCTGCGCATGAGCAACATCAGCCTTTCACAAGCATCCCTTCCCCGGCTACACTCTACCCTTCTCAGAGATGCAGCATCAACGCCTGCGTTTGCGCCGGGGCTCAAACTTCACGAAGTTCATGAAATATAGAGCTGCCAGCAGCCAATGCACAAAGCAAGCGATACCCAGAATGCCGCGCCACAGCCCGGATTCCGCCTTCGCTGAAGGAACGAGCATCAGCACCACAAAGACGAATATGAACAAGTACGGCCCATGCCCACCAAACAGCCGCTCGCGCAGCCGGGTAAAGAGCATGATAGACAATCCACCACAACCCAGCAGGAACAGAGAGATGGCGACTCCGGTGCTCATTTCTCGTAGAGCACGTGAGTGAACCCCGCGAACTCCTGCTGCGGGGTACGAGTTGCGAACAATGCGGCAAACTCCGGGAACCAGGTATCAACCTCGTGAGTACCCTGCACTTCGGAGACATGCAGCCGCTGCATCCGGGGCAGCATCTGCGCGTAGAGCTGAGCCCCGCCTATCACCATGATTTCCGGGTCTTGCAGCGCGATGTTTTCCAGCTGCGCAAGGTCGGTGATAACTACTGCCCCCTCTGCCGCATAATCAGCATTGCGGGTGAGCACGATATTCTGACGTCCAGGCAGCGGACGCCCCAGGCTTTCCCAGGTCTTGCGCCCCATAAGGATGGGATGCCCCATGGTGAGACGTTTGAAGAGCTGCATATCTTCCTTCAGGCGCCAGGGGATACCGTTGTTCAGGCCGATGCCGCGGGCGGCATCCATGGCCACTACTCCTGTAAAGCTGAGGCTCATACCGATACAGCGGCTTTGATATGCGGATGCGGGTCGTAGTTCTCCAGCGTGAAGTCAGAGAAGTCGAAACCGTCAATCTCCGACACCGCCGGGTTCAGGCGCATAGTGGGCAGCGGACGCGGTTCGCGGCTCAGCTGCAGTCGAGCCTGGTCCAGGTGGTTCTTGTAGAGGTGCAAATCGCCGTAGGTATGCACAAACTCGCGGGCCTCATAGCCACAGACCTGCGCCACCATCATGAGCAGCAGAGCGTAGCTGGCGATGTTGAACGGCACCCCAAGGAATAAATCGCAGCTGCGCTGGTATAGCTGCAGGCTCAATCCATGCTTCTCCCCCTCCTTCTGCGCAGGAATCACGCAGAACTGGAACAAGCAGTGGCAGGGAGGCAGCGCCATGCCATCCACCTCGGCCACATTCCAGGCGCTCACCAGATGCCGGCGGCTCCAGGGATTATTTTTCAAGCCGTCAATCAGTCTGGCAATCTGGTCGATGCTGCCGCCCTTGCCATCCGGCCAGGCGCGCCACTGGCTGCCGTATACCGGTCCCAGGTCACCATTCTCATCAGCCCATTCGTCCCAGATGCTCACTCCTCGCTCCTGCAGCCAGCGCACATTGGTACTGCCTTTCAGGAACCAGAGCAATTCATAAATAATCGAGCGAAGATGCAGTTTCTTGGTGGTCAGGCAGGGAAAGCCCTCGCGCAAATCACACCGTATCTGCCGCCCGAACACCCCGATAGTTCCCGTACCGGTACGGTCTTCCCTGCCCACCCCGTTGGTAAGCACATCATCCAGCAATGCCAAATACTGACGCATGAAAGTAGACTATTGAAAACTCCTGAGGGTCAGCCGCAGCTGACTTTCCTCTTCGTAATCCTTACCGCATCAGAGGGCGAGAGCCTCTCTGATGAGTCCGGCCCACTTCTCAGCCTTCTCGGCAAAACTCAATTCGGGATCCTTATAAAGAATACCACGGGAAACATTGATCGTGGGCGGAGCCACGCGGGTGCCACCGGTGAGGGCAGAAAGATCGCCCCCCTGCGCACCCAGCCCCGGAACCAGCAACGGAGCATCCGGCAGGTCGGTAAGAATCTGGCTGTTGGCATTCGTGAGGCCCACCACCATACCCACCTCCGTGGCACTATTCTCCGCGAGGGAGCGGGTCACCATATCGCCCACCAGCTGGTACACCTTGCGGCCATTGGCCAGCACCTGCTGCTCCACATCCACCGAGCCGGGATTCGTGGTCACCGCCAGCAGGTACACCGCCTTGCCGGGGCGGTCGAGGAAGGGCTCCAGAATATCGTAGCCCATGAAGGGATTGAGCGTCACGGCATCCACATCCATGCGGTCAAAGTAAGCCTGAGCGTAATACTTCTGCGTCTCGCCGATATCGCCACGCTTCGCATCCAGAATCACGGGAATATCCTTCGGCATATCGGGCAGCAGCTCCTCCAGCATCTTCAGGCCGGGTAGCCCCATGGCCTCAAAATAAGCGATATTCGGCTTGTAAGCCGCAGCATAGGGGGCAGTTTCTTCCACCACCTTGCGCAGCCAGTCGGCCAGTTCAGTCATATTCTCCGTCTGCGGGCGAGGATCCAGCCCCACGCAGAGAGCTGAACGAGTGGCGGCGATCCGGGCAGCAAGTTTCTCCGTGTACTTCATGCGCGTCATTATAACACACACCCTGCCAATGACAAGCCCGAACTCTGGACCGGGACAAACTTTAACGGCAAAAAACGCGTGCTGACCGTTTTGAGCTGGTCAGGGGACGAAGATTCTGCTAAAGTCAGCCTGCGCAGATGATAACAGAAAAGCCCACCACATGACAGACATGAACAGGTTAAAAGTCAAGCCCCGTATGTTTTTTCCAACCGATGCCTCCACCGCGGTGGCCAGTGATGAAAAGCAGGTGTACCTGAACAGCAAGGAATCTGGTGAATCAGCCATCTGCCGCTTCTATTACCGAAAGGAGAGGAACAATGTGGAAAGCTGAGAAAGCCCGGAGCGCCCTGCTGGCAGACAAAGCAAAGCTGGATATGGGGATGCTTCTAGTGTTGGCGGTATTCTGCTTCGTTCCTCTTCTTGGAGAGCAGGACCTGGAGGGAACCCACGCGTGGGAAAGCATCGTTCTGGCCCATTTTGCCATTCCCGTCTGGTGCCTGTCATCCTTATACCGCCCATACAGCCTGAACAAGAACCAAAGGGACATCGTAGTATTCAGTCTGATATCGGGCTATGAACTGCTGTTCATCTGCTGGCATTCCCCCCTGCTCTGGGGTGTGCATGGTGAATGGTTCTGGCACATCCCCATGCTCTCCCCAGGCATGAAGGAAAGCGGGGGGAGCATCTGGGGATGGTTACCGGTGCATGCATGCCTTCTGCTCCTGGGATTTACCGGGCTGAGGGCAGCATATCGCCTCAAGAAGAAGATTCTATGAAAAAGTTGCAAGACATTCTGAGTTTTATACTGGGGCGCAACTGGGTGATACCCGTATTGGCGATTCTGGTGAGCCTCATCAGCACCGGACTATGCTTACCTCTGGGTGGGCTGTCCGTGTCGGCATCTGTGGCAGAACGCCACCGGCTGGGCCTGATACTCGATTGGGTTCTGATGCCGCAGGTACTGATGGTTCTGGGCTTGCCGCTGTGGCTGCTGGTGCTCACCATCGTCCGGTTGGTGAAGAAACAGCTATGGGTGGGATGGGCCTGGCTCTGGTCGCTTCTGGCAGGCATAGCGATGATGGTATGCGCAACGATAAGCGCCTTCATTTCGGCATATGGCGATTACGATGACTTCACCCTGGGTATCAGCGTTCCCGAAGAAATGACACCAGGGAGCGAATCAGGCCTGGCGGTGCCGGTGGATATGCACTTTCAGCCCCCGCTGAACGAGGGAGAGAATGCTACCCTACCTCCGATTGTGCAGCAATATGCCGACCGGTGCGAACGCGACCATAGCATCGTGGTAGGCGGTGATGAAGAACTGACAGGGGAAGCACCCCATGTAGAGAAGCTGGCGGCAGAAGCTCCGGAGTTGCTACTGGAATACAAGCTGCGCGCGTTTTGCCACCAGGCACTTACTCCCGGCTCAACCGCAGCACCGCACCTCGAAATGCTGCAACACCCCCATGCTGCCGAACTGCACAAAATCAGAGATGCATGGTATCTTCACGAGGAAGTCACCCCCTGGAAGAAAGATTGCCAGAACAACTGGGAAATCAATATCACCTTATCCAGAGAAAATCAGGTATCAGGGCTTTCTCCCTTCTCCATGAAGAAGCTGAAAATGCTCGATACCGCCTTGGCACCCCTGGCAGCCAATCCCACCCACGAGGGGCTGGATGCCCTGCTTCCTCCGCTGCCGGACAAGCCCACCATTGTACTGGCTCAGCGCGGACAGCCCGGCATGTACAAGCTTCTGCTGGTGGTACCGCACGACTACCCCAGGGGGAGCTTTCGTATATCTGCGCGGGAGTACACTCAAGGGAAGGAACTGAGTACCCGGGTGCTGGACACCATGCACCTGACACCCCGCCCCTGCGGCGAAATCTGCCAACTGGCCTGCTCAGACACCTTCACAGTATACAGCGGTGAATGGGGCGAGTATTATGCCTCAGTGTGGGAACTGCATTTCACACCAGAAAGCGGGGGAGAATCCCGCTGCGTGAACAGCCAGCTCTACCTCATGCAAGGCTGGAGCCGGTAAATGACAGGCTCAAAAAGCTGCATGCGCTTGACACGCGCAGGGAAACGTGGCAAGATACCGGGCATGAAACGGTTTTCCGGTCTGGTTGCGATGCTGCTGATTCCCCTGCTCTGCGTGAGCTGTGGAGAATCCGAGCAGGAGAAGCGCGACCGGGCAGCCCAGTTCACCACCCCGACCAAACCAGCCCCGAATCCCCAGCGCGAATCGCTGCAGGCCCTCATCCGAACCGACCGCCAGGTACCCACCTCGCTGAAAGGAGGGCCGCGATTCAAACTCTACAGCGAATACGAAGGGCAGGATATGCGGCAGGTAACTGAGGTTTCCGGGCGCACGCTGCTGATTTGTTTCACCGCTCCCTGGTGCCGCCACAGCAACGCCATGCGCAAATCGCTCCAGGAACTGGCTGAGGCCGAGAAAGGCGGGGTGCAGGTGGTGGAAATCAACGCCGATGCCTACCCGGCCATAGCCGAACAATATAACCTCACCAAGGTCCCGACCACGGTTTTCTACGCCGAAGGAGTGCGGCTGCGCAGCATCGAAGGAGCCTACACCGCCGAAAGCCTGGGGCGCTATCTGCATGCCCTGCTCACCCAGGAAGAACCCAGCCCCTGATTTTTTCCAGATTCACCCGATACACAGAATACATATGAGATTCCTCACAGGATTACAACCCAGCGGCCAGCTCCACATCGGCAATTACTTTGGTGCGATTGAGCCCGCCGTGCGGCTCCAGGAGAAAGGCGAAGCCTTCTACTTCATCGCAAACTACCACGCCATGACCACCATGGAAAGCGCTGAAAAACTGCGCGAGAACACACGTGGTCTGGCGGTGGATTTCCTGGCCTGCGGGCTCGACCCGGAAAAAGCCGTATTCTTTGCCCAATCTGCCGTACCAGAGGTGAACGAGCTGGCATGGATTCTCTCCACCCTGTGTCCCATGGGGTTGCTGGAGCGCTGCCATTCCTACAAGGACAAAGTGGCCAAGGGCTTTGCCGCCAGCCATGCGCTCTTTGCCTACCCCGCCCTCATGGCTGCCGATATCCTGCTGTATGATTCCGATGCCGTGCCCGTGGGCAAGGACCAGAAGCAGCACCTGGAGGTCACCCGCGACCTGGCAGGCAAGATAAACGATACCTTCGGCGAAGGTCTGCTCAAGATGCCCGAAGCCATTATCTCCGAAGCCACGGCCGTGGTTCCCGGCCTCGATGGCCAGAAAATGAGCAAGAGCTACGGCAACACCCTGCCCATCTTCGGTGAGGAAAAGCCTCTCCGCAAACTCATCAACAAAAAGGTCGTGACCGATGCCACCCCTCTGGAAGCCCCGAAACCCACGGAGGGCTCTATCATCCTCGCGCTCTACAAGCTCTTTGCCACGCCGGAGCAATATCAGGCCATGATTGAGGCCCACCACGCCGGCGGCGTGGGCTATGGGCAGTTCAAGAAAGACCTCTTCGAGGCCTACTGGGAATACTTCCGCGCCGCCCGCGAAAAGCGCGAGTGGATACTTGCCCACCCGGAGTACGTGGACGATGTGCTCAACACCGGTGCCGCCCGCGCCCGTGAAGAGGCCGCCAAGGTCCTCACCCGAGTCCGACAAGCCGTTGGTCTCTCCTGGCTCTAAATCGGGGCCGCAAGTTCGGATATCGTTACCCACAAAATCACCCCGTCAGAATTGAAGCGTGCATCGGGAAAGAATCTTCCCGATGCACGCTATATTCTAATCTACCCGGATTTTGGTAACGATATCTTCCCGATGGTCGGGATCTACACCTCATCCGGAGTAATCGGCTTCCTGTCCAGGGCTCGCCACGCCCAGGCGATATAGGCCAGCACCAAGGGGATGAGGAAGGAAACAATCGTCATCGTTTTGAGGGTGAAGAGGCTGGAGGAGCTATTCACCAGCGTGAGCGAGCTCTGCAAATCGGCCACAGAGGGATAATAAGCCGTGCAATTCCACCCCGCGCAGAGGAGGATGGCCAGCACAGCAAGCACGCTGCCAGGCCCGGCCAGCCAGAAAGCCTTGCCCCAGCCGCGGATACCCAGCACGAGCCCGGCCAGCACCAGCACTACCCCCAGCAGCAATACTGCGCTGACAGCAGGCATGGCCAGCAGGTTGTTCAGGTACTTGTAGTCCTGCAAGTAAACCATCCCGTTCTCCGGTATGTAGCCGAAACCGGTGGAGGTGAGCCAGTAGCCCAGCCAGGTGAGGAAGAAGAGCAGGAAGAAAAAGCCCTCCATCCAGAGGCGGCGGCGGCAGGTTTCGCGCAGGGCAGCATCGGCCATGCAGCCCAGGAAATACAGGCAGGCCAGCATGCGGGTGAGCAGGAATACGCTGAGCCCCAGCAGCAGGTTCTGCGGCACGAGGGCGGCCTCCAGCCCATGCCAGGGGGTGGCCCAGCGGGAAATGACCGGCATGGCCGGGTTTGTGACGGCTACTTTGTCCACCACGAACTCAGCGCCGGTGAAGAAGGTACCCACGGCGGTGCCGATGAGCAGCGGCCCCAGCACTCCGTTCAGGAAGAGGAAGGCACGGTAGGTATTCGTGCCCAGCACATTGCTGTTCTTCAGCTGAAACTCGTAGGAAACCGCCTGGAGCACAAAGCAGAGCAGGATGAGAATCCACACCCAGTAGGCACCGCCGAAGCTGGTGCTGTAGAAGAGCGGGAAGGAAGCAAAGAACGCCCCGCCGAATACCACCAGGGTGGTGAAGGTCAGCTCCCACTTGCGACCGGTAGCCAGCAGGAGCATGCGGCGGTGCTCTTCGGTCTTGCCCAGAGTCCAGATAAGCGACTGCCCGCCCTGCACAAACATGAGAAACACCAGCAGAGCCCCCAGCAGCGAAACCAGGAACCACCAGTACTGTTGAAGCAAAGAAATATCGTTCATATTGACAATTGACGAGTGACTATTGACGATTAATTATTAACTCTTCACTTTTCATTATTCATTCCACTTCAGGGCCTGCGGCAATAGCCTTCACCATAATGCTGACCTCGGCCACCAGCAGCAGGGTAAACAGCCCCAGGAAGATGAAGAAGGTGGTCTGCACCGCGCCCACATCCAGTCTAGAGATGGCGGCCACATTCGGCAGCAGCCCCTGGATGGCCCAGGGCTGGCGGCCTACCTCGGCCACCACCCAGCCGGCCTGGCTGGCCATCCAGGCCAGAGGCGTGCTCAGCACCACCGCCAGCAGCGCAAGCTTCCAGCGGCAAATCCACTTGCCCAGCAGCAGGAGACCGGCAAACAAGGCCAGGTAGAAGCCTCCCACCATCACCATCACGCGGAAGCTGTAGAAGGTGAGTGCCACCGGCGGCACCAGGTCTGCCGGGCTGCTCAGGTAGCCATAGCCGAAGTAAGCGAAATTCTCGCGCAGAGACTCCAGCGCAGCCTGTTTTTCTGCGGCATCGTTCGTCTGGCGATAGGTTGCCAGCGCAGCGATGGCCGTGCGTCCGCGCTGCATCTTCTCCTGGGCAGAGAGGGCGGTGGAACCATCGGGCAGCTTGTAGCCGCCTTCCAGGATATTGCGGATACCCGGCACATAGCCATTGAAATCGTGCGTAGCCAGGAAGGAGAGCGCCCCCGGCATTTCGATATGGAAGAGGAAGGGGGATTTTTCACCGGGATTGGCCCAATCCACCCCGGGACGCAGAGCCGCAGCCAGCACCAGGCCCTGGTTGTGGCCACCCTCATACAAGCCTTCGGCCGCGGCCAGCTTCATGGGCTGCAGCTGCGCAATATCGCGCCCGCTCTGGTGCCCGGTGTGGGCCGTAAGCAGCGCCGCCACCAGCCCGAACCAGCAAGCCACGCGGATGCTGGCCCTGGCAAACTCCTGATGCCGCCCGCGCAGCAGGTACCAGCAGCTCACCCCCACCACAAAGGCGGCCCCCAGCACCCAGGAAGAGGTGACCGTGTGGCAGAACTTGACCACGGCCACCGGGGAAAGCGCCACAGCGGCGAAATCCACCATTTCATTGCGCACGGTATCCGGGTTGAACTCCATGCCCACGGGGTACTGCATCCAGGCATTGGCCACCAGAATCCACCAGGCAGAAATCGTGGCGCCGATGATGGTGAGCCAGGTGGAAGCCAGATGCGCGCCTTTGCTCACCTTGTTCCAGCCGAAGTACATGACCGCGATGAAGGTGGATTCCATAAAGAAGGCCACAATGCCCTCGATGGCCAGCGGCGCACCAAAGATATCGCCCACAAACCAACTGTAATTGCTCCAGTTGGTGCCGAATTCAAATTCGAGGATAATACCGGTGGCCACCCCCATGGCAAAGTTGATACCAAAGAGCTTCATCCAGAAGCGGGCGGTCTGTTTCCAGAACTCGCGGCCCGTGCGCACATAGAGCGTTTCCATGATGGCCATGACCACACCCAGTCCCAGGGTGAGCGGCACAAATATCCAATGGTACATGGCCGTAAGCGCAAACTGCGCGCGCGACCAGTCAACGAGAGACGTATCAATAGGGTCCATAGTGTTAATGTTCAGGTAGGGCGCGGCGCGTCAGCTCAGTCGAGACGGCTTCTCCCTTCTCTGCATCGCCGCCTTGCAGATAGGCGGGGAAGAAAAAGGCTTTCAGCACCGCAAACATGATAAAGAGCTTCAGCAGGATGATGCACCACAGTGTGCGTCCCAGCGTCATGCTGCGGAAGCCATCGATGTAGAACCTCATCACCCTGCGTAAAAGCATACCGACATTATATGCTATTTCTCCCCCGCAAAGCAAGAAGATAGTTTGTTTTCTGTCGCAAAAACTACACGCATTCAAGGTTCCGGCAGGCGGCGGATGTTGAAGATATACGGCAGCCAGGGGAGTCTGGGGTCAAACTCCGGGTCGGCGCAGCGGTACAGAACCACAAAATGGCATTCATCACCTGTCAGGGGGAGCCGGAAGCTGCCCTTATTCTCCGTAGTGACCGGCAGCCAGAGCATCCCCTGCGCACGGGCGCTCTCAATGGGATTCTGAGACTGGCTTATCTGCTCATATAGCTCATCACGGGGCAGCACGATGACCCCCAGTGCTCTGGTATCTGCCGCCAGTTGAAGCGGCACCCCGGTGGCGGAGCGGTCGCGCGGCAGATTGAGAGTGAATGAATCACTTACAACATATCTACGATACTCGAAATGTTCATGTATCTTATAGCTCAGCTCAAAAGGCCCATGCCCCACTACCGGGCTGTAATTGTGGCCGGCCTCGTTATCATTCACCCACAGCTCCAGTCCATCGCGTCCTTCGGGATAGCTCCACGTGCATTCATAATACAGCCTCTTGAGCGGAGATATGTGCCAGGTCGGGCGGATGGTAGCGCTATTGCAGCACCAGAGGCGCACACAATACTCCGTGGGCGGAGTTATACCACGGTAACCCCACAGAAAGACAAGCAGCGACCCCAGCAGCAGCACGCATTCCCGCCACCAGCGGCTCATCCATACCGACACTGCCACCCACAGCCCCAGCAGCAGCAAAAACAGCAACATCAGAAGGACTGAGCCCACCCACCACCAGGCGTCAGGGCCGCCCAGATTGCACGCTATGAACAGCTCACGCAAAGCCACGCTAAGAAAAAAAGCCACCACCAGCCAGAGCCCCACCCGCCCCCAGCGCCATCGGCGGTAAGCATCTGGCTTCTGGTCGGATTCATTCATGCCCCCATTGATAACACATTGCCCCACATTGTCAAGCCATATGAGACTTCTTCAACAAAATGCCGCTGAGGTTCCTATTGCTTGCAAAATCTTCAGAACACAGCTGGGTTTGGGATTGCCAGGCGGGAATGTATCTGCCATAATGGGCGCATGAACAAGTTTCTTCTTGCCCTTTTCCTTTCTTTTGCTTCGCTCCTTGCATTCCCGTCTCCAGCCCAGGAGGAGACAGAGGAAGAGACTCTGGCTGCCATTCCTGCTATTCTCAAGGATGTCAAGCTGGTCAATAAAGCCAAGCCCAACCTCAAAGCCAGGATTTATTTTGTGTACCAGTCACGGTCCACGTGCAGCATCTGCGTGCTCGAAGCACCCACCCTCGTCAAGGAGTATAAGAAAATGAAGCGCAAGGGGTGTGAGATGGTCATGCTGAACATTGATTCCTCTCCCGAAAGAGCCGCGACCTGGGCAAAACGAGCAAAGATGGATTTCCCGATTATTTCGCCAGAGGTCAGCATGAGCTGCCGTATGCCGTGGGAATATGCAGGTCGCCCGCTGCTGCCCTGCATGGTAGCCATGACCCCGGATGGCACCAAGCTTGCCGAGGCCAGCGGTTCAGAGGTAGGCGAACTTGTGAAGGACTGGAAGAAGATGCTCCGGGAACTGGATAAACAGGAAGCTCGCACCGCTGCTGCTGAGGCTCGTGAAAAAGCCAAGGAAGAAAGAAAGAAAGCCAGGGAAAAGAAACGCAAAGCCGAGGAGGAGGAAGATGAATCCAGAAGAGAGGACGATAAGACCATCCCGACTTTCAAGCCCCTGAAGCGATAAGTGAAAAACCCCGGTTCCAGTAACCGGGGTTTTCCGTCTGCAACAGGTTCACGCGTGCAACTTGTCCCACACCAGACAACCGTGCGGCGTGAGCCAGTGTTTCTGCTCCGGATGCCGCGAACTGTCCGGGTATAGCAGTCAGGACGCGCGCCCCGATTGCAGGGAAAGGTCACGAAGCCAGGAACTCTGCTCCATGCCGGCAGCTTCGGCCGCTGTGAAAGGCATGCGGGGGCGCCAATTGGTACCGCCCTCGGTGCCGGGAGTATTCAGACGCACCGGGATATCGAAAAGCTCAGTCCACATGAGCGCAGCATAGGCCGAATTGCACTGCAACAACGCGCGGATGAGAGCATCCTTGATTCCCTGGTGCCAGGAAGCCATACACTCCCGATGGTGCAAGCCGGCAAAATCTCCCAGCCAGCAGAGAACCCGCGCGCAGTCACGCCCCTTCTGCTGAGCCGCGCGGCGCTCCTCCGGCGAGATGGATGGATCAAGAGTAGCACCATAGGCCTCCTGCACTGCGTCATTCCAGTCATCCCAATCGTTGCAGAGCGGCGGGAAATCATGCGTGGCATAGGTGGCAAAGGAACAGGGGTTATAAGTCTCACCACGGACAATCTGTTGCTGCGGAGTAATTTCCCAATGTGGAATCTTGAACCCGGCAATGCGCAGGTAGGATAAGTCCGGCCTCACATAATCAGGTACACAGCCGAGGTCCTCCCCCACCACTCGCACTCCGGGAGCAGCCTTGATGAGCTGGCGGAGCAGGAAATCACCGCGCGATAAATTATCGCGGCGCTCATTCTCGGTCCAGTCGCCGTGAGGGCGGAAACCTGGCCGCCGACCACCACACCGCGCAGCAGCTTCATCCGGCGAAAGCGGCAGGAATTCCGGATTGCGGTCAGGCATCCACGGGAAGGCATAGATACGGTAAAAGCCCAGCACGTGGTCAATGCGGTACATGGAGAACACCTCTGCCAGCTTGCGGATGCGGCGGTGCCACCAGGCAAAGCCATCGCGCTCCATCACATCCCAGCGGTAAAGGGGGATACCCCAGTTCTGCCCCCACTTGGCAGTAAAGGGGTCCTCGGCGAAGTTCCCCTCGGCAGGAGCGCCACCGCTCCAGTCCATATCAAAGAGGTAACGCTCAAAAAACACATCGGCACTCGCCACCGAAACACCGATAGGCACATCGCCCATGAGGAGCACCCCCCGCTCATCGGCATGGGCGCGGACGCGTGACCACTCACGCGCGCAGAGCCATTGGAGCCATTGCTGGTGGCGTTTCTGCGCGCGGGAATCAGCGCAATCATTCACAATACGCCGCACCACATCGGTATTCTGCTCCGGCCAGAGCCACCAGGCAATCGTACCAAAACCAAAACTAGCCACCCGGAATGTTGAAAAATCCTCTAACCAGAGTCCCTGCCCCCGCACCCAGGACTCAAACTCTGCCCGCAGGGGGGCGAATTCATCAAGCTGCTCAAAGCGCCGCCACGCCTGGGTAAACCAGTAGCGCTTGTAGGCCCTCACCCGCGCATAATCCACTAAATCGCGCCCGCCGGGCAGTTGCAGGGGTGGCAAATCTTCCTGGTAAGGCGGGCGATCAGCCGGCATACCCGGTATACGCTCCAGCGAAAGGTAAAGCGGCTCGAGCGCCACGGAACTGATGGCCGAATAAGGCGATGGCGCATCATCCTCCCCGAGGGCATTCACCGGCAGCAATTGAAGAAACCCGACACCATGCGCAGCGGCCCAGTCAATCCATTCCTCCAGCGCCACCAGATCGCCGATACCGGCATCCCCATCGCGCCGCAAAGAAAACAGCGGCATCAATACCCCGGTTTTTCGTTCCATCACCATGGTTGTGAATTTTAGCACAGCCGACCGCTCTGCACAATCAGAAAAGCTACTCTGACGTTTCTTTTTAATCTAATTGACATTTTTAGGTGAAATTCTACTACCATATAGCAGATTTTTCTTGAAATTCATACACACTTATGGTAGTAGCAGACAAATCATTTCCATACACCGCAACTCGCGGATGGTCCGACGCACAACACACGCAACAAACAATATGGCAACAACAAAAAAGACTCCGACCAAGGCAACCAAGGATGAAAAGCCTGCAGCCAAGAAGAAAGTGACGGAAAAAAAGGAGAGTGCACCCGCAGCTGCAAAGAAACCAGCCGTGCGCGAGGCGCTGACCGCCGAAGAAAAAGCACGCGTGAAAAAGCTCAAAGAAACCCTTGCCCTGCTGAAAGCTGACCCGGAGTGGCCGAAGTTCCTGCAGGAGCAGAAACAGGCTCTCATGAACCTGCGCGATGAACTGTTGCCGAACATGCAGAACGTCACCCGCGACCACCTGCGCAGCGGTGCCTCAAATGTCTCCTCCTCCTCCGGCCAGCATATAGGCGATGCCGGCAGCGAAGCCGAAGTGCGCGACCTCACCATCCGTCTGCTCGACAAAGACCGCGAGCAACTCTTTGAAATCGATGCCGCCCTGGAGCGCATCAGACTCGGCACCTACGGTATCTGCGAAATCTCGCTCGACCCCATCCCCAAGAAGCGACTCCAGGTGCGTCCGTTCTGCCGGCTCACCGTGAAATGCCAGGAGGAATACGAGAAAAAATACGGGTCCTACGCCAACTACAGAGCCAAAAAACAGGACCGCGTAGGCTATGCTGACCTACAAAATGACATGGAAAATGCGATTTCTCTTGACGATAGCGAAGAATAGTGTACAATGTGCGCCCGCAAGTCAACAATTCGCAATTATGCCTAGAGATATTATCATCCTGGAATGCACGGAGGCTAAGGCCGAGGGTAAGACCCCTTCCCGTTACGTGACCACCCGCAACAAGAAGAGCCAGCGTACCCCCGGTCGTCTGGAAAAGGTTAAGTTCAACCCCTACCTGAAGCGCCGCACTCTGCACCGCGAGATGCGCTAAACCTCCCCAAGCACTTCTACACGATTATGATGACCGAATTCAAGAGCGTCGAACGCCGTATCCGTTTCCGCACCTGCAACAAGACTATGCCCCGCCGCCGCATCGACATCCCGGCAGGTGCAGTCGATATGTGCAACCCGGAATTCCTTTCCAAGTTCACGTCTGAGACTGGCAAGATCCTTCCCCGCCGAGTGACGGGTGTTTCTGCCAAGATGCACCGCAAGATCACGCGCGAGATTCGCCGTGCTCGTGCCGTGAACCTGCTCCCCTAAGTAAGGAGGAGTTCTCGACGGCAGATTGTCGTTGATTACAAGGGGGCTTGTGCGCTTCGGCCTGCAAGCCCCCTAGGTCTTTTTCCTGAAACAATCATCCCCCACCTCCGGCAACGCTCCATGCAGAATCTTAAAGACACCCAGAACGAATTAGATACACGCCAGATTTCCATCGACCGTGTGGGAGTCCGCGGTGTACGCTTCCCCATTGTGGTGAGTGATAAGGAGCAACGCACCCAGTCTACAGTAGCCACCGTGGCGCTCATGGTAGACCTGCCGGAAAAATACAAGGGTACCCACATGAGCCGCTTTGTGGAGGCCCTGCATGAGCACAAGCGCTACCTGGACGTGCGCACAGCGGTGCGGCTGCCCAACCGACTGCTCAGCAAGCTGCACGCCCAACGCGCGCGCGTTGAAATCGACTTCCCCTTCTTCCGGCTCAAGAAAGCACCGGTCAGCGGCATGGAAGGGATGATGGACTATGAAGTCCGCTTCGTCATCAATGCCGAGGTGGGTAAGCCCGGGCAGTTCACCCTCACGGTGAAAGTACCGGTCACCACCCTCTGCCCCTGCTCCAAGGCCATGAGCGAGCACGGAGCGCACAACCAGCGCGGCATCGTCACCTACTCGGTGCGTTTCTCAGGCCAGGCGGTGTGGATTGAAGACCTCATCGACCTGATTGAAGGCTGCGCGAGCTGCCAGTTGTACAGCATCCTGAAACGCCCGGATGAAAAATATGTGACCGACCATGCGTATGAGAACCCGGTCTTTGTGGAAGACCTGGTGCGCAACGTGGCCGTGGCCACCGAGCGGTACAACGCCTTCAGCTGGTACCGTGTTGAGGCCGAGAACTTTGAATCCATCCACAACCACAGCGCCTACGCCATGGTAGAGCGCACACTTGCCTGAGCAGGGAAGCCATGAAACGCCACCTCACCCACCTGCTGCTTGCAAGCCTGCTGGCAGGCTGCCAGAGTCAGCAGGTGCAGGAGGCCTCGTTTGCAACCCACGCCGGAGCCAACCTGAGACTGCTGCAATATGCAGCTATCTGCACCACTCGCGCAGAGGTATACACCCGCGTGGAAAATCCCCTGCCTGGTAAGAAGAAAAAAACGGGATACAGCCAGCTGCCGGAGGATGAACTGAACCAGCTCAAAAGCTTGCTGAAACGGGCAGAAGTAGCCCCCTATGCCGGAAAGGTTCCCATGAACCATTGGCAGCAGGCAGATTTCGGCATCAAGCTGCACGGCCGGAGCGGCGAACTCATTTTCGACCTCAACGAACACACCCTGCGCAGCCAGAGTGATTGCCAGGCCCACGGAAGCAGTCTGCTCTGCCTGAGCGATGACGACATGGGCAAACTCATGGCTCTGCCTCAATACCTGGCAGCCCGGGAATACAAAGCCCGCGAAGACGAATACGCCCGGCACTGCCACCGTCGACTACAGGCCGCAGATGAGTTGAAACGGCACTTGGAAAACACAGCAGAAGCCCGGCTGGTGCTGGTCAACCCGGAAGAAGACGACGAAGAGGATTACACCCTGGAAGATGAGGAACTGGAACAACTCCGCCAGATTCTCAGCCACGCGCAGCCCCTGCCCGCCATGGAGCGCCACGCGTGGGACACCCCAGAGGCCCGCTGCGCACCAGCAACGCCGCAGCTGGTTTATTGCAGCCTGCAACTTCTCGATGATGACGATTCAGTCATTGCAACCATCCCGCTGGACCACCAGCACTTCGCCAGGACATCGGAGCTGGAAAGCTACCGCATGCATGAGAAACATGGCGAGCAGATAGCCTTGCCGGATGACCAGCACTCGGCCTTCATGGAGCTTTCCTTCTGGAAGGAGCTCCACGCGCTCAAATCAGAAATGACCGAATAAAACCCAACCTTCGTACTTGCCGGAAAACTGATTCAGTTTCGGGACTGGCAATGCGGGCAGATACATTCCGGCGAGCGCCGGAGAAAGCGGAACCCGCAAATGCGGCAGGTGCGGTGAGTGCGTGCCCGGCGGGCGCGGCGCCATTTGGCAGCCAGCTTCACCGGCACAAAAATGCAGATCAGCAGCATAAGCCCGGCGTACACAATGGCAGCCATGAACTCAGAAGGCAACATAGGCTCCATCATGGGCGCACCTCCTCTCTATCTCGGTCAGACTCTCGCTCCACACCAGGGTGGAATACAGGTTCCGCAGCCGTAGACGACTGGGTTTCAGGGTAGTCCTCGTCCTCCAGAGGATATTCTGCATCCTCCTGCTGAGGAGTCTCTGCAGGGGATGACTGAGCAGCCTCTGCCGGCGGCAAGGCCAGCAGCAACTCCTTGTCCAGCACGGCAGAATCGCCAGACTCCTCAAAAAGCGGTATGGGTGGCGGAGTCTGCAAACGGACAGGCCGGAGCAAAGCCATTGATTCCTGGGCAATATCCTCCTGGAATTCAGGGTCGGCATGCAAGGGAAGATGCAAGGGAAGCGGACTTTTCCTCCGGAGCACAAAGTCGGTGAGTCTGTCCTTCTTGATGCTCACCCGCCCTACACCTTCAGGCCGCACCGGCTCGGGCATCCGCACCGGGGCAAACCAGATCCCCACCCCCACAACAACTACAGCAATCAGAAAGAACAAAGGCAGGCACCCCGGCATAGGGCGGCTGTGCATCGTGTGGTAAAGCAGGCTGTGTTCCTTCTTTTCCTTCATGGCTTACTCAATAGCAGGCACCCCGGCATAACTGCAGGAATAACCGTGGGCTAGAATCATATCCGTCAGCTTCATCACCACACCGGATGGCACGGCCTTATCCAGTACCAGAATCACATTCACACGCGCTGGATTGGCCGAGTTCCACTTCTCGAGACGCTTTTCAAACCCCGCATATCCATCGCGTATCAAATCTTCACCATCATACAGACGAGGCGAATCACCCGGTGCCACCGATACAATATGAGTGCGGTCGCGGTCGTACGAGCCAATCACAAAGTGTGATTCCTGAGGCTGCACGGCATAGCCGAAACGCGGAACGAGGTGATTCGACAGCAGGACACAGATGCAAAGCAGCAGGAGGAGATTGACCCCAGCTGCCACCAGAATGGGGAAGCCGCCATCTTTCAGCGTTGAACGGACCCGGCGCATAAGATTCTCAGAGATGATACGGGATGAATTATTCAGCCTTGGATTCCTGAGACTCGGCGGAGTTTTCAGCAACTTCCGGTCTGGGCAGCTGAGCCTCCTCGCGGGCATCGGCAATGATATGCACGCACTCCAGGCCGGCTCTTTCCACCTGGTTGATAAGTTTGCGGGCGCGGGATGCCAGGAACATGTAGAACAAATAAGCCGGAATCGCCAACGCAATACCAGAGGCAGAAAGCATCAGCGCCTGCTGCAGCGTCTCGGCCACTACCGGGGCAGCAGCCGCGCCATCCGTCACTCCCGGCTGCTCGTAAAAATCCACCAGAGCCAGCAGCGTGCCCAGTACACCCAGCAGGGGCATCACCGTGGCACATACCAGAAGCGTGCGCACGTTGCGCTCAATGCGGTAAACCTCCACCTCACTCGCTTCCAGGGCAATTTCGCGCAACTCGTGGCGCGATAAGCGGGGACGACTCAGAACGGCCTCCACCACACGGGCCATGGGGCCGGGCAGCTGGCGGGCCTCGTGCAGGCACTCATCGTACTGCCCGGAGCGCAGCAGGGCCGACAGGCCGCGCAGGAAATCGCCGGAGTTGATATTGATACGGTGGAAGTAGAACAGACGTTCGGCCAACACAGCCAGGGCCAGAACGGCAAAAAAGAGGATGAGCCAGAACATGGGGCCCATGGAAATAATCATCTCGCGCATATATATCAGTCTCTAGGTGGTAAGGGGTTAAGCCCCCACCCGGCAGTTTCCAGCCAGGAGGGGGCATTCAGGAATCAGGATTTCGGGGTAATGCGTTCGGCACCGAAATAGGGCACCAGGGCTGCCGGAATCTTCACCGAGCCATCGGGCTGCTGGCACTGCTCCAGCAAGGCCACATACAGGCGGGGCAGCGCCGTGCCGGAGCCATTCAGCGTGTAGGGCGTGCGAATCTTGCCATCGGCATCCTTGTAGCGCAGCTTCATGCGGCGTGCCTGGTAATCCGTGAAGCAGGAGCAGCTGGAAACCTCCAGGTACTTACCCTGGCCGGGAGCCCAGACCTCAATATCGTAGGTCTTGGCGGAAGAGAAGCCCACATCACCCGTGCAAAGCTCGATGACTCGGTAGTGCAGCCCGAGTTTCTGCAGAATGCTCTCGGCGTGACTGGTGAGCTTCTCCAGCTCGGCAAAGCCCTCTTCGGGGCGGCAGATTTCCACGAGCTCCACCTTGTCGAACTGGTGCACACGAATCATCCCCTTGTTCTCGCGCCCGGCAGAGCCGGCCTCGCGGCGGAAGCAGGGGGTGTAGGCTGTCATCTTGATGGGCAGGTCGGCATCCTTGAAAATCTGGTCGCGGCAAAGGTTCGTGACCGGCACCTCTGCAGTAGGTACGAGGAACATGCTGTTCTCCTCCAACCCATACATATCTTCTTCAAACTTGGGCAGCTGGCCGGTGCCATACATGCATTCGCGCTTCACGATGAAGGGAACGCCCACCTCCTGGTATCCATTCTCCTGGGTCTGGGTATCGAGCAGGAAGTTGATGAGCGCACGCTCCAGGCGGGCCCCCAGACCGCGGTACACAATAAAGCCGGAGCCGGAGATGCGGGCCGAGTCCTCAAAGTTCAGCAGTCCCAGGCTGGTACCCAGCTCCACGTGGTCCTTAGGCTCAGCGATTTCGGGTTTGGAGCCCCACACGCGCAGCTCGGGGTTGGCAGATTCATCCTCGCCCACGGGGGCGGCATCATGCGGCATGTTCGGGATAGCCAGCAGCAGGGCCTCCTGCTCCTCCGCAGCGGCAGAGGCCACGGCATCAAGCTCCTTGATGCGGTCGCCCACCTCGCTCATGCGCTTCTTGAGCGCCTCGGCCTCCTCGCGGCGGCCTTCCTTCATCATCTGCCCGATGAGCTTGGATGAGCTGTTACGCTCCTGGGAAAGAGCCTGCTTTTCCGTCTCTGCGCTACGGCGCTTCACATCACACTCAAGCACCTTATCCACAAGCATCCAGTGGTCTCCACCACGCAGACGCACTCGTTCCTTCACATATTCGGGATTCTCCCTGACAACACGGATATCTAGCATAACACGCTTATTCTATACCATAGCACCGCAGATTCAAGTCAAAACTGCGTTATCTCTTGCTCAGGGGAGCTGTTTAAGCGTGTCAATCTACCCTTCACGGGGCCTTGTCGCCCAGGAATGACAGCAGAACGCTTCAGCCAGGTCCCATTAGCGTTGACAAAGGCAGGCAAAACCGCTAAACTGCGCGCATGCTCACAGGCATACAGGAGAATCTGCTGCTGGGCGGGGGGCTTTCGCTCCTGGCCGGTCTCAGCACCGGCATCGGTGCTGCCCTGGCCTTGTTTGTCAAGCGCACCGATACGCGCATGCTCACCTTTGCGCTGGGTGCCAGCGCCGGAGTCATGGTGTACATCTCCTTCATGGAGCTGATGCCTGCCGCTGGTGAGATGCTGGCCGAATCTTCCCAATGGGTGACCACGCTGGCCTTTTTCGGGGGCATGGCACTAGCCTGCCTCATCGACCGAATGATTCCCGAGGACGAAAACCCGCACGAAATCCCGGACCCGGGATGTCTGGATTGCGTGAAAGCCACCGGTGAATTTGCCGGCAACGCCAAGTTGCGCCGCTCGGCCCTGCTCTTCACCCTGGCCATCGCCATCCACAACTTCCCCGAAGGTATTGCCACAGTTGCCTCCGCTTTTGACGACACAGGCATTGCCACCTCAGTAGCCCTGGCTGTAGCAATACACAACATCCCGGAAGGCATTGCCGTGGCGCTTCCCCTGCTCTACGGTACCGGCAACCGCCGCAAAGCCTTCGGCTGGGCCACACTCTCCGGCCTGGCAGAACCACTGGGAGCCATCGTAGGCATGCTGATTCTGCTCCCCTTCCTGAGCCCCACTCTGCTGGCCGTTTTGTTTGCCACCGTGGCAGGAATCATGGTCTACATATCCTTCGATGAACTCCTGCCCATGGCCGAACGCTGGGGGCACCACCACCTGAGCATCTACGGTGTTGCCACCGGCATGCTGATTATGGCACTCGTGCTGTAAAAAGGGGGTCACGATACTGCCCGCATGGCGGCCATCGTATCAGCAGAGCCCACGCCGCTATCAATATCGACCCCATCCGGCCGGCACAAGTGCAGCATCCGCTGCAAGCGTCACCTCCATACGCCCGGAAAGAATCCACGGGTGCGGGAAACGCAGTTTCCTCAGCAGGGAAGCCTTACCACATTCCACCATGTAGCAGCAGCAGAACGCTTCCCATGCATCGATTTCAGCCTGCATGCACTCTACGGTTGCATCTTCCGGAACACGCAGCGTGCGGATGACACGTTGCACACCAATCGCGGCAGCTTCGTCCGTATCCTGCCCGCCAGCCAGCTGGGCCAGATGCAGGTCCGCCTGCCCCATAATCTCCAGAATCTCCGCTGCACTCTGGCGGGCAAACACGCCCACGCGTTTCATGAACGCACTCTTCATGTGACCCGCATGCCGTGGGGTCACAAATCTGGGGCTCCCCAGGCAGAAATTGAACCCCACATACTCGGCACCATACGCAGCGGCGCAATCTACGGAGCCGGTATAGGTCTGGCCGCACACTTTAATAAAGGGATGCCGGCGTTTTCTTCTGCTGGTATGGTCTGTATTCATTGTTCTGATTTTCTGGATAAAATAAAAACGCCCGGGCTTGCGGGGAAGCCTGAGCGTCGATTTTCTTTTCTGTGATGTGCGCCACTACTGCGGCACTGGTGATAAGCTTCCCGGTGTCTTCCTTACAGCGCGTAATAATAATACATAGCGGAGGGGCTATGCATCATCGCGTGACTGGAAGCAGGGGAAATCATCTGCACGCAGGGTACTACACTCTCCCACCCATGGCAAGCACTATATACGGCATATTCCATTTTCCGGCTGATTAACTGCAGAATCACATTATTTTTGACTCCGAGGCTCACAAGGTGTATACTGTTCCGGACATATGCATCCCCGACTTTCTTCAGCGCAGCTCCTGGGTCCGGCACTCCTGCTGAGTTCCTGCGCCACCATCTTCTCCGGAACTCACGATGAAGTAGAAGTCAAAATATCCGACCCGGAGGCTCGATTGGTGATTGATGGGAAACCTCTGGGAAACGGAACTCAAGTCGTTGACCTGACAAAGTATGAAGACCACATCATCGAGGTCATTCCCACGAAGGGAGCCCCCCGGCGGGTGAATCTGAGCCCCACCCCCAATATCCTGGTCCTGCTCAACGCCATCATACCAGGTGGGACCATCGCTACCCTCATCGACTGCCTTACCGGAGCCGCCTTCAACCTCTCCGATGATTCGGTTGAGTTTGACTTCTCCCGCCCGGATGGCAGCCAGTATGGCGAATAGCATACCATCATACTCACGCTGATGAAGCTCTCTGTCAACATCATCCCGCAGCTCACCTTCCGGCATTTCCAGGAAATGGAAGCTCTGGAACGGCTGTATTACGATGCCGGATTCATCACCCCGGCAGAAGAAACCTGGCGCTGGTACCTGCACCACCCGCACAGCACCGTGGCGGCCGCCATCAATGGGAAGCTGGTCGCTTTTGTCAATCTCTTTCCCGTGCTGCCGGAGGTGTATGAAGCGCTGAAAGCTGGGCATTTCAATGACCATTTCATGGAGCTGGAGCATGTGGCACCACTCTGCGCCACGCCGCTTCACATGTTCCTGAGCTGCGTGGTGGTACACCACGATTTCCGTGGCAGAGGCCTCACCCGTCAGCTATTGCGGGAAGCCGTCAAGCCCTATGCCGGCCTGCCCTGCACAGGAGTGATTACCGATAATGTGACGGCAGACGGCTGCGCCTTCTCCGCACGCTACGGCTTCACCCGCCTGCGCCGTTCCGACCACGATTCGTGGATTTACGAGCAAGCCTGGCCCGATTTTGTCAAACGGGTAACAGGTTGCTCCCCCTGGGCTCTGTAACCGTCACCTTCCCCCCCTTCAGGCCCGGCGGCGGCGGGCAAGCAGCGCGGTAAGGGCCAGCAGGCTCAGCGTTGTGGTGGCAGGTTCCGGCACCAGTCCCGGTATCAGTTGCAGATAGACCACCCTGGCCTCAGAGTCATACACCAGTACCGTATCCGAGTTCACATAGTCATTGCCGGTAACATAGCGGTCTGCCCGGGTATAGTAGACACCGGAGCCGGACTTAGCGGTAACGGCTTCATCGTTCCCATACCCGAAGGTCACGCTGCCTACATCGCTGAAGAGAACCACCTGGGCCCCCACCGGAACATCCAGCGTCGTTTTAAGCGTTATCTGGTTATTCCTCATGGTGTTCAGGGTCAGAGAGCCACCCAGCAGGCTGATATGCGACTGATTGGCCTCATAGGTGGAACCACCGGCCAATGTAAGCCCGCCAGCAGTCTTTACCGCACCGGCAGCCTGCTGGTTGATGGCGATCTTGGTATCGAATTGTTCCCTGTATTCCGGGACACCACTGCCAACCTCGGTGTACTCGCCGACAATCTGTGCGGCGTTGGAAAGAGTAACATCCTCCGGAGTAAGCGAGACAGCAGCCTTCAACTCGTTAAGGTTATAGGCGTAATCCGTCTCAATCAGGCTCACGGAAAGGACAGCCCCCGCCGACACGCTCACCGCGCCATCCGAAATAAGAGCCGCCCCAGTACCATGGGAAGGAGTACCCCCCTCAGCCAGTGCAGGCACCACGCCAGTAGAGCGCAGGTGCAGCGATTCGCTGGCAGCAATGGATACATTACCGCCGATATTGACGGAGGCCTGCTGGCCGGACACATCAATGCTGCCATCAATGAACGAACCAGTCTTCACCTGAATGGCTGCCTTATCACCCTCTACCCGGAAGTCACCGGTATAATCCACCATGGAATCAAATGAAGCAACAGTCCCCTTGCCAGAGGCATCGGAAACCACCACGGCACCGGTGCCGCTGAGCACCCTGGATTGGGAGCTTATGCCGGCTTCACCGGTTCCGCTCAGCAGGAATGTACCATTGGCCCCCAGGGAGGTAGAAGCCGCCTTGTAGCCATTTCCCTCCATGTGCAGCACTCGCTCTGTCGTTCCCGTGCCTTCAATAATGACATCACCCTGGATGTCATCGGCCACTGAGGCAAGCGTAGTCACCAGGCGGTCGTCCCCGCAATCCGTCTTGACTGTGACTCGCAGGTCTGCAGCGGCCTCAAGCACAACCTTACTCTTGCCGGAAGCCGTATCCCCCAGACCAGATTCGCTCTGCACATCTACCACACCGCGGGTGATGTGGGTGCCGCCTGTGTATGAGGAATCACCGCGCAGAACCAGGGTGCCGTCACCGGAATGCAGCACACCGCCCGAAACATCCTTACCGGCATCCGAGATATCGCCATTGAGCACCACGGTGGCTGACTGCCCCACGGCAGAAATAAGAGCCGCCGTCCGGCCATCCGTCAAGGCGTGGGGCCCATTTTCCGTTGCCGTATGTGCCGACCATTGTTCATCGCCGGAACCGCTAAGTTTAATGTCATTGTCAAGTACGGTCTCCGCATCACCATAACCGAGGGTATATGACAACATAAGGGAAGCGCCATCGTTCACGACAACATCACCAGAGCCCACCGTACCCCAGCCACGCAGGCGGAGCGTGCCCTTCGCAACCTTCGTGCCGCCCGTGTAGGTGTTAACCTGGTCAAGCACCAGTGTACCGGCTCCCACCTTATGCAGCATGGCAGCGCCAGAAAGAACGCCGGAATAGGAAGCCTCATTGTAACCGGCATCGGAGAGCCAGGTCACAGCCGTGTTCTTCACAGATTCCCAGTCGTTCTTCTTCACCAGCAGCATCTTGTTGCGGTCAATGTCCGCCCCGGCCTCATAGGCCGTGCCGTCGGCATACAGAGCATCCACGGCAATGGACTTCAGGTTATGCGTATCAATTTCCACATACTCCACCGTGTCCCCCGTCTTCTTGCTGTGGGCGCCAACGTAATTTGCCAGCACACCATTGAGCGCGCCTTCCACACCTATGGTCATCACTCCGCCATCGGCCGTACCATTGTTGTAGATATGGGTGCCATGCCCCAGATAAAGCTCAGCATCTGCGCTGTCCCAGACGATATCACCCGCGCCTGCCACACCCGCGGTTACCTCGGTCATCCCCTTTTTGAATAACGAGGCCTCGCCGGTTCCCAACAGGTAGAGACGCCCCTTCTGCAGCTGGGTACCGCCGGTGTAGGTGTTGCTGCTGCCGGAGATATAGTGAACCCCGGAGCCATCCTTGACAAGACTGCCGGCAGTGCTGCCGTCGCTGATCAAGCCACTGAATACCGCATAGCCGAAGCCCGTCGTCCCAAGGAACTGGTCGTAGGACTGCTTCTCATCCATGTATTTTCCATAATAGACAGAACCGCTTTCTGTTTCCAGCGTCAGCGTGCTGCCATTCAGACTCACCGTGCCGGCACCGCTCAAGGAACGCAGCGTCAGGGCGGTCGCCCCCAGGCCTGTGGCGTTCAGTCTCAGTTCTGCACCGGCAGCCAGCACCACATCCGTCTCGGCGGCGGTGTCTCCCTGGGCAAACCCAAAAGACCCCTGCTGCACCAATATCGTACCGGTCGTCTTCTCATCGACCTTCTCCACCGAGCGGGTGATAAAATCACCTGACCCCAGCTTGGTGAGGGTATACCCCGCCAGCTTTACGGAATCCATATAGAGAGCCTCCTGCGCTACTACCTTAACGGAAGCATTGTCGGTGAGCTCCACATGCGGAAGGTAAATCTTATTTACCTCGTCATTTGTATCATTCGAGGTCTGCGTGCTTTGCCCCATGTAGAGAGCCCCCTTGCCATCCACACCATTGCCGCAAATCTTCACATTGAAGTCCAGACCAGCCTTGCCGGGAGTATCCGGATCCAGCCCCGTTATCGAGAAACCAGTGAAGTCGACCGTCGTGCCGTCCGTCACGGTGATGGTGCGGACATCCTCACTCCCGGCCGTACCAATATCACAGGTGGAAATCTTGAGCGTAGCGCCTTTCTGGAGCGAAGCATCTGTCTCAACCGGGCTAGCAGTCCGAAGCTCAATATCACGCTCAAAGTTCGCACCGCGCCCAATCACCTCCACTACACCTTTGCCCTGGATTACGAGCGCATCAGGATACCTTTCATCGTCAGGATCTTCAGGCTGCATATCAATATCAAAATACCCGAGAGACAGCACAGCATGGGCCTTATCTTCCAGGGAAAATACGTCAAATCCGGTCACGTAGTGGGACTTTGTGGTCGCCCAACCATCTGAATCCTGGTAACCCAACTCATATATGCCAGCCTCAGCAAAACGAAGTATACTGGCATGGGGTTCATCACCAATAAGCTCGACATGGTTCGTCGTCTCCTTACCGCCATAAATACCACTCTTAAGATCAGCCTCTTCACCTATTCCCAGCTTGAAAGCTCTGTACAGATTTACCTGGACATCTCCGTCAATCTTGGCAGGTTGATAATCAACCACAAGTTTGTCCTCCTCCATCCATTCGTTTCTCCACCCCAGACCTGCGGCATCTACTCTGAACGCCGTACCGCTGATGAGATCCAGCACGATATTACCGTCCACCGTACCAGAATTCGAGCCACCCACCAGTCGGGATTTAATCCAGGCTGAACCTTCCATGCGAACATAGATATCGCCCTTGACGGTACCATGAGATGTACCGCCGAAAACTCGCAAGTCCGGTCCACCAATAGTTCCACCGGTAAGCACCATTTCCACAGCACGAGTCTGACCATCCGTAGCTATAAGGTCGTTACGATAACCAGCGGCAAAAATTTCGCCGATTGTTCCGCCGTATACATAAACATGTGCAGACCCGTACTGCGTCACAGCACTATGTTGTCTCCACGCAAATGTACTAGGATCATCAATATTGTAATAACCACCGCACGAACCACCAAAAATATTGTAAATCTGACCATCCTGCACCGTCACAAAACTCTCACCATGCTGATCAACCCAGCGGGAACCACCAATAATGAAGTGTCTCGCCCAGATTTTGCTTTTCTGATAAGCAAGATCCTTGTCAGGATCCAGGACAGGATCTGTTATGAAGGCGTCAGAATTTACCAGTACATGGGTTGCGGCAGTCTGTGCTGACGGATACCAGGAGGCTAAACCACCAACAACATTCTTGACCTTTGAGATGTCATATATCCACACCTCATGGTCTGGGGCTGCCGCACCGGGAGAATCATTCTTCCACTCAATGTTACCGCCGGCAACATAATATCCTTCTGCTCCAGAGCCCAGCGTCACCGCGATAGCGTTCCCGTCATTAACCTTGTCGGCATAGGTCTCTTCCACAATGGAGCTATATTTGTATTCCTCATCCGCGGCCAGCTCAACCTTGGCATCTGCAGAGTCTCCGACATAAAGGCGAGAGAAAGCCGGGGCATTCTCTGTCTTGCCCCAGCGCTCATCCCACTGCGGTATATAGAAGTTCCCATCGATAGTATTATCTTCATTTTTCTTGCCGATACTCAACGTAAAGGAACCGTTCCCGACATACTCAAAAACTGTCACCATCCCCGCCACCAGGTCATCACCCAGGTTTACTCCGTTGATATACACATGTTTATTTGTAAACGTCGTTTGGCTCCCTCCCAACACTACATTATTTGTTCCATTAGTTTTATCCGGATCAGGGCCAATCAATTGATAAGTGTATTTGCCGGCGGCTCCACCAGAAGGTGCAATCTTACCTATTTCAACGCTGGTTATACCATCCAGAGTGACCGCACCGTTGTTGATGAGCATCGCGTCAAACGTAATCGCTCCGGAAAGCGTGTAGGAAGCAGACTCCCCTACCACAACCTCCTGGCCTATTGTCACATTCTTCAGAACATGGGAAGAAGCCCCCGCAGAAGACAACAATTTAACGTGAGACAATGCCACATCTCCATTTGCCGCTAAATCAGTAAGCTCAACATTTGCCGCAAAATCAGTAAGCTCAAGCCAGGACAAACCGGCATTGCCCTGCACCCGCAGATTATTTGCAGAACCGGGTGCTTCCTCCGTTCCTCTGATACCGGCAGCGTCCATCGTCACGCCGCTGAGAGTCGCAGATTTATTAGCGGCATTAGCGGATGCCTTGTAGTTAGCCAGGATGAGTCCATCGGTGCCGGGGTTCACCTCAAGTTTGGCCCCAGCGTCAACGGTCACCGCCCCATTCACCGCAAGAGCCTTGCTCAGAATGAGAGTGCCGTCCTGAATATCGACATTCCCCAGAGCGGCACCCAGGGTGGCATTGTTGCCCAACGCCAATGTAACATCAGCCTCATTAAGCTTGTGGATATGGGTACCGGCAGCCAGAGAACCACCAGCCTCATCAGAAAGCGTATACACGGTACTCTCCGCCGTGAAATAGATATCACCGGGATTCACAACCCCGGACACACACACATTACTCCCCCCCCCATTCAGGTCACCGAAGATAGCAGCCTTATACTCGCCGGTTTCATTGTAATTGCCACCAGCGTTACCATTGCCGGTGGTCCAGTTATTATCCGTATTGGTTGTAGACCAGTATCTGGTATCTGTGCCAGTACCACCATCCCAGACATTGCCCTTCATGGTGTACACGTAGATGGAAAGCAAGTCGTTTTTATGCTCTATCTTGTACTGAGAGGAATGCAGGTCAACGCCATTGTGCTGCACGTTGAAGCTGAGATTGTTGCTGGATGATACCCCGGTCATGATATTGTAGGTAGTCATCGCCTTCAGCTCCTGAGAGAAGTTAAGATTCAGCACTACATTATCCAACTCGAGGGAACCATCCTTAATATTGAGCACCGCATCCGCAGAGGAGGCATCATTCGTGCCAACGATAGAGGAAATGGCAAGAATCGAACCGCTCTGCAAGGTAAGCGCCTTGAGGTTGACCACACCGGGTGCGTCCAAGTTCAGGGTACCACCGGGATTCAGGACTACACTGGCACTCGACAGGCTATCTGTATTCTGCAGGGTCAGAGTAGCGCCTTGCTCCACTATCACCTTGCCGGTAAAGCCGGCATTTGCGCCGGAAAGCACCACCTTCCCCGCCGCCGTGGTGCTATTAAGCGTAATCGTCCCGCTACCGGTGATGATTCCGGCTAGCTCCAGAGAGCTGCCTCCCCTGGTAGAGTTCAGGGAGATATCCTCATTCACAGACAACTTAGCATCAATGCTGTTACCATTCCCCGCATAGTTCACACAAAGTCCGGAACCAGTCAGAAGGATGCCGCCAGCTTCACCCGTGATGGAAGAAGTGCCGGAGAGGGACACCACATTGTTGGCAGACAAGGTCTGAGTAGTTGTGCCGATATCCAGACGAGCGCCATTCTTCAGCTCAACCGCCCCGGAATCGTCCGCCATGATATTGTCCGCATACTCACCCAGTTTCAGCTTGGCATTATCCAGAATCAGCGCACCATGCACCGCGCCGGAAGCATTCTTCACAGTCAATGAGCCGGTATCAACCTTCAGGTTTCCCAAATCCTGCATCTTCGTCACCGTGGCAGAGCTGGACTCCACATCGATTTCCACATTCGTGTAACCGGAAGCATCCTGCTTACCGAAGAGCTGCAGGTTATCAATGGTGCTGCCACTGCCAAAAACCAGTCTGGCCGCATCGCTCTGCACATTCACCTGGTACCCGCGATTATAGGTGGCCCCGGGAGCATCCAACGCCAGCGTGCCGGACAAGTTGATGACAGGCATAGAGGAGGAAGACACGGCCACGGAATTAGACGAGGTCTGCACATGCACCGTTGCATCCTTATCCACCGTGAGGGAGTTTACCTGAAGTCTGCTGAAATATACATCACCCCCTTTGACGCTTAGGCCTTTGGCGGTTACCGTGCCGGTAAACTGCTGCTTCGCAGAGCCGCCGATGGTAATCTTACCGACATCGTCATCCTCAGTTCCCACCGTCAGATTACCGGAAACCTCCACGGACGCAGCATCGGAATTCACCACAAACTCCATTTCCTCCGCCTCCACATTGCCGGAGATGTTCAGCGTATCGGCATTCACGGTCAGCTTGCCGCCCACGGTCAAATCACCCGCAATGGTGGTGGAGAGGTTGTTCAATGCGGCACTCCCGGCCACCGTCGCAGCGTCCGACAACTGGAGGCTGCCAGAACCAGCAGCATCCAGATTGCCCTGAACCACCAGCTGGTTCTGGAAGTCGACTACACCACTGTCAAAATTGAGCGAAGCATTGCCCAGCACAGCCACACGCGCACCGTTAAAACTGTAGTCACCGTCTGAGACATCCAGCTTCATCACCACCATGTCCTGCGTAACGGTAATATCGCGATTCACAGCATTTCCGGCACCAAAATATACATTGGAAAGAGCAGTAAAGGTCTCCTGTCCCTCCAGGGCGGCGGAGCTGCTCCAGTTGGCAGAGTCGGGGTTCCACCTGCCACCAGCCTTGCCATTCCAGTACAGGTTTCCGTCGTGCTCATCGAGGATGGTGACCATACCCGCGACCGAGGAATCCACCGCGGCTTTGTTCACGGCTATACCACTGTAGACAAACTTCACCGTATCCCATCCCTTCAGCTCGCCTCGCAGTCCGCTCATACCGGCAGGCAGCGTAAAGGCAACGGAGGTATCATCCAGCGCACCATTCACGATGAGTACCTTCGGACCGGAGGTCATACCGCGCAAGTCAAAGGTGGCATTGTTAACTGTCAGGGTACTCCCGGTGGCCACGCCTATCCTGCGCTGCGACTGGATTTTCTCAATGGTGATGTAGCCCGTGAGGGAGCTATCTCCGGCAAAGGCCACATTGTACAGGGTGGCGTATTCTGTTGCTGTGCCGGCATAAAGCGCCACATCTCTCAGCACAGCGGCATGAGTTCCATCGGCAGAGGAGATAAGGTTGTGTACGGCTACGGTATCCCCGGTAACGGGACGGCTGATTTCTCCGGTAATCTGCATCTGTACATTCTCCAGAGTACCTCCCTGGATGAGGCTGGCACCTACATCCAGTCTGCTGTCAAAACGGGCAGCCCCAGTCACGTTCAGGCTTTCCGTCACCTTGATGTTACCACCGGTGAAATGATACCCATCTCCCGAAATGACAACCGTCCCGGCCTCAACACCAGCACCGGCAACCTGTACAGACTTGTTCAAATCTTCACCATTACCGAATTCCACAGAACTTCCCGCCATGTAAAGCGTATCCCCGCCCTGACCATCAACCCAGACTGGTGTCTGCTCCGTATCCCAGACGGCTGGCTCACCGGCTGTGGAATCCCAGTGCAGGAAACCATCGCGGCCAGTGGTCCCACTCCCCGGGGGTGCATCATCTGTAATGGCCCTTGGAGCCGGCACCGCAGAGCGCAGGGAGAAGGTGTTCATCAGCGGCGGGAGGGAGGAAGCCACCTGCTCCGACTCATCCTGCTCCTGGTATTCATCCTCTTTTTCCTCATCGCTTTCTTCCCCATCTTTCTCCCCCTTGGCGGGCGGTGAGGTAGCCAGGAAATCCGTCACAGAACCAGGCAGGGCATTCAATCCCGGAGCGGTAAACGGCGGTCTTCCGCCCGGCGTGAGCAACGGCCAGGTATTTCCACTGGATTCAGTGACTCCCACCGGTCTGGGGGTCTGGTGGTAATGAACATTCCGGCCCATACCCGCCCCCCAGGGAGCATGGTACCCGGTCAGGGAGTGGAACATAATACGGTCGCGGTAGGTTTTGAACAAGGCATCGCGAAAGGCAGCGACACCACTCCCCTTGTGCCGCATAGCTTCTGCAAAGCGCTGCATCAGCTCATCGTTCACGGTCGGGACATCAAAAAGCCCATAGCCCATGGCGCGCAGATGCTCAGCCAGCCGGCGGAGGAGCTCCTGCCCGGCTTCATCTTCCAGGCTGTCATCATCCGCCAGCAGGGCTTCCAGAATCAATTGCACTTCTTCCTCCGTGAATTGCTGTCCCGCAGCCAGCCGGGCCAGCATATCCTCCAGCCAGCTGGAAAGCGTCAGGCCTGCTGCTGCCAGCCTGTTTTCTGCAAACACTCTGGTCCAGGCCTCTTCGTAAGCAACAAGCGGACTTTTACCAGATTCTCTCAATTGCCGGGCCAGCTGTACTGCTTCCTTGCGCAAAGCGGTCTGGCGGGCAAGCCGCGCTCTCAGAATCGCAGGATCTGACTTCAACTCCGCCCGCGTTTCTGCAGCATATACCCCTTCATAACGCTCTCCCTTTTCTCCCAGAACACGAATCACCCGGGGAGCCTTTTCCGCAGGGGCATCCGGCATCACCCACCAGTAACGCAGAAATACCTCATCTGCCAGGGCAGAACCCGCCCCCACGGCGGCTAGGAAATACGGCAACCAACTGTGCCGTACTCTGGTCGGGCGGATACGGAAACTTACAGGAGATATGGATGCAGACATAAGGCGGTCTTTCAGATTTCCGGAGATGGACACCAAAATTATACACATAAGCCTCGCTTTTGCAAGCCTTATCATTGTCGTGCAGGACTGCAAACTCTTTATTTACGCATACAATATATAGTTCTTTTTCGTGGAAAAGAAC
>JAFWYD010000004.1 GCA_017517805.1 Akkermansia sp.
CAGCCGGGGCGTGGTGTGTATCATTCCGGGTAGCCATGATGATTCCTGGTTGGGTGTTGGGAGCTCACAGAAATAACACACCCGCCCGACCGCAGGCAACATCAAAATGCCCCCCGGTACCGCGTTTCAGGTGAAACGGGGATACCGGGGGGACTTCGGCTTGCGGGATTCGGAAGTGGGGTGAAAATGCGGCATGGTGGTGTTTTTGCCCTTGATTTTTATGCGGGTGGGTGGTATGGTGCGCCGCATGGCTACTGATAAGAAGATCACGATGAAGACCAGCAAGGGCGATATCAACCTCACGGTGTTCGCTTCGAAGACTCCCATGACTGCCGCCAGTTTCTTGAATCTGGCCAGCAAGGGGTTCTACAATGGTCTGACCTTCCACCGTGTGATTGCGGATTTCATGATTCAGGGTGGCGACCCTGAGGGCACCGGCTGCGGTGGCCCCGGCTACAAGTTTGATGATGAGTGCCGCCCCGACCTGAAGTTCACGAAACCTGGTCTGCTGGCTATGGCGAATGCCGGGCGCACCTGGACGGGGCAGGGGACGAATGGTTCCCAGTTCTTTATCACCCACGTGCCGACGGAGTGGCTGAATGGCAAGCATACCATTTTCGGAGAGGTGCTTTCTGCTGCTGACCAGGACGTGGTGAATGCCGTGCGCCAGGGTGATAAGATTGTTGCCATCGAGATTCACGATGATTGCGCCGACATTTTCGAGGAGCAGGCCCGCAATATCGAGCGCTGGAACAGCATGCTCCGCAAGTAAATGGCTTTTTCATGGCGCAGGCACTCCCGCTTCCGGTGAGTGCCTGCGTTTCCTTTGTGCCGCATCGCCATGGTTTTCGCTGTTCAGGACCTGCACATTGAGTTCGGCCCGCGCGTGCTGTTCGATTCGCTTTCCTTTGTGGTGGAGCAAGGGGACCGCATCGCTTTTGCCGGGCAGAATGGTGCGGGGAAATCTACGCTGATGAAGTGCATTGTGGGGGCGATGGAGCCCGACCACGGCAAGGTGCTGCTGCCGAAGCATACGCAGGTTGGCTATCTGCCGCAGGATGGTATTCATATTGCCGGTGCTCCGCTGCTGGAGGAGGTGCTGGGCAGCGTGGGAAATATCGTGGAGCTGCAGCAGGTGGTGGATGAGCTCTCGGCAGATTTGCAGATGATGGATGCTTCTACTCCGGAGTATAAGGATACGCTGGAGGAAATCGGGCGGCTGGAGTTGATTCTGCAGGATCGCGATGCGGCGCGCCTGCGCCCGCGTACGGAGTCGATTCTGCGAGGATTGGGCTTTGCCGATAAGGATTTTGCGCGCGATTGCGGGGAGTTTTCCGGCGGTTGGCAGATGCGCATTGCTTTGGCAAAGTTGCTGTTGCAGGAACCGGAGGTGCTGCTGCTGGATGAACCGACCAACCACCTGGATTTGCAGAGTCAGCGCTGGCTGGAGCAGAGTTTGCGTACCTATCGCGGGGCTATCTGCATCATCAGCCACGATGTGGCTCTGCTGGATAATCTGGTGACCCGCACCATTGCCTTTCATCACGGTCGGGCCGAGGAATACGCGGGTAACTTTTCCTTCTACCTGAAGGAGAGCAAGGCTCGCAAGGAGATTCTGCTGCGCCAGGCGAAGGCACAACAGCGCGAGATTGCCAAGACGCAGGAGTTCATTGACCGTTTCCGCGCGAAAGCCACCAAGGCTACTCAGGTGCAGAGCCGTATCAAACAACTGGAGAAGGTGGAGCTGATAGAGGTGGAGGATGATGATGCGGTGATGAGTTTCCATTTCCCGCCGCCCCCGCCAGGCGGGCATACGGTGGTGAAGCTGGAAAAAGCCTGCAAGGCATACGGCCCTATCACCCTGCTGAATGGTTATGATTTTACGATGGCGAAGGGGGACCGCATCGCTATTGTGGGGGTGAATGGCAGCGGTAAATCGACTTTCACCCGCCTGATTTCCGGCACCGAGGCACCGGATGCCGGTACTTTCGCTTTCGGACATCACACCCAGGTGGCTTTCTTCTCGCAGACGCATGCGGATGTGCTGGATGATGAGCAGACGGTGCTGGAGTGCGTGGAGGCGGCTGCCAGCCGTGAGACGCGCCCCATGGTGCGCAATATCCTGGGGTGTTTCCTGTTCCGGGGGGATGATGTTTTCAAGAAAATCGGGGTGCTTTCCGGTGGTGAGCGCTCGCGCGTGGCGCTGGTGTGCATGCTGTTGAAACCGGCTAACTTCCTGATTATGGACGAACCGACTAACCACCTGGATTTCCAGAGTCAGGATGTGTTGCAGCGGGCGTTGCTGGAATACCCCGGGTCGTACTGCATCGTGTCGCACAACCGCCAGTTCCTGGACCCGATTGTGAATAAGGTCCTGGAGTTCCGGCTGGGGCACGCGCCGCGCTTGTTCTATGGCAATGTGAGCGCGTATCTGGAGACGGTGGAGGCCGAGGAACGCCGCTTGAAGGCCGCCGCCCAGCCCGCACTGGCTGATTCAGCGCCTCCTCAGCAGACGGGGAATCGCAAGGATGCCCGCCGCGCCCGCGAAATGGCTCGCCAGCAGCGTAATAAGGTGCTTAAACCCTTGCAGACCAATCTGGAGACGGTGGAGGAGGAAATTGCTGCCAAGGATGCCCGCAAGGAGGCAATCTCCGCAGAGCTGGAGAATCCGGCCAATATGAGTGATAATCAGAAACTCATGGAGCTTACGCAGGAATACCAGCAGCTGGAGCGTGAAACAGAAACTCTTTATTCCCGGTGGGAGGAACTCAGCGTTGAAATTGAACTGAAAACCGCTGAGTTGGAGGCCGAATTCGGCTCTTTGAATGCATAAAATAGCCAAAATGTGTCATAATTTCAATTTTTGGAGTTGACAGGGTGAAAATTGCCTATATAATGCACGCACATTTTGCCAGACACTTGACAAAATGTGTAAAGGGTGGAGTATGCCCGCGATTCTATCTACGATTATGTCGACTCCCAAGAAAGATTCTGCAAAAGCCGCTGCCAAACCAAAGGCACCGGCAAAACCAACAGCCAAGAAGTCTCCTGCTAAAAAGGCACCGGCAAAAGCCAGACCTGAGAAGGATGAGGAGAAGAAGCCCGCAGCGGCAGCCAAGGTGAGCAAATCCTCCCCGAAGGTGGAGAAAAAGACGGCAACGCCCGAGCCTCTGGTGGAGGAAGTGGCTCAGCCTGCTGCCAAGGAACCTGATGATTTCGATATTATGATGGGGCTTGCCCCTGAGCCTGTGGTGGAAGTTGAGGAGGAAGAGCAGCCAGCCAAAGCGCGGAAGGATTCCAAGCCGCGAGAGAAGAAGAGCAAGCATTTCACCCCGCAGCTGACGGCTGCTGAAATGAATGAATTCTTTGCGGATGATGCTACGCTGAAGACCGCTTTCAAATCCCTTCTGGCTATCGCGAAGAAGAATAACGGCTATGTGACTTCCGATGATATCGAGAATTCGCTTCCACCGGATGAAACGGAGGACAATGACCAGGCCCGCCTTTTCGAGCGTCTGCACCTGGTGGGTGTGGAAGTGCGCGATGAGGAGGAATATGCCGTCAAGCCCCTTTCGGCAGATGACCTGACCTCGAAGGATGGCCGACTGGTGAACAGCCCGGTGGTGCAGGAGAAGATTAAGGAGCTGATCCGCCAGGCTCAGGAGCAGGGATACCTGACCTACGATGATATCAATGATGTGCTCCCGCACGATATGATTGACCCCTCTGACTATGAGGAAATCATGGAGCGCCTGCGCGGGATGCAGTTCGATATCATCGATGCCTCGGATGTGGATACCTACGGCGAGCGCCAGCGTATGAGCGAGACCGGTGAGGAGGATGAGGCTGAAAAGATGGAGGCCAAACTCGATATCCTCGATGACCCGGTGCGCATGTACCTCAAGCAGATGGGGCTCAAGGATCTGCTCTCACGCCAGAAGGAGGTGGAAATTTCCCGCAAGATTGACCAGGCTGAGGAGGATTTGCAGCGCTATCTGCATCGATTCGGCGTGGTGGCAATCTACTACTGCGATACGGCTGACAAGGTGCAGCACAATGAGGAGCGCTTTGACCGCGTGGTGGTGGATAAGAATATCGACCGCCGCGATAAGTACCTGAAGGAGCTGCCCCCGCTGGTGACTAAGGTGATGACCCGGCATGCCGAGGTGCAGGCCTGCTACGCCCGCCTGTGCTCTGCCCGCAAGCGCAAGAAATCGGTCTCCGCTCTTCAGAAGGAGTTCGAGGATAAATTGGTAACCCTGACGGATCTGTATGCCGGTTTCTCCTTCAAGGGAAAGGTGTATGAGGATTTTGTGAAGGAGCTCCGGGAGCTGCGCCAGCGTATCAAGAAGGTGCTGCGCCAGCGCGAGGCTGACCCGGAAAATCCGCTTTACCGCGATGCTCTCAAGGAATTCGAAATGGAACTCTGGATGCCCATCCCCCAGTTCCTGGAGAATTACAAGCTCATGAGCCAGAGCATGAAGGATGCCGAATCCGCCAAGCGCGAGATGATTGAGGCAAACCTGCGACTGGTGATTTCCATCGCGAAGAAGTACACCAACCGCGGCCTTGCGTTCCTGGACTTGATTCAGGAGGGTAACATGGGCCTCATGAAGGCGGTGGAGAAGTTTGAATACCGCCGCGGTTACAAGTTCTCGACCTATGCCACCTGGTGGATTCGCCAGGCCATCACGCGTTCCATTGCAGACCAGGCGCGCACGATCCGTATCCCGGTGCACATGATTGAGACAATCAACAAGCTCATGCGCGTGCAGAAGAAGCTGGTGCAGGACCTGGGGCGCGAACCCTCGCCCGAGGAAATCGCTGCCGCACTGGCCGAGGAGCCCAACAAGGGGGCGGTTATGTCTGTCGAAAAGGTGCGCAGCGTGCTCAAGATGGCTCAGCAGCCTATCTCCATGCAGCAACCGGTGGGTGATTCGGATGATACCTCCTTCGGTGATTTCCTGGAGGACAAGAGTGCTGAAAACCCCATGGACGGCGCTTCGTACAACTCGCTCCGCGATAAGATTGGCGATGTGCTCAACACGCTTAATGCCCGCGAACGCGCGGTGATTGAGCAGCGATTCGGTCTGAAAGATGGCAACCCCCGCACGCTGGAGGAAGTGGGCCGCCAGTTCAATGTGACCCGCGAGCGTATCCGCCAGATTGAGGCCAAGGCTCTGCGCAAGCTGCGTCATCCTACGCGTATCAGCAAGATTAAGGGCTATCTGCCCGATTCTGCTGAGAGCTGACCGGGCTGATAAGTCTGTTTTGCAGCGGCTCCCCGGTGCGGGGAGCCGCTTTTTGCCATAAAAAATGAATGAACACTCACTTTTAGAGTGACTTTTCCCCAGGGATTTGGTAGTATGGTGGCACTTGCTATGAAGAGCTTCACTTCTCGTTCAATCCTTCTCTCCCTGGCTTCAACTGTTGCGTTGTCGGTTGCTCCGTTGGCATCGGCTCAGCAGTCAGATGGTGTGTCTGTGGCTGCTACTGAGGCTGCTCAGCGTAAACTGGATGCCCGCGAGGCCATGCAGAAGCTTCAGGAAGCCAGAACGGCATACTCGGAAGGACGGTACAGCGAGGCTGTGGACTACTATCGCGAGGCGTTGAAAGTGATTCCCAAGGCTCCGGCTTCGGAAAAGCAGGTGAAGTTTATCAAGGATAGCCTGGCCGATGCCCTGGTGGCCAAGGGAATGGACTACCGCAAGGTGGGGCGCACGGATGAGGCCGTTTCCTTCATGGAGGAAGCCATGCAGCTTTCCCCCGGGCACAAGTTTGCCGCGCACGAGCTTGCCAAGACCAAGGACCCGGTGCGCACGAACCCGGCCCTGACCCCGCAGCACGTGGGCAATGTGGCAGAGGTGAACCGCCTGCTGACCCTGGCTTATGGTTATTATGACCTGGCCAATTATGATAAGGCTAAGGAAACCTTTGAGGCCGTCCTGAAGATTGACCCCTACAATACGGCAGCACAGCGTGGGGCTGAGATGACCCAGGTGCGCCGCCAGGATTATTTCAAGACTGCTCACGACTCCTTCCGCGCCAAGGCACTTACTGAAGTTGATAAACAGTGGGAGGAACCTGCCCCTGTTGAGAATGCCCTGGGGAGCGTAGCCAGCACGGAATCCGGCTCGGTGGTGCAGCAGGATGCCGAGACTGAGAATAAGATTGTCGCGGCACTCAAGGAAATGGTCATTCCCAAGATTGTCTTCGAAGAAGCCACTATCACAGAGACCATCGAAGCGCTGCATGGTCAGATTCTGCGCTTTGAAGGGAAGGGAATTGGTGCAGGCCGCCCGATAAATATCATACCCAACTTCGGGGCTGCAGATTCCCCTGGCTACAAAACCATCATGTCGCGCCGCGTGAATCTGAACCTGAGCGATGTCTCGGTCTATGATTTGCTCAATATCCTGGACAAGCACCTGGGGGTTACCCATTATATCACCCCTCTCGGTGTTGAATTCTCCTATTCTGGTCGTGATTTCGGCCCCATGGTAGATCGCGTGTACACCGTGCCTCCCCATTTCTTTGATGTGCCCGATGATGCCGGGGACGATGAGGAGGAAGATAATGATTTTGCCTCATCCTCCAGGGTGACGGTGAAGCGAGTGAACCCGGTGGTGGCGCTCAAGGAAATGGGCGTTTCCTTCCCCGAGGGGTCGCATGCCCGCTACGATGCCGCCTCCCGGACGCTGACCGTGCGCAATACCGCCTATAACCACACTGAGATTGAAGAATTGATTTCAATGCCGCTGGAAACAGACCGTGCCGTGGTACTCAACATCATTGCCATGGAGGTGGCTGAGGATGATTTGAATGAATTGGGCTTTGAGTGGCTGTTCAACTTCAATGTGGGGCCCAAAGCCTTGTTTGCCGGTGGTGTTAAGGAATATGTGATGTCTGAGCTTGCCGGCCTGCCGACTATTTCTACCGAGGTGAGTCTTCCGGAGAGAGGCCTCTCCGCTACAGAAGGGTTACGTTCTGGGCGAATGGTGCTGGCTGCAGATAACATTGAGAACCTCATCAGCACGGGGCGTGCCGGCCTCTTCAGCGCCAATAGTGCCCATAGGCAGAAAGCTCCGGGCATCTTCGCCTTCCGTGGCGTATGGGACTCGGGCGATGTGACGATGATTATGCGCGGTGCATCGCAGAAAAAGGGGACGGATGTTTTGTCGAATCCCCGTATCATCTTCACCCCTGGACGCGAAGAGCAGGTTGTGTTCGGCAATGTAAACGAAATGTTCTACCCGGATACGTATGCCGAGCCGCAGATCGAATCGCTGAATTTCACATTGCCCTCCATATCTGGCAGTAGCAAGAAAAACAGATTGAGCGGCTTTGCAACCATGGCTGCACCGGCGCACCCGGAATCCTTCATCCGCTTTGGTATGGTGGATGAAACAGTCGGCGGCATAGGTACAGTAGTGCAGGTTCACGAGGCTGATGTGGCACCGGATGGCCAGCATGTAACACTTGCGCTTACTGTTACCATGAATGAGTTCGAAGGCTTCGTGAACTGGGGAAGCCCCATCACGTCTGCGCTGATAACTGCGGGCGCGAAAGAGGCGGTTTCCATGACCCTCACGGAGAATATGATTTTGAAGCCTGTTTTTAAACGACGCATGGAGAACACCAAGCTGACTGTAGGCTCAGGGGCTGTGGTAGTCATGGGTGGTTTGAAGGAGAGCCGCAGCGTGCGCTACGAGGACAAGTTACCGATTATGGGTGATTTGCCCATGGTAGGTCGCCTGTTCCGCTCTGAGGGTGAAGAAAAAATTCGCAAGGCGTTCCTGATGTTCGTGAAAGTAGATATTGTGGACCCGACCGGGCGTGTTATCGGTACAGGAGAACGCCCCGCTGATGTGACGACTGAATAAGGTAAGACCAAGAAATGGCCGACAAAAAAGAACAATACGAAGAGGAGAATCTGACACAGGTTCGTAGTATCATTAAACAGCTTAATGAGGATAAACCGTCTACCGAACGGCGCCGTGAAGTTGTGGTCCGGGCAGATGGAACAAAGGTCGTTCGCGTTACCAAGAAACGCAAGGTGATGATGTCTTCTGTAGAGAAGCAGCATCGCAGCAGGAAACGCTTTGTCTATTCTCTTCTCGGGGTATTCCTGATGTTCGCCGGACTGGTGGCGTTTTTGTTTTTCCGCATGGTCACGATGTCCAGCGGCGGGTATCTGTCGCAGGGACAGGCTGAATTGCAGCAGCGCTGGGGGGCATCATCCGTACTGGTTGAAGGAGCCGGAATCGAAGGGACATCCTTTCACCTTGCTAATCTCGTGGCAGAGTTTCCTGAGACGAGCATGTTGCAACGTGTTGAGATTTCCGGTATTGAAGCCAGTCTTGATTTAACGAGCTTCTTTACCCGCGTGCTGAGCGGCGAGGAATTGAAGATAGAGCGAGTGCTGATTGTGCTGAGGGATTCTGCCTGCATGAAGATGCCGTTGCAGGAGGGGGAGCCGATGTGGAATTTCCGACGGATGGATTGCAAGAACTTCACAGTACAGTTTTCCAGAGGAAAAGAAGCACCGGTTATGCTGAAAGACGCGCATGCGTACATGTATTACCCGCATGAGGTGAAGTCATCGAGCGTTGTGATGCTTGATTCGGGAGAGCTGTGCATCAAAGGGTGGAAAACAGTGAACATTACTGAGGCTAAGGCTCATATTTCGACTCAGGGAGTGGAGGATTTCTCGCTCAAGGGCACGACTGATATTGGAAAAGCAATAGCAGAGCAGCGCCGCACCTCCATCGCGATTGCTGGCCGGATTGCAAACGGTGCAAATTTTGCCGGCCCGTATGCGGTTGAGTCAGATAACATGAACCTTGCAGCCTTTACCAAAGGACGGTTCGAGCGCATCTTTTCCGCCAGGACGGAGGCCGTCTCTACGGGTAGAATCAGTGACCGTGCCACGGTTACGTTCGCATTTGAAACCGATGAACCGGTCTTTAATGGTGAATTCCACCTGCGCAATATCAGTATGAGTTTCTTCCCGGCTCTTGCAGCCATTACTGAGCATATAGAACCGGCCAAACGCGGTATGTATAATCCGCTTTCCCTTCATCGGGGCCACGTGCTGATTGAGACAACGGAAGATACTATCACGCTGGAAATACCGGAGGGTGCCGCCGAAGAACGAGACCTGGTCAATGTAAGAGGCAAGATGACATTGAACTCTGTCAACGAACTTTCTGGTGAGATGAGCTATGGAATTCCCATGCTGATGGCACGTGTTGAATATTCGGATGGTCGCCCGGACCCGATATTCCAGCAGAGTGGGGACTGGGCAGTACTGACGACTCGTCTGAAGGGTATGGGCAATGCGCCGTCAGATGATATGGCAGAAATCGAGGCCCGGGCATCTATTGCACGTCGTGAGCGGCCAGCGCGTATTCCTTTCCACGATATCAACCTGGATAAGTTGACGGAGCGAATGGAGGCAGGCGAGGATGTAGGACAGTTGTTGCAGCAGCCCCAGTTCAACAGTGGGAGTGAGGTTACTCCGGAGTCTCCAGTAAAGCGTAACTTCAATCCCTTTGAATCTGCGGACGATCCATTTGCGCCATCGATTCCCTTCTGAATATAGTAGCAACGTTTACCCTGTAATTTCATTGTGAGCAGTAAAGGTATCGAAATCCGTTCAAAGTGGTGGACGCGTCCTGTGGGCCGCCTGGTCTGGTCTTTGATAACCGGGGTATGCGCAACGTTGCGGATGCGGATAGTCTACCAGGGAAACGCCGATGAGGTGCTGGGTAAGAAGCAATGTATCGTAGCATTGTGGCACAACCGCACATTCACTCCGTGTTACGTGTACCGGTACAAAATCAAGGGTACCGTGCCGATGAGCATGCTCACCAGTGCCAGTAAGGACGGAGCCCTGCTGGAGACTGTGGCTCAGGGGTACGGTATGCGTGCTGTACGTGGGTCGAGCCACCGCCGCGGGGTTGCCGGCTTTCGCGACATGCTGCGCGAATTGGAGGCCGGCTGCAGCATGTGCATCACGCCGGATGGCCCCAAAGGCCCCATTTACAAAAGCCACCCCGGAGTTATTCGTCTGGCATCAGTTTCCGGATTGCCGATTCTGCCATTGTGCATCGATATCCCTCATTGCTGGCGTATCAAGAAGGCATGGGATGGGTTTGTGATACCGAAGCCATTTTCCAAGGTTACGGTGTTGGTTAAGGAACCTCTTTACGTACCTGCAGAGTTGGACGATGCTACTCAGCAGGAATATATGGAGAAACTGAACAATCTTCTTGCAGTTGCCCGACCCGACTTTGATGCCGTAGAACCATAATCCTAAAATAGATATGACACCCGTACTGATAGATGGTAAGGAGGTGGCTGCCAGTGTGCGAGCCCGCCTCTCAGGTGAGATAGAAGAGCTGAAAAAACAGGGTAAGACCCCGGGGCTGGCTGTTGTCCTGGTAGGGGAGGATCCCGCTTCTCAGGTGTACGTCGCATCCAAGGTGAAAGCCTGCGCAGAGTTGGGCCTCTACTCCCAGAAATGGGCGTTGCCTGCTGACACGACCCAGCAGGAGCTCGTCGAGCTCATCCATAAACTGAATGCGGACGACCGTATCCATGGCATCCTGGTCCAGAGTCCGCCACCGCCGCATATCGATGAAGAAGCCGTCATTCTCAACATAGACCCCCGCAAGGATGTGGATGGTTTCCACCCTGCCAATGTGGCCAAGCTGGTGCTCGAAGATGAAAGCGGCTTCGTGCCATGCACGCCGATGGGGTGCATGGAGCTGCTCAAAGCGTATGGAATCGAGACTGCTGGTAAACATGCCGTGGTGATTGGACGCAGCATGATTGTGGGTAAGCCTATGGCCAACCTGCTGGTGGCAAAGAACGCTAATGCCACGGTCACGATAGCCCATTCGCGGACACAGAATTTGCCTGAGCTGTGTCGTAGTGCGGATATCATCGTGGCGGCGGTAGGGCGTCCCGAGATGGTGACGGCAGATTATGTAAAGGAGGGTGCTGTGGTGCTGGATGTGGGCATCAACCGCATTGCTGATGCCAGCCGTCCGCGGGGATACCGTATTGTTGGCGATGTGAACTTCGAGGCGGTGAAAGAAAAATGCTCCTATATAACCCCGGTTCCGGGAGGAGTTGGCCCGATGACGATATCCATGCTCATGGCCAATACCGTCAAGGCTTGCCGCCAGCAGTTGGTATGATGCCTTGAACGCCTCTAACCTTCTTTTGCTAAAAAAGGCCCTGTACCGGGGGCCTTTTTTAGCGTAGCCACTGAGTGAGCTGGACCGGGAATGCACAATCAAGGCAGATGTTGCACGTGCAGAAATCAGCATCAATTTGTCTCAACGCCTGCTGGGCGTAGGCTTTGCTGAGTATTGATTTCAGGTCGTCGCGAGTGCCGAAGAGTAACTCCGCTGTGCGTCGCGTGCTGGGCGGCAGCGGGGTGCAGCGGAGCGCCAGGTAGTTCTCCCAGGAGGCCGGGTGCTCATCGTATGCATACACATGGTTGATGAGAAAATCCGCAACCCGCTGCTGCCCGACGAGGGCGGTGGCCTTGCGCATCGGGGCTGAGGCCAGGGTGTAGTGCGTATCCCAGAAGGAGTGTGTGATGCCCGTGAGTATGCGCGAAAGCTCTGCCACCCCGGCTGCATTCAACAGGGGTAAAATCTGCTTCCACTTTTTTGCGGTTGTGGCTAGTGCGGCAACTCTCCGCTGCGGGTGATTCATGGGGCGGACGGGGGCCGGGTTCCACGGTAACGAACGCTCGGAGGATAACTCAAACCTTTCCCTTAAGAACCACCACGAATCCCAGACGCGGCGGTGGTATTCCCGCGCAGCCGACTCACAGCGCTCCGGCAGCACAGGAAAAAGAAAACCGGCTGTTCCCAGAAGGATGGCTTCTGCGTGCTTGCCTAGTTCCTGCAATGGAGCCCGCATGGCCAGCATCTGCATGGCTTCCTTGTTGGCACTATAACCGAGTGTGGTGGCCCATGCCTCGTACCATGCCTGAGCTTCTCCGGCTACCGACAGGCGTTGGTGAAAGTGATGCCTTTTTTTCTCCTGGCGATAGGCGGCTGCCGCTTTCAGTAACCGGATAATGCTTTCGGCCGGCATATCTGCAAGCGGTTTGCGGCAGCGGGGCAGGGGCTCATCCCGGAATCTTGTGTTGTTGCTCTCTACCTGTTGCCAGGATGCTGGCGGGAGATACAGTACAGGAATATTCCGGTGCTGCTGATTGCGCGTATACCATCCCTCTGGTGGTGGGGTGAGCACGATATGCAGCGCAACATTGTTGAAGGCAGGATTGGCCCCGTGTCCGTGCGCCTCCCAGTCCTGCGCTCTGGGGTCAATTTCGATATCCCCGCGTATGCGCTGGCCTCCCAGTTCGATTTCTGCGTGGGTAAAGTCAGGCCCTGGTGCCCGGCTCCAGCGCCCGCGCTCCAGAATGTGTACTTCCCCGTGGTGCTGCGTTTCGCCGTGCGCGGGCAGTAAGCCCGCGGCCCACCAGCTCTGCACTTTCAATTCAGGTGGAAGTTCAGGCGCGCAAGACTCTGCACACCCCTGGTAAATCTCTGCCAGCAGTTCCCGGTATTGCTCGGCCAGATGCTGGCGTGTGGAGTTCATCAGTCTTTATCTGCCAGGTCTGCCTCGTGGCGCATGAGGTCCTCCTCCAGCGTTTCGCATACGTAGCCGAAGGTTTCGTTGTTTTTGTGGTTCATGGAGCGGAGGGTGTTGTGAGCTTCGAGCACATGGCGTGTGCGGTCGAGCTCATTCATGTTGTCGGATTTGATTTCCTTGCCGTTTCCCTGCGTCAGCTGGGCTCGCCTTTCCGCAATATCCTTCTGCCAGAAAGCATCTGCCGGGTCAAGTTCGACCAGCATATCCAGCCCGAGACTTTCCATGGCTGCCCGTGTTCTCTGCGTAGGGGCGGCAATCTGCAAGGCTCCGCCGGCTGACATCAGGCTTCGTGCGAGTCCTGCGAGGGTACCCATGAAGGTTGAGTCCACTCCGGGGCATATCTCCAGGTCTACCACGATGGCAGTCCCGTTCCGGGCTATGTATTTCTCACAGATTGTCTTGAGCGACGGGCTGTTTACAAAACTGCCCCGGCTCGTGCAACGAACCCAGAGACAATCGTCAAATTCATGGTAGGAAAGGGATGAGTCGGTCATGGTGTACTGCATTCATTCTATATCTGCCTATGCGCGAATGCAAGTAAAAATAAGTGCTCAGGATTGCTTTTTTTCGTTGTACAGGAATCCCCAGTCTGCAATGCCGGGGAATTCGATGGAGCCGATGCGTGCTCTGAGCAGGAACCAGAGTTTCTTGAAGTTGTTGACGCTGTACCGCCTTTCAAATACTCGGTATTCGTCGTCTCTCATTTTTTCGAGTATGGTGTGGTAGATGAGGCTCATAGCCTGTGCGGGAATCAGGCAATTTCTGTCTTCCACCGATAATTCCTGGTAATATTCCTCCGCTTCGCAGAAAAACTTTTCTGCCAAGGCTGCTTCGTAGGCCAGGAGCTGGCGCATGCGGTAGCTGTATTTCTGGTTGTAGATGTCTTCAGCTTTCACCCCGAAGAGTTCCATGTCGTCTGCCGGCAGGTAGATGCGCCCATGCTTGCGCCAGTCCTCTGCAATGTCTCTGAGTATATTGACCAGCTGCAGCGCGTATCCCAGTGCAATCGCATAGTTTCTTGCATCCGGCGAGGCCCCCATGACCGCGGCGCTGGTGATTCCTACGCAGGCTGCAACTTTATAGGCGTATTGCAGAAGCTCTGCCCGGGTGGCGGGTTGCTTGTGGGCGATGTCGCTCCGGCAGCCGGCCAGCAATTCCTGTAAGGGGTCGATTTCCAGCTGGAGATCGGTGATGAGTTTCTGGACTTCGCTTTCAATTCCGTCCTGGGGTGTAACCTGGCAGGTGATGATATCTGACCAGCGGTTGAGTGCTCGGTGGCGCTCATCGCTGTCCATGCCAGGTTCATCGACTATATCATCTACAATGCGGCAGAAGGCATAGAGACGAGCCATGTTCTGGCGGCGTTCTTCTGGCAGATCCATGAGTGTGAATGCCAGATTGGATTTTGCGTTCCGGGTGATGGTGTCGGCGTCAGGCATAGAGAGCAATCAGTAGGGGTTATTCGATACTGCCCCAGTGAGCCGTGAACGGCCACAGGGTAAAGCAGGCAGGTCCGATGATGTTGTACTGCCGCACCGGACCCCAGTAGCGGGTATCAAGGGAGTTTGTCGTATTGTCACCCAGGGCTGCGTATTCGCGCATTGCCGGGTTAGTGGTATTCTGCAAGTGAACCGGTCCCAGGTCGGTCATGTAGGCGAGCGGCTGGCTCCGGTGGCTGAGCTGCTGGTACCCGCACTTGTTGTATGGTGGCTGCCCAGCTGCTACGCGGGCAATGGTAGGCTCGTTTGCCGGGCGGCCGTTCACGAGCAGGTGGGGCTCTTGTACTTTCAGGGAGTCCCCAGGCAGGCCGCAAAGGCGTTTGATATAGTGGGTGCCGGCCTGCTGGTCGCTCATGCGCACGCTCGATGGCCTCTGCATGGAGGTGTTAATGCCGCGTGTGTCGAAGACAAAGGTCTCTCCGCGCTGAGGCTTGCGGAAATGGTATGAAAGTCGGTTGACCAGAATCATATCGCCTGCATCAACTCTTGCGCGGATGATGGTTTCCCCGGGGCGGTAGCTTCCCAATCGTATGCCGGTAAGGGTTTCGGTGATTTTTCCCTGGTCTTTAAGGTATTGAATGACGGCACCCTTGGCAGAGGGGATGTGGACCTTGCTGCCATCGCTGAAACTCAGTATTGTTTCCGTAAATAGCAGGTACTTCGGGTGGTCTTCTATCCCAATGATGGATTTTGCGTTGTCTGCAGTTGCTTCCACATAGGAGCTGCCTAGTGTCAGCATATCCCACATCCGGCGTGGGAACGACGGAACCTCTTCCACCGGATGCACGATGATGCCATTGAGGCTTGGTTGCATGGAGCCGGTCGGAATGCGGAAGGGCTGCACATAGTACGTGCGAATCCCCAGAAAGATGACCATGATGACGAAGAAGGATTCTGCCATCTCCACGATGGCATTGCGCTTGTAGCCGGGCATCGGGGTGCATTGCACATCGGCCAGCTTGACCAGCCTGGTGCATTCTTCCTTGTCCCATAGCAGAAGGGCATGCTCTATGCCGCGCAGGTGCTCCTGGCATGTTGTAATCGCCTCCTGACTCAGAGAGTGTTCATTATAGCGGATGTAGCGGCGCAGTGAATTGGCTGTTTCGCGCGCATTGCGTCGCCACAATGGCATAAACCACGCGAACGCATTGTCCAGGATGCTGTTGAGTATACGCTTAATATATTTCATGCTGTATCGATGACGCACCATTCTACACTTTTAGCCGCCGTATGGAAAGCAGAAAGTGCGCATCGGAAGTCATCATACGGATAAACCGTTCAGAATCAGTACCAGCATGACTAGTGCCGCGCCGATACGGTACCACCCGAAAAAGGAAAGTCCATGCTTCTGCAGGTACCCGACCATCCACTTGACTGCGACAATGGCGCTCAGCCAGGACATGACGGTTCCGGCAATCATAGGCCCCCAGCCAAGCTCTGTCACCATGTTGCTGCCGTGTTTGAGAAAATCGTATGCGGTGGCAGCTCCCAGAGTTACCAGGCCGAGCAGGAAACTGAACTCCACGGCTGCGGCCATGCTCAGGCCGACCATGAGACCGCCCAGCATGGTCATGAGGCTCCGGCTGGTGCCAGGGCACATGGCAATGCACTGCATAAAACCGACTGTCAGGGCTGCTTTCCAGCTCATATCCTCTAGCGCGGTGCCTTCCTGGTGGCGCCCCTTGCCATTTTTCATGCTGTAACGGACGAACAGGAGAATGACAATACCGCCGATAGCCCAGCTCACTAATACAGTCTCGGCGTTGAACAGATAGTCTTTGATGGGGCCAGCCAGAAAGAAGCCGATAATCATGGCCGGCAGAAATCCAAGAAGGATGTTGTAAATGAGTTTCCTCCCCGCCGGGTTCTTGCCGCAAAGCCCTTTCCACATTTCACAGATGCGGAAGAAATACAGATTCACGACTGCAAGGATGGCTCCAATCTGGATGCACACAGAGTACGCGTTCAACGCGCTGGATTCTTTCATGCCAAGCAGATGCTGGGCGATGATGAGGTGTCCGGTAGAACTGACCGGAAGGTATTCTGTCAGCCCTTCAACGAGTCCAAGAATCAGTGATTGCAGAATTGTCATGCGTGCAATCGATGTACCCCATTTTTCGAAAAAGGTCAACTCCAAAACGAAAAAGCAGACATAAAAGCTCAGCTCCGCTAAAAAAAGATTGAAGAAGCATCGAAAACCTGCTATGAATAGTGGCAGAATTTTGTGCACTGCAACTGCAATGGATATGAAACACATGTGCCGACTGTTGAAAAAGGGGTTCACTCTGGTGGAACTTCTCGTGGTGATTGCCATCCTGGGTGTCGTGATGACGATGGCTGCTGGTGTGCTCCGGGATGCAGGCAAGGGCCGGGGTATTGAATCCGGAGTAGAGTTGCTTGAATCGATGATTATGGAAGCGCGTGCCACTGCCCAGGGGAATGATACATACACGCGCCTGGTGATTGTGGCCGATCCCAAGGATGATTCAGCTGATTCGATCCATCTTCGCTACCTGCTTGTACAGCGTTTTGAGAAAGGTGACGGTAAGGGCCGCTTTGACGGCACGGATGTGGCTGAAGCCGGCAAGTGGAAATCTACCTCATCTGGTGTTTTGCTGCCTCCGGGCGTGTATTTCTGCCCCACTCACAGCAAGCCTCTTCCCAGGGAGGATGGAGCCTCCGGCTCCATGATCGGGCAGACTGTCACCACGATTGCCCGCCGCGGCAAGGTGCTCATCTATTACGTGGAATTTGACGAAAAGGGCCGCTTTGTTGCCCCGATGGCCGACCCCTTGAATCTGACCTGTCCTCAGCGTCTGGTACTCATCAATGGCCGGCTCGGGCGTGGTCGCAATGCGGTAGATGGAATTGTGCCGCGTGATACGGTGCGCGAAGGTCGTACTGTCCGCCCTGCAGGGGCAAAGGGAATCTGCCTGTGGCCCAGCGGCGATGTGAGCCTTTTGCGCACGGAAGAACAGGTTTTTCAGGATGTTCACTAATTCAGCATTTATGGGAGATTTTGTATGAAGATGAGTTCGCTCTTAAAGAGATTTCGTGGTTTTACGCTTATGGAAACCCTGCTGGCCATTGCGCTGGTCGGGGTGATGCTGTCAATATTCCTTACCGTGTTTGTACCAGCCCGCGGGCTGGTGCGTCGTGCGCTCACCCGCCAGGAATCCGAACGCGTCACGGGCGTGTTGCGTGCTGAGATGAATACGCTGCGTGCAGATGAACTGGCAGAAAAGGGTGCTACAACATCGAGTGAAAACAAATATCTGACCACATTTGACAAAGGTTTTTACTGGTTGAGAAAATGCGCCAGGCCCAGTAGTGCCATTGTGGTGTTTTCCTACCGGGCAGATTTGTCCAAGTCCGCGCGTCCGGATGGTACGTATCCGGCGGTTGCTGCTGGTCGTAGCGTTCCGGGGCAGGATGTGCAGCTGATGACCATCGCCTGCCCCATGGATGACCCTGTTCATCGCAATGATATCCGTGATGCTGTGGGACCGGTGTTCCTGGTAAAAATGACCCAGCTGCAGCTCAAAGGTGAAGGCGAATACCGCATGGCGAGCGCTCCGGGGATTATTTCGGGCGCCTCCAGCCCCGAGAAGTATGTATCTTCACCGGGCAAAGCTGATGCCTGGGGAGGATCAGTCTTCTGCCGGGCCGACTTTTACCACATGTCGCAGCCTAACCCCAGCCGTTACAAAGGCAAGAGCTGGGAGAAGCTTGGAGCCCCCCTCTTCTCTGCCAACCTTTCGTTCCACCGTTGATACACTCTTTCCCTATATAGCAGACTTGTCATGAAACTTGGAAAAAAGAATCTTCAACGTGGTTTTACTCTTATTGAGCTGATGACCGCAATGGCCATTACCGGCATGCTGGTTGTGGTGATCATGCAACTGACCAATCAGAGTGTGGATCTCTGGCGTGCTGTAAATGAGGATGTCAGTACATCCTCACGGGCGCGTGTTGCGTTGCAGACAATAAGCCGTGATTTCGAATCCTTTCAGATGCGTGGGTACGACAACAAGTACCAGTGGCTTTTTGCCAAGGCTGATGAAAGCATGAACAATGTCCCCAAAGGCCTCAAGATTCCGCGTTCGGCTCAGTGCGTATTCTTTGCCTGTGCCCCAGACCGCAATCCATCGGTGAGCTCCGATACGGCGCTGCGCAAGAATTATCGTGAGGCCCGGGCTCACAATCGCGAAACTCAGGGCGATGTGAACGCCATCGGCTACCGCCTCATGTTCAGAGATCAGATCCTGAACCTGCCTGGCGCAGATGGTGACTCACCGGGGGTTTATCCTCTGTTTTCTCTGTATCGGCAGGTTGTGCAGCCTCGCCCTACCTTTGAGCAGTTGCTGGGGAAGGAGAATCTCGAGGCTGCCTACACCCGTTTTGAGCAGGATGATGAAAAGAACTTCCTTTGCGAAAATATCATGGAGCTGAATGTTACCTTCAACATACGTTACGCTTCGGGCGATGCTGATGTGGAGGAAGGCCGGGTGGAATATGAGACGGTGAGTGTGCCGATTATTTCCTCTCACCGCCGCACCAGCAAGGTGGAGGTATATGGCGACCGCATTGTCGCAGGCGGCACCACATACAAGAACGCCCGCATCGACTCGGCTATGGTTTCCATGACGGTGCTCACGGAGGAAGGCGTTGCTCTTGTGGAGCAGATTCGCCAGGGACGCCGCAGAGCTCCTAAAAAGATGGCAGATTTCTTTGCCAAGTATACACGTTCGTTCTCGCGTCTCGTGTCCTTACCCCAGCCTCTCTGATTTAATTTTGATATTGCCATGCAGATGCAGTCTCAGCAGCGTGATGTGCTCCCCGGAGCCATCACGCTTTGGATTGACCCCGTTCCGCGCAGCGGCTATCAGAACATGGCCGCAGATGAGCTCCTCTCGCGCAGACCAGAGGCGTGGTTGCGCATTTATGGCTGGGAGCGCACGGCTGTGAGCTTTGGCTACTTCGATACAGTTACAGAAGCGACATCCATCTTTCCGGGTGCAGAGGAGTATATCCGCCGCTGGACCGGGGGGGGCATTGTCGATCATCGCCTGGGTTACACATACACGGTGACTCTCCCCGGTAAGGAGGGTGTGATGTATCCCCCGGCGGACCAGCTTTATATCTGGATTCACGGTGCCTTGGCTGCAGCTTTGCAGCAGAGCGGGGTTGAGTGCACACTTTTGACCGAGGATGCTCCAGATGGCGGGCGAGCCTGCTGGGCCAGCCCGGTTAAGAGTGATATTGTCGATACCGCAGGACAGAAGCTGGCTGGTGCCGGCCAACGCCGTTTCAAGGGGGCTGTGCTGCACCAGGGGCTCATTCAGCAGTGCGAACCCGCCCCTGGCTGGGAGCAGAAGCTAGCCCATGCCCTGGCCCCTGTGGTGCATGTGGTCGTGGGCGAGGAACCCTTTGAGGGGTTCAATGTGGAACTGGAGCATTTGTGCCGCACCAAGTACGAGTCGGCTGAGTGGAATGATGAAAGCCATGGCCGCCGGAAACCGGGCAGGAAGGCTTAAGCTCTTTCAGACAAAAGGCGCATCCTTTCGGATGCGCCTTTTTTGAAACCGTTAGGAGTTGGGTGTTTCTTAGTGGTGCTCGGCACGGTATTTGTCCCAGTCCACCTTTTTCTGTTCAGCTTTGTATTTGCCGTTCCCATCTTCAGTAATCACGATGCCGCCCTTGGCAAGGTCATCTCTGCGGGCCATCATGGCAGCCATGCAGAGGTTATCCGGGTGGGCGTTGATGACGGCGCAGCCGGCCTTCTGCCAGGTGTCAAGCTCGCTATCAGAGATGCTTTCGTCCTTGGCGTTGATGAAGAAGTTAGTCATTTCCGTAATTACGATGGGGTGGATGTACATCTCATACGGATGCCAGTCGTTGGGGTCTTCGCCGAAGCTGAGGTCCACGCCTTTACTTGTTACCTCTTTCCAGATGCCGAGATTGATGGTTTCACTGCTCAGGGAGTGTTTTTCCGGCAGGTTGGAATAGACGCGCGCAATCGTGTCGAAGAGAATTTCCTTATCCTTGACTGGCATCTTGTTGTATTTGATGACCGCATCCGCGCGGTCAAAGGCATCCCATTTACGGGCCTCCGGCATATCAATCGTCACCATTTTGTAAGGAGAGACCTCATCACCACCCTCGCTCGTGCGAACGCAGCAGGCTTTGCCATCATGAAAGACGGGAGCTTCCATCTGTACGGTGTTGCGCGGAGTCTGCTGGCAGGCGCAGAGCATTGCTCCGGCAATCAGGAAAGGGGTAACATGTTTCATACGCTACGCATTATATGATTTTCTACATGTCAGGTCAAGCTACTTGCTAGGAATAATGCCAAAAAAATGCCACCGGGGTGTCCCGGTGGCATGAAATAGCCTGGTCAGCACCTTAAGCTGGTAGCTTGTCACCTTTAATTTTGCTGGCAGTCCAGTCGCGCATGCGAGCAAATACCGCATAGAGCCCCGGCACCATGAAGATGCCGAATACTGTGGCCAGAAGCATGCCGAAGAAGGTGGTGACACCGATTTCGATGCGGCTGGCAGCACCAGAGCCCGTTGCCATGACCAGCGGCACCACACCGAAGAGGAAGGAGACGGCGGTCATGAGCACCGCGCGGTAGCGCATGCTGGCACCATTGAGTGCGGCCTGCTTCACCGGCACGCCTGATTCGTGGTTTTCCTTGCTGAATTCGACCATGAGGATGGCATTCTTGGCGGCGAGGCCGATGAGCATGAGCAGCCCGAGCTGCACGTAGATGGACATGGTAAGCCCGAAAAGCTGCACGCCCATGAGCGCTCCCAGCGTTGCAACGCTCACAGAAAGCATCACCGGCACCGGGGTGGTCCAGCTCTCATACTGCGCTACCAGGAAGAGGTAGGCAAAGAGCATGGCCATGGCGATGAGCGGGCCAATCTTGCCATCGTTCTGGCGCTCCTGGTAGGAGAGGTCCTTCCAGCTGACTTCCCAGAGCAGATTCCGGTTGGCGGCGCGGGCTTCGCGGTTCATCTCCGCGACACTATCTTCGATGAACTTCATAATCTGGCCGGAGCCGATGCCCATGGCCGGCGTGACCGAGATATCGGCGCTCATGTACTGGTTGAATCGGTTGTAGCGGCTGGGCCCCATGCGGTAGGAAAGGCTGCAGACAGCCGAAAGCGGCACCATTTCACCGCGCTCATTGCGCACCATCTGGTTCAGGATGTCATCTGCCGTGCGGCGGTCGGCGGTGCCGCCCTGAATCTGTACCTTGAAGTTGAAACCATTGAGCGTAAAGTCATTCACATAGGACGACGACATCACGCTCTGCAACGTGCGGAAGATGGTATCGACCGGGATATTGAGCGACTGGGCCTTTTCGCGGTTGATTTCGAGGTGAATCTGCGGCGTTTCGGCATCGTATTCGCTGCGTGTGCGTGAGACGAGGTCGCGGCGCGCCATGAGGCGTTCCTGCAGGTCCTTCACGGCGTTACCCAGTTCCTGCGGCGTAGCATCGCCCGAGACTTGCAGCACGGCCGAGACACCACCTGCGATACCCAGACCGCGGATGGCGGGCGGGGTCATGGCCATGATGCTGGCCTGGGGAATATCGGCGCAGGCTGCGTTGATGCGCTCTGCAATGCGGCTGGCGTGCATATCCGGGCTGGTGCGTTCGCTCCAGTGCTTGAGCAGCACAATCATCATGCCGCTCTGCTCGCCCGAACCACTCACAAAGCTGTAGCCACTCTGCGCTGTCACCATCTCCACACCAGGCATACCAATGACACGCTTTTCAATCTGGCGCATCACCTTATCAGTACGCTGCTTGGCGGTAGCGGTGCCTTCCATGGTCACCATCACGAAGAGACTGCCTTTGTCCTCTGTGGGGATGAAGGAATTGTTGAGCGCCGGCGGTGCCAGCAGACTCATGGGGTTGAGCTCATTGGCCGCCGCCACCTTGCCTTCGGTCCCCATCAGCTTGTGCCATTCAGCGGGGGCACCGGAAAAGTACACATAGTTACCCGCGGCTACCAGCAGGAAGCACAGCACGGTGAGCCAGGCGTGGCGCACCAGGATACCGGCACCCCACAGGTAGATGCGGCGGCTGGTTTCGAGAATCCAGTTGAAGGGCCAGAAGATGTAGGTGGCCACCTTGCTGGGCCTGGTGCCGGCGGGGCGCAGAATCAGCGCGCAGAGTGCGGGTGAGAGGGTGAGGGCATTGATGGTGGAGATGCAGAGCGCCACACACATCGTCACCGAGAACTGGGTGTAAATCACGCCCACCATGCCGCCATAGAACGCGATGGGCACGTACACCGCCAGCGTCACCAGCGTGGTGGCAATGATGGCTCCGGTAATCTGCTTCATGCTCTTGAGCGTGGCTTCCTTCGGGCTGAGCTTTTCCTCCTGGATGATGCGCATCACATTCTCCACCACCACGATGGCATCGTCCACCAGTGAGCCGATGACCAGGATGAGCCCGAACATGGTCAGCACATTGATGGAATACCCCAGCGGGTACATGACCATGAACGCACCCAGCAGCGAGACCGGGATGGCAATGGCCGGGATGAGCGTGGCGCGCCAGTCCTGCAGGAAGAGGTAGGTCACCAGCACCACCAGCAGCAGCGCCACCACCAGCGTTTCCACAATCTCGTCCATGGTGGCATCGATGGCCTGCGTGGGGTCATAGCCCATGCGCCACTCCATGCCATCCGGGAAATTCTTTTCAATCTCGCGCATGCAGGCCTGCACCTTGGCCACGGTAGCCAGGGCGTTGGCCTCGTTATTCTGGTGAATAATCATGCCCACGTTATCCTTGCCGTTCAGGCGGCTGTAGCCGGTGCTCTTCTCTGCGCCCAGCTCTACGGTGGCGATGTCCTTGAGCTTGGTCACGTGGCCATTGAGCCCGCGTTTCACGATGATGTTGCCGAACTCCTCAGCCGTTTTGAGGCGGCCGGTGGCGGTCACCTTGAAGGTGGCGAAGGACTGGATATCCTCCGCACCTACCGAGCCGGCAGCGGCCTGCACATTCTGAGCCCTGATAGCCTCGCTCACATCCGTGGGGGTGATGTTCATGGCGCTCATGCGGGTGGGGTTCATCCAGACGCGCATCGAGTAGTTGCGGCTGGGGATGATATCGGCGCTGGAAACGCCGTCCACCTGGCAGATTTTATCTTTCACGTTCATGCGCAGCCAGTTCGAGAGCTCCAGGATGCTCATCTTGTTCTCATCGCACATGAAGTTGAGGAAGCAGAGCATATCGCCGCTGCGCTTGCGCACGTTGTAGCCTGTCTGCTTGATTTCGCTGGGCAGCTTGGATTCAATCTGCTTGATGGCGTTGGAGACATTCACCATGGCCATATCATCATTCGTGCCGGAGCGGAAGATGAGGGTCAGAGAGTAGGAACCGTCATTGCCACAGGAGGAATAGAAATACTCCAGGTCATCCATGCCGATGAGCTGCTCTTCCACCGGGGCTGCCACCACCTGGGCTACTTCCTCGGCGCTGGCACCGGAATAGTTCATGCGCACCGAAATGGTGGGCGGTGAGACCTCCGGATACTCGGAGATGGGCATCTTGCTCAGGCAGAGCAGGCCAGCCAGCATCATCAGAATCGAAATGACGAAGGCAAACTTGGGGCGGTGAATAAAGAATGCTGAAAACATATTGCTTGAGATGGGGTAGGGGGGGTTACTGAATCTGCACAGGGGTATCTTCTTCCATATCTGCCAGGTGGCTGGTGACCACCTGCTCCCCGGGCAGCAGCCCGGCAAACACGGCCACCCGGCCATCCTCCGCTGCGCTTCCGCAGATGATGCGGCGCATGACTGCCCGGTTGTGCTTCACGACGTAGACGTAGTTGCCCCTGGTATCAGTCAGGATGGCTTCTGCCGGAACCCCCAGCACCGGGTGCTCAGCCTTGCGTTTCACCCGCATGCTGACCACGCCACCGGGGGAGAGGCTGCGGTCGGCATTCTCAAATACCGCCCACACATTCTGCGTGCCGGTGCCCGATTGGATTTCGTTGTCGCAGAAGGCCACGCGGCCCACTTCGTTGAGCGTCTCACCGGTGGCGGTCACCAGGGTGAGCTCTGCCTGCTCCACGAGGTTCTCTGTGCTGCCGTAGACTGAGAGGATATCCTTCTCGCTCAGCGGGAAACGCGCATAAATCGGGCTCAGCTGCACCACGCGCGCCAGCGGTGTCTTGATATCGGTCACGAAATTGCCCTTGGAAATCAACACTCGGCCAATGCGGCCATGCAACGGGGCTTTCACGACGCAGCGGTCCAGGTCATCCTGCGCCACCGCCAGCTTTGCCACAGCAGCCTCGCGGGCTTCCTGGTATTCGTTGAGCGTGGCCCGGGCATTTTCCAGGTCGTCCTTGCTGGTGGCGTTCATGGCAACCAGTTTCTGCTGGCGGTCGTACTTGGCCTGGGCATCGGCGATGCGGATATCAAGCTGCTCGATGCTGGCTTTGCAGGCATCCACGCTGGCCTGGTAGCGCGTCGGGTCGATGCGGAAGAGCTCATCACCCTTGCTCACGCGGTCACCCTCGGTGAAGGTTCGTTCCTGCAGCAACCCCTGCACCAGCGGGCGGAGCTCCACAGTATTGATGGCCTCCAGTCGTGCGCCTTCTACCTTCAGAACCGTCGGGTCAGTCATTTCGCGCACCGTGTGCGCCGTTATCTCCACCGGAGCCAGTTCACCCCCTGCGGGTGAGCCTGGTTCGTTGATGCCCGCATCGGCAAACACCGGGGTCACGGTGGCCCCCGGGCGGGTTTTGTGCGAACCATCGCTGATGACCACTTCTCCTACCTCCAGACCGTGGTAGATGGATTGCAGACGCCCCTGCACGGTGCCGGCGGTCACATCCCGGCGCGATACTTTGTTGGCAGCATCCAGCACATAGACAAAGGCCCCCCTGGCATCGTAATGCACGGCGGTGAGCGGCACCATGCAGACTTCCCGCGTGGTGTGCAGGCTGACGGCGACTGCCCCGATACCCTGGTGGGTGAGTTGCGAGTCCGGGTTCTCAAATTCGGCCCAGAGCGTGTAGGAGTCGGTGCTGTCGGTCAGGCGGTTATCCACCACCGAGATGCGGCCCGGGTTCGGGTAGGTGAGCCCATTGGCCATGACCAGCTGCACATCCGTCACATGCCCGATTTCCTTCGGCCCGCGGAAAATGCCGTTCACATCGTTCTGGCTCAGGGGGAAACGCACATAGATGGGGTTCATCTGCGTGATGGTGGTGATGGATTCCCCCCGGGTGATATAGTTGCCCTCTCCCTTGGGCAGGCGGCCGATGCGGCCGCTGATTTCGGCGTAGATGCTGCAATCTGCCAGGTCTTTGCGGGCTCGCACCACCTCAGCTTCGGCCCCGGCTTTGCGGGCTTTGAGCTCTTCCACCGCTGCTTTGGCAGATTCTGTATCCTCGCGCGAAGCTGCCTGCTGGGCAGCCAGGCTGGCCAGGCGGGAGTAGCGGCTGGTGGCATAAACCAGCTGGGCCTCCAGCTGGGCTACAGCGGCTTCCGCTTGTTTTACGGCCGCCTCGTAGCGCAGCGGGTCAATCTGCATCAGCAGATCCCCTTTGTTCACCGTAGAGCCCTCCTTGAAGTGGACTTTCTGCAGGCGGCCTTCCACGGCTGCCCTCACGGTCACATGGCGGATGGATTCGGTGTGCCCTATGCTTTTGCGCACCACTTTATCGCGCCCGGCAGCGGCCTTTTCCGCTTGCACATAGGTTACCATCTTCCCCGGCATCTGGGCGCATGCCAGACCTGCCATGGCCAGGTATATTGCAAATGTGTGATAATGTCGCATATGCTCGTTGAAAAATTCAAGAATGTTGTATGGCTGAATGATAGCACTTGCTGCCTGCTGGTGCAAGCTGCAAATGGTGGCATATCTGCCACAATTCTCAGTTAAGGGAACGAAATTGTTACTGAAAATTCTACACGCTGCTGCGTACGGAGACAGACTGCGTGAAGGGAAGGATGAATTTGTGCAGCTCCACGGTAGCGGAGGTGGCGCCGAAATCCTGTACGCAGGCGGTGGCCAGGCGGTGGCAGAGGGTTTCGAGCAGAATTGTGGGTTGCTCCTGCGCCAGGGCGATGAGGTGGCGGGCCAGGGCATCGTAGTTGATGGTCTGGTCGATATCCTCTTGCATGCCGGCAAAGGTGGTGGGCGGGGTGAGGCTCACATTGGCCACCAGTCGCTGGGGCTCGGCGCGTTCCTCTTCCGGCACGCCGATGCAGCAGTTGATTTCCAGCCCGTTGATGCAGATGGTATCACCCGCTCGGTTGGTGGCGGGGGAGGAGCCGCTGCGCTCCATGAGACTTTGCAGCGCACCCAGGTGGGGCACGGTGAGGTCCGGGGTGGCGGCGGCGAGCTGGGCGGCGTTGTTGTAGCCGGTCAGCACACCGATACCGATGATTCCGGCGCTGTGGGCGGCGTTGATATCGTGCTGCATATCTCCGATGAAGGCAGTATCGGCCGGGTTGAGGTGGTGCTGGTTGAGCACGTTGTAGATGTATTCCTCCTTATTGCGCACGCCGGAGTGGATGTGCTCGAAGTATTCCTTCAGCCCCAGGAAGCGGGCCTGCTCATCGAAGGCGCGCGGGTCCATGCTGGTCAGGATGAAGCAGCGGATTCCGCGGCTGCGGCAGAAATCGAGGAACGCGCGCGCATGCGGAATCACCGCGACCTGGGTGACGGCGTGGTCAAAGGCATGGCGGTAGTATTTTTCGAGGTCCACCAGCCTGGCTTCGGGGGTCTTCCATGCATAGTATTCAGGGTAGGGGAGCTGGAACTCATTGCGGAAGGCATCGCGGGTAAGAGCGGGGCGGTTGTATTGGGCCAGCACGTAGTTGGTGGCCTCCAGGGTCAGGGCCAGGTCATCGCACAGGGTGCCGGACCAGTCGAAGATGAGATTCCTGAACATGAATGCAGATTAGCGTTTGGTGGTGGTGATGATGTTGTGCTTGTGCTGGAACTTGAAGATGGCGCGCTTCAGCTCCGGGTTGATGAAGGGGTTGTCCTTGCCGTAGCGCGCCCAGGGACCTCCCGGCACCCGGTGGAAATCCACAAAGCGCCAGTGCACGGTGGCCATGCCGCCGGGGATGCCCAGGTAATCGCGCACAGCGGGCGAAATATCGATACCGGCAGCTTTATTAGCATGGTTTTTCGGGCGGGCTCCCAGGAAGACATACTTCCAGTCGTCTGTGCAGAAGGGGCCGCAGTCCTCCCACTGGGCAAAGCAGTACCGCCCGTTGTAATATATCTGCACCCACGCGCCGCGGCATACCGATTCGTACTTGCCCCCCTTGTATTTGCGATACCAGGGAATTACCTTTGCCGCCTCCGGTTTCGGGCCTCCCTTGTCGATGTCGTTGTAGGGCAGGGCCACGTAGAAGGGATTAAGCTGCGGGGTGAAGCCGAGCGGGGCATAGGTGCGCGGGCAGCGGTTGGCGGGGTTCGGGTCATCGAACCCGCCGTAGTTGTCGTCCCAGGCGCTGTCCCAGCTGCTGGCGGTGTTGGGTACCGGATTGTTTTTTGTCGCCTGCTCGCCGATGTAGAAGTAGGTGGCGGTGATATCGAAATGCCAGGGGTAGGCTCCCGGGCTCGGGCGCTGGGGCTGGTGCTTCGGATCCGGGAAGTTGCGGCGGTGGCTCTGGTCGAATGCCGGGCGCATCGGGCCTGCCTTGATGGCTGCTGCGCGCAGCCTCTCTTCGCTCATGCAGCGTTTGCGGGGTTTTTTCGGCTTGCTGCGGCTCACGGCTGCAGCGCTCATGCTGGAGCGGGGCTGCCCGGCCTCTGCAGCGGGGGCGGGGAGCAGCGCAAGCAGCATCAGGCTGGTGAGGAGGCGTTGGGGCATGCGTCTCGGCGGCGGGGGCGTTTTTACCAGTTGTGCAGCACACTCGGGCGGGCTACGGGCAGCTTCTCCGGCGCATCCAGCGTGTAGTGCAGGCCGCGGGATTCCTGGCGGCGGATGGCACAGTCCACGATGAGGGAGGCGGTGAGGGCGAGGTTGCGCAGGTCGATGATTTCGGGCGTGACGCGGTAGCCCCAGTAGTATTCGTTGATTTCGCGGTTGATGTTGCGCAGGCGAGTAGCGGCGCGTTGCAGGCGGTGGTTGGTGCGCACAATGCTCACATAGTCCATCATGGTGCGGCGCACTTCATCCCAGCAGTGGTAGAGGATGGCCAGGTCATCCTGCGGCACTCGCTCCCCATGCTTCCATTCCGGAATCGGATATTCCTCCATCTTGTGTGCCAGCGGCAGGGTGCGGAGCATACGCCGGAGTGCCCGCTTGGAAATCACGACACACTCCAGCAGGGAATTGCTGGCCAGTCGATTGGCTCCGTGCAGCCCGGTGCAGCCCGTTTCTCCCGCGCAGAAAAGCCCGCGCAACGAGGTCTGGCCGTCCGTATCCGTCTGCACACCGCCGCATTGGTAGTGGGCGCTGGGAACGACGGGGATGTAGTCAGTTTCTGCATCTACACCGTAGCTTTTGCAGGTTTCGTAGATGTAGGGGAAGCGTTCGGCCATGAATCCCCTGGGCTTGTGGGTCATGTCCAGGTACATGCAGGGATGCCCTGTGCGCAAGATTTCATGGTTAATGGCGCGTGCCACGATGTCGCGCGGTGCGAGGCTTTTGCGAGCATCGTACTTGTGCATGAATTCCTGGCCATCCGGGCCGCGTAGCACGCCGCCTTCGCCGCGCACGGCTTCGGAGATGAGGAAGGTGAGTCCATCGCGGTCGCTGCTCTTCGGATTGTAGAAGGTCGTGGGGTGGAACTGCACGAACTCCAGGTTCGAGACATTGGCCCCGGCGCGCCAGGCCATGGCCACGCCATCGCCCGTGGCGGTGGCGGGGTTGGTGGTGTACATGTACACGCGCCCGGTGCCGCCTGTGGCCAGCATGACGCGGTCGCTGCGGAAGATTTCCACCTCGCCGGTGGCGGGGTCGAGCACATAGGCACCCAGCACGCGGTCCTCGGTCACGCAGCCGAGCTTGGCGGTGGTGATGAGGTCGATGGCGATGCGGTGATCCAGCAGGGTGATATTCGGGTGCTGCTGCACGCAGCGCAGCAACTTGGTGCTGATTTCCAGCCCCGTGGTGTCCTTGGAATGCAGGATGCGGCGCTTGCCGTGGCCGCCCTCGCGCCCCAGGTCAAACTCGCCGTCCTTTTCGGTGTCAAAGTCGACCCCCCAGTTGAGCAGCTCTTCGATGGCGGCGGGTGCTTCCTCCACGATGGTGCGCACGGCGGCTTCATCGCAGAGCCCCGCGCCGGCATCCAGCGTGTCTGCCACGTGCTCTTCGAAAGTATCGTCCTTATCAATTACCGCGGCAATACCGCCCTGGGCCTTGGCTGAGCTCGAAACCAGGGGATCGCTCTTGCAGAGAATGGTCACCTTGCCATATTCGGCGGCGCGCAGGGCAAAACTCAGTCCCGCCACACCGCTGCCGATTACTAGAAAGTCTGTCGTAGTCATCGCCTGTATGCTGGATGCGTGACCGCATTCTACCATATTCTACCCGCTTCGTCACGCCTCATGTCAGAAAAATAACCAACTTCCGGGGTGGGGGCGTGTGTCAGTTGGCGCGGCGGCGGGCTTTCAGGTAGAGGATGAAGAGAACCACGAAGGCCAGCACCTCCAATGCGAGGTACACGGAGCTGAGATTTTCTTCATTGCCGGAGTCAATGGGGGTGGCCTTGAGCCGGATGGCCGGGCTGTTGAAACGCCATTTCTTATTGTAGAAATTCTCGGCAGGGGTGCCGCCGGCTAGTTGCCCCTGTGGGGTGAGGTTCATGGCAGTACCGCCAATGCTGCAGCCGTCTGCCGCATTGAAATAGCGCATGTAGATGCCGCCTGCGGAGGCGTTGCGCCATTGGAGAATAAGCTCCAGCTGGTCATCGCGGGTGATGCTCAGCCCTTCGGCTGCTTCTGACCGGTTCACGCCGGTCTGCCCGTCTTTCTGACGGTTGAGACCGGGGTAGTCGGCATATTCCTTGCCATTGGCAAGGCGCACGCTGCGGCTGCCGCCCACAAACCAGCCTTGCGGGTGGCCGACCCAGGAGATTTCATCCACCCGGTAGCGGATACCGGGTTCCATTTGCTCAGCCCCCAGCAGCTCGCTCACCTTGATATGCACGGTGATATTGGCCTCCTGGTGCCAGTGAGGTTCCAGTCCTCCGGTCTGCGCGGCGAGTTCCGGATGCTCGTAGAGCGAGCTGGTGTTGCCCTGTGCATCGGTGTGCCGGGTGTCGAGGATGATGGGTTCTGCCGCCAGGGCAGCGCTGCTCAGAAGGAAGAAAAGGATTTTTTTCATGATGTCGGGGGGGAGTCTGTGTGAGCAAAACGCCCCGCAGGAGTGCTGCGGGGCGTAAAAAAATCGGGGTGGGTGTTTACTTGCCCTGCTGGGCCTGGCGCTGGCGCTCCAGGGCGGCTTGCTGCTCGAGCATGCGCTCCATGAAGGACTTCTTGGCTCCCTTCTTCTTCTGCACCTTTTCCAGCTGCGGGGCCGGCAGACGGCGGATGATGATGGTCTGCAGAATCGAGATGAGGTTGCTGGTGGTCCAGTACAGACCGAGTGCGCTCGGGTAGGTGTAGCAGAACAGGAAGAACATGAGCGGCATCCAGCGCATGATCTTCACCTGCGTGGCATCCCCCGTGGCCGGGGTCATGTGCATCTGCACGATGGTCGAGACCGCCATCAGGATGGGCAGGATGTTCACCGGTACCTCATAACCCAGGAAGGGGAAGGAGAACACGGTATCCATCTGCGAGAGGTCGGTCACCCAGCCGATGAAGCCCTCGCCTCGGAACTCTGCTGCGGTCTGCAGCACGTAGAAGAAGGAGAAGAAGATGGGCATCTGCAGCAGCATGGGCAGGCAGCCGCCCATGGGGGAGATGCCGTAGTCGCGGTAGAGCTTCATCATCTCCATCTGCACCTTCTGCTGGTCGTTCGGGTACTTCTCCTTGAGTGCCTGCATCTGCGGCTGCAGCAGGCTCATGCGCTTCATGCTGGTGTAGCTCTTGCGGTAGAGCGGCCAGATGAGCAGGCGGATGGTGATGGTCATGGCGATGATGGCCCAGCCCCAGTTGCCCAGCCAGCCGTGGTAGAGATTCACGAGCCAGTTCATGGGGTAGGCGATGATGGTGAAGATGCCATAGTCCATCACGCGGTCAATCATGCGGAAATCATCAGTCAGCCCATCGAGCATGAGGTTGAGCTTCGGGCCGGTGAAGATATCAAACGAGAAGCTCTTCTGACCACCCATCATGGCATCCGTCTTGCCGGCGAGGGAGAAATCGGGCAGGCCGAGGGCCACCTCCACGCATTCGGTCTTATCGCCACTCACCTGCAGCGGGTACATGGCAGGCGCTGCATACAGCGCGTTGTTGCCGCTGCTCTGGTCGGGCTTCACGATGGAGGCGTAGTACTGGTTCATCACGCCGGCCCACTCCAGTTTGTCGAAATCCTTATCATAACTGCGGGCTTTCTCCTTGCCGAGCCAGGGGCGGAAATCGCTGGCTCCATTCTTTTCAAAGCTGCCGTCCTCCAGGTGCACATAGTAGGTGTAGTAGGAGGATTCATCCTTGGAAATCTGGCCCATGCCGCCGGCGTAGAGCCCCCAGTCCCGGGCATTGAGAGTCTGCCCGGCGGTGTTCTGCACATCCACTTTCAGGTTGAGCACGTAGGCATTGCCTTCGATGGTGTCTTCCCCCTGCTTGAGGGGCTTCAGCGTGTATATCTTGCGGATGATGAGGTCGCCCACGCGGCCCAGCAGGGTCACATGGTTCTCGCTGCTCAGGTCCGGGCGGTATTCGTAGACTGCCTGGTCGAATTGCGGAGCACGGTCGTTGGAAAGCCCGAAGACCAGGGCGCCGATACCGGCATCCGGGTTGGAGTTGAGGCTCACATCGGTACCTTTGAGCTCATCGCGGGTGCTGTTGATGACCTGGCCGAGCATTTCCACACCGCTGATGGCACCGCCGATATTGCTGAAATTGTAGCGGGCCACGGGTTTGCCCTCAGCATCCTTGCTGGTGAGTGTGGCGATGATCTTCTTCTCCGCTGCAGGGGCGGCGGGAGCCGGCGTGACTATCGGCGTGTCCGGGGTGGCGGCGGGGCTGACTGCCGGTGCGGTGGCGGCTGCAGCCGGGTCTGCCGGTGCGGTAGCGGCAGCGGGGGTAGCCGGTGCCGGCTGTTCCTTGGTGCTGTTGTAGTAGTACTGCAGGCCCAGAAGACCAGCGCAGAGCGATACTACAATCCATCCTGTTTTATCCATAGCTGTTTTGATGTGGGTTAGTTAGTGGTTAAGAGATTCGTGTTATGTGACGGGGAAAATGTTCAGTCCTGGCGGCGGGGTGGCACCGGGTCATGCCCGCAGCCGCCCCAGGGGTTGCAGCGCAGAATGCGCCAGATTCCCAGGGCCGTGCCTTTCACCGCGCCGTGCGTCTCGACGGCCTGGATGAAGTAGGTCGAGCAGCTCGGCGTGAACCGGCACCCGCTCATCGGCCCTGCCAGAAGGTGCAGCGGTTTGCTCAGAAAACGCTTGTAAAATAGCACCGGCAGTATGACGAGGCGTTTCAGCATAGACCCGGGGGTGGTATGGTTATTCGGTAAAATGCCTGCGCTTGAGCAGACGGCAGAAGTCCTTCTCAAGCTCGCTGTAGCTGGCTGTGGCTGCGGTGTGGCGCGGTATGACGACGACGTAGTGCCCCCGCTCCAGCGGTGCTCCATGCGCGCGCAAAATCTCGCGCACGCGCCTGCGAAGCAGATTGCGCACCACGGCATGCCCAAGCCTTCTGGTCGTGATAATCCCGAAACGGGATTCCTGCGCACCCGCACCCTCGCCCGTGAAGGGCAGGGTGCTGAGCACAAGAAAACGCCCTGCTGCGGATGAGCCTTGCGCACGCACCATGGCGAACTCGCTTGCTCGCTTCATGGTTTGGTGCCGCGTCAGCTGCATCGTGAACAGGGCGTTGGTTTCTCCTGCAGGGCAGGGAGCACCCGTGGTGCTCTCTTACAGAAACCCTGCCGGGGCTTTAGCCGTGCTGGATGATGTGGCGCTTGTAGTGCACCTCTGCTCCCTTGGGCAGAAGACGCTTGCGACCCTTGGCGCGACGGCGGGCGAGGATGGCGCGACCGTTCTTGGTAGCCATGCGGGCGCGGAAACCGAACTGGCGCTTGCGGCAGCGCTTGGAAGGCTGGTAGGTTCTCTTGCTCATAATTCTTTAGTGTGTTTGAAGTGGTTTCTCTATGGGCCGCATGAGACGGCCGGGTGCGATATGATACCCGAAAATCGGCGTATGTCAAGCACCGTTCTTCATTTTTTTCACTAAAGCTGCGAAATTACAGGTCGGAGAGCATGAATTTCAGCTCTGCCTCGCAGGTGACTTCGCCATTTACCGTGCAGCGCCCCGTGGCCATGCCGATGGCTCCGCGCATCTTCGTGAGCTCGGTCTCGATGATGAGCACATCCCCCGGAACAACCGGGCGGCGCCACTTCACCTTGTCACAGCTCATGAAGTAGCCAAGCTTGCCGGCGTTCTCGGGCATGCGCAGCATGAGGATGGAGGCCACCTGCGCCATGGCTTCCACCTGGAGCACACCGGGCATGACCGGGTGGCCGGGGAAGTGCCCCTGGAAGAACGGCTCGTTCATGGTGACGTTCTTCTGACCGACGCACTTGAAATCGCCCTCGAATGCGATGATGCGGTCCACCATGAGGAAGGGATAGCGGTGCGGCAGCAGCTTCATGACCTCCAGCGTATCCAGTACAGCATCGCCCGCAGGGATGGTGATGGGCTTCGGGCGCTTCGCTTCCATGCTCTCGTACTTCTGCTGCAGCTTGGCGGCCATCTGGGTGTTGATGCCATGACCCGGCATGATGGCAATCACATGACCCATGATGCGGCGACCGCAGAGAATGAAGTCACCGATAAGGTCCATGGCCTTGTGGCGGGCGCATTCGTTGTGGAAGCGCAGCCCCCCGGCGCAGAGGTATTCCTCGCCCTTGATGACGATGGCATTATCCAGCGTGCCACCCTGGATGAGCCCTTTCTCCAGCAGCGGCTGGATATCTTCGTAGAAGCAGAACGTGCGCGAGTTGGAAAGCTCTTTTTCGTAAGTTTCCGGGGTGATGACGCTATCGAAGAACTGCGTGACGCGGCCGTTCGGCCCTACCGCGGTGAGCGAGATGCGGAAGTCTCGCGAAGGCATGATGACGATGCAGGAGCCGTTCTTGTTCTCCACCTTGATGGGTTCGCGGATTTCCCACACCTGCAGCGGGGCATTCTGCTCCACCACACCAGCCTGCTTGATCATCTCGACATAGGGCAGGGCAGAACCATCACCAATCGGCGGCTCATTCGCATCCATCTCAATGATGGCGTTGTCCACACCCATACCGGTCAGGGCTGAGAGAATGTGCTCCACCGTATGCACCTTGACCGCACCTTCGGCAATAGTCGTGGCGCGCTCCACCGCCTGCACCTTCGAGGCAGAGGCATCCAGGAACGGTTTATCCGGCAGGTCGACACGGCGGAACTTCAGACCCGTGTTCGGTTCTGCGGGTTTGATGATCAGCTTCACCGTCTGACCGGTGTGCAGCGATGTGCCCTCCAGCGTGGAGGTGCACTTGGCAAGGGTTTTTTGCATGCGTGTAGCCATAACTCGTAAATGCATTCTACACAATCCCGAGCGAAATGTGAAGTAAAATCTAGATTTTTTTCCAAGTTCACATGTAGGGAATGCAAAAAATCGACCATCGGAGCTGAAAAAGCTTGCAAAATCGTGCCGGCGGGTGTACTGTTCCGCACCCGCGCCGGATGCGCGCGGCGGAACAGCACCTCTCTTTTTTCTCCATGACCTATCACGTAACAGCAGCACTTGTCATCTTTCTGGTCACCTACGCCCTGATCGTATCTGAAAAAGTGCAACGCACCGTGATAGCTCTCTTCGGTCCATGATTATGGTGCTTGCGGGAGTCATCACCCAGCAGCAGGCCATCGAGCACATCGACTTCAACACCCTGGCCCTCCTCATCGGCATGATGATACAGGTGCTTGTGCTCAGCAAAACCGGCCTCTTCCGGTTCCTTTCCGTCTGGGCCGCGCAGAAAACCAACGGCAACCCGGTAGCCCTGCTCATCGCCCTGTCGGTCATGGTGGCATGCTGCTCTGCCTTGCTCGACAACGTGACCACCGTCCTGCTCACCGTCCCCATCACCTTCACCCTCACCAAGGACCTCAAAATATCGCCCCTTCCATTCGTCATCGCGCAAATCTTTGCCTCCAACATCGGCGGCACCTGCACCATGATAGGTGACCCGCCCAACATCATGATAGCCAGCCAGGTGAAGGAGCTGGACTTCAACGCCTTCATCACCAACCTCACACTCCCCTGCCTGATTACCTTCGTCCTCACCGTGGCAATCCTGCTGCTCATCTACCGCAAGGAATTCTCCAAAGTCAGCAAAAACCACAACCGCATCATGAACATCAAGCTGCAGGGCCTCATCCGCAGCAAGAAGCTGCTCGTGCGCTGTCTGCTCACACTTGCGTTCACCATAGGCCTCTTCTGCAGCCACGGCCTCATCCCCCACTGGGGGCTGGAAAGCGGCACCATCGCCGTGACGGGAGCCTCCCTGCTGCTGTTGCTCACCATGCCCGACCGCGAGAAAGCCCTCGAGCACATTTTTGCCAAAATCGAATGGACCACCATCTTCTTCTTCGTGGGCCTCTTCGTACTCGTCGGCGGGCTTGAGGTGAACGGCATCATCAACTGGCTTGCCGCGCAGACCATGCAGCTCACCGGCGGCGAACCCGTAGCCACCACCATGAGCGTACTCTGGCTTAGTGCCATCATGAGCGCCTTTGTCGATAACATACCCTTCGTCGCCACCATGATACCCATGGTGCAGAACATGGGCACCATGGGGTACCACGACCTCGAGCCCCTCTGGTGGGCTCTCTCCCTCGGTGCCTGCCTTGGCGGCAACGGCACCGTCATCGGCGCCAGCGCCAACGTCGTGGCCCTGGGCCTTGCCCGCCAGCACAACCTGCGCGTGAGCTTCATGCAGTTCTTTGTCATCGGCTTCCCCCTCATGCTCATGAGCATCGGCATCGCTGCCATCTACCTCTGGCTGCGTTATTTGTAAGCCCCACCCACCAGCCCTGCCTCCCCTTACCTGACTACAGCATTACGGATGCTGTATAGCGTGGCGTATCGAGGGACCTGTAAGACAGCAGGAATGGACTATAAGCCTACCATAATGATATATTTTAATTCATTAACAATGACACTATAAAAGTCTGAAAATATGCAGACGTACGACAAATATGTTTGACTACAGCATCCGTAATGCTGTAGTATGTGCCTATGGGTTCGTGTCGTAAAGAGTATGGAGGTAAGAGCGTACAAAAATCTGCTAATGAGCAACGCATATCTCTGGAAGTTAATGAGATGAGTGATGAGGAGCTGCTTTCCAGGTTTTTGTCAGGCGACAAGAAGCTTCTGGCGAACTACCTGCTCAAGGTTTGTTATCCTGCGTTCAAATCGCTGGCTCGGAAATTCGTCAGCCTTAAGCTAGAGGCAGATGAGGTGGTGAGTATTGCCTGTGTGCATCTGCTGGAATACAACATGTCGGTCTTGCGGTCATACAAACCGGAAAAAATGAACAATCCCAAGGAAGGGGGAATGATACCGAAATCCGGAGATGAATGTAAGAGCAGAGGATTACGGTGCCACATTATCAACACGACAAAACAATGTCTGGGCGATATGTTGGGTAAGAAAAAAAAGGAAGTCGGTACGGGAGAGGGAAAAAAGTGGGTTATTGAACATCCCAAACAAGATTCTCAACAGCCAGACGATATAACGAAGAGTTCCAAAATCCAATTTAAGGTGGAAAACGGGATCAGTCTTTCGCTGGATGATCCGGAGATTATGGATAATTCACGTAATATTAGCGCCTTGTTGGATAATATCGGTATGCCCGCAATGGATTTTAATACCTATATGGCTCAGCTGCCTATACAGCAGCAGCATGTAATGCGTTTGATATACGCACACGATAAGGCCCCGAGAGAGGTAGGGGAAATTTTAGGCCTGTCTGCCAATGACGTTTATAAGATGCATCAAGAGGCAAAACAGACGATCAAGAAACTATATAAGAAATGGTCATGATACACCCTGATAAAATAACCTTGTTGCACTTGGCGTTCCCCAAGCCGGGACGTCCGGTTGATGAGCGATGGTGCCTCCATGTTCTGAGTTGCCCCAAATGCATGGATGACATTGTGAACATGCGGGAGATGGCTCGGTTAATGGAGGAGATACGTAGTGAGGAATCAACCAGCGATACTGAAAATGCGGGGAAGGGAGCACCCCTGTATGGGGAATATGGGGCGACAGCAGGTGCTTCCTATGGTCCTGCGGCGGCTGCCGCAACCGGAACTGGCGGCGACTCCATGATGAGCCTTGTTGATGATTACCTGGATTCCGATGAGCTGGGGGACATTCATTTCCTGGATGATGAAGAGGAGGAGCATGATGTGGAGCCTGACGTACCAGAAAGTGATGCGTATAGCCATGAATAATTTATTTTTTAGAAAAACTGGTTAAAACTTCCTATTAAAGATACGTATGGATAATTCTTCAATCAACCCCCAGCACTTCGTCAATGCCTCAGGGCAGTACATCCCTCAGGGAAATGGTGTCGAGATTTCCGTCGATACGAATGGTGACGGCTTCGTCGATGATATTGTGTACTCCAGTCTGGATGCACACACGGTGCATGTCTCAGATACAGACCGAGATGGTCGTTTTGATCAGATAATCGATTGCGGCTCTGCAGGCGATGCCTCGGTGACAGCTTATCTGGACTCAGACAACGATGGCACGTTCGACATGGTACTTGAGGATAGGGATGGAGATGGCGTATGGGATTCTGCTATGACCGATACGGATGGTGACGGTATCTGCGATACATACGGCGATATGGCATAAGCTGATATTCTTGTTCGAACACAAACTCTGGAATAAATATGATTAACCATTTGATACCCGCAAATAGTGTTGTGCTGACAAAGCCAATAGCGGATAAGGACTTGATTACACTCTCTCAGGCTCTTTCGTATGTTGATAACCTGATATACGGGCGAGTGCTGCTTCGGCAGAAACTGACTAATCTCGTGTTGGGATTAGGAGAAAACATTCAGGCTCTGTATGATGAATCCGGCAACTTGCTCAACACAACGTATGAAAACAGCCTTATTACCGTGCACGAGAGCCTGTATGGGTTGCTGTTGCTTACCGGAAATGAAGTGGCCGTGCCTCCTGATTTCCGTCAGCCCCGTTATAAGATCACTTCGGAATTCATTGTAACCCAGCTGTATAATGGCATTCTGACCCCGGCAGAGGTGTATGCTGTCTGGGGACTCCTGCGCTTTGTGGCTGGTGAGTACGGCCCGGAATGGCAGAAGTCGCTGAGAACCAAGCTTGGTGTTGATGAACAGTTTGATGCTGTTATTTCGGCCGTCCTGGTGCAGAAAGCCTCTGACTGGGTGTACCGGGTAGAGAACAATCGTGAGGCTGTTCTGACTCTGGAAGCCTTCGTCACCATACTTCGCGCTGTTGTAACAGCCGTGCGTCCATCATTGAGCCGTCGAGTAAAGCTCAATGGCCTTTCTGCCGGGGCGTTCCAGACTAGCGTAGACCGCACCATTTCGCAGAAGATTCTTTCCAAGTTCAGAGCGATGGGGTTCCTGACCAGTAAGGTGGTGGATACTTATGTGCGCTGGCGAACCATTAACATCAAATCAGGTGGTATTTGTGTGAATGCCCATTCAGAGCCAGCTATCTACAAGATTGTTAAAAATGTCTGCGAGGTGCTTTGCATGGAGATGCCGGAGGTATACATTTACGATGATATCGGCGGAATCAATGCATACACCACCGGTATTGATAAACCTATCATCGTGCTTTCACGCATGGCTGTGAGCATGCTCGATGAGCATGAACTCGCCTATATCATCGGTCATGAGTGTGGTCATATTCTTTGCGATCATGTGAAGTACCATGTCATTATGGATATTCTGGCCAGTAATCTGTTCCCGGGTGGGGAACTGGTGCATGCGGTCACCCTTGCTCCTTTGCTGAATGTCTGGTACCGTCGGAGTGAGCTGAGCGCTGACCGTGCGGGGCTGCTGGCATGTCAGAATATGGAGGCAGTCAAGCGCGCCATGCTCAAGATGATGGGAACTCCGTTCTCTGAATACCAGCGCATGCGCACATCTACCCTGGTGGGTCAGGCCATGGATTTCCAGAAACTTATGGATGATGCAGCGCTTGACCGCACATTCAACCTGCTCCAGTCTGCAACACTCACGCATCCGCGAACCGTGTTCCGCTGTCTAGAGCTGCTGAACTGGATTAAGTCCGGAGAATACGAGCTGCTGATTAACGCTACTGCAAGCGAACGCGAGATTATCGCTGAGCGGAATGCTCAGGATGAAACGACTCGTGCTCAGAACGAAGTGATTGCTCGCAAGCTGGCAGACTGGGCAAGCGGGCTTTCTACCCGACCTTACCGTGAGTTGCTCGGTGGAGCCAGAACCCTGCTTCTCAATTCTGCTCCGGCAGATATTCCGCCATACAATACGATTTTCTCTGTGCATACCGAGGTGGCCCAGGATGTGCATGATAAACAGACATATATCACCAGTATGGTTATCCGCTATGTGGATGCTTCCGGCCCCAAGGAGTTTTCTGCGGAAATCTTGTCTCATGACTGGTCTGATCTGACTTCGGAGACTCAATCCCACTTCATCCGCAATGGCAGTGATGTAAGCTGCGAGAATTTCATTTATCGTTACAATCCTCACAAATAATATCTTACAATACTTTTTTATGCTTATTACACTTTCGTCAATAGCAGCCGCCGCGGCCGTCATGTTCTTCTGGAATGAAATTGCCGGCTTCCTTGTTAATTCCTTTCTCCCTTGGATTCGGGAGAATGTCAGTTCCGTATTCCCAGTTGTTGCGGGATTGGTAGATTTCATTAATAAAGGCGTGGTTACCGTTCGTCGTACTATCGTGGAGGCATATCGTTGGGTGAAGACAAACATGCTGCGTTGTTCTACGAAGTACGTTCTGGATGAGAAAGGCAACGCCATTACTACCACAGTAACTGTTATCAATGATAACGGGAAAATTAGTGGAACGAAGAAGGAATGGGTAACTTCCAAGTGGGATATTCCTACGGAGGCTTTGGTAGAACTCTCCCGCAATGCTCAGGAAGTTGAGATTGATAACAAGGATGCCATCCTCCGCAGAACCGAAGCGCAAGCTGAGAAGCAGGGCATGTCTCTTTCCACTGCTGCTTAATTTTATTCGTATGAAAAAGAAGAACGTCATGACTGAGGAGCCTTTTCTTTCAATGTATACCGTGACAATCAGTGCCATTGCCATTGGCGCGATTGTACTGGCCGGACTCGGGTTTAAAAGATATTCTGATAAAATAGAGAGAAAGCAGCGGCAGGAGTTCTACCATCTGCTGGCCAGAACCCTGTGTGACTTTTTCAGCAAAGCGGCTGAGTCTCCCTGCGCCATTCCGGAAGAGCAAATGGTGCAGATGCTGATTGCCCGCAAGCACGGCGGAGCCATTCCCGGCTTGCGGATGGTGAAGCTGCGGTTGTCTCCTTCGGTGGATAAGAATGCCTTTGTCGTTGAGCTGCTGGTGTTACGTGGGAAGGAACTGACCACTCTCCGTTTCAATCAGATCAACTGGACAGATTTGCCGGCTGATGTTCAGACCGATGCTGTTCAGGCGGCGGGCTCTGCTTCTGAATACCTGCTTATGGATTAACCCCCCCCCTAACCTGTTGGAATAGTATGGATGAATTTATTATTGATATAGCGGATATTGTCTTTGATGCAGCATTGGCTGCAGTTGTAGGTATAGGCGCATTTGTGGCTGCCCAGTTGTTCATCGGTAAATACCGTGAAACCATATACTCGTGGGTAAGATCGCGGCTGAAGTCTTATCCTGGAGTGCAGCGCGTGGTCTTTCGCGCCCTGAAGGCCAATTATCACACTGAGCAAGCAATCAGGGTCAAGGTGGGAAACGCCATTTATGTAGTGACTGAGATGCTGGGTGTCAAGAGTGGAAACACCGCAACGAAAATGACCAATCTGCAGGCATCTGTGCCGGATTCCGCCACAACTAGTATCCTCACCCCGGAGGAACTTAAGCAGTTTTCAGGCGGAACGGTGGATGTCTCTCAATCTGACTCAGAAGAAACTCTGCTCAGAAAGGGCTGTATGCCTGAAAAGGCGGCTATCGGCATGGGGCTTATCGATAAGAAAGGCAAGGTGAAGGGCATGCATGAAGTATGTAACGAGCAGCAATTAATGGCGATGAGAAACGCATAGCTCTCAGAATATGGATACACCCCACCCTCAGGATACAGCACAGGAGGCAAATCGCCTGATTGAACAGGGGCTGGACCCCATGTCTGACGAAGATATCATCGATACGGTCAGCATCGTTTCGAATGAACGCGACTCCCATCTGTCTGCAAATAGAGAAGAACACGCCGCCAAGAGTGTAGTGGAGCAGCCGGCAGCGGCCGCTTCTGCTGAGCCTGCTCCGGCAGACTCTGAAAAGAAAAAAACAGAATCCGGTATGCAGTTTAACCTCTCCACTCCCCTGTACAGCCTGGATGATGTTGTGCTCAATGCCGAAACCCGGGAGAAGCTCGAAACCCTTCTCACCATCATACGGAAGCACGATTTCATCTATTCCACCTGGGGGCTGGAGGAGGTTGATCCCGGTGGCCGCTGCGTGTCGGTAAACTTCTACGGCCCGCCAGGTACTGGCAAGACCATGTGCGCTATGGCCCTGGCACATACATTCGGTAAGAAAATCATCGATGTGGACTATGCCGAGCTTGAATCCAAATATGTGGGCGATACCGGCAAGAATATCGAAGCAGCCTTCCGTTTTGCCCGGGAGCATGATGCTGTCTTGTTCTTCGATGAGGCTGATTCCATCCTGGGCAAGCGCATGAGCCTGGTGACCCAGGCCACAGACCACGCCGTGAATACCAGCCGTGCGGTCATGCTCAAGCAACTGGATCATTACGATGGTATCGTGGTGTTTGCCACAAACCTGGCAGAAAATTTCGACAAGGCTTTTTCACGCCGCATTCTCTCCCACATTGAGGTGGGGCTGCCCGATGCTCCCTCCCGCCGCATTCTCTGGCAGAAGTTCATGATGCCCACCGTGCCTGGTAGTTCAGAGGTCGACCTGCAGCAACTGGTTGATGCTTCGGCCGGCATGAGCGGTGGCGATATGAAGAATGCTTTTGTGAAGGCGTGCTCCCTGGCATGCCTGGAAGAACAGCCCCGTCTGAGTACTTCCCACCTGCTCGAAACGATTGCTCATGTGAAGAAGGCAAATCATGATGTGAGTAGCGGTGAAATTGCGTCTGTCCGCCCCCTTAGCAATGATGAGATTAATGCCCTCATTTCAGGTAAACAAAATCATTAAGCTCTGTATGAACTTCTTTTTCAGAAAGAAAAGCGGTCAGCCTGCACCGCAGGAATACCCTCCGTTCCATAAGACTTCGGACGTAAGGGAAAGCTCTTCATCGGCCCCTGCAGAGCAATCAACGCCGCAGCAGGCGAAGGAAGGAAAAAGCGAATCGACCGCCCGCTTTGCAGCCCGCCAGCCGGTGTGCTGTTTCGAGCGGCTCATCCTGGCCCCGGAGGTGCGCCACCGCATCGAGGCTCTTCTGGCCCGTATCCGCCACCACCGCATGCTGTACGAAGAGTGGAACCTGCAGAAGATTGACCCCCAGGGCCGGCATGTGGCAGTTAATTTCTACGGAGCCTCCGGCACCGGTAAGACCATGTGCGCCGAGGCTCTAGCCGCAGCCCTGGAAAAACCCATCATCGAGGTGAGCTATGCAGAGCTCGAGTCCAAGTATGTAGGCGAAACCAGCAAGAATATACAGGCTGCTTTCCGCGCTGCTACAGAGCAGGGGGCCGTCCTCTTCTTCGATGAGGCAGATTCGCTTCTGGGCAAGCGCCTTTCCAATGTGACCCAGGCCAGCGACCACGCTGTGAATACCAGCCGCTCCGTCATGCTGAAGCAGCTGGATGCCTTCGAAGGTATCGTCGTCTTTGCCTCTAACCTGGTGGAAAGCTTCGACCGCGCCTTTGTCCGCCGCATCCTGGAGCATATCGAGCTCCCTCTGCCGGGGGAAGACGAGCTCCCCGCACTCTGGCAACACTTCATCGTCCCCCGCATCACCGGACGCGATGCGCTCGACTGGCCCCGCCTGGCCTCTCTTTCCGCCGGGTTCAGCCCCGCGCTGATTCTGGATGCCGTCAAACTCGCCTGTGGCCGTGCCGTAACGGAAGCCGGTGATGCTGATGCACCGATTCTTACCATGGCTCATCTGGAAGATGCTATCGCGCAGATTGCCCGTGCCCGCGAGGTGGTGGGGGCTCATGGCATGGGAAATAGATAATTGAGAGAATAAGACAACATAAAATAATTACTGATAGTATTATGCACGAAAATGTAAAGCAAGCTGTTGGAATTGGCGTTAAGGCGGCGACGGGAATTGGGGTCGCAGGTGTATTTGTCCCGGACTGGCCCGCTTTGAGTATAATATGGGTATCAATGCTTCATGCCATTGCGGATCATTATGGAAAATCTTTGGATAAGACACAAATCGGTAAGCTCGTAGCCGCAGTAATTGCCGGAGCTGGTGTATGGATGGTGGGGTCAGGACTGGTTTCTAAGATTATGGGGTGGCTTGGTTTCTTTACTTTTGGAACTACAACTGCTGCAGCGGCTGTCGTGAATAGTATCATTAACGGATTCTTTACATGGCGTCTTGGTGTTATATTTGAGAAGCTGATGTCGACAGAAAATGGGGGGGCCTCCGTTGCTGAACTCACCGAATTGATTGTTCGCAATATGGCGCCTTCTCCCAAGATGGGAGAAATGAAAGAATTTTTTGCAATGTACAGGTTATATCATTCTTGAGGAATATCTACGTTTCAAACGAACTTTTCAGCGTGTGTGTATCACACCACGCCAGATAAATGAACTCTAATGTATTATAGAAAATAATTATGTTAACGGAAAAAATTATAGGAAAAAGGAAAGAACATTCTATAGATTTGGAGAAAAGACTGGCCTCTGTTGAGAGTGTTCTTGCCACTCTATCAGAAATCGAGCAACTTCCTTATCTCGAAAATTTGTATCTACGTAACAATACGCTTCGGGGCGACATAGCAAAGCTTATTGATGAATTGTCAAAACTGAAGGAAATAATTGGTAACAAGATTCCATTGTTTCGCAATGGAACTATAACTATTTCCATAGCCGGGCTGGAGAAGTCTGGTAAAACGACGTTTATCAATAATTTATTGGGGTTGAACTTACCGACGGATGATAGTCGGTGTACGGCTGTTTCCTGCGAGATTATTTACCACAATAGCGAGGAAAAGAGTTATGAGGTAGTATACAACTCAAAAGAGGAAGTGCTGGATCATGCCAAGGTGTATATTAAGTACTTAATGAAACGCCTTGTTGTATCCCAGTTAAGTGCTGAATCGTTAGATTCGTTGGATTTAAGCGGTATTGGTAAGATATCAATGCTTCCTGGATTACCTGCTACGAGGATAAGAGATTGTAAAGCAGTAATCGATATGTTTCAAGCTCTTCAGGAAGGAATTAAAAACGAAGGGTTAAAGAAGATGCTCGGCACTAGTCGGCAAATTAGCGAGGAGCAATTAAAGGAGTACGTGCAGCATTCATCGGAAGATGGTAGAATATCGCCCGAGCAGCAATTAATCAAGGTTGTAAGAATTAAGTGCAGATTTAAAGGGGGGCGTAATAACCTGCGTTTATATGATACACCAGGTGTCAATGATCCGAATCCTATAGCTATGCACAAAACCATGATAACGGCGAAATCTGAAACCGATATGATGGTTGTTCTTACTAATACTTTGAATAAACAGCCCGATGTTACTGCGGAAACGGAAGAACTTAATGAGAGTTTGAAGGCTCATGGACTTGAGGGACATATTTGTTTCTTGGTGAACGATAGAAGAGATATCGACCCAAGCGGGAAATTGGGAGAAAGGTATTATATAAAATTGCAAAATAAGTGGGGAGATGAAAATGTCTATGGTCCATGTGATGTGACAAAGCCAGAACAGGTCGAAGGAGTAATTTCTAAAATATCCAGCTTGGTGCTAAATTCACTAGAGAAGTGGGATAAAGAATTGATTACTGATATAGAGACTGCGTGGAAAAATGCTCAACAGCGATTGGAGGGCATAAAGAAAGCCATTGGACTTTTTGCAGTTGGATTCAGTCGTGAAGGAATTGCGGGGAAGCAGGCAAAATTGTTTGATGAGTGGTTTAACTATACTGAAAGTACGCATAGTACTTCGCCAGATAATCACTTTATACAAAAGTTGCTTAGTTGCATGGGAAGCATAGTAACAAGTCGCGATGGTCACAATAGTGCTATTTCTGATATTATGAAGGCCGTTGAGAAGGCGCGAGGGAATGGCTTGGTCGAGATTCAAAAATGGTTGGATGTCAATGCTACTGTCGAACGATGTCAGAAATTATTAAGCGCTAATGTAAATCCCGATGATGTCCTTATGCCTGGATTGGCCGAACTTATGAGTCAAATTGTAAATGATATAGCCAAACAGGCTGAGCAGATTGGACCAGAAATTCAGAAGAGGGTTTGTGAAAATATAGCGAAAGCGTTGGATGTGCGTTGGAAAGAGGGAACTACTCGCCCTTCTGTTGCGCTTATGGGGGAGAGTGGTACAACACGTGAGGAGAACGGGTATGCAAAAGCGTTGAACACCCTTTGTTCCAAATTTGACGGGAACGATGCGGAAGACGTTCGCTTTATCGTTCATAATCTGGGTGAAATTGCTGCTATTTCGGCCAGAGCCGGATATATTATGCGATATGAATTGAGACCAGCTCTCAATATGTTGGATCCGTTCCAATGGTCAGATGATAGACGTTATCCGCGAAACAGGCAAGTATGCCGAATTCTTGCCGAGGCTGGTGATGATACAGATAAGGTTCAGATGGACTATGTTTCGTCGCTCATGAAAGGGTTTGCCCCTGAGCATGAGTTATATACGCCTGTTCAAAGGGATGCTGATTTCCAAGACATAACGTCTGAGGTGTTAAGAAAATTAGAGGATATTTTTTCGAGGGGAAAGCGCAAGGCTGATGGTACCCTTGGATACATAGCAAAGAGGCTGGCACGTTGGAAAGAGGAATATCCGGATTTGTTTAAGGATAAGCGCAGTAAACCCACTCCGAGAACATTGTGTGTCCTTTGGTTGCACTCAGTTCGCTTGTTGCATAACAAAGCAAGTTCTACGCGTTATAGTGTTTTTTACCATCTCCTGGCATATACAACATTACTTACCATCGATGCTGTGCTGAATTCAAATGTGAATAGATTCCAGATGCTGAGAGATGATTTTTTACTTGATGCTTGCCAGACATTAGCGACTCAGCGCAAATCTAAAACAGGATGGAAGAATGCATTGCGTCCTTACGCTGAAATAGTATGTGGTCAAGCATGGAGCGAATTACAGGAACAAAAAGAATCTGCTGCCAAGTATGAAGCCGTTCTAAATCAATTACCGTAATCTGATTGTGCAAAAACCAGAAGAGAGCCCAGTATGGGCTCTCTTCTAGTTGCAGTTCAGTATAGGATAATCGAGCCAGAATGTATATGGGAAAGAAAGATACGTTAATCGTCAAAATCCGGAGGTTCCTGCTCTGGAAAATCGAAAGTAGAGGGAACGCGTGGGTTGTCGCAGATTTCGTTATGCCCCATTTGTTGTGGCTTGTGGGGGGGATCTGCTGGTTTTTGGGGGATGTCTTTGGGGATGATGTATCTTATTGTCATGGTTGCTTATATAATATGAGTGAATGTAATGGTATACATTTAATCGGATTACTTGGATATGCTAACATGAATATTGTAATAATCAAGAAAAAATAGCACGGTTAATGAAATAAATAATATAATATAGAGATTAATCAGGAAAATACTATACACATAGAGTAATATGAACGAAGGAGATTACATAGCTTCTTACATTATCAAGAAGGAGATCAAACCCGGTATGTATAAAGCTCGACGTGACTTTGAAGAGAGTTACGTTTTGCTACAGTCGTTGCCTATTGGCATTGAAGATAATGATTTAATAAAATTATCGAAAATTAAACATCCTAACATACAGGAAATCCTGGCCGCCTTTAATGAAGACGGTAAGCGTTATCTTGTTACACCCTGGCTTGAGGAACGAGGTTATGGAGTGGAGTCAATTCAGCTTGACGGAAAAGGCGAGTTGTGGCTACAACAGTTGCTTTCCGGTCTCGTTTATTTAAAAGATAAGGGGGTGCAGTTGCCTCGTTTTGAAAGGGAATCGATTATTCACACGGAGTCTGGTACATTTGTCATTAGCATCATGTCTCTTCTTGCTCGGACAAGCGATTCTGAGAAAACTTGGTTAAAGAATCTTGCCGCTGCTTGCAAGTCTAAGATTGCAAAGGTTGAGAAGGATGTATATTATACACACTTGGAAAAGGTGCTTAGTGTGCAATATGCGACGTTTGATGGTCTTAGCAAGGAACTTTGCAGTTTGAACCGTACGTTAAATCGAGATTTAGAAAAGAAAATCTCCACTCTGACTGCTGAGGTAGTTGTTTTGCGGCAGAAAGTAGATGAACTTTCAGCTGAGGTAAAGCGATTAGAAACTGAAAATGCGAATCTTCCGGAGGGGGGTCCGGAGGAGTTTCCGGAGGATCTTCAGGAGGAGTTGTCTAAGTTAAGGCAGCAGGTTCATGAATTGCAGGAAAAGATTAGAAATTTAAAGGCTGATATTGCAAGGTTGGAATCCGAAAACGAAAGGTTGAGGAAAGCTATTGATGAATTGCGCAAAACGGTAGCCAAACAAGAAATAAAGATTGCAGACTTACTGAGCAAATGTGCTGATTTGCAACGCGAAAATGAAGCTCTAAAGACGCGTGTCATGAAATTGGAAAGTGCCAACGCTGACTTAGAGCGAGACAGGAAAGCGTTGATGGGACAGGTAGAAAAGCTGACGACTAAGCAGATGTCCGCGCATCGCATGGGCTGTCTGTGGAAAGCCGCTATCACTTTTGCGTTAGGGGGCTATATTGGCTGGTGGTTTGCTTTTTCTCATCAGGATGATCCTCCTCTTCCTTCTCAGGAGGAATGCATCGTCAAAAACTTGTGTGATTTAACAAAAAAACAGCAAACGGAGTTGGTTAAATATGTCGAATCATTGCAGCAGAAAGCTCAGAGAGCAGATAGTGCTCTCATAGCCGTTGATAAGAAGCATGATGAATTAGAGGCTAAACTCAAGGATGCTGAAGCCAGTCTGGCCAGAGAAAGGGATAAGGTAGAGCCGCTGAACGGGCAAATAGGTGAACTCACCAAGCAGAAAGCTCAGCTTCAGTCAGAGAAAGCTCAGCTTCAGTCAGAGAAAGCTCAGCTTCTGTCAAAATATGAAGAGTTTACTGCAGAACACCAGAACTGTGAGGCTGTAGCGAAGATGCTGGCAGACTATGAATCTATCCTGGCAAAGTTGAAGGAAATGACTAAAGCTGAGGATGATAAGTATAGCGATTTGATCGGTAAAGTGAAAGCCCTGATCAAACAGACTTCTGAAAAATTGAGTCCGCGTGAGAGAGAAAAGTTGAATTCTGACCTGGCGGAACGCGAAGAGACGTTGAAATTGTATTATAAATGGAGGGAGTGCAATGCTGCCTGGAGTAAGAGTTCTGACAAAAATAAGAGAAAAAAGCTGGGTGATCAATCAGGAGCCTTACTGAATCAGCTAAAAGAAAGATTAAAATATAAAGGCATTAACTTCGACGGGGCTGCTGTGGAAGAGCGTCTTAATCAAGAGATTAAGAACTTGAATAAAAGATTAGGGAGATAGAATGATGGGGCTATCAGAGTTGTTGCGCTGCATAGTTGCAAGGCTTCAGTTGTAGTATACTTGACCATCAGTCAAAAAATCCCCGCGCATCTGTTGTGGCAGGTGCGCGGGGACGTTATGAGTGGGATGTAGGGGGGGCGATTTCAGCAGGCATTCCAGAGGTTGACAACGCGGGGCACGCCAGGCAGGAACGCCAGCCACGCGATGGTTACGGGATTCATGAGTAGATTGGTGATGAGAGGTGGTGTGATTAAGGGTTATTCGCCGTCGTTACGCATGATGAAGGCAAGGAGGCGGCCTGCGTTTTTTGCGACCGCGTAGGCGATTGCTTCGAGGAGGTGATTCATGGTTGTTTATTCCTTCTAGTTGGTGAGTTTTGTGGGGAGGAGTTTAATCTCCAAGATCATCGGGATTGACGACCACGGTGCCGCCTGTGAGGGCAGAAGTGGCTACAGAAATGAGGATTTTGACGAATGGGTTCATGGTATGTGTTCCTTTCTATGTACTGATGGTTGGTAATTATGGATTGTCGTTGCCAAAGAGGAAGTCGATGAGTTCGGGGCCGACTTTGGTGGCAAGCTTGGCGAGTTCACTGAGGATGTCTGACATGGCTTTGTGTGTGGTGGTTAGGAATTATTTGTCGAGTTCTGCGATGATCGGAATGTTGATTGCGAGGATGCAGCCTACTATAGTGACGAATGTTTTGAACATGGTGTGATGGTTGTTGATTTGTTTGTCGAGCTTACGTGTGGGCTCTTGTATTATTATATAGGTAGAATTTGCCAGATTTTGCTGGAGTTTTTTTTATTTTGTCTGATTTTTGCTGTGCGGAGGTGTAATTGTGGGGATATGGGTGAATGCGTCTGCGAGGTGGCGTAATAGACTGGTCATATTTAGCTGAGGTTTGGGTTAAGCGTTTTTTTATGATGCTGAAAGCACCTGTCACCTATATTATAGGTAGCGTTTTCCCGGTTTTTGCGGATTTTTGTGACGTAGTGCCAGTTTTCTTGAACTTCCGTAGAAGAGGGCGGAAGCAGGGATTGGAACGGGGGGAGAGAAAAAAATGCCATTTTGTAAAAAAAACGGAAAAACGCGGCTGGGAGTTCCTATATAGTATCTGAAGGCTTCCTGCTCGGATACGGTTTCCGATGCACGGGGTCGATAAAAATCAAAACAAGAGAATAACGAATATGTCGAAGATGATTGAAATTGCAGAGTCCGTACTGAATAAGAACGATCTCCACTACGTTAAGGTTAACCCTGAAGTGATTCACTTGCAGATGTCTGGCGCTACCATCGCGATTGCTGCTGATGAGGAACGCTCGGTGGTCAAGATTCAGGGGTACATCTCTGTGGGCCTGGAGGGTGATAAGCTTACGGATGCATATAAGTTGGTGAATGAGTGGAATTGTGATCATGTTGTCAAGTATTACATTGATAATGATGGCGATATGATGACGGAGTGGTTCATTGATACTGAGGATGGTGCTTTTAATGAGATGGTGTTCAATGCCGGATTCGGACGCATTGTGAGCGCTCTCCGCGAGGCTAAGGAGCCGGTGATGAAATTGCGCTATACCTGATGTGTTCCTGGCAGGCGGTTTTCTGATTGGAAAGCCGCCTGCCGGTGTTTTGTGTGAGATGATGTGTGAAGGCTCGGGTGGGCTGTGCTGGGAAAACGAGATGTAGGGAGGTTATGATGGATATTGTAGAGGATGGTGCTTCGGGCGGGGGCGGGATGTTTCCTCTGTTGTCCAGGGTGGTGGGCTGGCTGGCAGAGGATGGTTTGGGGTGCCGTGTGGACTATGATAAGCGTTGTGGCCGCATTGCTTTGTCCGGGGATGATGAGGAGCCGGAGGGGTTGCGGCTTATTATGCTGGAGGTCCGGCACCGGGAGGATGTGGTGTGCATCAGCGGGGTGTTCAGCACGGCGCTGTTAAATCTGGTGTCGGTCGGTGAGTTGCTCGTGAATCTGCCGGATTGCCGCGGGTTCTGCGTGGGACCTCATTTTGCGGGGTGCTGGGCGGTGTCGAAGGTGCTGGAGGCGAATCAGCTGGATAAGCCGATGCTGCTGGCAGAGGTGGCGGCCGCCCGCGAGGTTGTGCGGGAGTGTGTGCGTTTGCTGGTGCCTCTGCGGCAGGCTGAGGCGTGAGGTGGTATCTGCCTGCGCGATTGCTGGCAATCGCAGGGCGGGGATAGTTGAAAAATAGGAAAAAACGGAATTTTTGAGCAAAAGGTTGCGGGCGCTGCGCCTATATATGGGGTGAGGTCCCGTGTGTTTTGGCTGGCTGCGTGTGTGCAGAGCCTGACCGGGCCGGGCTGTGAATGAGTCTGATGGAGTATCTGTTTATGAAAGAGTTGAATGAGATGAAGTGGATGGATCCGCATGAGGGTGAGAGCTCGGCGATGCTGATTGGAAATAATAGGCGTTATGTTTTTTCTCGCCAGGCTTTGGCTGCGATGGCGGCTGAGTCGGCCCGGTGGCACGAGTCGAGTTTGCTGGCGGCTGATTTGTGCGGTTCTGCGGCCCGGGATGAGGTGGAGTCTGTGCGCCGCCTGAATGAGTTGGGCGCGGGGGTGAATGACTGGTGCGTGAATGGTAATGCAGCGTTGCACGAGTCGGTGCCGGATAATTGCCTGCGCGGAATGGATTGAGGCGGCTGGTGGGGGGAAGCTTGTGAATTGTTATTCGCTAGATTGTTGAAGTTTTTATCTGTGTGTTATGAAGGAGTTTAAGTTGTCGCTCGATCTGGGCCCGGCGGGGACGGTGCTGGTGTTTCGTTCCAGACGCGGGGAGTTTGAGGTGCTGGAGATGGAGCCCGGTGGAGGTTTTGCGCTTCCAGCCTGGCCGGGGGCTGAGTGCCCGGAGGTGTATCGCGTGCATTTCATGGCTCAATTGCTGCAGTGTGTGCGCTCGGTGCGCGGGTTGGAGAAGGCCCGGACTGTTGAGTTGTTCATGACGTTGCCGGAAGAATGCCCCCCGGTGTGGAGGGAGCTTTGGGCTGAGACGGCAGAGGTGGTGTTTGAGGCACCGGTGCGGGTGATTCCGGAGGGGCCGGCCCCTCTTTCCGGGTGGCGCGCCCGGTGCCTGCAGGATTATCGCGTGGCGCTGGCCCGTGGAAAATCGCTGATTCTGTCTCCTTCGTATGGGGAATATGTGTTGCGCGGGACTCAGCTGCTGCCGGTATTGCCTGCTGCTGATGCTGCTGTGGCAGAGTTGGCTGCAGCCGGGGTGCATGAGGCAGATTTTCAATCGGCTCTGGTGCAGGCGGTGCAGCAGAGGGATGCACAGATGGTGCAGCTTCTGCTGGCGGCCGGTGTGGATGCGGGGGTATCTGCCGGGAATGGGGGAAGTGTGTTGCATCTGGCGGTGGAGAATCGGGCTCCGGAGTGTTTGCGGGCGCTGCTGGCGGCGGATGCTGCCGAGGTGAATGCCCGTGATGCGGAGGGGCACACGCCGTTGATGCTGGCGGCTATGCTGCGGGAGCGCGAGTGCGAGCGCCTTCTGCTGAATTGCATATCTGTCGATGTGGGGTGCACGAATAAGGCTGGCCGGAGCCTTTCAGCGGTTACGAAGAATCTGGAGCAGTTGCTGCTTGCTCCGTGGCTGGAGTTGAATGCTTCTCTCGCGGGGTCGGGAACCCTGCTGCATGATGCCGTCCGGCGCTCGATGGTGCGCGCTGCGGAGGTGCTGATGAGAGTGCCGGGAATCGATGTCAATATGCGCGATGCCGGAGGCTGGACTCCGCTGCATTACGCAGCTGTCAGCCCATACTCGATGATTGTGCGCAGTTTGTTGAATGTTCCGGGGATAGATGTGGCGCTTGAAACGCCATCGGGCGAAACTGCTGCAGACATGGCAGAGGCAGATGACCGCCACTATATTGCTGAGCTTTTGCGGGCCGCAGAGCAGGGAAAGGGGGTATGAGGGCTCTTTCTTCTGAGTTATCAGCGGTTCTGGTGCAGCCATTCCTCCGCTCGTGTGCAAGGTGTGCTGTCGAAGAAGACTCGCAGCACTTCTGCAAATACAGGCATGGGGGCTAAGGCATGGAACACGGTCATGCAGGTCCGGAGCTTGGCTGCATCTGTGGTGCCCATGATTTGCGATATGCTCACCCCCTCGTGCTGGAGCAGGGCTCGGCTCGCCTCTTGCAGCCGCATCCCCAGCAGCGGGTGGGTCATGTAGCGCCGGGCTTCTTCTGGGGTGCTCAGTCCGTAGGTGAAGGCCATGTCGCTATGGGCAAATTCTCGAGGCACGGGGAAGATGTACCACATCCAGTGGCTGCATTTGCGGCCATGGGTCAGTTCGCAGAGCGCCCGGGTGAAGGAGCCTCCGCTTTCCTGGGCGTTAACAAATCGCTCCAGGTCTGTTTCGTCCATGTATTGCCGGGTGTCGGGGCAAGGGGTGCCGCGGTAGAGATGCTTGAGGGCCTTGCCGAAGATTTCCCCCCGAGCCAGGGAATCAAACAGGGTGAGGCTGCTGCGGAGTTGCCCGGCAAGAGACGGATGGTGCTCCAGGGAGGCAGTCTTGAGGCAGAGCAGGGCTTGCGCAGCTTCGCGCAGGTGATGGCCAAGCAATGGGTGGTTCAGGTAGTCTTCAGCTTCGTAACGGTTGCTTAGTGCCGGGGTGTCGGGCTCTGGACCGGTTCCCTGCAGCCGGGGGAAGGTATGCCAGAGCCAGGTGGCTTCCAGTTTTCCGGCGCGTAGTGCGTGCATGGCCGCCTGGTGCCCGTGTGCCGGGGCGGCATGCGCTTTCAGATACTGGTGCAGGGGGGTGGTCATGCAGTCGGGTATAGCACAGCTTCGGGCTGTGGTCAAGCAAACGGGACAGAAATACTTACCAATGGCATTTTGTTACAAAAATGCGTGTGTCTGATGCGCTTTATCCTGTTGTGGCTGTTTCCTGCATTCGGGAAAATGAGCTGCTTGTTTCTTCAGTATGGGGTGCGTGCGGAAAAAATAATGCCATTTGAAAAATAGTGGCAAAAAATGTTCGGGAGCCTCCTATATATGAGTGTACGCTGATTTAATGATGAATGAGGACGATATGAATACCATGGAACATGAAAGAATCACTACGATGACAGCCGGGGATTGTCTGGGGGGGGCCGCTGCCCTGGAGGCAAATGCGGCTCAGGTGGCGCTGACTCGTCGCGGAATCCTGCCGCCTGCGTACGCGCACGAGCTGGAGCTGGCTTTGGAGCAGAAGAATGATGCCCTGCTGGCTCTGCTGGTAAGGGCCGGAGCTGAGCTCCCGGTCCGTGTGCTGTTCTGCCTCGTGTCTGCCGGTATGGTGGAGACACTACGTGCGCTGGTGCAGCTGGGGAAGGTGAATGTCAATCTGGCGGATGATGAGGGGCGATCGCTGCTGCATCTGGCCGTTGAGTATAACCAGCCGGAAATCTTGCGCGTGTTGCTGGGGGTGCCGGGTATCTATGTGAATCTGAGGGATAAGAATGGCAGCACTCCGCTTTTGCGTGCTGCGGCGGCGGGGTTTGCGGAGTGTGTGCGCCTTCTGCTTTCATTTTCGCCGCAGGGTGGGCAGCCGGTTGATGTGAACTTGCAGAATCACCATCATCGCACACCATTGATGGCCGCCGTGCTTTATAACCGTGTGTCCTGCGTGAATCTGCTGGTTTCTGCACCCGGGGTGGATGTCAACCAGCCGAATGCCGCAGGGCGCACTCCCTTGAATACCGCTGCCGGCCTGGGGTACAGGCAGTGCGTGCTTGCCTTGCTTTCGGCTGATGGGGTGGAGGTGAACCAGCCTGACCACGATAGGATGACGCCATTGATGCGAGCGGTGTACAGGGAGCACCGTGAGTGCGTGGCGCTGCTGAAGCTGTTTGCCGGGGAAACGGCTTCCTTGCAGGAGCAAGCGGTGCTCCTTGCCCTGGAGGCATTGGAGCACCAGGAGGAGGTGGGCTGGTGGCAGCGCTTGGTGAATGCGCTGCGCGGGTGGGGGACTCGTGCCTGCGCGACTTGCCGCAGGCTTATCGGGAGTCGCCAGAAGCTGGCTCCGGTTGAGGGATGCCCCCCATGGCTGGAAATGATCGATGATGAGGAGATTAAAGAAATTTATAAACGGAGTTGGAGTAATGAAAGAAAACGCAGATAAACAGAATGCAGGAGAGGGGGGATGTCCGGCGGCAGGTCCCGGCTTGTCTTCGGCTCAGTCGGTGGCGTTGTATGTGCAGCTTGACCAGGCTTTTGATGATGCGGAGATGCGGTGGCGTGAGGTGCTGCCGGAGGGGGCGTGGTTCCGGCAGATGATGGAGGCGAATCAGGCGTTTGGGAGTGAGGCGTGGGTGGCGTTTGCAAAGGCCGGCCTTGCAGCTCTGCGGAGGCGCGGCGCTGAGGTGGAGCTGGCTCTGCGCTGCCGGGTAGCGGATTTGTTGTGCCTGGTTGGCCGGGGGGATTCTGTGTCCTTGGTGAAGGCTGCTTTTGCGTGCCCCCAAGGGCGGTTTGTCCGGGGAATGCCTGTCCCCTCGGTGGAGGCCGATATGGTTTCGGGTATTATCAGTTGGATTAAGGGCTCCAAGCGATTCCACTGGCCGGTGATGTTGATGACGGGAGCAGAGGCTCTTCAGACCCGGCTGGAGAGTATCAGGCAGCATCAGGCACAGGGGGTGCGGCGGTGTATGGAAGAGGCGGTGCGGAAGCTTCATGCTCATGGCGAGCGCTCTTTGATGGCGGTTCGCAGTAAGTTGTTTGCTTTGATGGAGGGTTCTTCTGCTCCGGGGGCAGGGATTATTTTTGCGCAGCATAACAATGTGATGCTGGAGATGATGGATGACGTGGAAGGTGCTTGCGAGGAGCCGTGCGGCGATGCTGATTCGGAGTCTTGCTCGATGGAGGAATCGGAACAGTGCCGGGGCGTGCGCTCTCTGGTTGATGATTTGTGCTCGGCTGCAGCCAGGGGGGATGTGGCGACGGTGCGTAGTTTGATTGCTGTTGGGGTGAATGTGAACGCCCTGGGGGCGCAGGGGGACTCGGCGTTGCATCTGGCGGTGGTGAATAATTGCCTGCCGGTGGTGGAGTTGCTGCTGAAATGCCCGCAGGTGGATGCCAGACTGCGGAATAGGTATGGCTATGCGCCGTTGCATCTGGCCGCTCTGCAAGGTCACCTGGAGTGTTTGAAGTTGCTGCTGGGAGATGCTTCTCTGGGCGTGTCGGTGAACGAGCTGGATGGTAATGACTGTAGTCCGCTTCATCATGCTGAGGAGCAGGCGTGGAGCTCGTGCGCTGAGTTCCTTGAAAAGCGCGGTGGAGCCTCTCTGTCGAAGTGGTCCAGGTGGCAGCAGGAGTGACAGGTATTGGGTATTTTCAGAGCGATGGATAGATTGGCGCCAGCTTATCGGAGCAGTCATGGGGATGAGCCAGATCAGCCCGGGAAGATTGTGCATGCTGTGCATGAGGCTGTGTTGCTGAATGCACCGCGTGTTCTTCGCGGGCTGCTGGGGGAGAATCCCGGGGTTGTGGGGGCATTCAGGGCAGAACCGGAGACACCGCTGATGGTGGCTGCGCGTCTGGGGTATGCGGGGTGTTTGAGTCTGCTGCTGGAGGCGATGCGGGGATATCATGCCGGCGTGCGCGCCGATGCTCTGGATACTGGCATCGATGCGTTGTCTCCGGACTTTATGACGGCCTTGATGGTGGCAGTCAGAGCCGGACACGTGGAGTGCGCCAGGCTGCTTATAGCCGCCGGAGCCGATGTGAATTTTTGTGCGGCTCCTCCAGGTGAGGAGGGGTGGCCTGTGCCGGAAGGCCCGGATGCTGTGTGGCTGGCTGCAAAATATGGTCAGCATGAGTGCCTGAAGGTGCTGCTGGAGGCCGGCGCGCATGTGGAGGGCTGCGCAGCGCGGGAGTTTTCGCCTTTGCGGCAGGCTGCGTGCCGCGGATATGCCCGGTGTGTGTGCTTGCTGTTGCCTGGGTACGAAGCAGATGAGCCGGAGTTGGGGTATGCATTGTTCATGGCTGCGGCGTGGGGGCATGCGGAATGCGTGGAGCTGCTGCTGGCTCATGGTGTATCGCCGGATGCGTGCGATGAGGCTGGTGAGGAGTCGGCCTTGTACGCTGCTGCGAAAAATGGCCATGTGGAATGCGTGGATCGCCTCCTGGTTGCCGGGGCTTCACCAGATTCCCGGGGAGGAATGCACGGCGAGACACCTTTGATTGCCGCCATACGGGCGAATCGCATCTGGTGCGTGTCATTATTGCTGAATGCCGGTGCTGGAGTGCAGCTGGGGGATGATTTTGGTTGGACCCCCATGGCTTGGGCCCGCCATTTGCGGCACGCAGATTGTGTGCGGGCGTTGGTGCGATATGGGGCTTCTACTCATCTGCCTGTGTTGTTGCGGGTTGGTGCCGGGGTGCTGGGTGGGGGACTTTTGCCGCCGGGGGGCTTGCGCGCTGCTCAATGGGGCAGGTATCGTGATGCCCGGGGCTATACTCCCCTGTTGCTGGCCGCGGGGGCAGGGCATACGGCGTGCATTTCGCGCTTGCTGAGAGCGGGGGGAGTGCCTGCTGCCCGGGGACCGCGCGGAGAGTGTGCATTGCATCTGGCGGCAGCTCGTGGGCATGAGTCGTGTGTTCGCCTGTTGTGCCGGCAGAAGATGCAGTTGCGTGCGCGCGATGAAATGTTCAACACTCCCTTGCATCTGGCAGCCCAGGCTGGTTTTTCCGGGGTGGTGAAGGAGTTGCTTCGTGCTGGTGGGGCGCTGAATGCTCGCAATAGGTTGAATAAGACTCCGCTGATGTTGGCGGCAGAAAACGGACATGTTGCGTGTGTCAGGGTTTTGCTGGCGGCTCGTGCCAGGTTGCAGCTGGTGGATTATGCTGGCTTTACGGCATTGAGCCGGGCGGTGCGTGGGGGGCATACGGAGTGCGCTCGTTTGCTTATTGATGCCGGGGCCAGGGTTAATCGTGCCGATGAGTTGCATGTGTCTCCGCTGATCGAGGCTGCTTTCTGGGGGCATGCGGAATGTATCTGCCTGTTGCTGGCAGAGGGTGCCGATCCTGCGGAAGAACTTGCCCCTGGTGTGTCTCCTCTTTCGCTTGCCATAATGAGCCACCACCTGGAATGCGCCGCGCTTCTGGCGGACTTTTCGGCTTTTGGTTGAGGGAGCATGGTGCAGGGTGTTTTTTCCTGGGGTGAAAAAGTCATTTGTTGAAAAAATATGGCAAAAATAAGGTATAATCTGACTATATGATAAGAGAAGGGTGCAATGATTCCCGGCTGGCAGGGCCGCTGTGGTGCTGGCGCGCAGGTATTCTGCGGCTGCGCGGGGAGTCGCTGCACTCCGGAGTCAGATGAGAGTTTAATCAAATCATTGATCATGAAAGAGAAAATAGAAGAATCGGAGATGAAAACGCTGTTTGAAGAAGGCTGCCGCTTGCATGAGCAGGGCAAGGCCGGTGAGGCGTTCGCGTGTTTTCTCAAGGCTGCCTCTGCCGGGCACCTTGTGGCTATGGGCAATGTGGCATTCATGTATGTGAGGGGGCTGGGGGTAGAGCAGAATCCCGGGCAAGCCTTTTACTGGTGGAAACAAGCTGCCGGATTGAACGATGTGGATGCGTTGTACCGCGTCGGTATGTGCTACGATATCGGCCTCGGGGTGGAAAAGAACGAGGAGGAGGCAGTTCGCTGGTACGAAATGGCTGCCAGCAAGGGGCAAGCGCTGGCACAGCATAACCTGGCTATGTCGTACGAAACGGGGGCTGGTGTGCAGAAGGATGCCGGGCGTGCTTATTACTGGCACCGTATGGCGGCTGCGCAGGGGCTTAAATACTCCCAGTTCAAGGTCGCTATGCACTATGCAGATATGCGGAAGGCGGGGCCAGATAAATGGTGGAAAGCCGCTCGCTGGGCATACCAGGCCGCGCGCCAGGAGCTTCCCGAGGCTGAGTATATGCTTTCTGTTTGCTACGGCCGGGGCTTGGGGGTGGATCTGAGTTATACTGAGGCTCTGTACTGGATGAGCCTTGCCGCAGAACATGGTCACCCGGAAGCCCGGACATACATGAGTCGCATGAAAGGGTATGAAAGACCGGAGAAGAGTATCGCAGACGCGGTGCTGGCGTGTGAGCTGGAGGTTTTGGCGGCAGAGTAATTCTTTGTGCTGCCCTGGTGCTGAATGCAGGAAATATGGTTTTTCCGTGCAAAAACAGAGTGTGTGCGTACGCCTCATGGTATGGGCGGCTGCTTCCTGGTGCAGCCGGGCGGGGTATGAGGCCTCAATTTCAAGCAAAGCTTATGAATATGAATGATTTAACAGACAAAGTCGTGGAGGTTTTCCGTGAAATTGGCTTCAGGCCTTTCGTTGTCGAGGCTGGTGATGTGCTTTGTGTATATCCCATTAGTGTCGGGTATTCGGTCATCAGGGCGAGCATTACTCCGGGGCAATGTATTACGCTGCTGGGGAATACGGGATGCGAGGTTCCTGAATCCAAGGAGTCGTTAGTGTATTCCTTGTTGAATGAGTTTCATCAGGGCTCACAGTTTGTCATGGCTTATCTGGTCATGGGCGGTAAGGAAAATACACTGAGTCTTAGTTGTTCCTACTGCCTGTTTCAACAGAACTTCTGCCCGGAGACATTTGGTGTGCTTATCTTGCAGCTTATGTCGGCCATCAGTCAGTTGCATCAACGCGTCCTGAGCATACGCTACAGGGGGTGGTATGCCCCGTTGGTCAAGGAGTCGGAGAACGCAGCTGCGCCGGTTGAAAATGAGACTTCTAGTGCCGGCAGGCTTATCCGTGAACGGGAAGATATTGATGATTTGCTCAATCGGATGTTGGCGGATCTGGAGGACGATTCAGATGATGAGCCTGGTTCCGAAGAAGATGATGATGATGCGATGGTCGATTGAGTTTCCCCTGGCAGAATTCCCGGCAGTTGTGGCTGAGATGCGCGCCGGGGGATTTCTGCCCGGAGGCGGTAGTGGAAGTTCTGATAGTTGAAATGAGGGTGCGGAGACGATGCCGAAAGCTTCTCTCCGGTGCGGACAAAACGCGTTTGGAATGAAAGAAGAACGCTCATAATATAATATCTTACAAGTAAAGTACAATTATGACAGATTTGCAAAAAGAAGAGGAGAGCAGAAATGCGGAAGACCCGGCATCCCGGGCTGAATGCCGGAATCCGGATGGTGTCGGGGTGCGGTCGGAGGCGCGGACGAACGCGGAGCTGACCAGTACCCGAACGCTCAGTAAGGTGGGGAGGCATCTGAAAAGGTACGGGATGGCCTGGTCTTGCGGAGTGGCTGGAGTGACACTAGCTGTTTTTGGGGGCTATTGGGCGATGACCCATGAGACGGTGCGTGAAGCTCCGGAAGTGGAAATGCCGTTACCCTGTGTGGAAGCCCCCTTGATTGTCCCTCCTTTCCAGGTGATGAACGAGGAGGGAATGTGCCTTGCCGCAGAGAAAATGGTAGAGAAGCTCCTGGAGCTGCAGACGCTGAAATACGCAGAGTTGACTGGATTGCTGCGTTTTGTTCAGGATGCGAATAGCGCGGAGGTCGTAGTCATCCAGTGCGCCTTGCGGCTGCGGGATGTGGATAATATCGATACGGTTTTACATCGTTGCTGCCTCTCGCCTCAGGCTCATCAGCGTATGAGTGCGGCTGTGAAGCACAATAGGGAGAAAAGGCTTGAATATGATTTGGAACGGTCTCGTGTCCTGGAGGTTGCGTCTTCAAATGATGGCTTAGATGTGCTGGCCGGTTATCTGCAGGGAAAGTGGGATTACCGCTATTATTCGCCGGAGGATTTGCTCTGTTTGATGGCAGATACCCGTGAGTATCTGGAAAAGGTGAATGAGGAACTGAAGGCTGTAGTGGTGGGAAAGGAGTCATACGCGCAGGCTGCTGCCGCCTTTGCGGAGCGCAGGGCGGTGCCGGATGCTGCCACCATCGAACTGGTAATCCGTTGGGCTGATGCAGGGCGGATGAATATGCCACAGCAACAGGCAGAGGAGCACTTGATGAAGGGTGTCTTGCAAACCTTGAATAGTTCCGAGAACAGAAACTCCTACGGCAAATCCGTGGAGCGGCTGCTCTATCTGCGCCGTATCCGTAGCATTGCCGGGGAGCATGTTCTGATGAAAGATTGGGTGGATACCTACGCCGGGCTGTTGTTGCCGCTGGAACTGATGCTGGCAAAGGATTGTAAAGCCCCGACAGCAGAATCGAGGCTGGATTTATTGATCGGCATGTATGATACATTGCTGATGCGGTGCGAGACGTTGCCGCAGAAGGAGGATTCTGAGGAAATGCCGGAGGATATCAGGACCCTGTATGGACAGATTTTGTATCAGCGTATGCAGTTGAAAAAATACTTGGAGATAAGTTCTTCGCATGAATCCTGCCTGTTGCGGCTGCTGCTGAGCCGCATGGAGCAATTTGCTGCATACAGGTGTGATGAGCGCGTTGAGTTGGCCTCCATAGCGACAAATACCCTCGATATGCTGTCGGAGTATGAATCTTTCAAAGTATTTGACAATGAGAGCCAGGAGGACGCTGTGCCGCCGATGCTGCTGATGTCTCAGATGCTGTATGCTGCGCAATTGTCACGCGAGCAGCGCGCTCTGGAGGCATTGCGGGATATCAGCGGTAAAAAGAGTGCCGATGCGGCAGCGAAGCTTTGCGCAGAGGCGCTCCTCATACGCAGAATCTGTTCGGTGCTCAGGGGTGGACTCAGTCTTTCACCGGAGGAAAAGTCTGAGGTGATGCGAGAGGTGGGAAATGAGGCAGAAATGTGGGCTTCTGCGTTGGATGCGGAGCTGGAGCGGTTCCGCGAATTGCCGAATGCAGCGCGGGGATCTGAAAAGTTGGCGGAGGTACTGTCCGGAGTTGGCGCTCCTGCAGTAGAGGATGATAATTTGGAGGATTTGCTGGCTACAACCGAATTGCTGCTGACGTATATGATATCGGACTTGAGAGGGGAATCCGGGCCTGCCCCTGCTGCATTCCACAAGCGCTACTTCTTCATGGTGGCGGCTCTTGCTCAGCGGTGGGTGCAGCTGGAATATCAGCAGCCGATGTCGCGTGAGCAGCTGGAAATGTATGAGAAGAGCCTGGAGCGTATGGTAGGCATGCTCAAGCCGTTGGTTCGGCGGTATTTGGAGTTCGAGGAGTTTGCTGATTCCCTCGGTACATGTGCTCGCCTGCTGCCACCTGTGCGCAGGGCGATTGCCCAGGAATTGTTGGATGCGGCTGATTTGCGCTATGTAAATGTAGAGCAGGCGAAAGCTGACGCAGATGAAATCCTTGCTACCTTGCAGGAGATAAGTAATGCTGAAAGTGCCCGGGCTGTGTTGCCGAAGCTGCGACATTGCGCAGAAAGATTCAGAACCCGGCAGATGGACAATCTGGAGTTTTTCTCCCAGGTGGATGGCTTAATGTGGCCGGATGTCCTGCGACTGCGTATGCTGCACCATGAAATCAAACAGGCATCGGCTGCGCTGCGCGCGGCGAATAACTGCTATGGCTGCCCGGAACTCGATTGCTTGCTGAAAGAAATAGAGCAGGTCTGGGTTCCGAACCTTTCTGCTGATCTGTCATCGGGAAAAAACTGAGATAATTCCGGAGCCGAGGCTGGTTGCCGGCCGCACACGGGGGCTCAGATGAAATGGAAGTTGGCGTAGTTGAACCTGGTGAGCGGGGAATGCACCTCATCGAGCATGGCAATGCTTTCTGGTACCTCGCGGAGCGGGGTGTCGGTATCCAGCAGGTGGCGGAGCCGGGTGAAGAGCAGCTCATTTTCTCTGGTCAGTTCCTCCTGTGTGGTGGCGATGCCGTGTTCTTCGGCTTCGTTGAGTTCTGTGATAATCATGCCGGAGAAAAGGCCATGAAGCCTCTCTTTGCGGGCGAATTGGTCGGCGTGGCACCAGATGCCGATGAGGTTGCTGCCGTGGCGGCGAAGGGGGTAGGCGTGGTGATGACTGATGATGAGCCTGTCAAAGTATTCCACAGTATCGTCCGTGCGGGAGTAGAGCCCGTCGGGACACCCGTGTCCCAGGAGCATGATTCTCTCTGTGCCAGGGCTGAGATTCAACGTGTGTCGGATTTCCATACTGCTGGCATCCTGGGTTATTCGGCGCGCTTCTATTCCCTGGTAGAGGGCGCAGAGCATGGTGGTGGTCCGGTCTTTGGGGTGGATGATGATCATGGTGGTGTGGTTCATTCTGGCAGAAATCGGGTGATTTTCCAAGCATTTTTAGTGCATGTTTGTTGGTTTGTAGAAAATGGGATGTTGTAACCGTTTGCAATCGGGGAAATAAGCTTGCGTTTTGCGGTGGCGGATGTTTAGATAGGACTTGAACATGAATTCAGATCTGAAAGAGCGCTTGCGGTGGCGGGTGCGGTGGATGTGCAGCGTGGCATTGCTGGCTGGGGTGCTGGTGATGTTTGCCGCCTGGTGGTGGTATGAGCATGCGCTGGATTTTCTGCCGCCGCCACGGCAGCAGGCTGCGGCGGCGGCAGAAGTGCCTGCCATAGTGGATTCGCAGTTGCTGGAGGCCGTTCTGCCTGCAGAGGAGCTCCATGATGCCGGGCCGCAGGAGTGTGTGGCGGCTGCCGAGTGGCTGTATGAGTCGTTCCTGAATCGTGCAGAGACGCAGTATGTGTTTTATGCGGGGTTGCTGGGCTCGGTGCATGATAAGGAGAGCGCCGATGCTGTGGTGACGCGCTGCGAGTCGGTCTTTTTTGATTTAGTTGTGGCGAATCTCTTGCGTGCGAAGTTGAACAGGATGACGCAGGAGACGCAACTCATGATGCGGCGCTCGTTCATGCAGCATGAGAAGTGCAGGCTGGAGTATGTGGCGGCGAGGGAGGCGCTGCGGGGAACTCAGCCGCCGTGCTTTGGTTCAGCCCGCCTGGCACGGCACCTGGAGCACGGTGCGGATACGGCTTCCATCCAGGTGGATGCGGCAGAGCTCGTGGCAGATACTATCCGCTTCTTCCAGACTTTGAATGAATTGATGGATGGCTTTGCCGAGCCTGCAGGCCTGGAATCGGTGAAGCCGGAGTTGTATGCATCGCTGGAGCAGGTGGTGTCGCTTGCCTTGCGCTGGGAAAAATTGCGTTTCCTCGGGCTGCAGGAGGCAGCCCTGCAAGGCATGGCAACAGGCGAAGCCCGGGAGCTGATGAAGAATGCGACGCTGAATTTTGTCTATTTCCTGAAGCAGCCGCAAGGGGATGCTGCGCCGGAGTGGTTCCGCGAGTGGGGCTTCGTGGTGGGCTCTGTGTTGCCGCCGTTCCGGCAGGCGGTGCTGGAGGCAGGGCAGGGGGAGTAGCGGCCGCGCCCGCGCTCATCCCTGGGCGGTGATGCGGAGCAGGGCTGCGGCATCGGCAGCCAGGCGGCGGATGGCGGCCTCCCGGTTGTTGATGGCGGGCAGGGACCAGAGGGTGAAATCGTTGTGCGCCACGATGTTGAAGTACATGCCGCGCAGGCTGGTGAGAAACCAGAGCCAGTCTCCGCGCTGCATGGCAGGATAGTGCGCGCGGATGGCATCCTGCCATTCCTGCAGGGCGTAGGAGTAGTGGGATTCGTAGACATCGCGCGTGAGCTCGGCATCTTCGTAGCCCATTTTGTTGAGGAAGCAGAGCACTTCTTCACCAGTCGCGACGGTGCTGTCCTGCCAGGCGACGATGGGGGCGAGCAACCAGGAGCAGATGATGTCTTCAGGGCTGCCGGAATCGCGGGCTGTCTGCAGCGCTGCGAGGCACACTTCGTTATACTGGGTGGAGAGGTAGGCCAGGGTATCGCGGTAGAGGTCGGCCTTGTGGCCGAAGTGGTAGCGGATGAGGCCGATATTGACCCCGGCAGCGTTGGCTATATCGCGCACGGCGGCACCTTCATATCCCAGGAGGGTGAATTGCTGCACCGCCGCGCGCATAATCTGGGCCTTTGTGTCGTCTGATTTGCTCATGCGCTGGTGCGGGCTCGTTTCTTGTTTTTCCGGGCTTCTTTTTTCTCCTGGTGCTGGCGGATGAATTCGCGGTCTTCGCGGGAGAAACGGCGCAGTTTAGTGCGGGTGATCTTGCCGCCATATTCCTTGAGGTAGACCATCTGGTGCTCCTCATCGAAGCGCTGGAGCCGGGCAAAGACGGTGGCTTCGCCGGTGGCTGAGCTCCAGGTGCGGTACCCGCGCGGTGCGAGTTTCTCGCGGTAGGCTTCCATTTCCTTTTCGGCGGTGATGACTCCTTCCTTCAGGAGTGATTCCACCTGCTGCGTGAAGTCGTTGTATCCATCGACCCCCAGCACGAACTTGCCGCGTGGGGTCAGCACGGCCAGGGCTGGCTTTTTCTTGAGCCCGAAGCGGTGGGCCAGTCGTTCAATCGCGTTGCGGCTGTATCGGGCGGTGCTGCGGGTGCGGTCATCGATGCTGGCTCCGGAATCGAGCTTGACGCGGACTACGCGGTCCCGGCACCATTCATTGAATTCGGGGGTGTCCAGCAGTTCTTCACCCAGCAAACCGCTTTTAGGGGCAATGACCGAGTCGTGGAACCAGATGATGAGCGGGCGGCATTCGCGGTGGGCCAGGCGGGTGGCGCGGCCGTAGCTTTCGAGCCAGCCGTTGCCGTTGCGCCGGGCTTCGAAAGCCGCGGTGATGCCGGCGATATCGGCATCCGGGTTATCGGGATCGGTGAAGTAGACTTCGCCATCTGCCCCGTTGTCGATTTTTTCCAGTTCTTCGGAGGTGGAGACGTTGTAGCTCTGCGCGTTCGGGTCTACTGCGCCGCCGGTGAGCAGGGGATTCATGCCCGGTGTGGCCGCTTCTTCCCAGCCCATGTGGGTCCGGGTGGGGGTGAGCGGCTCGCTGGTGCTTTGCCCTGCTGCATCCTTCTGCTGAGTCTGCGAGCAGCTGCTCAGCAGGAGCAACCCCAGGGTGGTCAGGACTGTGCAGCGGCGGTTCATGCCTGATTCTCGCGGCGTTTGATGGTTTGCCAGGCGGCTTCCATTTCCTCGCTGGTGGCGGCGGCCAGGCTCAGCCCACGGGCTTTGAGTTCGGCTTCGATGGCGTTGAACCGGCGCTCGAACTTGCGGTTGGCGTTGAAAAGCGCCAGCTCCGGGTCCACCTTGCGGCGGCGGCAGAGGTTCACGACGACAAAGAGCAGGTCCCCCAGTTCTTCTGCCACATGCGGGTCGGTATCCGGCATATCCAGGGTTTCGGCTACCTCGTCTGTCTCCTCGCGGATTTTATCTACCACGCCTGCGTGGTCCGGCCAGTCGAATCCGACTTTGGCCACTTTCTTGGTTATCTTGTATGCCTGGAGGAGGGCAGGCAGACCTTTGCCGCAGTCGTGCAGGTAGGGCTTATCTTCGATATCGTGCTCCTTGCGCTTGATGGCATCCCATTGCGAGACAACGCCCTCGGCGTTTTCTACCGCAGCTGTGCCAAAGACGTGCGGATGCCGCCGCACGAGCTTATCGGCCAGCTCCCGGGCTACCTCGTTGAGGCCGAATCCGGCCTCGGGGTTCTCGCTGGCCATCTCGGCGTGGAAGAGCACTTGCAGCAGTACATCGCCCAGTTCTTCCCTCAGGTGCGGCCAGTCGCGCTCGCGGATGGCATCGATGCATTCGTAGCACTCCTCGATGAGGCTGCTCACGATGGAATCGTGGGTCTGCTCCGCATCCCAGGGGCAGCCGCCCGGCTGGCGCAGGCGCCGCATGATGGCCGCCGCTCGCTCGACCTGGCGCGCCGGGTCGGTGCAGTGTATCATCTCCTGGTCGGTCATTTTCCCTTGCCGTTGCGGCGGTCGCGGCGTTCGTTGGTCGCCTTGCCTGCCAGAATGTCGTCGATGTGCTGCACCATGTCCCACGAAACGCGGCGGCGCTGGTATTTGCGCCAGAGCAGGTCGCGCAGGGCCTGCCAGTGTTCTTCGGTGAAATCGGCCGGTGTGAACACGGCCTCATCGCGCTGCGAACGCCCCAGTTTGGGCGCTACCATCAGCTGCCACCAGCCGCCGAAATGCTGGGCCTCGTAGATGACTTTGTTGCCATCGGCATCGCGGTCTTGCCAGGAGAATGTTTCCATGTTGCTGTGTATCGGTTGATTGGGAAATGGATGGGTGGATTACTTTCGTCGCCCCTGTTTCATGGAGCGGTTGATGGCGTTCACATCATCGTATTGCGCGGTGGGTGCCACTTCTGTGACGGGGCCTGCCGTGTTCAGCGAGACGATGAGGGGCTTGGACCGGTTGCCCCGGTTGTCGTATTTGTAGATGACTCGCTGCACCAGTTTGCCTTGCGGGTGCGAATACATGCGCTCTTCTACCAGGCGGGCGCGGCTGTCATAGCCATAGGCTACTTTGTAGATGATGTTCTTCTTGGTGTGGTCGTAGATGATGCAGCCTACCAGCTGGCCGTATTTCCCTTCCCGGTAGTCATTGACGGCTGCCAGACGCCCGCTGGCTGTGTACGATGAACAGCGCATGCCCTGCCAGCCTTTCTGGCGCTGGTAGATGGCACGCGTGCCATCCGGGTGGCGCATCACTCGCACCATGTCGCCGGTTTCATTCATGACCTCCGTGCTCTGTGCCTGCACTGCCGGTATCGCGGCTGCAGTTGCCATGACCATGGCCAGTATCCAGCGGTGAATCTGCTTCCTCATGCCGTCCATTCTACCCGTTTACGCGCGCGTTGGCAAGCCTTTTTCGGTTATTGATGCTTCTTGTAAAAGTTTGTGGAAGAATGCGTTGGTTGCTTATAAGCAGCTTGTCAGCGTTTTAGATGAGATGGAGACTTGCCTTTCCTTTCGGATGTGCTTATTCGTGGGGGAGGGAAGGTGCCTTGTCCGCTGGTTATTTCTGGCATTGGGAAACCTCTTGAATGGTTCGCTTGTAAATCGCGCTCTGGCTTTCAGCCTGGAAAAATATAAATTCTAACGCCTTGCGGTTCACTATTTGATATAGCCTATGCGATTTGTATCATTTTTTGTGTCAGATTTGTCCTTTCCTCACTATTTTACAGGCTTTGTGCGTTGTCTGTGCGTTTCTGTCTCTGTGCTGCTTTCCTTGGTGTAAGTTCTTTGTTGCGGGATGGGGATTCTAACATTTAATCCTTAGTGTGTGAAACAGTTAGACTGCTATGTTGCGTGCTGTGATTTGCGCTTCCTGATGTTTTGTTCCTGTGTTTTTTGCCAGACATATTATTTGTGAAAGTTAAATGTTATTCTTAAATTGCGGTATTTTTGGTAGGGATTTAAATCATACGAATAAATCTGGCATAAAAAAGCCAGGAAAATCAAAAAACAGCTGGGGTATACTGTGAAGGAGCGGTGAGAAGCTGATTAGATTGTTTAAATCATAATCTTTTAGTATGATATTACATAAACGACTAACATATAGAGAACAGTAATTGAGCCTCTGATTCCTTTGCTGGCTTTTCCGGGATGCATTTTTTTTGTGCACATATATAGCGGAGAATGATTCTGGCCTGCCCGAATGTAAAAAAAATCACAGCGATACAAGGGGGAGTGCAGGAGTGCGGGGTGTTTTATAACGCGCGAAATATAAGACGATTACGATATTTTGTTTATGAAATTGGCTGGTTGCAAAATGTTGAATTTGTCAAATAAGAAAATTTGGACGTAAAAAAAGCTTTACAGGATGCTTCAGTTTGATAGCCTTTAACGTGCGAGTCGGGCGCATGATGCTCGCTTGCCGAATCTCTTCGAAAGAACAACCATAAACAATCAAACAAATCCAAAATATGAAAACACACCTCCCCGTAGCGCTTCGCAAGGCCCTTCTTGCAGCGCTTGTAGCCGTCTCGGCTTTCGCGTACAACCGGACCTATGCGTTCGATATGACAGTAACCGGCACCCGCAGCAATAATGAGCTGAATTTCAGCGGAGTGGGTATCGTGGTTCAGCCGGATGCCGGGGACCCGGCGCTGGCAGACGGAAATACGGTGACCTCGACCGGCGGCAGCGTGACATTGAAAGGCGATGTAGCTGGCAGCAACAATGCGGTGACCGCCAATGGTAACGGCAACGTGACAGTAGAAGGTGATGTCGCTGGCGATAACAACACCCTCACGGTGAAGGGTGATGGCAACGTGACGGTGACAGGGGCCATTTCCGGCGATAGCAATACGCTGACGGTGGAGGGCGATGGCGATATTTCCACCGGCGATATTTCCGGCGATAACAACAAGCTTGACCTCCAGGGCGAGGGTACGCTGAGCTATGGCTCCATCACGGGTGCGGGAACAGAAATCAAGGCCGAGAACATGGTTATCGAAGACCTGACCGACCTCTCCGATACTGAGCTGAATGTGAAGGCAATCAACGAGACCGATGATGTGAAGGCCAGCCTCACAGGCGACACCATCAACGTGCAGGAGGATGTGACCATCGGCAATAGTACCGAGAAGACCGGTGAACTTACCCTCAAGGATACCGATATCACTGCAGGAGGAGCCGTAACAATCCAGCAGGATACGCACATGGAAGGGGGCTCCCTGACGGGCTCCTCCGTTTCTGTATCCGATGGTTCTGTTGATACACCCACCGGTTCCGTGGAGCAGCATTATTCCCAGGGAGCCACAGTAACTGCCACGACAGGCGATGTGAGCCTGAGCACCAGCGGCCGTATCTGGGGTGATACCGGGGCCGCCATTACTTCCGAACAGGGAGCGGTGAATCTGGATGCTAAGCAGAACTGGCTGCACAATGGTACTGATATCACGGCTGAAGGCGATGTCACCATTTCCAACGCGACAGATGGTTCCACGATTCTTGGTGTTACCGCTGGTGGCGATGGTACAGACCGGACCACGGTAACCAGCAAGACTGGTTCTGTGAACCTGGTGGGCGGCTCCAACGCCGTTCGTGGCGGGGCTGATGTCTCTGCTGTCGGTGATGTCAACATTACTTCAACTGCGGTTGGCAACACCATTGTCGGCACAGATGGTGTCGGTGGGTCGGATGTTATCGGGGCAACGGTGAAATCCACCGGTGGCGATGTGAATATCACCGTGACGGATGGCACCCCTCAGAATAAGGTGACGGATGGAGTTGAAATTTCTGCGAAGGGAAATGTCAACATTGGTGGTGAAAATACTACTGGCGACAAGATTGCCGTTAACCTGATTGAGGCTGATGCAACCGTGCGTGCGACTGACGGTTCGGTGACCATTGAGGGTGCCAGCAACAATATCAAGGACAATTCCACCATTACTGCCGGGCAGGATGTGAGTGTCACGACCCACGGCTCAACTCAGTTGACCGTGAATGGGAGTGCTCTGATCGCAGAGGGCGGAGACGTGAAACTGACAAACGAGGGCGGCAACTACATTCGTGTGACCGATGGTTCTGCTCTGTCGGCAGACGGAGATGTGGTCCTTTCCACTACCAGTAACAGTTACGTGGCAGATTCCGGGATTGAAGCAGGTGGGGATATCAGGATTGCCGATGGCGTGAACGAGAATGTGACCGATTCCACGCTCCAAGCGGACGGAGCCGTTGAGATTGCCGCAACCAAGGGCAACACCATTTCCGGTTCGGATATCGTCGCGGGGCAGGACCTTAGCGTGACTGCAGGTTCCGTGAACAACACGCTGACCGATTCTACGCTTGTTTCTGAGGATGGGGATGTCAACATCACCGCCAATTCCTCCCAGGCCAAGTATGGCAACACGCTGACCAATACGGACGTGACTGCGGAGACGGGTGATGTGAATATCACCGGCCCCTCCGATGTGACTGTGAAGGATGGCTCTGATATCGTGGCCGGGGGCACTATTACCACCAACAAGGGTATTGTGCTGGGCGGTGGTTCCACGCTTGATGGCAAGGATGGCGTGAGCGTGGCCGGTACCGTTTCCGGTGCTGATGCAACGGGCGCCAATTCTACCATCGGATCTTCTGCTTTTGGTGATGTGGAACTCGGCTCGATTTCCACGACTGCTGATAATCTGGTTGTCAAGTCCACCATCGGCGACATTGTAGTGGGCACCATCAAGGATACAGACAACACCTCGCTGGATAGACTGACGGTCGAAAGCACCCTGGGCTCGCTGACCATAGGAACGAGTGACAATGCAGCGTTGACGAATGCGCAGATCAGCGCCAGCTCAGGTATTGTGATTGGTGATACCGCAGGAGCGAGTGAGACGCTTGATATTCGTGGCCTTAATGGAGATCCTGGTACTACCCGTATTGAAACCGATGGTGATTTGGTGGTGAATCAGAGCGTCGCCATTCATCCTGGTGAAAATGAAAGCGCCGTTGCCGGCGATGTCGTTATTACCGCAGGCGGCTCCATGAAGTTCCTTGGCGCTTCAACCAAAATCCAGGGCGGTGATGGGAATGATGCGACTGCTTACATTCAGGCCGACGATTCCATCACCTTTGTTAATGCCGAAGGTACGGAAATTGCTCAGAAAGCGACAGTCAAGGCGACTGATGGGGATGTCACGATGAGTTCCGGGCCAGCGGCACAAAATTTGATTAGTGGCGTGGTTGTTTCTGGCGGGCAGGTCACTTCGCAGGCCGGAAGTAACTTGATTATGGGAACAAGTTCTACTACTGCCGAAGTGTGGGCTGAAAGTGGTATTTCCATCGAAGGTACGGGGACAGCCAATGGCAACGGCGTGTCCTATGCCCACCTTTCAACAGAAAAGGGAGATGTTTCCATGGTGTCACCAAAGTTTAACGCCGTATTTGGTTCTGAAATTGAGGCAGACAAAGGCGGTGTTACCATGAGCGGAGGCTTTGCAAGCGTGACTGGTAGCACTATAACGGCGGGCGCTGGTGATGTAAGTATTACTGGTACGAGTGCAGAGGTTTCCAATGATACTATCACCGCATCCGGCGCAGTGAAAATTGCTGGCACAGATGTGAATGATGCCGGTACTGGTGTGATTGATGTCATAGCTACCGGTGAATCGATTCAGATTGGCGATGCCAATACGAAGACTACTATTGGTTCACTCGGTGATGCCGATACGCTCAAGACGATGCTCTCTGCTACCGGAAATGTGCAGGTTGACGGTGCAGACGTAGTGATTTCTGGTGAGACAGTGATTGACTCATCAAACGGTGATGCGATGATTACCGCCACCAAGAATGCGCAGATTTCTGAAACAAGCGTAAGTGCCGATGGCACGGTGAGCATCAGCGCTGCCGACACAGCAACGGTCGACACCGTGGTGTTGAGCGGTGACAAGGTGACTGTCGCGGGTAAGGATGCTTCTGTGACCGGCAGCACCATCGAGGGTGAAAGCTCCGTAGTGGTGGATGGCACCACGTCCACCGCCGTAGCCGGTACGACCATCACGAACTCCGGCGATGTGACCATCGGTGAGTCTGGTATCGGAACCACCACGGTGGATAGCACCAGCATTGCAGCCAGCGGCGATGTGAGCGTGGCAGGCGATTCCGTTGCCATTACCGACAACCAGGGTATCAGCACCACCGGTGGCGATGTGACCATTACCGCCAACGCCGGTGATGCCAGCATTACTGGTGATGAGGTGGAGGCCGATGGTGCGGTGGACATCAGCGCA
>JAFWYD010000015.1 GCA_017517805.1 Akkermansia sp.
CGCTTCTCCTCCCAGACGAAGGATAAGCTCGTGAACACCGAAATCGAAGGTGTGGTGAGCAGCGTGGTCTACGAGGAACTCAAGGAATACTTCGAGGAAAATCCGCAGGTTGCCAAGACCATCATCGACCGCTGCCTCATTGCCTCCCGCGCCCGTGAGGCCGCCCGCAAAGCCCGCGAAAGTGTGCGCAAGAGCGCTATGACCGTGGGCGGTGGGCTGCCCGGTAAGCTGGCCGACTGCTCCTGCCGCGACCCGAAGCTCAGCGAGCTCTTTATTGTGGAGGGTGACTCCGCAGGCGGTTCTGCCAAGATGGGCCGCGACCGCCGCACGCAGGCCATTCTGCCGCTGCGTGGAAAGATTCTCAACGTGGAGAAAGCACGCCTGGATAAAGCCCTGGGCAGTGAGACGATTCAGAACATCATCACTGCCATCGGTGCCGGTATCGGCGATGGCGAGGGCGAAGGCTCCTTCGACCTGAACAAGGTGCGTTACCACAAGATTATTCTCATGGCTGATGCCGACGTGGACGGCTCCCATATCTGCACCCTGCTGCTCACGCTCTTCTGCCGCCACATGCCGCAGCTGGTGCGCGCGGGCTATCTGTACATTGCCCAGCCGCCGCTGTACCGCGTGATTCACCGCAAGGTGGAGCAGTACGTGCAGGACGAAGTATCCCTGAACCGCAAGCTTATTTCCCTGGGGGCCGGCGATGTGACGCTGCGCACACCGGATAAGAGCCGCGAGTTCGATGCCGATTCGCTCATGGCGATTCTGGAAACGCTCATCAACCTGCAGAAGTATGAGGGCAGCGTGGCCCAGCACGGCGGCGACTTCAAGGACCTGCTGCGCCACCGCGCCGGCAATGGTGCCTTCCCGCAGTATCTGGTGAAGGTGCGCTGTGGCAATGATGAAGAGGTGCAGTATTTCCAGACCATGGAAGAACTCACCGCGTTCTCTGATGAGAACCGCGACCTCTTCCTCTTCGGTGAACCCAGCGAGGAAGAGCTGGCAGCAAACCCGCTGCCGGTGCGCGAAGGCCCCAGCCGCCGAGCCCTCCTGCATGAGCTGCATGAGGCCATGGCCATCACCCGCGTGCTTTCCCGCCTGGAGGAACTGGGTATCGAGCCCGGTCAGCTGCTCAGCGATGATGCCCCGGTGTTCGAACTGGTGGAAAATGCCCGCAACACCGTCACGCCCATCTTCTTTGTGGGCGATATCCTCTCCAAGGTGCTGGAGATTGGCGGTCGCAGCGTAACTATCACCCGATTCAAGGGTCTGGGTGAAATGGATGCCAAGGACCTGTATGCCACCACCATGGATCCGGAGAAGCGTGAGCTGCTCCGAGTGCGCCTGGATGATGATAATGCCGTGCAGGCAGACAAGATGTTCACCATCCTCATGGGCGACCTGGTGGAACCCCGCCGCCGCTTCATCGAGGACAACGCCCTCAATGTCCGCAACCTCGACGTGTAACCCTAACCGATTTCTTTCTGAATTATGAGTGAAACAAGAATTCGCCCGGTAGACGTGGCTGAGGAGGTATCCCGCAGCTTCCTGGATTACTCCATGTCGGTGATTATCTCCCGAGCCCTGCCGGATGCCCGCGATGGTCTCAAACCCTCCCAGCGCCGTGTGCTCTACGCTATGCACGAACTGGGACTGGTGCCTAGCAAGGGCACGATTAAGTGCGGTAAAATCGTGGGTGACACCATCGGTAACTACCACCCGCACGGCGACCAGTCTGCCTACGGCACGTTGGTGACCATGGCCCAGCCCTGGAACATGCGCGATATCCTGGTGCAGGGGCAGGGTAACTTTGGTACGCCGGAAGGCGACCCGCCCGCCGCCATGCGATACACCGAAGCCAAGCTGAGCCACCTGGGCGTGGCCCTCATGGACGACCTGGATAAGGATACCGTGGATTTTCAGCCGAACTACGACAACCGCCTCACGGAGCCCGTGGTGTTCCCCTCGGCCTTCCCGAACCTGCTGGTGAACGGCGGCACGGGTATTGCCGTGGGTATGGCCACCAACATGGCTCCGCACAACCTGGGCGAGGTGGTGGACGGTATCTGCGCCTACATCGATAATCCCCTCATCACCAGCGAGGCCTTGCGAGCCTACATCAAGGGGCCGGACTTCCCCACCGGCGGCTATGTGCTGGGTTACAAGGGAATCGACAGCTACTTCCGCACAGGCCGCGGCAGCGTGCGCATGCGCGGCAAGATGGAGGTGGTGACCAATGAGAATGGCCGCGAGTTTATCCATATTTCCGATGTGCCTTACGGTGTGAACCGAGCGGTGCTGCAGGAGCGTATTGCGGAGCTGGTGCGCGATAAGATTATCACCGATATTGCCGGCATGCGCGACCTCACCGATTACATCGAGATTGAGCTGAAGCGCGATGCCCGCCCGCAGGTGGTCATCAACCAGCTCTACAAGCTTACCAGCATGGAGACTTCCTTCTCGGTGAACATGCTGGCTATTCACGAGGGGCGCCCGAAGGTGCTCACCATGAAGGATGCCATCAACTTCTATGTCGAACACCGGCGCGAGGTGGTGGTGCGCCGCACGAAGTTCCTGCTCCGCAAGGCAGAGGACCGCGCCGAGGTCTTGGAGGCTTACCTCATTGCCCTGGCCAACATGGATGAGTTCATCCGCATCATCCGCGATTCGAAGAACCGCGAGGATGCCCGCAACCGCTTGATGCAGTTCAGCTTCCCGGTCGAGCTGGCCAGGGGGCTGGGTATCCTCATCCACAGCCAGCCCTCCGTGCAGGGTGATAAGTACATCTTTACCGAGCGCCAGGTGAATGCCATTCTGGAACTCCGTCTCTACCAGCTTACTGCTCTGGAAAACGACAAGATTTCCGATGAGTACAAGAAGCTGCTGGAGCTCATTGAGGATTATCTCGACATCCTGGCCAATGAGAGCCGCGTGCTCGGTATCGTGAAGGATGAGCTGCGTGCCATCAAGGAGAAGTACGCCACTCCGCGCATGACCCACATCATCCCGTTCGAGGGTGACATGGCCATCGAGGACCTCATCCCCAATGACTCCATGATTGTGACCATCACGCACAGCGGTTACATCAAGCGCACGAACTCGGATGAGTACCGCCTGCAGGCTCGTGGCGGCAAGGGTATCAAGGCTGCTACGACCAAGAGCAAGAAGGATGCCAACGACTTTGTGGAGCACCTGTTTGCTGCCCAGAATCACGATTACATCATGTTCTTCACCAATACCGGCCGCGTGTATGTGGAGCGTGTGTACGAGATTGACGAAGCCGCCCGCAGCGCCCAGGGCCGCTCTATCAAGAACCTCCTGGATATGCAGGCCGATGAGCGTATCGCCGCCATTCTGCGCCTGGAGCGCCGCGTGAGCGAGGATGGCAAGGATATCACCTTCGCTGAGGATTCCGGCAATGTGGTGTTCGCCACGAAGGACGGCACGGTGAAGAAGACCGCGCTCAATGACTTCGTGAACTACCGCAAGGCTGGTATCATCGCCATCAACTTGGAGGAAGGCAATACGCTTGTGAATGCTGCCCTGACCTCCGGAGAGGATGAAGTGGTGCTGGTGACGCACGATGGTATGAGCATCCGCTTTGCTGAGAGTGATATGCGCGCCCAGGGCCGCAACACTATCGGTGTGCGTGGTATCAAGCTGCGCGAGGGCGACTTTGTGGTGGCTCTGGCTGTGGTGCAGCAGGATGCCAACCTCCTCGTGGTGTCCGAGAATGGTCTCGGCAAGCGTACTCCCTTCGATGAATACCGCCCGCAGAGCCGCGGTGGTATCGGTATCAAGACCATGAACTGCACGGATAAGACCGGGCGCGTGGTTTCTGCCACCACCGTGACGGATGCCGATGAGCTCATGATTATGACCACCGGCGGCCAGTCTGTCCGCATGAAGGTCAATACCATCCGCGAGACGGGGCGCGCCACTCAGGGTGTGAAGCTTATCACGCTCGATGGCAAGGAATCCATCCAGGAAATCACCCTCGTCATCCCCGATGACGATGAGGACGAGGAGGAAGCCACCGATGCGGATGGAGCCGACTCCTCTCCCGCAGATGAAGCCGGGGCTCCCCAGGAGTAACGCTCATCTGCAAGGCTGAATAACTCATAAGGAGCACCCCACCTGCCAGTCTGGCAGGTGGGGTGCGTGGTTGTTATTAGAAGCTCGGTAGGGGGCGTTATTTCGCTGCATGAAGGGCGCGCTGCATGGCGGCCAGGGTGGCATCGATATCGCTCTCGCTGTGGGCGGTTGAGATGAAGCCTGTCTCGTAGGGCGAAGGGGCCACATAGATGCCTTGTTCCAGCATGGAGAGGAAGTAGAGGCGGAACAGGCCGAAATTGCCGCTCATGGCGGTGTCCAGGTCATAGACATCGCTTGTGGTGAAGTGCAGGCAGAACATGGAGCCATCCCGCTTGAAGGTGAGGGGGAGCTGCTCATCTCGCAGAATGCGGCGCACCCCTTCTTCCAGCCGCGCGCCGAGATGCTCCAGGCGGGTGTAGGAATCATGCTGCTCCAGGTAGTTCAGCTGGGCCAGGCCTGCGGCCATGGCCACGGGGTTGCCGCTCAGGGTCCCTGCCTGGTATACCGGCCCCAGCGGGGAAACACAATCCATAATCTCCCTGCGGCCACCGAATGCTCCCACCGGCAGGCCGCCGCCGATAATCTTGCCCAGGGTTGTGATATCCGGGGTGATACCCAGCTTACCCTGTACACCGGCAGGGGAAATGCGGAATCCGGTCATGACTTCATCAAAGATGAGGAGGGCACCGTTCTGCGCTGTTATTTCGCGCAGGAATTCCAGGTAGCCGGGCTTGGGCAGGTAGAAACCTGCATTGCCGGGGAATGGTTCCACGATGATGCCCGCTATTGCTCCTGGATGCCGGGCAAAGGCTTGTTTCACCGCGGCGCAGTCGTTGTAGGGCAACACGATGGTGAGGTCGGCAAACTCGGTGGGAACTCCGGCGCTATCCGGCTCGCCGTGGGTCAGGGCTCCGCTGCCGGCGGCCACCAGCAGGCTATCCACATGCCCATGGTAGCACCCGGCAAACTTGATGATGTACTTGCGCCCGGTGTAGCCGCGTGCCAGGCGCACGGCGCTCATGGTTGCTTCTGTGCCGCTGTTGGTCATGCGTACCTTTTCAATGCTGGGTATCCATCGGCATACCGTCTCAGCCATATCAACCTCAAGCCGGGTGGGGATACCATAGCCCAGGCCTCGCGGCACTGTTTCCTGCACAGCAGAAATGACGCATTCCGGCGCGTGCCCCAGGATGGCGGGTCCCCAGGTGCCTACGTAGTCGATATACTGCCTGCCATCTTCATCCGTAAGGTGCGCCCCCGTAGCCTTTGCTACGAAAAACGGAGCTTTCTCCAGCCTGCGGAATGCACGCACCGGTGAATTGACCCCACCGGGAATTACCCGGCATGCCCGCTCAAATAGTTCTTCAGATATCGACATGCCCGGGAGTATATACCATGGCTGCTCCATGCTCAAGCGCAGATTTTGCCCGGTATTCGGGTTGACTCGTTTTAATCATTTCGCGGGCTGGTGAAAATGTGGCTTGTATTCTGCTTCCGTATATGGTATAGATTCAATAAATAATATTTTTAACAAATTTCATGAAATTACGTCTTCCTATCCAGCTTTTGAGCGCTCTTGTTTTAATGCATGGCCTGGGCTCTGTTCATGCGGCAGTGCGGCATACGGATGTTTCAACGTTTACTTATGTGGATTTTGCGACAAATTCCGGGCGCTATGCAACGGGTACGACCAATGAGCTGCTGGATTACATCCGCCAGCGGGACGGCGGGGTGAAGATTGAGTACACGAGCGGGCGGGAGGCGTATACGCTGCCGCATGAGATGATCAGTTTCGATAGTGTGTCCGACATGGGCAACACTACTGCCATTGGTTACAACTACATCGTGACGGTGGCGCACAATGACTCCCAGCTTTATCCGACATTCACTGGGAATGATTACGGTATAGGCATCGACAAGGCCATCAAGTATGTGACAGTGGATGAATACAGCGACAGCGCTGATAAACCTTTCGTGCACCACATTTATTCCGGGGCGAATGACTACAAGGTGGCTCGCCTGACCAAGCTGGTGACGGATGTGACCCCAGCGCAGATGACGGGCGGTTCCTCCGCTTCCTTCAAGGGCGAGCTGGTTTACCGCGTGGGTGGTGGTTTGCAGCAGCTGCGCGACCCGAACGGAAACTCGGACGAGAGTGGGCAGGGTGTGTACCTGGTGGGCGGCGTGGCCGGCGTGACGGATTGGTCCCCTTCTACAAGTGATTTGCGTCACGGTACGGTGGTGGGTACGACCAGCTGGGAAACCGGTGAGGGCGCTGGTGAGGGTACTCCGTTGCCTTTCGGCTCTACGGAGGGCGATTCCGGCAGCACGTACTTTGTGTGGGAGGGCGATGCGGAGACCGGTAGCTATAAATTCTTGATGGCGCACCGCGGCAGTACGAATAATAATAAGCAGACCCAGGGCTGCGAAGCCCTGGAGTGGACGCAGAATGTGATGCAGGAGGATTCGTTCTGCGTGGATATGTCCAAGGTAAATGGAGCATTGATTATCAATGGTGCTGATTTATCCGAGGATGATGATAAAGGCGGCGTATCCGATACTATCAATGGTGTCCCGTTTACTTCCCAGGTTGCCCAGGGCTTCCTGGCCGATAAGGGCGGAAACCTTTACGATAAGAATTGGAATGCCTATTTCCGGGCAGTGGAGACCGGTCAGAATACCTGGAAATCGCTTTCTGACTTGAAGGACAGCGATACCTGGTATGCCTACGGTAATGATTTCCTGAATGCCACGGCTAGTGTGGTGGTGGTTGATAAGAATGTGGTGGCTGCCACGGGACTCACTTATTCCAAGTTGTTCCAGACGCAGAATTTGGTATTCGAGTCTGCGGCAGATAACGCAGTGTACTCCATCAACGTGACGCGGGATACCGATTTGGGGGTCGGGTATGTGCGTTTTGCTGCGGAGAAATGCAGCGGGGTGGTTTTTAACGTGGAGTCAGCGGAAAATAAGCTCTTGAATTCTGCCGGTTATGTGGTGGATGCCGGAGTGCAGGTGAATGTGAGTCTGCGAAATGTGGATTCCGGCTATATGCGCGAGTGGCGCAAAGTGGGCGAGGGTACGCTCAATATCTGCGGTAGTGGTGGCAATAATGAAATTTTCCTGAACGTCGGGGGTAAAGGTAAGACTCTCTTGAACCAGAAGGGGGGCTATGCAGCATACAATGTGCTGGTGAATACCGGCTCGACCGTTGTGATTGCTGATACCGGGCAGATTAAGCGCGACCTCACGTTCGGCAATGGTGGTGGTACGCTCGATATGAATGGCAACAAGATGGACTGGTATCTGAGTGAGGGGCAGAAACGGGATGGCTTTACCATCCATGCTCTCACGGAAGAAGCTGTCATCAGCAATAGTTCTTCCGAGCGTGCCGAGCTCAGTTTTATGGAGGGCGGAAATCAGAGCTTTGTCGGCTCTTTCTGCGATTCCAAGGATTCTGCGCTGGGCATTACCTATGCAGGCGGCGGTATCTGGGAGCTGAACGGTATTCGTACCAGCCTGGAGAATGCCGACAGTGGTCTGACCGTGGAGAATGGCACCGTAAAACTGGCTGGTTCTCTGACGGTGCATGGTTATGGCACGACCCATACGCGCGAAACGGCAGACTTTACCACCTGTGATAAGGATTGGCACTATGCCGATGCGAAGATGAATGTGACCGTGAAGAATGGTGCTGCTTTTGAGTTGGAGAGTCATGCACGCCTGACCGGAACAGTCACGGTCGAGAGTGGCGGTAAGTACATCATGCACGAAGGTGTGCAGGATGACTACGAGTACATCGAAGGCGGCGAGAAGCTCGAATCTACCGCTGCCATCAAGGATTATTACGGTCACAAAGGCGGAGTCAGACTGGCCAAGGATGCCACTCTCTCCTGGCAGAGAGGCAGCGAGGAAGTAGCATCACTCAAGGGAACGGATGCTTCGGGGCAGCTGGCTGGGATTGAATCCACCATCAGCTCTGCAACCAAGCTGAAACTTGCTGCTGCCGGTGATGAAAACGGGCAGATTTCTGCCGGTGTGCTGACGCTGCAGGGCGGTGTGGAGCTGGAGCTGGAACGCATTGATCTGGATGCTTCTGCCTCGATTACGTCCACTACTGCCGCAGGGGTGAGTATGAATGGTGTGACGCTGCGTTTGGATGCAGATAATGTGGCAACTTCAAGTACCGTTCAGGATGCGTCCATGCTGGTGAATTCGTTTGGTTCTGCTGCGCAGGCAACCCTGGAGGCCGGGTGGGCGGTGCTGGATGTGCAAGCCTCTGCGCTTAGTGGCTCATTGACGATTGGCGGAAGCTCGCTCATGATCGATTTTTCGGCTTTTGATATAGAGAAGGTAGATGCAATTCGCCTGTCGTTTGAAGGAGAAGTCGAGTTCTCCGCTCAGGAGATGATGTCCTTGATGGCACAAACGCAGAAAGGTGACTATGTCGGTATGTATGCGGGTGATGACAAGGCGAGTGCCTATTTCATCCTTGTGCCGGAGCCGGCAACGGCTACGCTGAGCCTCATGGCTCTGGCAGCGCTTGTGGCTCGCCGCCGCCGGAGCTGAGCATCTTTTTGTGAACTCTCTTACCAGCCTCCATCGGATAAAAACGGTGGGGGCTGGTCTTTGTCTGCCGGTTAAATGTGGCGAATCCGCCACATGGTATGTGGCATACTACTCACGATTGAAAACGTGCAGCGTGGGGGCGATGTGTGGTAGAGTAGTCGTGTATGAACGAAATGTATATCGCAATATTGGGCATTCTGCTCCTTCTGGCGGTGTTTGACCTGGTGGTGGGCGTGTCGAACGACGCGGCCAACTTCCTCAACTCTGCCGTGGGGTGCAATGCAGCGCGTCGCAGCATCATCCTGGGGGTGGCTGCGGTGGGTATTATGCTCGGAGCTTCCCTTTCCGGCGGGATGATGGAGATTGCTCGCAGCGGTGTTTTCATACCGGCGCAGTTTTCATTCCACGGAGTCATGATTCTTTTCCTCGCGGTGATGCTCACAGATGTGATTCTGCTGGATTTGTTCAACACCTTCGGGCTCCCGACCTCGACCACGGTTTCGCTGGTGTTTGAATTGCTGGGTGCAGCAGTAGCTGTGGCTCTGTTCAGCATGCACGAGAGGGGGGCCTCTGCCAACCTGGGGGATTACATCAATAGCTCGAAGTCGCTCACCATCATTTCCGGCATTTTCTGCTCGGTGGCGGTGGCCTTTACCTGCGGTTGCGTGGTGATGTGGTTCTCGCGCCTGCTGTTCAGCTTCCGCTATCAGAAGGCATACAAGTACATCGGCTCGCTGTGGTGCGCCGCTTCGCTGACGGCTATCAGCTATTTTGCGGTGTTCAAGGGGCTGAAGCACAGCTCCGTGGTGACCCCGGAAATGCTGGCGTGGCTCAACAGCAATATCTCAGTCGTGGTGCTCGGCACGCTCCTGTTCTGGTTCATCATTTCCTTCATCCTGCAATATATCCTGCGGGTGAATACCCTGCGCGTCACGGTGCTGGCTGGCACTGGAGCCCTGGCCCTTGCCTTTGCGGGCAATGACCTGGTGAACTTCATCGGCGTGTTCATGGCGGCTGAGTCGTCCTTCCACATCGCCCAGGCTCATGTGGCAAGCGGTGGCGCTCTGGAGTCTCTGCGCATGGGCTCTCTGGCTGATCCGGTGCAGGCCAATATCTGGTATCTGCTGGCCGCCGGCGGGGTGATGGTGCTGGCGCTCATTTTCTCGAAGAAGGCTCGCACGGTGACGGAGACTGAGGTGAAGCTGGCCCGTAGCAGCGGCGTGACCAAGGAACGCTTCGGTTCCTGTCTGCCCGCTCGCGCTGCCGTGCGTTGGACGCTGAATGCCGCCCGCCTGGTGACGCGTATCACCCCCGGACCGGTTGCCCGTTTCGTGGGCAGACGCTTCGAGCCGCTGGAGCTTACGGAGGACGACGGCACCGCCTTCGACATGGTGCGCGCCTCGGTGAACCTGACGATTTCCGCGCTGCTGATATCGCTGGCCACCTCGTTGAAACTGCCGCTTTCCACCACCTATGTGACCTTCATGGTAGCCATGGGCTCCTCCTTGGCAGATCGCGCCTGGGGCCGCGATAGCGCGGTGTACCGCATCACGGGTGTGATGGTGGTGATTGGTGGTTGGTTCATGACGGGGCTTACAGCCTTCCTGGCTGCGGGTATCACGGCTTCGGTCATGATGGCCGGTGGTATGTGGGGGATCGCTGCCATGCTGCTCCTGGCCGGTGGTATCCTGGTGAAATCTGCCTGGCTGCACCGCCGCAAGAGTGCTGAAGCCCTGCCGGAATTGAACCTGGATTCCCCCGCTGTGCTGCGCGAGCTGGGTGAGGCCTCTGTGGACCGTCTGGGCCGCGCCTATGGTATCTACCGCGCCACGGTGAAGGCGCTGCTTGCCGAAGATTACAGCGCCTTGAAGCGCCTGCGTAAGAAGTCGCGCGAGCTGAACCGCACGCTTGAAGCGGTCAAGGAAGACCAGATTCTGCCTTGCCTGCAAAGTCTCCCGGCCCGGCTTTATGACCGCGGCCAGATGCTGATGCGCCTGCATGAGAGCAGCATGAGCGTGGCAGCCTGCCTGCTCACGCTGGTGAAGGCCAGCTATAAGCATATCGATAACAATCACGTGGGGCTGACGGAGGAGCAGGGACGCGACCTCCTCTCCATGAGCGACCGTATTTCGGCCTGTTTCCCCGGTCTGAGCATCAAGCTGCAGAGCGATGGCGGTGCCGGTATTGAGCAGATGATGGAGCAATCCGGTGACCTCAAGGCTGAGTTTGCCGAATGCATCCGCCACCACCTCATCCGCGCCGAGGAGGACGTGATAGATATGCGCAATGGTATCCTCTACCTCAACCTGCTGAATGAGACCCGGGCCATGGTGCGCCACTCCTTCGCCCTGCTGCGCGAACAGGCCGAGCTGTTCCGCCAGTACGTGTAAGGGATAAAAAAGCGTCTCTCATCATCATGCTCCGGGCCCTCGGATCTTTGCGTCCGAGGGCCCGTTGCGTATGGGATGTTGTTATTCTCGGAGCACGGGACTTCAGTCCCGAAATCACGGTGCATTGAATCGGGGCTGAAGTCCCGTGCTCCGACAACTACAAACATCAATCTATCGCCGCCTTCACTTCTTCTTCCGGTGCGGCATGAGACCGTATTTGAGGTAGCCTTTCGGGCAGGTGGAGATGCAGCGCATGCAACCGATGCAGTTCGGGTGACGCACAAAGTCGGTGTGGGCCACATCGATGTTCATCGGGCATGTGCGGGTGCATTGTCCGCATTGTCTGCACTTCTCCGTATCGCGCCGGATGCCGAAGATGCGCAGCACGCTGAAGAGTCCCTGGCGCGCGCCTCCGGTGCAGAAATAGTTGCAGAAGGGGCGATCGATGAAAAGGGAGAGCAGCAGGAAAAGGAGAATGATGCCGCTGGCCAGAGTAAGCAGCTCTCCGTGCCACATCATGGCAAAGTTCCGGGGCCCTTGCAACAGCCCGATGATGACTCCCATCGTCAGCAGCAGGTAGAAGATGTAGCGGCTCAGTTGCAGGTAGCGCTGGATGCGTTGTGGCACTCGCAGCCGGGGCAGGTGCAGCAGCCGTCCCAGCTTCGCCATCCAGTCTTGCGCTGCACCCAGCTGGCAGACCCACCCGCAGAAGAATACGCCGAGCAGCAGAACGCCGGGCAGCATCCATTGGCTCACGTATTTCGTGTTCGGGGTGAAACTGAACACCAGCCCCGCCATGAAGAGAACCTGTACGCAGAATCTCAGAATCTGAATTTTGCTCCATTTTGTTCGCATATCTTCATTCTATCCTTACTTTTGCTCCGAATCAACCTTTTTTGCAAAATTGCCTTATTTTTTCAAAAAGTTGCAATGTGCACAACAAGAATGATATGTGGAGAAAAATAGCCCGAAATAGCCCGAAATGGCGAGCGTGAAGCCTGTCCCCTGTGCTTCTGTACGTGAATTTTTGTCGTCTGCAGGGCTGTTCTTCCTGGTTAAAGCTGGAAAAGGTGTTTATGCACCTGACTGTATCTGTCTGCTGCACATCGAGCGAATCCAACTGCGTAAGGTTTCAGGAAACTATGAGTGTATTTAAGATGTTCTGAAGTTTAAAAATGGAATTATATTCCTTATAAACTTAATAAAATATATGAGGAATGCATATTTTTTCAATCTTTCATGAATAGGATATGGAAAAAGGTCTATGTAAATGCACAATCAATCTATAATAAATAAACAATAGAGATGAAAAAATGGGTGTAATGATATATTTGAAATAGCATTGGAATGTCTGAAAAAAGATATGAAAAAAGAGCTTTTTTCAATTTATGGGAAAAATGATATGCAATATTGATAAATATTGATTATTTGCAGATGCTTTAAGATACTCGTTCCGACGGAGAAGAGGTGGTTAAACACCTGCTGGAAAGCGGTCAGTTCCGACCTTTTTGCAGTAGCTGATTTTGGCTTGTGATGAGCGTGTGCTGGTGCTAGAATCGGTGCATGGTTTACAAGTTGTCACAGCCGAAGGGAAAGAGTAAATGGAGCATGGTCCGGGCGCTTCTGGACTGGAAATACCTGCTGATAGCGGTGCTGCCTTTTCTGGTGTACCGGTATGTTCTGGAAATTTCTTTTGAGTCGAGTATCTGGCTGAGTGCTCTGGTGGTGCTGCTGATGTGTCCGCTCATCTACTGGCAAAGCACGCAGTGGTCGCGCCGCGTGCAGGAGATAGGGGCATGGTTTGTGACACTGACGGAGGCCGGAGTGGTGATTGAAACACCGAAAACCGGGACGAAGGCATATGTGGCGTGGCAGCGGGTGGAGAAGGTTCACCGCATGGGAGCGTTGCTGGTGCTGTACCTGAAGTCCGGTTTGTTTTATGCCTTCCCGATGGATGATTTGAGTGATGCCCGGGCAGAAGAGATGCACCGGTACTGCCAGGAGCATGCGCAGAAGCAGGTGCCTGCAGAGAAGCAGATAGCCCCACCTGCGGATTGTTTGACCCCCGCGCCTTATCGGCGTACCGAAACCACGGCGGTCCGTGCCGAGATGGCCGATGTGCTGGTGCGTCAGCTTTCGCCTCATGCGGCCCGGGTGCTCCTGGTATGCATGGTGTTTCTATCTATCGGCATGCTCTATTTTATCTGGGAGGGTCTGGAAGGGCACACTTTTATCTATACTGTATTTTCGGTTTTTCTGGCGGCATTTCTTTTCATATCAATCCGGAGCTATCTGCATCCGGGAACCCGGATGGCGAAGTGGATTCAGACCCCGGAACCTTCCGAGGTGCATGTGTCGAAAGATGCCGTTCTGGTGATGACACCTGGTGCGGCGTGGGGTGTACTGCCGGTGGCTCAGCTGAGCCGGGCGTGGAAGATGCGACATTCGAATATTTACGAAAGTAGCAAAGGTGGAGTGTTTGCCCTTGCGGTGGAGGAGCAGGTGCCTGCTTTCCTGCCGCAGCCACAGAAGCCGCCGACCATGCGCCGTTTCCTGCTGGTTGCGTTGTGTGCCGTGGTGATACCTGTGTCGTTGCTGCTGGGGGCGCTTGGGGCAGGTCTGCTTTCGGGGGCTGATGAGAAAGCCAGTCGCGAAGCTTTTCAGCGGGGCGAGGCCCTTGCGGACTATGTGGAGACTCTGACTCCGGTCCAGGGGTATCCCGGGGCTATCCAGTACTGTACGCTGTGGTGCGATGAAGATACTGGCTACTCTGTGCTGTCGGTCATCTGGGAGGATGAGACGAGTTTCCACCATGTGTTCGCCCCTTCTGATAGGGAGGAAGCAGAAAGTGCACACTAATTAACACCAGACTTGTGTTCAGCACTTTCCTTTTCGCTGGGGTGAGTGGTGTGTCGTCTCTTTCTACTGGCAGACTGGTTTTGCTGGCCAGGCTGGATGTATGATTTGGTAGACGATGCATATCTGTTCCAATGGAACAACTTGCCCTATCGTCTCTCTGGTTGGGACAATAGTCATCCTATCGTGAAGCCATGCTCTACGCTCTTGAATGACATATCTTCATCTTCGCTAAGAACAAGAGTATGACCTTCCTGTTCTTCATTTACATCGTAGTAGCAGCACCATCGCGCTGAAAGCGGCTTATAGGACATTTCCCCAATGCTTGCTTTGTTTTTGTAGAATGGAGAACACATTTTGTGTGCGATTTTTATTTATTGCTATTCTTCAATGGGTTATAAACTAAAATTAATACAATTGTAGCAAAGTTTTCTTTATCATAAACGCTTTTTTCTAAACACTTTCCAACTTTTTCGCTTGCCATCGCACACAAAAGGTGATATCTTGAAAGACGGGTAGATAAACTCCCGTTGGCTTAAAATCTGAAACTCTTCTTTTTCTATGAAATTACATCTTCCCCATTCTCTTCGTGCAGCTCTTGTAGCCTCATGGGCTTTCATGATAACATCGCAGGCTAGTGCTGCTACATATACCATAGATGATGCCTCGTATTCAAAGGTGACACCTTGCTGCTCCGAAATGGGTGATTGGGCGTTTTTGAGTGACGTTAAAGCGACTCTTTCTCTTTATTGTTACCAACCTAACCAATGGCACACATATGACGGAAACGGTGTGCGCATTCACCATGCAGGGGACGATCTTCCGGTTACTCTTAACTTGTCAGGTCGGGGAATTGATTCCTATTTGGTGAATTTGTATGATAGAGAGCGCCATGCTGCATGGATTCTGAGTACAAGAGATACTCCATCGCAGGTGACATTAAATGATTTCCAGGATATTACTATTTCTTATTCTCATGTTTCCAATGTGGCGGGGAGCGGTCCGGCTATGGGACAACTGGAAAATTCCCTCTATCCCTTTGCCGGACAGGCAACAGTCACATTGAATATGGTCGTAGATACAGCAGATTCCTTTACGTTTGCCTATGGGGATGCCTACTCCGGTGCTTGCTTCGATAATGGAGGTTCTACGACAATCAACAACGTGAAGAACGTAAACTTTAAAAATAATGAGGCGACATTGTTTAGCGAAAGCAGTCTTTCAATTTCCAACGTTTCAGGAACCGCTACGTTTGATGGTAACAAAGGGACGGTATTCAAGGAATCGGAAATTGTTTTTTACAACGTGGCTTCATTAACGTTTTCTAATCATGAAAGCACCATTTTTAAGGGGAGCACGACCACGTTTCAGGAGTGTGATTCAATCTCGGTCTGTTCAAACACAGGGGCAACCGGCTCTATTGCAGATGGAGGAACTTGTCAATTTGTAGAATGTGGTAGTGTCATCATTGACGATAATACTTGTACGGAACAGGAGTTTTTTACGAACGCCATCCCGACCTTTAATAATTGCGATACTGTAGCAATTACGAATAATGAGGGTAAGGCAGGAACGGTAATTGCCAGACTTCTGAATGCAGAAGGTATCAGAGATACATTCAGAGTTGATAATAACCTTGGCTATAGTACGTCTGCGGATATAGAAGCAGATTCCGTCCTTTTGGGCGGTAATAATGTAACTTATGCAAATGCAGGCAAGCTTACGGTCAAAGGTCAGGAACGCAAGGCCAACTTGTTTAGCTTATCAGACAACAAAGGAGTTGGTTATTACCCCCATGGCTTTCTGGATGTTGGAGCATGGGTTTCCAATTTCAAGACTGCAAGGTTTGATGGGAACGGTATCCAGGTCGCCAACGTAAAATTTGCGCATCTGATAGGTTCTCTGGTATTGGATAATGTTGATGATATTTCAATATCTGGTAACACCGGATATATCGCAACGAAGAGTGGAGGTTTAATCGGCGCAACGAGTGAAATCAGCAAGTTCAATACGCTGACGATTGAGAATAACAAACTGGGTGCCGATATCGGGACAAAAGGATGGAATCCTACGATGCAGGATGGTTTCCTGAGTGATGCTGTCATTACTGGCAAGGATTCCGGAAGTACGGAACAATCATCGGTGATTGTCCGCAGCAATACAATCACGGGAACCGCCAGTCTGCCAGATGATCCCATTGGTGATTTGGCTGGTGTGGGAAGGACCTCGTTTACTGACATCTCCCAGGTGACCATCTCCGATAATACCTTCCTTGCATCATCTGCTCAGGCGAAGGTGTCTGCAACCTTGTTCCCGACGGTCTCGTTCTCCAATATTGGACATTTGGCGGTTCAGCGGAATTCGGGTATCAGTAATGCAGGCCGGGCATATGGTGGTGCGTTTGGCTGGATGATTGATCCTGCGTCAACAGCCCATTACTGCTTTAGTGCCGACAAAGTAGGCAATATGGAAATTTCAGGGAATGCAGCTATTGGCAAAATTGGGGCATACGGAGGTGCTATTTTTGCTGATGATGGTGTATCAATTCATTCATGCGATGCGGTAACCATATCGGGAAACTATGCCCAGGCAGATTCTATTGCAGACTATTTGGGAACCGGGTGGCAGGATGATTTCTATACGTTGATGGCAGGAGATGAACAATATCTTTATTTCGGTGAAGGGGCCTTGGGTGGTGGAATATTTTGTGCGCAGGATTCGACAAATATTCCTCATTCGTTGAGAATATACAACAATAAGAATTTTGAATCCAGAGGTAATTATGTTACTGATGGAAATAAATACTATCTTCAGGGAATAGCCGTAGTGCCATACAGTTCTCAGAATTATGAAGCTTATGAAGCATATCTTTCAGCGCCGCAGAGTGCCTCCCTGGCAATCTATGATGCAATTTTTGTAGGAGGAGATCTTAATATTGGTGTTGATTATGACGATTTTCCTGAGCTGTATTCCCCAGAAGAGCAAAATCTTGGGCGAGTGTTGATTTCTGGTAAATATGCAGATGAGGACCTGGCTGCCATTAAGCGCAAAGCGGGAGCCGGGGCTGTGACACAGGCGGAATTGGAAGCTTCTCTGAGCTCCAAGGTACAGGGGTCTGTTCGTATTGAACAAGGGACGCTTGAAGTGGCTGATAATGCAAGACTCTATGTCGGAGATACTCTCAATCTGGTCGGTAAGGGGGCTGTTTTGAAGGTATCTAGCGGGGCTCTCGTAAAGTCTCATTACTTGAATTACTTTGATGATACCAACGGATGCGTCTGGCTCAACGGTGGTACGTTAGATATCGGTTATGGGGATCAGCAATTAATGAATACGGGCATGTTTGTGGATGCAGGTAATACCCTTAAGGTAACAGCACCTTCAGTTATCAGGACAACTCGTCTTACGATTGCTTCTGATGGTCATGTGGATTTGACCGTTAGTGCTCAGAACGAGAAAACACCCTGTCTGACCCTTCAGTTTGACGGTTACTTCTGGAGTTCTGAGTATAGCCTGGGCTTGGGCATCGGAGCTGAACCATTTTGGAGATCCTCATCTTCACCAGCTTATTTGTCCCTTGTTACGTCCGGAGTGTTGGATGCAGGTGATTACATACTCATCCGGGTGGAAGGGTACGATGGATCCAACGTGGCTGTGGTTCAGGGATGTAATTGGACCAAGGGAGAATATGTGAGTGGCATGAATGAGAAGGATTCACTCTCATGGGTTGAGGACGATTACGGCGCAAATCTGGTGTGGACAATCGGCAAGACGGTGACTCCACCAGTTAATCCGGATCCGGAACCAGAGGACCCGACCCCGGATAATCCTCCGGTCGGGGGAGATTCCCTCACCTGGGCGAATGCTAAGAAAGCTGTGTGGCAGGATGGTGCCACCGGCTGGGTGGAAGGTGGTGTATTCTCTGCTGGCGATGAAGTTACTTTTGCCGATGGGAATGTGACCATCGTGGGTGAGGTGGAACCGGGCGAGGTGACAATCAATACCCAGAAGAGTCTTGCATTCAAGACTAAGTACGATAAGAAGACGCAGCAGTATTCGGGGGCTATTGCCGGTGAGACATCGGTCACGATTGATGCAGGTCCCAAGGCCAAGGTGACCATGAATGATGGCAATACCTATTCCGGTGGTACCATTATTGAAGGTGGCTCGGTGAAGGCTGGTGGTGCCACTTCCTTCGGTACGGGGGCTATCACGCTTAATGGCGGCACGCTTGACCTGGCAGGCAAGGCTGTCGACAATGCCATTGCGCTGGAAGGGGCAGCCATCATCAAGGGCGGTGCCAAATATATCGGCGATTTCTCCATGGGCAGCGGTGCCGATCTCATGAAGGGCTCTGTTGTGAATATCGCCGCTGGGAAGACGGTGACTCTTGGCGGCGGTACCATCAACGGCACGCTCTCTGGCCTGGGTTCCATCGAGGTGGCGGGTGATGTGGAACTGGGCGCTACCGGCAAGCTCACTACTGCTGCGCTGGCGGTTGAGTCCGGCACGTTCAGCATCGGTAGCAAGGGGCTTGCGCTCAGCGCCAGGAACTCAATCCTCACGGTGAATGGCGGTGTGGTTGATTCTGAAGGCAAGCTCAGCACGAATGAGTTGCAGATGACCGGCGGTGAAATCTCCATTGATACCGCCAAGGCCATGAGCCTGGATATCAAGGGCAAGACCACGAG
>JAFWYD010000007.1 GCA_017517805.1 Akkermansia sp.
CCCCGGTACGGTTTAAAGCCGTACGTCCGTTTAGCAAACGGGTGCTTTCAGCCTCTCAGCCACCGCTCCAACGCTTGTTGCGGGGCGAGTATAACGGTAAACTTTACTTTCGTCAACAGGAAAATGTGCCTGTTACAAAAAAAATTACAGTAAAGAGCGCGACACACCGTCGGCAAACACACTTTAGGATTGACCGCTGCGGGGATGACAGGCATAATAAGCCCCGTTATGAAGACCCCTGTTACAGTTACCGTGACCGGCGCTGCCGGCAACATTTCGTACTCCCTGCTGTTCCGCATCGCAGCCGGTGAGATGCTGGGCGCCGATCAGCCCGTCATCCTGAAGCTCCTGGAAATCACCCCCTGCCTGGAGAAACTGCAGGGCGTTGTGATGGAGCTGGAGGACTGCGCTTTCCCCCTCGTGAAGGAAATCGTGGCTACGGACGATCCCGCCGTTGCTTTCAAGGATGCTGACTGGTGCATGCTTGTGGGTTCCGTCCCCCGCAAGGCCGGCATGGAGCGCAAGGATCTGCTGAGCATCAACGGTAAGGTGTTCGTGGGTCAGGGCAAGGCCATTGCAGAGAACGCAGCCCCCGGCTGCCGCGTGTTCGTGGTGGGCAACCCCTGCAACACCAACTGCCTCATCGCCCTTCACAACGCCACCGGCATGCCGAAGGAGAACTTCTTCGCCATGACCATGCTGGACGAGTACCGCGCCAAGGCTCAGCTCGCCGCCAAGGCCGGCGTGGCCGTCTCCGATGTGACCAACATGACCATCTGGGGCAACCACTCTGCCACCCAGTACCCGGACTTCACCAACGCCAAGATTGGTGGCAAGCCCGTGACCGAGGTCATTTCCGACATCGACTGGCTCAAGACCGACTTCATCAAGACCGTGCAGCAGCGCGGTGCCGCCATCATCCAGGCCCGCGGCCTTTCCTCCGCAGCCTCCGCTGCCAATGCCGCCCTGATGACCGTGAAGAACCTGACCACCCCCACCGCCGAAGGCGACTGGTTCTCCGTGGCCTCCTTCACCGATGGCACCAAGTACGGTCTGCCCGCCGGCATCATCTGCTCCCAGCCCACCCGCACCAATGCGGACGGCACCTACAGCATCGTTGAGGGTCTGCCCATCGACGAATTCTCCCGCGCCAAGATTGATGCTTCCTGCAAGGAGCTGCTCGAAGAGCGCGCCGAAGTGCTGGGCGAGTAAATGCCTACCCAAATCCCGCTCCGGACACCTACCGGAGCGGGATTCGCCCCCTACAAACAAATAAACAACAACACTCATACATATGCCTAAATCCCGACTCGCCTACATCCTGCTGGCCGTCTTCCTTGGCTCCCTCGGCATCCACAACTTCTATGCCGGTTACACAGGCAAAGCCATTGCCCAGCTGCTCATCACTCTCATCTCCTTCGGCTTCCTGAGCCTGTTGGTATGGATCTGGGCCATCGTGGAAATCTGCACGGTGACCAAAGATGCCCAGGGCGTAGATTTTATCAACTGATCTTCTCAGCCCCCTGATTTTTCACCCGCGCAGTTCCAGAGACGGCGCGGGTATTTTTGTGCGTGTCATAGCAGCATTTCAACGTGTCTTGCACCCTTGACGCAGACACGCCCGTATGCTATCCTGCCCGATATGGGTAAAACGCTCTACCAAAAAGTATGGGATGCGCACACGGCAGGCACGCTGCCGGATGGGCGCACACAGCTCTTCATTGCCACCATGTACCTGCACGAGGTAACCTCGCCGCAGGCTTTTGCCATGCTGCGCGAACTGGGACTGCCCGTGCTGCACCCGGAGCGACTTTTTGCCACGGTGGACCACATCATCCCCACCGATGACCAGTGCGAACCCTTTGCCGATTCCCGCGCAGCCGCTATGCTCAGCGAGCTGCGCCGCAACTGCGCGGAGAACAACATCCGCCTGTTCGACCTGAACAGCGGCCGCCAGGGTATCGTGCACATGGTCGGGCCGGAGCTGGGCATCACCCAGCCGGGCATGACCATCGTCTGCGGCGACTCCCACACCGCCACCCACGGCGCCGTGGGCAGCATTGCCATGGGTATCGGCACCACCCAGGTGCGCGATGTACTGGCCACCCAGACCCTCGCCATGAGCCCGCTGAAGGTGCGCAACGTGCGCGTGGAAGGCACCCTGCGACCCGGCGTAACCGCCAAGGACGTGGCGCTGCACATCATCGGCAAGCTGGGGGCCAACGGTGGCCTGGGCTATGCCTATGAATTCGGCGGCAGCGCGATTGAAGCCATGGATATGGATGGCCGCCTGACCCTCTGCAACCTGGCCATCGAGGGCGCCGCCCGCTGCGGCTACATCAACCCGGATGAAACCACCTTCGAATACCTGAAAGGCCGTCCCTATGCACCCAAGGGTGAAGCCTGGGATGCCGCCGTGGAGCGCTGGAAGAGCTTTGCCTCCGATGCCGATGCCGAGTACGACGATGTGGTCATCATCCCGGCAGAGGAGATTGAACCGACCGTGACCTGGGGCATCTCACCCGATATGAACATCGGCATCAACGGCAGCGTCCCTGCACCGGAGGAAGCCCGCGATGACGAAGGCCGCAAGGCCTACACCACCGCCCTGGAATACATGAAGCTCACCCCCGGCCAGCCCATCAAGGGGCTTCCGGTGGATGTCGTCTTCATCGGTTCCTGCACCAACGGCCATATCACCGACTTCCGCGCCGTGGCCCCCTATCTGAAAGGCCGCAAGGTGAAGCCGGGCATCAAGGCGCTGGCCGTGCCGGGCTCGCAGATGACCGCCCTGCAATGCGAGCAGGAAGGCATTGCGCAGATATTCCGCGAGGCAGGCTTCGAGTGGCGCCTGCCCGGGTGTTCGATGTGCCTGGCCATGAACCCGGATAAGCTGGTGGGCGACCAGATCTGCGCCAGCACTAGCAACCGCAACTTCAAGGGCCGCCAGGGCAGCCCCACCGGGCGCACCCTGCTCATGAGCCCCATCATGGCCGCCGCCGCAGCCATCACCGGCAGCGTGGCCGATGCCCGCGAAGTCTTCGATATCCAGTAACCCTCATCCCCCCCCTTTTCACACAACATGCCTCTTACCAAGATAATCAGCATCAGCGGCAAGGCCGTTCCCGTGGCCGGGGCGGATATGGATACCGACCGCATCATCCCTGCCCGCTTCCTGAAGTGCATCACCTTCGATGAACTGGCCGGCACCATGTTCTACGACGAGCGGTTCAACGCGGATGGCTCCTCCAAGGGCCACCCCATCGATGCCCCGCAGCATGCCGGTGCCACCATCATCCTGGGTGGCGAAAACTTCGGCTGCGGGTCCTCCCGCGAGCATGCGCCGCAAGCCATTAAACGCAGCGGCATACGCGCCATTGTGGCAGAGACTTTCGCGGAGATATTCTTCGGCAACAGCTCCGGCATCGGCA
>JAFWYD010000016.1 GCA_017517805.1 Akkermansia sp.
CGCTGTTCTCCACGCTGCCGTTGATGGTGACCACGCCACCGCTCACGGCCACCGTGCCGCTGTTATCGAGGCTGACGACATCATCTGCCGTGCCGGTTACACCGATGGTCACGGTGCCATCTGTCACCGCGATACTGCCGGAGTTGTCAACAGCACCGGCGACAGAGAGTTCGCCAGCGTTGTTCAGCGTGCCGCTGTTGATGATGTCCTGACCCACGGTCAGCACACCTTCTGCGTTGTTGTTGAAGGTGCCATTGTTGGTCAGAGTATCAGACGTGGCAGAGCCTACAGACACACCAGAACCAATAATCACATCGTAGTTATTATTGATGGTGCCGTTGTTCTCAATACCGTTCTGGCTGCGCAGGGTGCCGCCTTCGTTCACCGTCAGCGTTGCACCATTGGCAATGCGGGTATGGCTGGCGATAGCAACCTCGGTGGCAACATTCACGGTAGAACCGTTGTTCACAGCCAGGTTGCTGTTTACCAGCAGCAGGGAATCGCCTTCACCAGCTTCCAGCGTGTATTCGGTCACCGGTTCGGGTACTTCCGTGGTATCAGTATTGGTGGCAAAGGTCAGGTTTTCAACCATGATTTCACCGTCAATCACTACTGTGCTGCTGCCGCGTCCATCGAACACAACCGATTCATCCTCAGCCGGCACAACACCGCCATTCCAATTCGTGGCAGAGCTCCACAGGTTGTCCGCATCATCGCCAGTACCGCCCCATATTGAACCCTGGCTGGCCACCACGAGAGTGACCACACCTGTGGTTGCATCGCGATCCAGCTTCAGCAGATACTGGCCATCAGCCACTCCGTAGCCGGTAGTCTCGCCATTCAGGCTCAGCTCGTAGGAACCGATATCGGTGAGGGTCATCAGCTCCAGGCTGGAAGTACCATCCTGAATCATCGCCTCGAGCAGGGCATCGGTGATGCTCACATTCAAAGCAGAGCCGAGCGTATCCACCGTCAGCAGATTCGTGCCCAGCTTATTAAGCACCACGGAGGAATCCGTTGCACCCATGGTCAGGCTCGTGGCCGTCAGCGAGCTGGTGGCCTCGGCCGTGCCGAGCGTCAGGTCACCGCTCAGAGTCAGGGCTCCCACGGTGTTCGTGGCAGCCTGCAGGGTAAGAGCCCCGGCGTCGATGCTGCCGGTACCGGTCACAGCACCTGTTACGGTGATGCTCTTATCCGCGGCGGTGAGCGAACCCGTATTGTTCAGGGTGGTCAGACTCAGGTCATTCGTTACGCTTGCCGCAGCAGCAATCACCATGTCCGTGGCAGCAACGGTATTCGTGAAGCTGGTGTTCTGATTCACGGTAAGCTTGTCCACATTCACCGCGCCATTCATGACCACATCGCTCTCACCACCAATTGTCAGGTACAGCTTCGACCCGGTATAACGATCAGCATCATTCACCACGCTTGCGTTAATCTCAGTATCACCTGCAATGATAACATTGGCATAACCGGAGTACTGCCCAAGCCCCTTGTTGACGAAGCTACCAGTCCAGCCGGAAATCTCACCCGTAAACTCATAGGTCGCATACTTGCTGTTAATACCTCTCCATGTCGAGAAGGCTATATCACCATCGCCCGAAACAGAGCCAGAAATCACAGCCTTGCGAGTTCCAGGAGAATCATCGGCGTTACCATTGGTAATGGAGATAGCCGATGTATCATCTGCCGCATTGACCAGGACCAGATTAGCCGTCAGGGTATTTCCAGTATCCAAGTAGCCCTTGACATTGGTCGCCGTCACACTGCTGCTGGCATTTGCCAGGGGATTCAGCGTGGTGGAAATGTTCAATGTTTCATTGGAAATCACATTGGTCAGCTTCACCGTGCCCGTCCAATCGCCCAGCACAACACCGTCACCCAGCGTCGAGACACCATCTGCCAGAGCATAGGTGCCGGCACCATGCAGCTTCATCTTGTGCGTGGCATCGGAAGTCACACTGGCAGAAGCCAGGGTGACACCATTCGCGACATCCACCACAGACTCACCTTCCTTCTGCACCTTGATGGTGACACCATCATTCAATGCCTGGTTCAGATTCAGGCCGCCTCCATCCAGCACAACAGCCGTCATAGCAGCGTGGTTGTCTCCAGCCAGATTAGAGTACGTTGCATTTACTGTACGCAGGTAGAACTCTGTGCCGTAAGTGCCGGCAAGCGTCACCCCGCCATCGGCATAGGATACACCCTCGGTGGAGCCGTTCACCTGCCAGGTCACATCGCTCACCGAAAGGTTCCCCACGGTGCTGACCAGCATATATCTGGAATCCGTGCGCTGGTAACCGTTCTGACCTTCGCTGTAGCCAGTGACAGGAGTTGCTGCGGGTGTGAAGTTCGTGGTATCCACGTTGATAGTACCCGCGAGGGCCACCTTGCCGCTGGCATTGCTCAGCTGGCTGGTGATAGTAGCATTGGTCAGGGTGATAGTACCCTCACCCGTTTCGATGGTCACACCGCCAATGGTAGCACCGGAAACGGCACCATCGGTCACCGTACCGGTAATACCCCAGCCGTTGGCACCAGCCTTGAGAGTACCACCGCTGATGGTGGTGGCAATGCCCTGGGCAATACCGCCAGTACCAGTCAGCTCGAGCGTGCCGCCGGTCATGGTGAAGGTAGAACCTGTGGCAGCAGTCTTCGTGATGCTGGCAGCCTTGATGGAGGCACCGTCCTGCAGCTCGACATGGCTTGCCATGGAACCACCGTCTTCATGACCAAGGCGAATGGTGCCATCAGCGACAACACTTGCACCGGAAAGCACCTTCAAGGTGACAGCGTTATCCAGAAGCAAATCACCTGCTTTATTATCTGCGGCATCATCATCGGCTGTAATAGTCAGATTCTTGGCAATATTCAGCACAAGGCTACCACCATAGCTGTTGAATTCGAGTGCATCAGTAGCCTCGATATTGACATTGTAGGTAAGTTCCTCGCCCTTTCTGGCCCACCAGGAATCACCCAGCACCACAGTACCAGTACCTGTGGCAGATGCCACCATGTCCATCACGTCGACAGCATCTCCACTGTTATGGAGTGCGGAAATATCCAGCACACCATCGACCGTAAGCGTCTCCAACGCACCAATGTTGAGTGTACCGGCACCGAACTTGGCCGTACCAGCACCGATTTCCAGCGTAGCGGTGGTCAACTGGCCACTATTGGCAGAGACGAAGCTGTACACCTTATCGGCACCTGCTGCAATGGAAACGGATGCAGCCTCAACAGCACCATCGATGGTGACCTCTTCGGTTGCCTCTGTCAGCGCACCAAAGGTCACCGTATCACCATTGGCGAAGGTATCAGCATCGGCAGAGCCAAACTTGCTGCCCACCTTCCAGGTGGAGTTGGCGGCATCCCAGGTAAGTTCCTTCGTGAGCACCCTGTTATCTACCAACACCAGGTTAGTGCCATCCAGCTTCACCGTGAAATCAGACAGGTCGAGAGCCTCAGTATTGCTGGTAATGGAGCTGAAAATAGTATCAGCAGCAACCTCTGTGGCAGAAACACCGCTTGCCACACCGGCAAGCAGGGTAATGGACTGACCAGAAAGAGAGCCCATAGTCAGGGCAACCTTGCCATTGAGAGTGAGGGCTGCCCCTGCATCGCCCGCCAGAGTCAGAGCACCGGCCGTCACATTCAGAGCCGCACCATCAGCCAGGGTCAACGCACCACCCAGGGTCGTTGCGCCGCCAGTAATAAGGGTACCGCCGTTCTGTACTTCCACGCCGCCTGCAATGCTGTAGCTACCGTTCAGGGTCAGACTACCGGCTGCAACCGTGGCAGAGGCGATATTGTTGTTGCCGTGGGACTTGATAGTAAGGTTACCGGTTCCCTTCTTGGTAAAGCCGGCGGACTGCAAGGCACCCAGCGTAGCGGTGTTATCCACATCAATAACGGTGAAATCCTTGAACAGCAATCCATGACGGTTGCTATTATCACCAATGAACTGCAAGGTGCTATCACCGGTTACTGTAGAGCCACTCTTTCCGGAAGCGTACTCATAGCCGCCCGACACCGTGCAGTTGATGGATGCATTATTGTGAATCTTTACCGTGGTGCTGGCCGTGCTGATCTTGGTATCACCCTTCTGGGAACCTGCCGCATACAGACTGCCAGACACCGTACCACCCTGCAGCTCAATGACAATATCTCCCTGCTGCACCGTAGAACCGGCGTGATTGCGCCAGACACGCGAACCACCAATCAAGTTGGTAACCGTACCTGCTGAAACCGTTACGGTGGCACCACCAAGCGTGCCATTTGCCGCAGTCGTACCATCACCCCCAATGAGATGGCCACCCACCAGGTCGGTAATCGTACCACCAGCAATCGTTGAATTGGCCGAACCCACTTCAACAGCACCTGCACCGGAATGCAGGAACGAGCCACCGATGACAGATCTGTCGGAAGCTGTGAACGTACCGCCCGAAATCTTCAGGTCCGTTTTTCCTACGTAGGAAGTATCGCCTGCTGCGACACCCTCGGCCGAATGCGAGCCCGCTACCACATTACCCGTGAACGTGCCGGAGGCTATATCCAGGGAAGCAGTACCACTAATCTCTGCATCGCCGCGCCGCATCAATGAACCGCCGACAATATCCTTGTTGAAGGTAATATTGCCACCCTTGATGGTCACATTCGTATCACCAATTATCTTGGAAACACAGTCACCATTTGTACGGTTTGTGTAGTTACCACCATACACAGCCTTGGCAAAGGTGGTCTCGCTGCCGCTGTAGGCCGACAAATCAATGGTCACATTAGTCTCGCCCGTCATCTGATAACGAGCCACGCGCCCTGAATTGCCAGAATGCACAAGAGAAATACCACCACCCACGACTACGTGAGTCGGATCCTCGGTTGCATGAGCCAGGCTGGTTGCGGTAGTCGCATCGCTCAGCGGCACATAGATGAACACATTGGTGCTGCCGTTGTGGTAGGATGTGTAGTTATCACCATCAACCGTGGCACTCGAACCGACAATATTGCCGGTCACCTTGCCATCTTTCACAGAAATATAGGAATTGCCGTTAAACACCGGGCTGTGACACTCCTGGATATAGCCACCGATGATGTGCCCCACCTCGGTCTCTGCTCCTTCAACCGCGATGTGTGTATCGGCGTTGAGATTCCAGCCGCTACCGCCCATCCAGTTCTGAGCCCGGCTCGCACCAATCAATCCCAGGAACTTGCCGTCACTGGCCTTAATCCACACAGACTCAGAAGAAGACATGCCACTACCACCCTCTCCGGGAACCTTACCACCATAGATGATGACATTCTCCCCACCGCCTGTGGCATTAATGGCGACATAGCCTTCTTTATCATACGCTTCATTACCGGCAAGAGCGAGAGACTCTGCTACGGCTACCGGCTCAAGGACAGTCGGAGCACCTTTCAGACCAGCAGCACCCCAGTTGATATCCCAGTCCGAAGTCGGGGTTGCGCTCGTGCTCAACCAGGCATTGCCATTGTCACCACGCGTCAGAGTGATATCACTATCGGCGTAGCCAACCACATCCAGATAGCCCTTCAGAGCATCCAGCCCATCCTCAGCAACGGCAAAACCCAGGTCGATGCCCGATGCCAGCGTGGAGGCATCCACCCCCATAATATCGATGGCGACATTGGTAGCAAGGCTGCCCAGATTCATCACCTTGGCATTATCGCCTGTGTAATGCAGAACCCCCAGATTGCTGCCCAGTACGATGGAGGCACCATCGGCAAGGGTAAGAGAACCTTCGTAATTAACGTTCAAATCCCCTTCAACCGTAACAACCGCACCAAGACTCAGCGCACCTTCGCCACGCTTGGAAAAATCCTTGGCTGTAAACTCTGTAGAGATGGTGGTGGTGAGACCCGCGCCCACATCGACCGTTCCAATGGTCAGGGATTCCAGAGTCGTGCCTACTGCAGTATCCCGGACAATGGTACCATTGAAATCCTTGACACTTCCCAGGTGAAGCCATTCGGGGTTACCGGCAGCGGCTCCCTGAAGCTTGAGCGAGCCTTCACCAGTCAGAGAGGTAAAGTTCAGGCCACCGTTCCACTTCCAGGAAATAGTGTTCTCACCCGTCAGCGAGAGATTACCTAACTTCAGGTAGTCGTTAGTGGAACTCATATCCCAGACACGGAGAGTGGCTCCGTTCATCTCGATGTTGGTAGAGCTGCTATCGGTGGCGTTGCTGTGGATGACCAGTCTGGTCCCGTTATACATCTTGAGCGTTCCAATGCTGTATACATGGTTGCTGCTCTGGTTATCACCCAGCCAGATGGTACCATGCATCACATGCATGGTACCGTCCACGGATACATTGCCCTTGAGTCGCAGCGTACCAGTATCACTACCATGCTCGTTGTAGTACACGTCAGAATCTGCGGTAAGCGAACCATTGATAGCCCCCAATTCAGACCCCCACACCGACAAGCCCACATCTCCGACAGCGGTCACATTGCCGAAAACCTGGCCACCCAAGCTACCGGCATTATCCTGGTTATCGCCCTGGGAACCACCGGCAAGTTTCAGGGCAGAAGCCTTGTCAGACTCAGCTGCATAGCCCCGACCGGAAATCGTCATATTGGAAGTCACCCTGTCGCGTATCATCAACTGGCCACCATCCTCAACAACCACGCTGTCGTACGTCTTCGCTCCCTGAGATTCCATGCGACCGCCGCGAACCACCAGATCACCGGCAAAACCAGCGGGTATCCATCCTGAATTACCATGCTGGGTTCCCCAATCTGTCACAATCGTGCCTGTGCTTGCATCCACCAGCTGCATGCCGGCAAACTTCTGGTCTTTCAACACGATTGTACCCTTGAGGTCCAAAATTCCACTCATGGTATATTCCCCACCGGTCAGAGTCACAGTCACTCCCTCATTCACCGTCAGCAGACTGGAGGTAATGCTTCCGGCCAGCGTCACATTGGCATCTGCCGTCTGGAAAGTCACCATATCGTTATCGGCAAATGTGGCACCGCCATCCAGGGTGCTACCCACACCCAGCGACAATGTACCACCGGAATAGGTGAGCGAATTAGCCACTACGACATAGGAGAGGGAGCCGTTGGAATTAAAGGTCCATTCCTTTCCTGCTGTTAATACGCCTGTGATGTTGCTCACATCCAGACCCTGCGTGCTCAGGTCCACATTGTTGCTGAAAAGCTGATACACCCCATCCGTGGCGGTCAGGTTCGTGAGGTCAAATACCACATTCTCACCCAGGGTGACAGCCCCCTGGGCTGTAATGGTAGAACGAAGTGCCACCGTACCATTCAGGGTCAACGCGGATTGGAAAGTGGCCGAGCCTGCATTCAGGGAGAAATTCTCTGCAACGCAATCCTTGGTGAAGATGTAATCTGCACCGCCTTCCACTATCAGGTAATCGCTACCTGCACCATTGGCCGTGTAGGCATTGGTGACATAAACGGGTGTCGCAGAAGCTGCATGGGCAATCTTGACGGTTGAAGTACGGTTGGCGGCTGCGGTCGAGGTAATGCTGCCAGAACCGAAAACGCCGGATGTCGCAGAGGTCGTACCGGCGGTAGCCGTAGTGCCTTCGTGAGCGCCACCAATAATCAAGGTGAAGTTCTCAGCCGACTGAAGTTCCACGTTGCCGTTATAGGCGGTAGTGTCGCCATGAAACTGAATCGTGTTGTTAACACCAGCGCCTTTCTTGCTGATCATACCGGTACCGCTGAGTGCACCTCTGAATACCGCATGATAACCACTGTTACCGTTATTGATGTACAAGCCTCCCTGGCCTTCCGAACCATCACCAATCTGTACATCAACATCTGCTGCAAACTTATTACCAGCTCCAAACCAGTTGGCGGTACCACCGTCTTCCATGTTGAAGATAATTTTCTTCGCCTCACCAATATCAGCAGCCTGGATATTCGAATTGCTGGCACCGGCAAAGGTGGCCACACCATCTGCAATGGTGGGAGTTGCAGCTGCAGCCTGCTGCTGCGACATGGCGAAGGTCACAACGCCGCCTGTAATAGCAGCTGTACCCACAGTAGTGGAAATGCCGGCTACGGCTGTGATGCAGGCGAGCACGGCATTGCGGAGTAATTTCGGGAGGTGTAATTTCATAAGTTTGTGTATGGAGGTAAAATCGATTTTTCCCGGGTAGAGACAGTCCACCCAAAGTTATACCCTATCATCATAGCCAAATATGCCGCGAAAGCAAGCAGAAAAGACGAAAAGACGGCGAAAATTCAGGATTTTTTCTATATCTGGCGAGATTATTGCACCGGTAATTATGAATGCGGCAATTCAAGAAGGATGTATTGCACGCATTGGAGAAGCGATAGATGAGAATTTGTTGTTCTCGGAGCACGGGACTTCAGTCCCGATAAAATGCACCGTGGTTTCGGGACTGAAGTCCCGTGCTCCGACAAAGAGACCCACACACAAATTCCACTCCGGCGTTTTGTCAAGGTATCCTCTTTTAACTGCCGCATCATTTATTTCAGAGTTCTATACTGCTGGTGCATGTGGCGGGGATTTTCCGGGTGAGTCATCTCCAGAGAGATTCCCAGCATAACATCAATATACTTACTCTCGCTATGAATATACCGCCCGTTTCACGGGCTCAGAGTGCGGCGGCATCGGGAGTACCGCTGCTCATGCAGCGGTAACGGGTCGGCCCGCTCTGCGGGCCGCAATGAATTACACCGGCAGAGGCGGTGTATGGAAATACCACAGCTGCGCTGTGGTACGAAAGCGCAGCTGCCGCTGCGCATGAAATACCTGCTGCGCCAGTATGAAAGCGGCACTGCGTGCCACATATATGGCCATATATCCCACTATAAGCTGGTATAAGTTTTGATAACTTTGCTGGCTGGTTCGAGGGGGCAGGAGAGATGGTTACTGGTCGTTGCGGGCAGCAAAGTAGTCGCCGGATTCCGGGAGACGAGCAAAAAGGGTCACGCTGGCAGGGGAGATGCCGTTGGTGATCAGCACAGCCTGGGCAGCATCGCCAGGTGCCATGCAACAGCAGGCTGAATCGTTCACGCGGAAGGGGAACAAACCGTCATCGAGGGCATCTTCCAGCTCCATTTCGGCACCGCGTGGGTCGGGGGTGGTGTGGGGGAGCGCTACCAGGAGGGTGCGGCGCGGCGCCCTGCCCTCGGCCTGCAATTCGAGCGGAGCGGCCAGAGTGGCCAGCCAGTCGGTCCTGTCGGCAGGGCCAGCGGCAAAGCCCAGGGAGGCGAAGCGGTCGCCCGGGGCGCTGCCGCGGGGGCGGATGGGGTCGTAGAGGTGGTCGTAATACTCACCGCCAATGTAGAAGAACTGACGGCCGCAGGCGAGAGCCCGCGCGAGGGACTGCACCTGGGCAGGCAGGTCAGCCACCGGGGTGCTGAGGTAGCAATGAGGCACAAGGTCTTCATCTGCCCAGTCGAGCCACTCGGTGAGTTCGGCAGCGAGGCGGTGCTCGTGGGTGGCGGTACCGCCGAAGAAGGCGTAGGGTAACAACACGCTGCCGGGTTTTCGGAGACAGACTTTTTCCAGATACGAGAGCATATCCATGGCAGCCCCGGCACCAGTACCGCCGGTGGCAGAGAAGAACACATGCACCTCCAGCTGCAAATCCCCCTCGACCAGGGGTTTGAGCAGGCGCAGCACCGCAGGCCAGCTTTGCAGCAGCAGAGCGCAGCCATAGCGGCGCAGCCCCCCTGCCCCAGGCAGCTCTGCAAGGGCTTTCTCTACTTCATACACCGGCACCTGCAGATGCTCCGCCAGCTGCCAGCGCATGCCGCCCACGCAGTCCCTCAGCTCGGGATTCTGCTCCATTTCGTTGAGCGAGCGGGCTTCTGCCCTGAGATGGAGGAAGGGGATATCTGCAGCATATTCGCACCACGCAGCAGTACCTGCCACATCATCCGCGGCATCGAGGTACAGGCACGAGATATCATCCCCGGCCGGGGGCATGCCATTTGCTGCCAGAGCACGGCGCCAGGCCAGCAATACCTGCCCGCCTGTGCCACCCAGACCAATGAGAAGAGTGCGCTTTTTCATAATACTACTGCCTTATCCACCAGTATAGCACCTTGTGCAGCAGCGTCAATCATGAAAAAAGCAGACACTCGGATTGACGATTGAGCAAATGACGATTGATTATTTGGATATTAGCTTCTTACTATTTGGGGATAAGCAGCTTGTACTGAAACTTACTTAAGCAGTTCAAGGATGGCCTGGGTACCCTGCATGAGGCGGGAATCGCGCTGAGCTGCCGGCTTGGCCTCCAGCTGTTCCTGCATCTGGCGGGCTTTCTGCAGGGGTGTTTCACCCCGGGCATTGGAAAGGGATGCGCTGGCACCCGCTTTGAGCAAAGCCTCGGCCACCTCCGCCCTGGCATAGATGGCAGCGGTATTCAGCGGAGTTTCTTCCTCCTCTACGCCGAAGCCATGGGTGAGATAGCTGATGCGACGGGCAGATAGACTGTGGTGCGCCACCTCGTGCGGGTTCTGTTTCTGGTCGGGGTCGGCACCGGCCTTGGTGAGCATCTGCACCCCCAGGGGAGAGTTGGCATTCACGGCGGCATAGACAGGCGACCAGCCCACGTGGCTCCACATCCGCACATCTGCTCCTTTCTTCACAAGCAGAGCAAAGAGTTTCTGCACGCGTTTCTCCTGGTTCTTCTTGTCCTTGGTTCCGCGTTTCTGGGTTTTCTTCATGCCCTTGAGCATGGAAGCGGGTACACCGGGCATCTGCTCCACGCTGGGGGTGAACTGCGGCGGGGCGGGGAAATAAAAAGCCTCCATCGCCAGCCCGCCCATGAAGTTAGGATCGGCACCGTGGTCAATCAAAAGGTTTATGAGTGCCGCATCCCCCATCTTGCAGGCCAGATACAGAGCGGTCGCCACCACCATATCACTCTGCTCGCGCACGCAGACATTCAAATCGGCACCATCTGCAATGAAGGTACGCACACCGCTCACCAGCTTCTTGGAGGGCTTTTCTGCCGGCAGCATATTCATGCCTATCAATTTCCGGCCACCATTCTCCAGCATGAATTCCACCAGTTCCTTTCCCAGCGCATGAGCTTTCTCGGCACTCACTTCGCTTATCTGGATACTGGCTTTCAGTTTGGCCTTCCTGCGCCATGGCTGCTGGAGGATTTCCTTGCCGGCATCTATTTTTCCGCTGGCATGCGCCGCCAGCAGCCACTTGCGTGCCTGGCTCTTATCGGCCTCCACCCCATCACCCTCGGCGTATGCCTGGTAGAGCTGGTAGCAGATATCTGCGGTCTTATCCTTGCTCTCATAGAGCTGCTGGAATTCCTGCGGAGTCAGGGCTGCTGCCACACCGCCCAACGCCAGAAGGCAAGTAAGGAAAAATCTGTTCATCATGATAGTGATATGATTGGAATAGAAGAGACTTCCCGATTATACCACCAGTTATCACAATGTACAGCCTATTCTCACTTGCGCGCCAGGCCTGAGCCGGATTTCTTCAAGAGGGCTATCTTATCGCGCAGCACGGCAGCGACCTCGAAGTCGAGACGGGCGGCTGCCTCGCGCATTTCTTTCTCCAGGCGAGCTATGGCGGCGGCCACATCGGGTGCGTCATCCCCTTCCCCGGCCATGAGGGTGCCAAAGTCATCATCGGCATCTTCCAGTTCCTCATCGGGGGTGTAGAGGCGCAGGGTGCTCTGGTCGGCGCGGCAGACGCTCTGCGGGGTGATGCCGTGGGCTTCGTTGTAGGCCTGCTGGATAGCGCGGCGGCGGTCGCTTTCCTCGACCAGGCGGCGGATGGAATCGGTCACGACATCGCAGAAGAGCACGCACTCGCCATGCACATGGCGCGCGGCGCGGCCAGCGGTCTGCACGAGGCTGGTTTCATTGCGCAGGAATCCTTCCTTATCGGCATCGAGGATGCAGACGAGGGAGACTTCCGGCAGGTCGAGGCCTTCGCGCAGGAGGTTGATACCCACAAGGATATCGACCTTGCCAGCGCGGAGTTTGCGCAGGATTTCCACACGCTCGATGGCATCGACATCGGCATGGATGTATTCGACCTCCAGGCCGACTTTGCGGAGGTAATCGGTGAGGTCTTCGGCGGTGCGCTTGGTGAGGGTGGTGACGAGCACTCGCTCGCGCACGGAGACGCGCTGGCGGCAGAGCTCGATGGTTTTATCAATCTGCCCATCGAGGGGGTGGAGGGTGATTTTCGGCTCCAGCAGGCCGGTGGGGCGGATGAGCTGCTCCACGATGAGGGGCTGGGCCAATGCAGATGGGTTGAAGCTTGCGACCGGGGCGGCGCTGGAGTGCGGCGGCACGCGCAGTTCGCTGAGGTGGTGGAAGAAGACACCGCGGAAACCCTCGGGCGCGCGGGTGATGGCCTGGCTGGCTTCGCGGCTGCGGGCGTGGGTGTTGCCACGCCGCGCTTTGAGCACGGGGATGTAGCTCTGGTTGCCCGCAACGCAGTTCACATATTCAAAGGGTCCGGGGGTGGCCGAGACGTAGACGAGCTGGGCCTGGCGGTTCATGAATTCATCGAAGCGCAGCGGGCGGTTATCGAGCGCGGAAGGGAGGCGGAAGCCGTGGTCGATGAGCACTTGCTTGCGCGAGCGGTCGCCTTCGTACATGCCGCCTATCTGGGGGACGGTGGCGTGCGATTCATCGATGATGGTGAGGTGGTCTGCCGGGAAGTAATCCTGCAGGGTGGAGGGGGTGCTGCCCGGGGCGCGCCCGGCCAGGTGGCGGGAGTAGTTCTCGATGCCTTTGCAGAAGCCGATTTCGTTGATGAGTTCCAGGTCGTAATCGGTGCGCATCTTGAGGCGCTGCGCCTCGATGAGCTTGTTGTTCTTCTCGAACCATTCGACGCGCTCTGCCAGTTCCTTGCGGATGGATTGGATGGCCGGCAGGCGTTTTTCGGGCGCAGAGACATATTGCTTGACCGGGAAGAAGAGGTAGCTCTGCAGGCGCTCGCGTACGCGCCCGGTGCCGGCATCGATGAGCGAGATGGCATCTATCTCATCGCCGAAGAACTCGACGCGGATGGCCTCGCCATCGCTCTGCGCGGGGTAGACTTCGACCACATCGCCGCGCACCCGGAAACACCCGCGCTGGAAATCGTAGTCGTTGCGCTCAAAGAGCAGCTCGGCCAGGCAGGCCAGCATGGCATCGCGATCCATTTCCTGCCCCACATGCAGCGAGAGGGTCAGGTTGCGGTAGTCCTCCGGCGCACCCAGGCCGTAGATGCAGGAGACGGAAGCAACCACTATCACATCCCGCCGCAGCAGGAGGGAGCGCATGGCATTCAGGCAGAGCCGGTCGATTTCCTCGTTGATGGCGCTGTCCTTTTCGATGTAGGTATCGGTGCTGGCAATGTAGGCCTCGGGCTGGTAGTAATCGAAGTAGGAAACGAAGTATTCGACGGCGTTGTGCGGGAAAAAGGCCTTCAGCTCAGAGTAGAGCTGGGCAGCGAGGGTCTTGTTGTGGCTGAGCACAAGCACCGGCCTATCCTGCGCCGCAATGAGATTGGCCATAGTGAAGGTCTTGCCCGAGCCGGTGACCCCCAGCAGGCATTGGTGCCGGTTTCCAGCCCGCAGCGACTTGAGGAGCTTGGCAATGGCCTGCTCCTGGTCGCCCGACGGTTTGTAGTCGGTCACTAGCTGGAAGAGGGACACTATGCTGACTGCCCTGCCCTGAGGATGACGCTTTTCTGCAGAAACCGGGGATTCTTACTTCTTCTCCACGGTAATCGTGCCGTAGGAATTGCGGTCCGAAGCCATGTCGAAGGTGACGTAGAGCCTGGGATTGCGCACACTGGCCGGCACGTTGAGCGTGTAGACGTTGTTACTGCTCTGGTGCCCGGTGGAGCCGGTGTGGCGGTCTTCTGCCACTTTCTTCTTGCCATCGTAAAGCTCCAGGGCGGCAATCCGGGCGGCATGCGTGCCGCTCGTATACTTGAAGGTGACGGTATAGGTACCAGCGCTCTTCATGGGGATTTCGCCCATGATTTCAACAGGAGTGGTATCGCTGGGGATGACATCGGGGCTCCATCCTTCTGCAAGAGTGAGGTCGCGCACCCAGAGGCGGCGGGCATCCTTGGCCGATTGCCCCAGCAGACTGTCGGGGTTGAGCGATTCCAGCTTATCAATCATGGCTTTGAGCTCCTCCTTGCGCGCCAGGCCGCCGTGGCGGCGCAGCAGACCGATGCAGATGCAGCAGGCCTGCTGCTGCTGGTCAACGCTCAGGTTCGGGTTCTTCATGATGCTCTTGATTTCAGCCAGGGTAGCTTCCCAATCCTTCGTGCCGGCACTCTCAATTGCAGTTGCATACAGGTTGAGCGTGACGAGCTGGTGCATGCCGGTCTTACCATCGGGGTCTGCCTGCTGGATGCGCTTGGCGACATCCTTCGGCTTGCGAAGCCCCGGCACAACAGAGGCCTCTCCGAGCAGCCGGGCCTGCTCCAATCCGCTGGCCTGGTCGGCCCTGGCCAGGAGATCTGCCTGCTTTTCCATGGCGCTGATGGTCTCTTTGATGCGGCGGGCCATGAGCTTGTGTTTCTTGCGCTCATCGAAGCTGATGCAGAGGTCAGCCAGACGGTAGCCCTCCTTGTTGTAGAAAATAAAGGCGGGGTAACGATCCGGGAAGCTGAGGTCGATTTTACCAAAGCGCTTGGCATTGGCCTCGTTCTGCTCCTTGGTGCTCACATTGGGAACTCCCCATTTGAGCACCACGGCGTTGCCCAATGCTTTCTTCACCGCCGGACTCTCCAGCATGTCCATAGCGGTTTTCTTGCTGTATTTATCCCAGCCTTCGGCATAGGTAACCAGGACAATGCCTTCCTTACCTGCCTTGGACTGAGCTTCTTCAATATTCTCTGCTTTCTGGTAGGCTCCTGCGGGGATGGTCAGCGCAGCCAGGGACAGCATAGCGATGGTGGAAATGTTTTTCATGTTGTCGAAACGTGTAGGGGGTTAGGGCTGCTTATGCAGCCTGGTTGCCGTAGATATAGATACCGTTGAGATGGAAGAAATCGGGGCCTCCCTGGCGCACAATGCGCACGTATTTGGCCACGGGTTTTCTGCCATTCAGGTCGCTGCGCATGACGCGCTGATTGCAGGGGCCGAAATCATGCACATCGGTCCAGTCTGTGCCGTTTTCAGAGACTTGCACCTTCATGTTGTTGCAGCGGTGCAGATTGCCATTGATGCCCACAAGCACAATGCCGGTGATTTCCACCTGGCGCGGAAGCTCAACAGCCACGAAGGCATCCTGGTCCTTGGCGGTGTGGAAGGAGCCGCCCTCCGGAGTCAGCAGGCCGGCGTGTTCCTGCGGCTTATCCCATTGGGAGGTGGAGCTGGTCCACACCATGCCTCCGGTCGAGGCCAGCTTGCCGGGGTAGGCTTCGAATTCGGGCATCTTGATATCCTTGTTCTCGTAGCCAGAGTCCTTGATCATCCTGGCTATAGCCTGGAAGGAAACCAGGTCGCGGTTCTTCTCAGCGGCCAGAACAGCGGGCGAAAGCAACTTGACGCGGTCTTCAGCACTCATGTCGCCACCCTTGCCGATACCGGCCAGTATGGCTTTCATGAGCTGGGTGTTGCCATTGGCATCGAGCTTGGCCCCGATTTCATTCCCCCAGTTCAGGATGGCGGGAGCATATTCGCTGTTGGAAACGGTGGCACCCAGCACATCGGCATAGTAGTCGCAAAGCGAGTCGACTTCTTTTTCAATTCCCATGAGGGAGAGTTGCTTGTTGCCCAGTTCTTCGATGCGCCAGCGGTCGGGGCCCATGACCTTGATGTTTTTCCAGAACTTCATGTAGGCCTTCTTCAACTGCTTTTTGTCGAGATGCTCAGCCAGTCCGGCGGCCAGACCCTTGTGCATGTGCTCAGAGGCCAGCTCCGGGTAAAGGGGTACGAGTTTCTCGCACACGGTGTCATTGAGCTTGCTCCAGAGGGCGCGGGTATCTCCCTGGGCCTGTTCGAGCATCTGGCGCCACTCGCGCACGGCCATGTAGTTGCGCGGCTGGCATTCAGCTGCTTTCTGATAGCACTCTGCGGCTTCCTCAACCTTGCCGGCAGCAGCCTTGACTCCGCCCAGCACTCGCAGAGCCTGCGATTTCATGGTGGCTTTCTCCTGCTCGGGTGAGAAAAGCTCCGTAGCAGCATGCAGGGAGGAATAGGTGTGCACCTGCGAGAATACCTGCCAGTGCAGACCACGCTGCCAGCTCAAAGAATAAGCCGGAGTCCACTTATCGCCTACCAGCACGATAAAGGCACAGTGACCCGGTTCACCAGCTGTCATAGCCGGCACGCCATTTGCCAAGGCAGCAAAGGCACCAAAGTGAGACAAACTGCCGCACACACCACCCACATGGTATGTCATGGCCTCGCGGTTCTGCCCCAGGCTGCCTTCAAAGGGCGCATAGTACATGGGGCCGTGGATGCTGTCGCCATAGATGTTGTTGAGGCGGTAGGCGCAGCGCCAGCAGGAACCGGAGTAGCGGTCGGCAGGCAGGTGGAAGTTATCCAGCGCCCATTGGAGGCTTTCGACGGAGCCGTAGGGGTTATCGCCCTTGCAGCCGCAGACCATGCGGCGCTGCCACATGGGCAGGGTATCGAAGGCTGTGTTGAGGCGATCATCCTTCCAGGCCTTGATGTAGAAGTTGGCACGTTCCACAGCATCCTGCTGGTCCCAGTTGGATTTGGCATACTCCAGCGCAGTAGCAGTAGCGATATCGCGCACCATGCGGTCGGTAAGCATATCGGGATGCTGCTGGTAAATTTTCTTGAGGATGGCGAAGGCCATACCGGGGCGCACGCATTCGCCGCTGAAGGCAAAGTGGCTCATCCATTCCTCGCTGCCTCCCACCTGGTCCATGAGCTTGCTGCTGGATTTCCCGCTCACACTCTCGCTGAAGCTGTACTCGCTTCCTGCCGCCGCGCGGAGTTTCTCATATTTCTGCTGAGCCTGGCGGGTATTCCAGACGAGTGCAGCTCCGGGCTTGCCTGCGAGCTTCTGCTGCTCCTGAAGCTTTTCGAATTCAATCCGCGCTTTTTCCAGTTCAGCTTCGCGTTTTTCCTTAGCATCAGCAAGATCCTGCTGGGCGCGCAACTCGGCATCTGCCACCACCCATTGGGCAAGCAGCAGTTTATTCTTATCCTTGCGTACCCATTTGCTGATTTCTGCATCGCTGGCACCCCCCAGCCCGGAGAGGATTTTCTCTTCCAGGCGTGCTTTCACCTTGGCGCAATCTTTCCACTCCCCGCCCTTGATGATACCTATATTCTTCAGTTTGGCGGGTACCTTGCCCAGCTCTGTCGGCACCGGGGCAGGCGCATCTGCTGTATCTTCTTCCTCCTCTGCCGCTTCTTCTTCACTCTCCTGAGTTTCGGCAGCTTGTATCACTTCGGGCTCTTCAGATTTTTTCTCATCCTGCGCTTTTACCTTCTCAACTTTCCTGGCTTTTTTTACTTTCTTTGCCTTTTTCACCTTTGCCTTCTTGCCTGTCAGGCTTTCTGGCAGGTAATCCTCAAATAATTCAGGCTTTGCCCAATATACACCCCCTGCTATGATGAGCAGCACTATCAGCAACTTGATAAAGGTTCCAGCTTTCATGGTCTATGATTCCGGGTCAATTCTTACGTTGCTACCCTAGCATGTTGGCCTTCGCGTTTCAAGCAAAAAGAATGCTGGAACCCAGGGTCCACACGTATCCCAAAGATTTGGGGTACGTGGATTTACGATTGACATTTACAATTGACAAATTGAAAGTTAGCGGCTTACACCTGTAAATCTCTAGATGAAGGAAAACAGCCGATGGCAGGGTAGGTCATTCCCCTGCGCAAAATTTCAGGTACTGCGTCAGAGTTTATGACGGCTGTTCGATGAATTCCCCGTAAAATGGTAATTTATCGTCCCGGCAAATGTACGAAGCACGGAGCCAGAGCTACAAAGTGAAAGTTAGGCCCTCCCGGCGGCTTGCCATTAGTTATCATGAGAATACTCCTGCAGGCATCAGCCTGCCAGAATTGATACCTCATACCTCCCACTTTGTACCTCGTACTTCTCCATTGCCTCATTTGCCGTAAATTTTGATTTCGGCGGCAGAACTGCCATCACCATCAAGCGCAGCAGTAGAGAAGAAGCGGAAATAGCGTGCCTTCTGCTCCGGGAAACTGATAATCTGCTCCACCGGGTTGGCCCGCAGATTGCCGAACTCACCCTCGCTGACCTTGGTCCAGTTCGAACCATCGGTGCTGAGTTCCACCCGGTAGCGGCTGGTCATCCCCCGGGTGCTGCCATCCTGCCGCGGCAGGTAGGCAAAACCGCTGAGGGTGTGCTCCTTCTTCATATCCACCACAAAGTGCGCGGGGCACTTACCGGCTTCCCACATGGTGTCCTCCCTGCCATCGAAGGCAAGCGGGGCTTTCTCTGCTGCAAAGCCACTGTAGCTCCAGCCTTCCACCGGCAGGGTACCAGCAGCAGTATCTTCACTCGCAACAGGTTCCGGCTGCGTGACACCAGGCATGCACAGCAGCGAAAATTCTGAAATGCAGGGAGTGGCTTTACTGCGGGTGATGGTAAGCCGGACCCGGTCGGTCGTCACAGGCTCGGCAAGCCAGCGCAACACCTGGTTGCCGATAGTGTGCCCCTTGCCACCGCGCACACCATCAAACTTGTCTTCCTTCTCGCCTGGCTGGCCGGGGTGAATGATGGTTTTCCATTCACCATTGACCATAGCTTCCACCTGGAAAGCCTCGACTCGCTGCCCCAGGCGGATCTGCTCACGCAAACGCACCACATCGAATGTAGTGGGCTTCTCAAGCTCCAGCTCCACGGTGGGGGTATCATCGCTGTCCTTCGGGCACCAATAGCTTTCTATCTTGCCATCGGTAAGCCTGGAAGCCCCGAATTTCCTGCCCCGGGTCGAGCTCGCCCTGGCCTTGGCACCGCGGGCATAATCCTGCGCCAGGAGTTCACGGCGCATCTTGCCAAAAGCCTGCAGCGAGGCTACATCTGCCGGATCAAGCCGACCATCGCGATTCGGTGCCAGGTTCAGGATGAGATTGGCACCACGACCCACACTACTGAGATAGACCTGCATGAGGTGCTCCGGGGTCTTCACATGCCCCCCCTGCCCCGGATGCCAGAACCAGCCACGGTGGTTGATGGGAGTATCCGCCTCCAGACAGATCCATTGATGATTGCGCACATTCCACAGCGGGTAATGGCGGGCAAAGCCCTTTTCGGAACCTGCCCAGGTAGCATCACCACGCCCGGCTGCCCCCCAGATGATGCAATCCGGCTGCAGAGAGCGTATCTGCCTCACCACGCGCGCATAGTTGTAATAGTTGTCTGCACTGCCGATGTTGCGGCCTTCGCGGGCTCCTCCGTAGTAACCATCACCCCCCATGGCTCCATCAAACCATATTTCAAAGATGGGCCCATACTGCGTGAGCAGCTCCTCAATCTGCTTGTAATATACCCTCAGATAGCCGGGGCGGCCGTATTCCGCACAGTTACGATCCCACGGGGAAAGGTAGGTTCCAAAGGCAAAATCATGCTTTTTGCAGGCATCCGCAAACTCCCTCACCACATCTCCCTTGCCTCCCTTCCACGGCGACTGCGTTATGTTATGCTTCGTGGACTTCGTGGGCCAGGTGCAGAAACCATCGTGGTGCTTAGCGGTGTATATCATACCTCTCATCCCCGCCTCCTTGAATGTTTTCACTATGGCCTCTGCGTCAAAATCCGATGGATTGAACAACTTCGCATCCTCGTCTCCATAACCCCACTCCCGGTCGGTGTAGGTGTTCAATCCAAAATGCACAAAGGCATACCACTCCATCCGCAGCCACCGGACTTGCTGCTCCGTCGGCACAGGTCCATACGGCCGCGGCCCCTTGTTCCCCCATGCTGTTGTCCCCACGCACACCACAACCAGCAGCAACCATTTTAACATGTTCTCCCACTTCATGCCCTATATTCTACTAAAACAATCTGATTTTGCAAGCTGTTTTTTCTCTTCCACGGAAATCACTTACTTGAGGAAATAAACGAAAACCTCATTTTGTTATCATGATTTCAGTCTGAGACATTCTTGAAAAATTTGCATCCCATCCTTCATCAATCAAGCCAAAATGAAGATATCATAGCGTGGGAGGCATAGAAAATGCGATATACTGCCCCTGCAGGTCAGGCAGCAGGTTCTGCTGAAATGGTGATGTCGATTGCTGCACGACTGAAATACCGACAAAGAATAAAAAGGAATCTCCATTCCACCTCGAGGAGTGTATGCCGTAAAGCCACGATAACATTCCCAAACTATTCCCCTTTATGAGGAATCGTGTTTTATGGTTTCAATAGTAGGTTCAGATGAGCAATTTGGTGAATGTCGGCTATTGCAACTTCCGTTGTACCAGAATACAGCGATTCAAGATAAACTTTTTCAAATCAGCAATAAAGGCTGTGTGAGGCAACTTTGCCATAAGCGCTTCCGCAGTCAGAGGCAGAGCATCAATCGTGCGGTTAATGACATACCGTACCTGTTGCAGTACTATTGCAACAGGTAATCCGATATCTTCGGCAAACCTCAGCCACTGTGTTGAACCGATTTTATCCGGATTCCTCCGACCTCCGATACTCATGGCTAGTTCCTGACTGAATTCCTCATAATACAGGGTACTGATTAAATCATAGAAAGGTGCCAGATTCTTCTGCGTACCACTTGTAAGTACAGAAAGATTCTTGGCGTGGGCATCCATATTGCCGATGCAAAGATTGAAGACGCTCCATTTCAGCATACGCAGTAACTCCCGCGCCGGAATGGAGCAATACGTACGAATAATCCTGGCGCATTCGGAAAAACCGGGGCCTCCTTCACTTTCATATTTCAACCGCGAAGGTAGTGCGGACAGCTGGCAGAAATCTTCTTGTGGAATGCGTTTCAGTTGGTGACCCTCAATGACTCTATCGTAGCGATGCACAACAAGCGACGAAACATCATCCAGAAAAAGATATTCAGTATTGGCAACATCGCCTAATACACGCTGAGCCAATTGCATGCAGAAAAGCTCATTAAGCACGCTGTGCCGGGCATGTTGCATCGGGGTTTTGATAATGCAATTACTGGCGGCACCAGCCAAGGGTAATTCAAAGACAGTTCCGCGTTTGTGTAATGGTATTTTATTCTGTGCACCTGCCAGCGAGAATGAGGCACCTTGTCGGTTAACTGCTAAGGGATACTGCGGCAAACTCTGTAGCAATTCGCGAAGTTGGGGGGTATCGAGTTGTTCGTATCTGCCGGCAGACTGAGCTCCCCCTAGTGAGAATGCTCCCGCGCAATCGCGACCAATGGCCTGCATCATCGAAAAATAATTATTTTCCGAGATACCATGCCTGCGGGCTATAGCCTGGCGCAGCTCTGCTTCGGGCAGAAGGTTTTCTATAAAATATTCCACCTGTCTACCTTCGTGTCGGGCTTGACTCAAGGGTAGATGAACTGAAACAGGAAATCCATGCTGCTGCCATCCCTCTGCGTATTCGATATAATAATCAGCCTGCGAGGTCAAACCGAATACCCCCACTAGAATATCGCCATAGTATATCTCTAATCCTGTCGTCATCTATTTTCCTCTCTTCCTTGAGCATGCAACTCTATTCCCAGTAGCGCGCATATTGCGAGCACCACCCCAAAACTAACATTTCGCTTTCCGCGTTCTACTTCACCCAACAAACGAGGACTACACATAGCCATTGCTGCCAGCATATCGATTGTCAATTTTGCTTGCTTCCTACGCTGGCGTATCATGCAACCCAGGTCTTTCAAATGTTCAACTTTCATCCCTTCAGGGAAGTTTTAGCACAAATACTCTCCTTCGTCAAGCTTTCCATCCTTTTATGTAATATTTTTAACGAAAAGCAAGTTTTATTAGAATTATATTCCCTTTGTGTAATGAAATTGCTCCTGGTTGACCAGTATTCAGATTTTTTGAAAACATTCCATGTGCATTGAAAAAGTGCTCCAATATATGCTTATTTCTTAAAATACAATTTAGAGCAAAAAGCACATCCGGCTTCATCAATCTAGCCAAAATGAAGATATCATAGCGTGGGAGGCATAGAAAATGCGATATACTGCCCCTGCAGGTCAGGCAGGTCTCTTGTCCTTCCGTCGCGCGTGGAAACAGGTATCCCTGCACTGAGCTGCATCACACTAAATCAGAATATATTACCATGAAAAAGACAATTATTGCACTAATGTCAATGGCTGGTATTGCCGGGGCAGCTCCCCTCACACTTAGCTCTCCTACCAATGGCAAGCTTGAATCTGGCAATGCGGCCTTGAAATGGTCAGAGAGTATTAGTGAACTTCAGTCATGGGAGCTGACTTTCACCCTGGATGACGCATCACTTGCAAATGCCTCCCTCTTTGGCACGCGTAGAGATGGATTTGAAGCAGGTATCGTTCTTAATGTAAGAGCAGATGGTGGATTCATGATTTTCAATAAAAAAACAGGTTCTGATGCAAATAATAACCTTATTGAGGATAATACCTTTGAAGTGAGTACCGATGCCGGTTGGGTTACCGCTGGTGTGAAAACTAGCGTCACCTTATCCTATGTGGCAGATGTGAATACAACAGGTTCTGTGGTTGGTGGTACCTTTACCATCACATCTGGTGAAAACACCAAGACCATTGTTATGAATAATGCTGACCTGCTGGTTTACACTTCACTTAAAAATGATGAGGGCACTCGTTTCTACACAGATGGTGGCAAACAGAAATTCTATGACATCAGCGTATCCCAGCTGAGCAACCGTGTGGTTCCCGAGCCGGCTACGGCTACGCTGAGCCTGCTGGCTCTCTGTGGTCTTGCTGCCCGCCGCCGCCGCAAGTAAAGAGTCATTTCACAATTCATTAACAAAGCCCTGGAGAAATAAGTCCCCGGGGCTTTATTGATAACGAGTCATTACCGATAGAAAGTGGCAATATGATACCAAACACCGCATGCGAACAGCAGGCACACATGTGATACATTACTGCTGGCCACACTATGCTGGTTCAAAATATTTTTCGGAAAGGAGGGTTGGCAGGTTCTGCAGTAATGTTGCTGTCAATTGCTGCATAGCAGGAATACCGCAATGGATGAGGTGGGGCTGTATCTCTGTTCTGAAAAGAATATCAAGCTCACCTCTTACGGTCTCGTCGGACACGCGAGAAAGCAGAGGATTGTTCACAAAATTCCATAATCGCATCAAAACAGAATATATCTTGAACCAATGCACTGCATAACATGGGGCAGTGATGTGAAGCAGTTGCTTGAATTCCTCGGCGTGATTCAGAACATACACCACATTTCGAGCATGAGAACCTATGGTGCTGACTACACAAGCCGTTTCTAAATCATCCAGCACCTCTTTTACCGAGCTTCTGGCAAAGGAGCAGAAATCGACTAGCTGCTGGATATTGCATGATGAGAGAGAAAGCGTTAAGGCAACATCTGCCCGGGAGGAAACACCCAGTAAGGCTCTACTGCGCAACAGTAGCGTAGCGTTGGTTTCCGGTAAATTCCGATGCTGTTTGTTTGTGGCAATGAACTCATTGCGAATGAATCCGCATTTCATGGCGAGTTCATCCGGCCTGGGACAATAGGTAAGCGGTGTACCATCTTTTTGAAAAAAAAGAGGTGTTGCCTCAGGGAGTGTCCCTCCTTTTCGCTTTTCTGCCAAAGGCAACCAACGTTTGTCACCCGACTGACTGCACAATGATGCAAGGTATGATAGAGATGCTACATCGGCATCACTTGTTTTTCCTAGCAGGGATTTCATTCGATTGGGATTGAGCAAACGACAAAAGCGCAGCAGCCACCCTGCCGTTAAATCATACAATCGCGGGTCGTATCGGGCAAACCTGGCAGAAATAATCAGCAACGCTTCCGGATCCAGAAACGTACTATCGCTACCCGGCTGTTCGTAACCCATTACCCCCAGCCGTGACCAATGACGCCACAAAAGCCCTATTATGGCATCGAGTAATGCTTCTTTATAATTGTCTACCAGCATCTTTCCATCCGTTTTGTGTTAACATTTCCTTAAGAAGCATGCGAAATCCTTCTGAGACATCCTGCTCTGTACACCATGCAGCAGCGTTGGAGATTTCTTCATGGCTTGGCATTAGCGTCTGCAAGTCTGTTATATGGTAACCACCGCGGTCGGCGGCTGCAAAGGTTTTGAAATATATCTGATCGATTCTGCTGATATAATAGATAGTCAGTTTCTCTCCTATGGTAGCTTTTGTCAATCGCTCCGAAAACCCCTCGGGTAGACCCATGTCAAACTGTGCCGCCGGTCCATTGTTTAACCAGTCATTGGGTAAATTCAGAATCTCAGATACCCTAACAACCGCTTCTACAAGATATGCTGGTAATGGCTCCGCTGTTATCAAAACCCCTGCACGAATCATTGCAACTACATCAACATCCTGTGTTGTCCGTTGAACCAGATGCGATGCTATCAGAGCCGAGCCGCCTCATACTACCAACTCTGTAGGAGGGCTTTGCTTCAATACCAGCTGCTCATTCAGCAGAAGCAGCGCTTTGTTGAGATGTACTATGTCAAATATCTTCACGGCGGTATTTCAGTTGTTTTATAACGGTATTACCGACATTATTTAACTATTTTTTTGCTACTTTGTCAAGTTACTTCAAAATCAAATTTTTCTAACAAATCTCCATGCACGTAGGTAAAAGTGCTCCAATATATGCTTATTTCTTAAAATACAATTTAGAACAAAAAGCACATCCAGCTTCATCAATCTAGCCAAAATGAAGATATCATGGTGTGGAAGGCATAGAAAATGCTATGAATTATAAAAGGATAGCAAGGTTGAAAAATCGGCATCAAAATTCCGTAAAAATTGTTACAATAGTTTTGTGCTTAATCATTCTTGGTAAGTGCTTACCATCAAAGGTGGTGTGAGTAAGGGGTATAGTTCTGTGCAGTCAGTCTTACAAAGTCAAACCCGCAATCAGTCTTTGCGTTTTCTTGGCTACCTGTAATACTTCCTTACCATCTGCTCAAAGGTCAGCGGTGTTGCTTCATAAAAGCAGTCAAGCAACTGTTCTTCATCTGTTCTTGTATCTTCGTCCTGCTTCCTCAATCGGCATCTACGAGTTGCAGGAATTGAGACGAGCGCGAGGCATGGCGGTCAATCTTACCATCTTTCAACAACTTGGATAATTCAACGAGTATCATACAAGTATTTACTTGATTATCCGCATGAAAGAA